>JANRIN010000075.1:0-3620 GCA_033764965.1 Leptolyngbyaceae cyanobacterium bins.302 | reverse complement strand
ATTTCATCTTGATTTCATTTTGAGGTGTCAAACTATGAAATGAGGAGATGGGTGAAATTTGCATGAAAATTTTGCTTGTGGAAGATGAGCCAGATTTAGGAGCAGCGATTCATCGAGTCCTACATCGGGAACGGTACATCGTGGACTGGGTACAGGATGGTACGGAAGCGTGGCATTATCTTGATCGCCCGCAGGTTGAGTATAAGTTAGCTATCTTAGATTGGATGGTGCCGGGAATTACGGGGATTGAACTTTGTCAGCGATTGAGATCGCGCAACAATCCATTGCCCATTCTGATGCTGACCGCTCGCGATCGCATGGAGGATAAAGTCGCCGGACTCGATGCCGGAGCCGATGATTATCTAGTCAAGCCGTTTGGCATGGCAGAGTTACTGGCTCGAATTCGCGCCCTCCAACGGCGATCGCCCCAAATCCAGCCACCGCAGATTCAGGTTGGTAACTTAATTCTGGATTATGGCACTCGCTCTCTACTCAAACAAACGCCTCACCAAACCAGTCAAAGGATTACGCTGACTGCCAAAGAATTTCAAACCCTGGAATATCTGATGCAACATGCGGGTCAGATTGTCAGCAGTGAGCAATTGATGAATCAACTGTGGGAATCGGTCGCAGAGCCAACCAGTAATGCGGTTGCCGCCCAAATTCGCCTCCTACGACGTAAACTGGCAAAGACAGGGTACGAAGGACTAATCGAAACTGTTCACGGTATGGGCTACCGCTTTAACGTTCCAGATGCATCAAAATAAACTATTCAACCAAACTCGTGGACGACTGGCAGGCTGGTATGCCATGGTCATGGGTGTGATTTTGAGTTTGAGTGGGTTAGTCACCTATCAAATGGTTGCCTATTCCCACTGGCACGCTGTGGAACAGGAGCTAGAGTCTGTTTCTGGAACCTTGCATGATAACCTGGAGTCAAAGCTAAGACAGCCTGGAAAACTTGAACCTAGTGTGGAAGCCGCCTTACCAGGTCTATGTTTGGCGAATCAAAGTTGTGTCAGCCAATCGGATAACTCTGGACGGCATATTTTAGGAATTGTGCAACAAAACGGGTATTACCTGCGTTTTTTAGAACAATCTGGGCAAGCGATCGCACTGTTGGGGCAATTCCCTGATGAAACTTCGGCAGACATCCAGGAAGGTTGGAAGACCGTGAAAGGCAGCGACGGCACTCGCTATCAACAAATCTCCTTGTTGCTCAAAACAGCAGATGGAACGCCGTGGGGATATATGCAAGTGGGGCGATCGCTCAAAGAATATGATGACCATCTCACCACGTTGTGGTGGTTGTTTTTGATTGGGCTGCCAGCAGGTGTCATTTTGGTAGGAGGAACGGGTTGGTGGTTGGCAGGGCTATCCATGAAACCAATTTATCAATCCTACGAGCGAATGCAGCAATTTACAGCGGATGCTGCCCATGAATTACGCACCCCTGTAGCAGCCATTCGTGCAACCGTAGAAGCGGCACAAGATATACACCCACTCTCTGAAGCGGAAATCCAGGATACGCTAGCGGTCGTTGCCCGCCAAAACAAACGATTGGCTCAGTTAGTTCAAGATCTCCTGTTGCTTTCTCGGATGGATCAGAAAACGTACTCCATCAAGCACTCTGCTTGTTGCTTAAACGACCTTGTCGCTGACTTGGTTGAAGAATTGGTTGTGTTAGAAATTGCCAAGGCGATCAAACTGACTCATCAAATTCGCGTCAACAAGCCTTTATGGGTAATGGGGGACGAAGCTCAGTTGAACCGCTTAATCTCTAACTTGGTAACCAATGCGTTGCAATACACACCCGATGGAGGAGAAGTCGCTGTCGTTTTAGAGCAAGATGATCACCATGCCTTGATCCACATTCAGGATACGGGTATCGGCATTGCTCCAGCAGATCAAGCTCGTATTTTTGATCGGTTCTATCGAGTCAACAGCGATCGCTCCCGACACACAGGTGGAGCCGGATTGGGGTTGGCAATTGCGAGGGCGATCGCTCGTTCCCATCAGGGTGATGTCAAAGTTCAAAGCGAGTTGGGTAAAGGCAGCGTATTTACCGTTCGTTTACCCCTGAAAATTCCCCCACATTAGATAATGCTCACGCCCCAAAATCCCTTCATTCTCCAGCAACGGGGTAAATGGGTTGAATAATCTTCTGAGACAACCTTATCAGTTTTTGTGGAGGGCACGAACTGCTAGATTAGTTTGTCCCAGTTCAAACTAACGGTAACTGTGTGGAATCTCTGAACGCTTCAGGGCAGCAAATCGCTCCATAAGCATCGCTTCAGGGATGAGGCGGAGTTGGTGGAGCTTCACTCTGACCTTTCTGAGGAATGGGAGGAGAAGCAGGCTGAAGCGACGTTGGAGGCAGAACAACTTAGCTTGATTTGAAGCTCGTGTGGAAACAAGGTTTAGCTGATCGCTCGCCGCGCTCTAACTATCAATTGAGAGCAGAACTGTCATCCAAGTTGTGGCGATTACGTCGTTCCATTTCTGCGATCGAATCATCCCAACACCGTAAGCGATCACTCTGCTCAAACCTCATGCTCTAGTAATATTTTGAGCGCTAAAAGTTAAATGATTGTGATTTGGGATGTAATTAGAGGAATCCTTCAAGGGGAGAGTCGCATAAAGATACTCTTGCCTCAGTACAACCTTTCAAGGACGACATTGGAGGATAGGAAGTTTTGATAACTCCACTCAGGAAGCGTACACGTCATGGAGAGCCGTACACCCGTCTTCCCAGGATCGAGGCAAAAATTATCGAACTAGCATCGCTCTCCCGCGATGAACTCGTCGCTCATTGCACAATACGGCAGAAGAGTGATCCAACCTATGTTCCGAGTGAGTGCTTACTCTACTTTATCCGCGCGAATCGATCAAACAGAGCAGACGCTCACTTTGAAAACCTTTATAGGCTTTTAATCGAGCGCATCTTGCATAGCTTTCCCAGAGGAGAAAGTTCTGATGGTACGAGAACATTTCTGACCCCAAGCTTGATCCGAGAGGAGGTAATCGGGCGGTTTGCGGAACTGCTTGCCATTGATCGCAGAGATTATTCGGAACAGCTCGATTTTTTTGAGGTGCGCTTCAACAAAGCACTGCAAACCATGTGTTTCGATGTCAAAGAGCAGGTCTGGCGGAGTCAGAACCCCTTGACCACTCTCGACGATCAGGAGACAGGCGAGCCAACGGCTGAGGTGGAGCGTGCTGCTGGAGGCTTTGATCCATTCGATACGTCCAAATTCTCCAGTGAAGGTTACCGTTTTGCATTGAGGGAAGCGATTAATGCTTTACCACCGCTTGAAAGGAGGATCATTGTGATGCTTCAACTAAACTTTCCCATATACTCAACGAAACCTGATGTGATGACGATCGCCAAGGCGCTCGGCAAATCTGAGAAAACGATCCGAACCTATCGTGACAAAGCATACGCTGCTCTACGCACTGCCCTGACTGCAGGAGAAACGGTATGAAGCCTGCTAACTCCCAACCTTCCCGTGAAGAGGTATTATACGCCTTCGCAATAGAGCCAACTTCAGGGCGTGACATCCTTGAACAATACCTTCGAGACTTTCCAGAGTACGCGGCTGAACTGATCGACCTGTCAT
>JANRIN010000112.1:0-19530 GCA_033764965.1 Leptolyngbyaceae cyanobacterium bins.302 | reverse complement strand
CGCAGCCGTCCCTGGTCATCCCACACCAACTCTTCCATCGTCAACCAGCCCATGCCCTGAACAAAGCCCCCCTCCACCTGCCCCTGATCCACCAGGGGATTCAACGATTCGCCCACATCATGCACAATGTCTACCTGCCGCAGCTTGAACGTGCCCGTAAAGCCATCCACTTCAACTTCGCTCACTGCCGCACCGTAGGCAAAGTAGTAAAACGGTCTGCCCTGGAGCGTGGCGGCATCCCAGTAGAGGTTGGGGGTCCGGTAGTATCCCGTGGCAGCAAGGGAGACGCGATTGTTGTAGGCGTGATTCACCACTTCATCAAAGGAGATGCGATCGCGGGGGTAAGTGCCGCAAAAGATCCAATCGTCTTCAAAGGTCAATTCGTGGGGACTGTCCAGTTTCAGCATTTGGGCGGCTAAGGTGGCGAGTCTGGCTTTGAGAGCCTCGCAGGCATCTTTGACCGCCATACCGTTTAGATCAGCACCACTAGAAGCCGCTGTCGCGGAGGTGTTGGGCACTTTATCCGTGCTGGTGGGCATCATGCGGAAGCGATCGAGCTTCACACCCAAGGTTCTCGCTGCAACCTGCAACATTTTGGTGTGAAGTCCCTGCCCCATCTCCGTACCGCCATGATTCAGTTGAATGCTGCCGTCGGTGTAGATCAACACCAATGCCCCAGCTTGGTTGTATTGAGTTTTGTTGAAGGAGATGCCGAATTTAACTGGCGTAATCGCAAGCCCTCGCTTTTTGTAGGGATTGCTCTGGTTGAATTGGGCGATCGTTTCCTGTCGTTGGGTAAAGTTAGCATGGGCTTTGGCTTCCTGCCAAACGCGATCGATGCGGTTGTCAAAGAGTTCCTGTCCATAGTGCGTCGTGTTGGTCTCGCCGGAACCGTGGTAGAAATTGCGTTCTCGGATCAGGTCTGGCGGTAAGTTGAGCGATCGGGCAACTCGATCCATCACCTCCTCAATCACCAGCATTCCTTGCGGTCCACCAAAGCCTCGAAATGCCGTATTAGAGACTTTGTTGGTTCTGGCAATGTAGCCGCGAACTTTCATGTGGGGGATGTAGTAGGCGTTGTCCACATGCAGCATGGCACGGAGCAGTACTGGAGGAGACAAGTCTAAACTCCAACCACCATCGGCATAGAGGACAACGTCTAGAGCCACTAGCTTGCCATCCTGATTGAATCCGACTTTGTACCGCCCCAGGTAGCCATGTCGTTTCCCTGTCACGATCATATCTTGATGGCGGCGCAGGCGCACCCGCACAGGTTGCCCAGTTTTGTGGGCGGCAAGGGCGGCAGCAGCGGCTAATGGATTGGCTTGAGATTCCTTACCGCCAAACCCACCCCCCATCCGCAAACACGTCACCACCACTCGACTGCTGGGCAAACCGAGTACTCGTCCCACAATCACCTGGGTTTCTGTGGGATGTTGGGTGGAGGAGTAGACCTGGTAATTGCCTTCCATATCGGGAATTGCCCAACTGGTGTGAGTTTCCAGGTAGAAGTGGTCTTGCCCGTTCATCTCCACTTCCCCTTCCAGCACCCAGTCAGCCGCTTGGAAGCCGACCTGCACATCCCCGCGCTGGCAAAGTTGGGGCTTGGTATGAAAGTTTTCGGTGGCGATCGCCGCTTGAATTGACAGAATCGGCGGCAGCGGTTCATAGTCCACCAGCACTTTGGCGGCTCCCTGGCGAGCGGCTTCCTCGGTTTCCCCCACCACCCAAACCACAGGCTGTCCCCAATAACTCACGTCATCTGTAGGAAACAGCGGCTCATCGTGGACAATCACTCCCGTATTGTTTTCTCCGGGAACATCATCAGATGTGAGTACGGTGACAACGCCCTGTACCTGACTGGCAGCGGTCACATCAATCTTGAGGATTTTGGCTCTAGCGTGGGGAGATACGACTGGATAAAGGGATAACATCCCACTAGGCAGACGTTGGTCATCGGTGTAGATAGCTTTGCCGCTGACGTGTCCTGTGGCGCTTTCGTGGCTCTGGGGCTGTCCTGCGATGCTCATGCCCGTACCTCCAGTGCTTGACCCATGCCCATTTCTACAAAAAACTTCTCAAACAGGTTGGCGACAAGCAGCTTGCGATATTCGGCGCTACCGCGCAAATCGGTCAGGGGGGTGAAGGCATCTCGCAACAATGCTTTTGCCTGTTGTACTGTTGCCTGCTGCCACGGTTTGCCCATCAGCCATTCCTCCACAACCCTTGCCCTGGCTGGAGTCGCCGCCACCCCTCCGTAGCCCAGCCGTGCATGAACGATCGCCCCTTGCTCATCCAGATCCACCACAAATGCCGCCGCCACAATGCTGATGTCGTCTGTCCCCCGTTTGCCGACTTTGTAGGACTGACTCAGGCGCGTCACGGCACCGGGAGCGATCGCTTTAGGAATCCGCACGGATACAATCACTTCCTGCGGCTGCAAATCCGTTTGACGATAGCCTTTGAAAAAGCTGGCAAGGGGAAGGATGCGTTCTCCGCTGGGACTGGCAAGGCGTAGTTCTGCATCGAGAGATAACAGGACGGGAGGCAAATCACCGATCGGGGAAGCAGTGCCAATGTTACCGCCCAGGGTTGCCCGATTGCGAACCTGACGAGCCGCGAACCAGTGCAGCATCTCATCCAGGCTAGGAAAAACACCGTGCAAACGGCTTTCAATTTGGCTGAGGGAAACCGCTGCTCCAATGTCAACCCATTCCGGCGTTTGTTCTAAGCCTTGCAGTTCGGTGACGGCTTCCAGGGAAATCAGCACTGGGTAATGCTGTCGATGCCAACTCATTTCCAAGCCCAGATCTGTTGCGCCTGCCACGAGTACTGCGTCTGGATGCTGTTGTAATAAGTCCAATACATCCCTGAGTTGGGTCGGGCGGTAGAACTGGTGCTGATTGCCCTGGTAAGTAAAGGCGGGAATGTCTGTAGAGAATTCTTCTAGCTTGGCTGAGAACGCATCGGCAGGTGGGGTTTCGGCTGCTAGTTTGGCGGCACGCCGGATGGGGAGATAGCCCGTACAACGGCAGAGATTACCCTCGATCGCCACATCATCCAGGGTGCGATCGTAGTAAGCCGCAAACATACTCATGATGAAACCGGGAGTGCAGTAGCCACACTGGGAACCTCCAGTTTGCACCATCGCCGCTTGAACGGGGTGCAGTTGTCCGTTGGCAATCCCTTCCACGGTGATCACGTCCCGCCCCGCCACAGAAGCCAGGGGGATGAGGCAACTATTGACTGCCTGGTAATGGGGCTTGCCGTCCACCCCTGGACTCACCAACGCCACTGTGCAAGCTCCACAATCCCCATCGCCGCAACCTTCTTTGGTGCCAATTCGCCGACTCTGGCGCAGATATTCCAACAACGTCATCGTGGGTGACACATCAGTTAAATGAACAGGTTGTCCATTGATGGTTAGGGTCAGGTTGTTTTCAATGATTGGAGTCACGGTTTAGCTGAGATTAAGCGATGAAGGGAGAAATAGGAGTCGAAGATTTCACGAATACCATTGTTTTGCTGAATTGTAGGGTTACTTCCGGCAAGATAGATGAGAGCGGTTAGAAATGTTAATTGGATACCATTGATTCGATGACACTTCCTGCAACGACTGTTACAGAACAGCGGCGATCGTTTGAACAGCGATTGGATGCTTCCCCTATCACTCCTGCCATGCGATCGCTCTGGTTTCTTGCGGCGGGATTGATTGCCCTGGATGGGTTTGATTTTTTCATCATCGGTGTTGCCCTGCCCTTGCTTCAGCAGGATTTCAGCTTGAGTTCCTTTGAAATTGGAGCCGTTGCAGTCGCGGCAGTTGCCGGATCTCTTGTCGGGTCCCTGACCTTAGGTGCCGTCACCGATCGAATTGGACGACAACGGATGCTCCTGGCTGACGTTGTCCTGTTTATAGTCGCCACGACTGGCACTGTTCTCGCCTGGAATGCCATTTCCTTGATCCTATTTCGCTTCTTGGTAGGCGTAGCGATCGGTGCAGATTATCCCATCAGCGTGTCCTACATCACGGAAAACGTGCCGACACGATCGCGGGGACGCATGGTGATTGGGGCGTTTACCTTCCAGGCTGTGGGGGCACTATTGGGAGCGTTAACGGGGCTGGGCATCATTTATAGCTTCCAAGTTCTTTATCCAGACTCGATCCAACCCGCGATCGCGTATGGATGGCGCTGGATGTTGGGAGTGGGGTTAGTGTTAGCGATCATGGTGGGGCTGCTCCGCTTCAGTTTCTTGCTAGAAAGTCCACGCTATTACCTGACCAAAGGAAACTATGAGGCGGCATCCGCAGCGGCGACAATTTTGCTGCAAACGCCTGTCACAATCACGCCTGAAACCGATCCTCCCAGTCTTGAACCTCGATTACCCTATAAGGCATTATTCTCGGCACAATTTCGGCGCAATACGCTGCTGGCATCCCTGCCCTGGTTTTTGCAGGATATTGCCACTTACGGCGTTGGAATTTTTACTCCGACCATCATTGGCGCGTTAGCGTTTGCGGGAGAACCGAATTTCATCACGCGAGAACTTGCCTCAGCAAAGGGGGCTGCGATCGTCGATCTATTTCTCATTGTCGGTTTTTTAGTAGCGGTGCTGCTCGTAGAACGAGTGGGGCGCATTCAGTTGCAGATTATGGGCTTCCTGGGCATGGCGATCGGGTTACTCGTTTTAGCGTGGTCAAATCTGGGAGGAACCAGCAACGGCATTTTATCGGTATTGGCAGGCTTTTTCATCTTCAACTTGATGATGAATGCTGGACCCAACTCCACCACGTTTTTGCTGTCTGGAGAAGTGTTTCCCACCTCCATCCGCGCGAGTGGGGCGGGTTTTGCCGGAGCCGTTGCTAAAGCAGGTGCAATTTTGGGCACCTTCACCTTACCCCTTCTCAAAGGATGGTGGGGCGTTTCAACGTTGATGCTGGTGTTAGCTCTGTGCTGTGGGTTCGCAGCGATCGTGACCTATACGTTGCGGATTGAAACCAGTGGACATTCTATTTCAGGAGACAAAACTGCACCAACAGTAGATTTAATCGCTAACTCTGAGTGAACTGGGACGGGAGTTCGCATAGTGCCCAGTATTTGTTCAGGGTCGCCATCACTTCCGCAAAACTGATGAACGTTACCGGCTTGAGAATATACCCAGCTACATTCAGGTTGTAGGCTTCGATGCGATCGCGATCCTGATTGGAAGTCGTCAATACAATTACAGGCGTTGATCGCAAGTTTGGATCAGCCCGCAACTCCTGTAAAAACTCCAGCCCTCCCATGCGGGGCATATTTAAATCCAGTAAGACAATGCGCCGACTGGAAGGAACCATTGGAATTTCATCCTTGTCACTGGTTCCCCGCAACATTTCCAGGGCTTCGATGCCATTATTGGCAATATACAACGGGTTAGTGATGTTGTTCTTCTTGAATGCCCGCCGCACATTCATAATGTCTACTTCGTCGTCCTCGACTAACAGGACGTTGATGATTCGCTCGTCTATCATGGTGCTCTGCCGATAGAGTTATTGAGTTTTGTTAAAAGACGCAATTCTGATTGTATAGAACATTACTGTCTCTTGCCCTCACTCTGTAGGATGAGCAGACTTTAGAGTAGTGCGAAAAGTTAGTACCCATATTCAAAAGATCGCTACTTTAAGAAGATCGCTAAACTTTGCTCCCTTTGTTTTTATCTTTTCCCGCTCCCACATCCCTGAGAACTGTGTTATCTTGAGTCAAGATGCAAGCTGAAAGGCAGCATCGAAACTCCAAAACTCTTGAGACTAAACCGTTTAGGGACAAGGAGGTGATGCCCATGCAAGATAGTAGTAAATGCGTGGGTTTTCAAGCTGGATTAAGCCAACTGTGCGCCGGAGCTGTTCTCTAGTCAACAGTTCGATTCCAGAAGGTCTACAAAGTCTTTAAAGATTCGGACTTGATAGAATTCCTTCCGGCAGTTAGGTTTCAGCTTGAAGACCCTACTAGACCGCTCTCACCCCTAATGCTTTTTTGAAAGTGTTTTGGTGAGAGCGGATAGTTTTTTAAAGGTACTTATTGTTGAAGGTAGAGCGAGAAATGCAAACGGGCGATCGCTCGGTTTCCTTAATCGATACGCTTCAATACCGACGGCAGCAATTAGCCGCGTTAATTGAATGTCCGGTGCTTTTGTGGTCTGGGGTTAGACTGGCTCGTAATTTTCCTGCCAATACATTTCCGTTTCGTGCCAGCAGTCATTTCTTGTATTTCGCGGGACTCCCTCTAGAAAATGCCGTTATTCGGCTAGAGCGGGGCAAGTTGACCCTGTTTATGGATGCAGATAGTCCGGCTGGGGCGTTGTGGCATGGGGAATCTCCCACTCCTGGGGCGATCGCCGCGCAGCTCGGAGCAGATGCAGTGTATCCTCTAGCAAATTTGCCAGCCTGGGCGGAGGGGTGCGCTACGATTCCCGTTCAAGCCAGCAAAACGAGATCGTGGCAGACTCAGGTTTTGCAACGATCCTTCTCTTCAACAGATCAACTTCAGAACCAGGATCTAGAACTGGCGAAGGCGATCGTCACGCTGCGCTTGACCCACGATGCTAAGGCATTGACTGAACTGCAAAAAGCTGCTGCCATCAGTATTCAAGCGCACCTGGCAGGAATAAAAGCCACCCGCACCGCAAAAACTGAAGTGGAGGTGAGAGCCGCGATGGAAGCGGTGATGATTGCCCACAATGCCACTCCCGCCTACACCAGCATTGTGACGATTCAGGGGGAAGTGCTGCACAACGATCGCTCCTACCATCCCTTGCGATCGGGCGAGTTGTTGTTAGCCGATGTGGGCGCAGAGGTGACTACTGGCTGGGCAGCGGACATTACCCGCACTTGGGCGGTATCTGGTAAATTTTCTCCCACCCAACGAGCCATTTATACCGTTGTATTGGCTGCTCATGATCAGTGCATCGCGGCAATGCAACCAGGGGTGGAATATCGGGAGATTCACCTGTTGGCGTGTCGCGTGATGGCAGAAGGGTTGGTTGATCTGGGAATTTTGCGCGGGAATCCGGCTGATCTGGTGGAACAAGATGCCCATGCCCTATTTTTTCCTCACGGAATTGGGCATTTGTTGGGCTTGGATGTGCATGATATGGAAGACCTGGGGGATTTGGCAGGATACGCCCCCGGCAGATCTCGCAGCGATCGCTTTGGGCTGGGTTATCTGCGGCTCGATCGTCTGTTACAGGCGGGAATGCTGGTGACGATCGAACCAGGTTTTTATCAAGTGCCTGCTTTACTCAATGATCCGGCTCGTCGCGCCAGGTATCAAGACAGGGTGAACTGGGAACGATTGGCAGAGTTTACTGATGTGCGTGGCATTCGCATTGAGGACGATGTGCTGGTGACTGAAACTGGAACTCAAGTGTTGACCGCAGACTTGCCAACCGCGATCGCTGATCTGGAAGAACTCTAGATTCCTGGTAAGGTGGGCACTGCCCACGCTACCAGTTGTGGCTTTGCTGAGTACCGAGAGCGAGTGACCAATGACTAATGACGATAGTCATCACGCTTGATTCTGGGTCAAATCTCCGAGGTTTGTATCGACGATCGCTGCATCACTTCCAGATAAATATGCTCCAACCGCACAGGTTGACGGGAGATTGAATCGAGGGAAACGCCCTCAAACATCATCAAAATTTCCTTGAGTTCCATTGGTTTTGGCAACCAAAACGCCAGATCGCTGCCGTAATAGCGATGGGGAAAGCCGAGAGCTTCAGCCCGGGCGATCGCGGCTGCGTCCTGAGAAGTTTGTACCAGCACAATTTCCTGGGCAGGGATGAGTTGGCGCAATTCTGCCAGACTGCCTTCTGCCAAAATTTTCCCTTGCTTGAGAATGCCAATGCGATCGCACAAGCGCTCGGCTTCATCCAGCAGGTGAGTCGTGAGCAGGATAGTCATGCCTTCTCGCTTGAACTGGCGAATCAGTTCCCACAGGGCAAATCGGGCTTCTAAATCTAGTCCCGTTGTGGGTTCATCCAAAATCAATAATTTGGGTTGATGCACCAGGGCGATCGCCACACTCAACCGGCGCTGCATTCCTCCACTCAGGGTTGCCGCCACACTGGCAGATCGATCGCTCAAGCCGACTGCGGCTAAACAGTCTTGCACTCGTCGCTGTTGTTTTTTTCCTGGCAAGCCATACAACTTGGCAAAGAACTGGAGATTTTCCTCGCAGGTGAGATCACGATAAACCAACGTTTCCTGGGGAGCCACCCCAATGAAGTGCTTGGTTTTTTCTGAAACCGGAGTGTGATTGATCAAAACGGTGCCTCGATCGGCATTGAGCAAATTGCAAAGAATGTTGAGGGTAGTGGTTTTACCTGCCCCATTGGGTCCCAGTAAGCCATAAATCTGCCCTGCCTCAACAGACAAACTCAAGTCTTGCAGAACCGATCGCTGCCCATAACGTTTATGCAGACCGTTGATCGTTAGCATGGATGCTCCTCGCTTTTGCCTTCTGTCTTCCTACAATCTGCGCTCGACTTGCAACATTCGCCGGTAGGATACCCAGCCTGCAACAATCATCAATCCAGCAAAACCGACCAAAAACCAAAAATGAGAAGCGATTTCGGATAGTCCATTCCCCTCGGCGACAACTTTGGTCAAAGCTTCGTTCATGTGATAAATCGGATTGTACTGAGCTAAGTCCAGCAACAGTTTAGGAAAAATGAAGGCAGGGACAAAAGCGCCGCCCAGAATCAGCAAGGGCACCCCAAAAGCTGCCACCAGAGTATTCACATCGTCTGTTCGCTGTGCCAATTGAGTTCCTAAAATAAACCCCACGCCGACATAGGCAAGAATGCTGAGTAGAATGACGATCGCCGCCAACCAGACTTCTCCCTGAAATCTGGCTCCTAAAGCAACGGCGGTCACGCCAATCAGAAAAGTTTGTCCCAGGGCGATCGCGCTGTGAGCCACTCCAATGCCCAGAAAGTAAGACACCCCACTCAAAGGACTCAAAAATAAGCGCTTCAGAGTATGTTGCTCCCGTTCTGAAACCACCGTTGCTACACTACCACCCAGGCAACTGAAAAACAGTGCTGCTCCAACCAAAGTTGCGGGGGCAGCCCGTTCTAATGCCTGTCCCAAGGTCAACGGTTCAGGCAAGGTGGTTTTAGAGCGTTCTGCAAAAATTAACCCATTCAGGAGCAAAACAGCGATCGGAAATATGACCCAAAAGATCAAACTGCGCCTGCGTCGTCCTAACTCAGTTAAAATTCGCTGGGCAACCGCTATCGTCTCACGCCAATACTTCATCGCGATCGTGCGCCCCCCTATTCCAAAGCAATGCTGCAAATTATAACGTTGGTCAGAAAGCTTAGGATGAAGATATTGACTTACAGTGTTTTTCAAGTGTTTAAGGTTTGTTTATCAAATCTTAGGTACAAGCAATATGAGCCAAAATCTTATTCCAATGAGTTCTGCTATGGAATCTGCTATTGCAACTAAATTAAGTAGATCAGGCTTGAAAAGCTAAGGCATATGAAGTTAGATAAAGGCAGCAATGTCAGCGATTTGGAGAGATAGAACATGGGTGTTCGCTTAGGGTTTTTCTAAGTGCAGCCGAAGATCGCACCTTGTTCGAGTTGCATACTGCAACGACTGTTCCACAGCGGGTGAAAGACCGAGCCGAAGTCGTTCGGTTGAGCCATCAAGGGATGTATGGGGAGAAAATCGCCACTTTGTTCAATTGGAATGAGCGCATGGTGCGAGAAACCTTACAGCGCTGGCAAGCTAAGGGATTAAGTGGACTGTGGGATGCCCCCCGCCCCGGAGCGCACCCACGCTGGCAACCAGCAGACCTGGAATATCTCGAAGCGTGCTTACGAGAGGAGCCGCACACTTACAATAGCGAGCAACTCGCCCAAAAGTTAGCCAGTGACCGTAACGTGAAGTTGAGTGCCAACCACCTCAGACAGGTGCTCAACAAAAGGGGGTGATTGGGAGGGAACAAAAACGCATCGAACCAACCTCGCGTCGAGGCAAGCGGGTCAGCATTTTGGGTTTGTTGCAACCTTTAGTGAGTTTCGTCTATGGCTTGGTCGTGGGCAGTTTCGATTGTGATCGCTACATCACCATGATGACCGAACAAGCCCGACAAGCCCAACTCCGATTGGAGCAAAGCGGCAGCATTCGGGTGATTGTTCAAGATAATAGCCCTGTGCATACCAGCAAAGCAGTCCAGGCGAAACGGGCGGAGTGGGAAGCCTGTGGACTGTATTGCTTCTTCCTACCCAAATACTGTTCAGAACTCAATCCGATGGAAACCGAGTGGCATCAGTTAAAAACTCATGAATTGAGAGGGCATATGTTTGAGCATGAACTGGATTTAGCCTATGCCGTCATGGATAGGATCGATGCCAGAGCTCAAGCTGGCGGTTATCAAGCTCAACGGTTTCGATTTCCCTCGAAGTTGGCTCATTCATAAGCCGTTACATCCTTGAGCTTTTTAACCCTTGTCTACTTAGCTTCCTTGTTTTGAGGGTTGACAGTTTGTAGTTGACCGTCTACTATAAGTTTATAGATGAACGGTCAACTACAAATTATGAACAAAGAAGCATCCCGTGGTGCCTTATTAGAGGCAGGCAGACGAATTCTAATGGAGAAGGGCTACAACAACACTGGGATTCAGGAAGTTGTTCAAGCCGCTGAAGTCCCCAAAGGGTCTTTCTACTATTACTTCAAGAGCAAGGAGGATTTTGGGCTGCAAATCATTGATGGTTTTGCCCAGTCCTATCAGAACAGGTTAGAGAAGTATCTAACGGACAAAACGCTTTCTCCATTGGCTCGTCTGCGCCAGCACGTGGATTTCTATTGTCAAATGCTTGAAGCAATGGATTACCGCAGTGGTTGTCTCGTTGGTACTTTAGGACAAGAGTTGGCGAATCAGCATGACCTGTTTCGCTCACGGGTAGCTGAGGTGTTTACGGAGTGGCGTGAACACTATGAAAACTGTTTTAGAGAAGCTCAGCAGGTCGGTGAACTGGCTCAGCATTTAGATGTAGAAGCGATCGCAGACTTCTACTTAAGTGCTTGGGAAGGAGCGATGCTACAGGTCAAAGTCACCCGAAGCATTCTACCGTTCAAACGATTTATCCAAGTGATGTTTGAGCAAGTGCTCAAGCCATAGGGACGATTTAAGTAGTTAGATGAAACTTGCTCACACTTTTGTAGATGACCGGTCAACTATTAAGAAAATGGCTCTGAACCAGATAGAGATCTAACTCAAACTTTGCAACATCCACAAACCCCAAATTTTCCAAAAGGAGATTGTTCTATGAAACTTGCAGGTAAAAAGGCATTGATTACTGGCGGAAATAGCGGCATCGGTTTTGCCACCGCTCAACTTTTTATTCGTGAAGGTGCTGAGGTTGCGATTACTGGACGCGACCAGAAAACACTGGATGCTGCGATTGAGGAACTCGGTTCAAACGTGGTTGCCTATCGGGCAGACGTGACGGATGCGGCTGCCCGTGCTGACCTTTTCGATCAGATTGGTCAACAGTTTGACAATCTGGACATTCTTTTCGCCAATGCTGGCATCTCCGGAAAAACTCCTGCTGGCAGCACGGATGAAGCGGTTTTTGAAAACATCATTCAGGTCAATCTAATCGGTGCGTTTCTAACGGTGCAAGCCGCACTGCCGTTGCTCAAAGATGGTTCTTCCATCATCTTTAATGGCTCAATTATTGGCTCACTGGGGCAAGCCGGACAAGCTGCTTATGCTGCCAGTAAGGCTGGGCTTCGGGGCATGGCGCGATCGATCGCTACAGATCTGGCACCGCGCGGTATTCGGGTCAATACCGTGGCACCGGGAACCACCAAAACCCCAATCTGGAGCCGGAATCCTCTACCGCCTGAGCAAGCCGATGCAATGGCGAAGCGTGTAGCGGAAAAAATTCCCCTGGGGCGCTGGGCAGAAGCAGAGGAAATTGCCAAAGCCGTTCTCTTCCTCGCTTCGGATGATTCATCCTATGTCAACTCGATCGAACTCTTTGTGGATGGTGGCGCAGTTGGCTCTCCCTATGCTGGAGCAGCATTTCGGAGTGCATAAGTTTGATGAAAACAATCACAGGAGGCGATATGAACACGTTACTTGGTAAAACAAGAGAAATCTTATGGTGACACAATCTCTTTGGCTATTTGGTTCTCAACTTCGCATCATTGCCGATCGCAGGACAACGGGCGGTCAATACGATCTGATTGAAGGCTATTTCCTACCTGGCACACAGACTCCTCCCCATCGCCACACTCGCTATTCTGAGCAACTCTATGTTTTGGAAGGAGAGTTTACAGTTTGGGCAGGTGAAGAAAAGGTTGTGCTCAGTGCGGGTGAAAGTTTCTTGATTGCTCGTAATACTCCCCACGTGGTTGCCGTACTAAGCGATCGACCTGCTCGCGGATTGGTCGTTGCTGCCCCCAGTGGCTTTGCGCGGCTGATTGCAGAAGTAGGCACACCGAATCAAAACGATGCAGCGGACATGGCGCTAGCTGAACGCATTTCCGCTGAAATTGGCGACGAGATATTAGGAGCACCCGGAACCCTGCCCCCTGTTTCAGCTTAAACAAATCGAATTGCTCAGTTCAGAACAACTATACACACAGTTAACTTCTATCTTCGGGGAAATTTATGAACACAAACACCATTGTCTTAGAGACACAATCGGAGACGTTGAAAGAACAGATCTCTAGCAGTCTTGAAAAAGCACAGACACAACGGAATGCACTCAAGCGTAAGAACTCTCGATACATGACCGCAAACATTATTCTGGCGGCTCTAGCTGCGCTCCTGGCTGGTATGGCAGGAACAATTGGAACGGCTAAAACTTGGAAGGTCACTTGCTTGTTTGCGGCAGTCTGTTCAGCCGGAGTGACTGTGACTTCAAAATTACAAGAGACTGAGCCGTTGACTGAGGCAAGTGAGTGTGTTGGGCAGCTTAAGGCTCTCAGAATTGAGACAATCTCTCCTACCTATGATGTGAACCAAGTGAGTGCAAAGTACCAACAGATTCTTTCAGAGTTCTCCGCGATCGACGTCTAATTCACACCCAGCTAATAACGAATAAGCGACCAACAACCAATGATCAATGTGGAGAAATTACCATGTCTACAACTCAAATAAATCAAAACAGTCTTGTCGTGCAACCTGGTCAAGGAACATCCTACTGGGTGCTGGGCGACTTGTATACCTTTAAGACCGTGAGCAAGGATACGAATGGAACCTATTCCCTAATGGAAATGGTTGTTTATCCTCAGACTGGCTCACCCCTTCACATCCACAGCCGTGAAGATGAGTCATTCCTGGTGCAATCGGGAGAAATTCAGTTCCAAATTGAGGAACAAACCTTTGTAGCGACGACTGGAACCTTTGTCTACTCACCAAAAGGACAAACTCACTCGTTTGCTAACATCAGCGACCAACCTGCCACTGTCTTATGTTGGATGACACCCGCTGGACTGGAGCAGTTTTTCATGGAAATTGGTACTCCAGTTGATGAGCCAACTGCACCGCCACCCCCCGTAACGGATGCAGATATCCAAAAGACGATCGCGCTGGCTCCCCACTATGGTCTAACCATTCTGCCGCCAAACTAGAGCGATCAGACCTGTCTGCTCATGAAGCGATCGAGCAAGGCTCAACTCTCAACCCGATCGTGAGTAATTGATCAAGGACAAAATGACCAGTGGGACTGTGGTTTCTGCTCACTTTCGAGGGTGTCTATCGCGCGGCAGCAACTTCAGACTGGAGATTAATGGCACAGAAGGTACTGCTCGCGAGTGACCTCAAAAATGGCACAAGCACAGCACCGTCATTCACCGATGCCGTGACTTTACACCGTGTTACCAATGCTGTTGAACAGTCCGCTGCAACAGGTAGTCGGCAACAGATCTGAAATCACTCACATCTTGCCATCAAACCAAGCTGTAGAGACATGAAATCTTAAGGCAAGACAATCCACAGGCACAACTATTTCCAAACCTTCTCACTGAATGTGAGTAAAAAACTAAACCACAACAAAACAGTGGTGTCGCAAATTTACGATGGAGTCATCATCAACCATGCACGCACTCATTTTAGATGATTTTCAAACGGCAACCTTTCGCCACGCCGAAATTCCGCGACCGGAACCGACTGCCAATCAAGTCCTGGTACGAATTAAGGCAAGTGGCGTTAACCCGCTCGACAGCAAAATCCGCACTGGTAAAGCACCCCATGCCAAACCCGTTCTCCCTGCCGTGTTGGGAATTGATTTGGCTGGGGTCGTTGAAGCGGTTGGACAAGATGTCACCGCGTTCCAAGTCGGTGATGAAGTCTATGGAATGACGGGTGGAGTCGGTGGGCTGCAAGGGTCACTGGCTGAATTTGCAGCGGTCGATGCTGATTTGCTGGCGAAAAAACCAGTCAACCTCACTATGCGGGAAGCGGCTGCTTTGCCTCTGGCGTTTCTGACTGCGTGGGAAGGACTGGTCGATCGCGCCAATGTTCACGCCAATCAAAAAGTTCTTATACTCGGCGGTTCCGGTGGTGTCGGTCATATTGCTGTGCAGATTGCCAAAGCACGGGGAGCGGAAGTGTTTGCGACTGCTTCCGCTGCAAAACATGACCTGGTACGACAACTGGGTGCTGTGGCGATCGACTATCACAGTACCCCGATCGAGCAAATTGTGCAGTCCTTTACTGATGGTCAAGGCTTTGATGTGGTTTATGACTCGGTAGGTGGTTCTACGTTGGATGATGCGTTTAAGGCAGTCCGTAATTATGGTCATGTCGTAAGTAACTATGGTTGGGGAACTCATTCTCTACTCCCCCTCTCCCGCAAGGCTGCAACGTATTCCGGTGTGTTTGTACTTCTGCCTCTACTGACTGGCGAAGGTCGTGCCCATCACGGGGAAATTCTGCGTCAGGCAACCCAATTAGTAGAAGCCGGACAACTGCGTCCGGTAGTTGACCCTCGCTATTTCACATTAGAAACTGCGCTGGCTGCTCATGAAGCGGTAGAGTTAGGCACCGCTGCTACTAAAATCGTGGTCAATGTGTAACGAAGAGTTGCAACCATTACAGGTGTACTCAAGGAAATTGATGCTGCGATCGCTAAACATTTAGCAGCCGAAAGAGCGCATTGACAAACTTACCTTGCCATCAAATAGCCAAGTGATCTCCTATGGCGAGAGGATCTTGGCTTGGTCATAGCAGTTGATTTTTACAGTCCGAGCAGTACGGGTGTTCAGCCAATTCTACCCCACATTCCGCACTTCCAACTGGCACAAAAAGATTAACCTAGCCTCAACGTAGCAAGTAGTACTGTCGGCAAGTAGAGCCGAGGAATTGGAGAATCCAACGGCGATCGTCCGTTAGATTCACGACCTGTTTAGCGCCATTAAGCACCACCAAGTGGACTGCCATGAAACACTGAAACACCCAACGCAGGGTTGGACATGGTGTCCCTTTGCCCAGTTGATTGGGAATCGTTTGATTTGCCTGTTGCAAGGCTTGGCGGAGTTGGCGTTGTCCCAGGTTGTACACGAGCAAGCACAACTGCCTGTTGCTCACTCAATTGGTCCGACGCTAAGACGTTGGTTGCCAACACAAAGCGTCCAGCTCGTTGCTGATGCAGTGCCACAATACTTGAGTTGAGCGTTAATGATGCCTGCGGTTGATAGGTAATGCGACTCGATACCCTTCTAGGGCGGTAGGAATTAACGCAGTATCGGGTAAATGATTGACTAACTCCGATGCCGCCGTCAGCGTCAAGGGCACCCGAGTTAACCATCGGATCCTGACAACTGCTCCAGACTGTCCTGCCTGTAGAGGGCAGAATCCGCCACATACAACCCCTCAAAGTTCCACCCGGACTTGAACTCTTGCATCAAGGCAGCAAAGCGGGTCTTATCAGATTGATTGCCATCGGCTAACTAAAGAATTGCTCAAACAAGTACAACGGGGCAGTTGCCAGCCCTAAACCATTCAAAATCATCGCTTTCACCACCACCCCTGGGCTAATCTGTTCGCGGGGGTCTTCACCCAAGTCTCCATTGACTTGCTCTACGATCTCCAACCCGTCTACCAATCCAGCAACATTGCCCAGATGGTCAAGGTTTTGCACTATCAACTCGCTGTTAATGCTGCACCCCCTTTGTTTGATGGCTTGAGAAAATTATGCAGCTAAATTCTCTTTGTGACACTTCAAAGGGCGGAATGTCGGTTTGAAAGAAGTGTATGCACCCATCCTTCGGGTACTTCACTCACGCTTCCACCTCCCAATCTGCGATCGCCAAACTATCCACACGGCTAAACTCAGCGGTGTTGTGTGTAATCAGGGTCAGGTTGTTGGCAAGCGAGATCGCAGCAATTTGCAGGTCATAAGCGCCAATAGGAGTTCCTGCGGTTTCTAACTGTGCGCGAATCGTGCCAAATGCCACTGCTGAAAGATCATCGAACGGTAAGGAGGTGAATTGCCTCAAAAATCCTTGCTGCAATGCGAAATTCTGTTATGGATTCGCGCTTTTCATTGCTCCATAAGCCAGTTCTGCTTTTACCACTGAGCAAACAGCAACATCCTGAACTGGAGTGCGATCCAACCTCTGCCTCAGATTGGAATTTCTTCCCCTCAAGTAAACGATGCAGTTGGTATCCAACAGATATCTCATGCTAAAAGTTCTCGGTCGGATTGGGTGTCTTGAGGATGCCGGATAAACGTTTCATCTTAAATACAGCCATAAAACTCTGCTAGCGATGGCTCAAGCTGAGTTGACACTTCCTGAGGAGAAGGCACCTGGGATTTTTGGAGCAAAAACTCAGCAAAGTCCAAAATTTCCTGCTGTTTATCGGGTAGCGATCGCACCTTCTCTAAAATGGCTTGTTCAAGTGTCATGGTTTACCTCCCTGCTACAACTCGACCACTTCTTCGCCCAATTCTGCCAGGATTCCCTGAAGCTCCGCGATCGCGGCTTCCAGTTCAATCATGGCTTCCTGGGCAATGGCAGACGGTTCAGGCAGTTCTTCGCCGCCATTTTCGTCCTCATTCCGCAACCAGGCAATATCCAGGTTTTCGTTGCGATCGGCAATCCAATCACGAGTAAAACGACGAAACCGCCCCTAATCACCAGTGTCTCGACGTTTAGCAAGACTGGCAGGGCTACCCAGCGGATCATCGCCAAACGCGGCTTCAAACTCAGCAAAGTGCGATCGCGTGAGTTGGGTCCGCTTACCAAACTGAGGCATATTGGCACGCATGTCATAGACCCAAACTTCCTGAGTATTGCCCTTCTCCTTCTTCCCCTGCGTGAAGTACAGCACGTTCGTCTTCACACCCTGAGCATAGAAAATTCCGGTTGGCAGTCGTAGAATCGTATGGAGGTTGCATTTGTCCATCAAATCACAGTTGAGTAAGCTGGTCTCGCGCCTGGGCAATGGAATATTGAGGAGGATGGTCAGACATGGTTAGA
The DNA here is from genome assembly GCA_033764965.1 of Leptolyngbyaceae cyanobacterium bins.302. Classification (GTDB taxonomy): domain Bacteria; phylum Cyanobacteriota; class Cyanobacteriia; order Leptolyngbyales; family Leptolyngbyaceae; genus JSC-12. The sequence goes on along the minus strand of JANRIN010000112.1, from coordinate 2,045 downwards.
AGATGGCTATCTAAATGGCTATTGAATCACACGATAAGCAACATTAAGCGACATCCTGCCAAAGGCGATCGCCAATTTCGGTCAGAATATTTTCCAGTTCTCCGTTGAAAAGCCGATTCAAGCGATCGAACCCACCTCCCTGAGTCTTAAACTCGCCACCACATCTTGAATCGGCATTCCAGCCAATTGCTCTAGTTGCTCACGATCGCCCTGGCTCAGATATCGGCGCTTCCGTCGCAACTTCGCCAATAGCTGATCAACAATGCCATCGACTGCATCAGGCTCTGCGACGGTTCCCAACGCCTCAACCAGTTGTGTGAAGGAGATTTGGGGATTCACGACCACCGGCTTCATGGCAGAGACATCCCCTGGATTCCAGACAATGCCCTCTTCAGAAAGTTGAGTACTGATCTGGAAGGGCGGTTCGTGGTCAATTAACCAACCATCAATGACCGCTTCTCGATAAGTGTAAGTGTAGACGGGTTCGCCAAAAATCTGGGTCGTGTGTAATGCCGGAGTGGCTGTGAGTCCAATTTTGACGGCATCGAATTGATCGAGCATCTGGCGGTACTTGGAAATGTAGTCATTAAAGTCCCGAAACTCCAATTCTGCATCGCTCAATTCGCGATCGAGCAAGTATCCCCGATGGCACTCATCCACCACAATGCAGTCATACTGGTCAGCCGTCAGCAGTTCTGCATCTTCAGTAGGGTAAAGCGTTCGCTGCACCATCCCCTGCACCGTCGCTATATGAACCTTGGTATCAGGGTCAAACTCAGTGTCTTTTAGCTCCTTCACCTCAAAGATGTCGGCAAAGGTTTGCAGACTTTCCATCCGCGATTCTTTGAAGGCATTGGCAGTTTGTTCTCCCAACGCAGTGCGATCGCCAATTCACTCAACTCCTCGAAACCTTTAAGCCACTTCGGAATTCCTTCCTTGAACGGACTCAATCCGGTAGATACCGATTAGCTGTTCGGTTGCAGGCTCCACCTCAGTTCACGAATTTTACGCTTTCACCCGAAGGTGCTCATGTTGGGGAAGTCTTGGGACTGGGAAGGTTTACTGTTTTAGCTCCTACGGTTGGTTCTTCAGGTAGTTATCAAAATCTCAATAGGCAGATTCCGGTTGAAATAGAGAATTTAGAGGTTATCGGAATTCATCCCGTTCAAAAGCAGAAGCAGAGCAATTCAAAGCTAGCTTTGAATTCTTCAACCCACCCTGTTCCAGCAACTCCTGGGGCAATCCCTCTAGAAGAACTTGGTAATCAAACGAGCCGTGATGTCTTGAGGGGAAAAATTACAACTAACGATCGCCCAACTCCAACAACTTCAAGCTGATCAGCGGCATGAATAGCGATCGCGCCTCAAAATCCACAAGCCTAGTTAGCGCGATCGCATTCATGATCATCAATGCAGCGATCGCTGCAGCGATCGCTTTTAGAAAATCCATATGAAGCCCTGTGGTGTCGGGTTTCGCTGTACTTTTGTTAACGATCAAGAACTGGATGATGCTCAACCCGACCTACGGCGAGAGGCGATCGCTGACGATCACCCAACTCCAACAACTGCAAACAAACAATCAGTAGCGATCGTACGTTCCAGTTCATCAATCACAAAGCGCGATCGGGTTGACGGCAAAGGGGCAACTCGATTTCATGAAGATTCGTTGATGCGTTACGCTGGCACTAACGCATCCTACAAGCTAAAAGCAGGAAATCAATTTGTAATCATCATTCAACTCTAAGGAATCGAGCTTCTGAAGCAAAAATGAGTTTCTTGAGAATAAGAGTGAGTGATGAGCGTCAGTATAATCTCTACTAATTCCATAAAACCAATCAAACTGACTTGTGATTAAATCTATATATTAGACTTGACCGGAAATAAGTTAACCTATCAAGAAGGACAGTAGACTTTATTGGAAATAAGAATGTACTAGAAAATGAATAGCTTCCTCTAAGAATTGGTTGATTAAGCTGCTTTCTTTTGCACCTTAAGTTGACGATGAGTGAGCCGGAAGTTATGTAATCCGCAAGCGGTTTCCATGAC
>JANRIN010000053.1:0-2764 GCA_033764965.1 Leptolyngbyaceae cyanobacterium bins.302 | reverse complement strand
GGGTGTAATTAAAAGTGACAGGAAAATGTTAAAATCGTGGAAAGTCACTCCAGGCTTCTTTTCTGTCAAAAGTAACCGAGGAATATTATGGCCCTGTCTTTACCCTTGCCTATTTCAATCTCCACACGGCATACTGCTAGCCTTGAAGAGAGGCTAGAGCGCTTTCCTGACTTGAAAGACAGGATTGAATCCTTACTCTCAGTTGCTGAAAACGCAACAGGAGATTTAACCAGGGCCGATGATGCTGAACAAATAATTCGGGAGGAAATTCGTAAATTGGGTCAGGAAACCCTCCAAACCTGGGCAACCACCCAGCAGCAACACCAAGCAGATGAGTTTAAGAAGGCTAACCCCGCCGCCCATCGTAGTCGAAAAAAAACTCTACTGGTACAGTCAATTCGGAACCATAGAAGTCATTGAACAGACCTTTACTCAGCCAGAGGGCCAACTCGTCAGGCCATTCACTCAAACTGTCGAAGTTGATTGTCGAGGCTATTCTTTGCCCTTACAGCGGATTATCACTGACTTTGGTTCTGACGCAGCTTTTGGCAAAATCCCCCAAAAATTGGAGGAGCATTATGGAATTTCCGTTCCAGTCAGCTCCGCTCAAAAGATTACTGAACAACATGCTCAAGCGATGCTTGATGCTCACCAAGAGAATTTCAATCCAGAAATTCCTGCCAAAGCAGGTGTTGACCAACTGATTAGTGAGCTAGATGGCAGCTATATTCCAATTGTCACCACTGAACTACCTCTGACCACTGAGCCATCAAGCGAAGCAGATGAGTCGATTGATCGTCGCAAGACTCGCAAAGTGTTTTGGAAAGAAGCTCGTATAGCCATGTCTCGTACTCCTGAGCAATCGCTACCTATTTTTGCCTGTACTTTAGGCTCAGCCAATGCGTCAGGGGAAGAGTTACTTCATAGTGCCATTCTGGCTGGCTTAGGGGAGAAGACATTGGTGCATGGGGTTGGAGATGGCGCTCCTTGGATTAACGACCAATTTGAACTCCAGTTTGGTGAGCAAGGGAGTTACTTGATTGATTTCTTCCATTTGTGCGATTATCTTGCTGCCGCTAGTCATACTTGCGCTCCTCATGCCACCAATAGCTGGCTTGAGACTCAAAAGCTTCGCCTTAAGCGTAATCATCTCAATGCCTTACTCAATGAACTTGAATGCCATCTTGAACCGATCTCGCTCAAGGATGATGATGCTCCTGTACGGGCAGCATGGCGTTACATCAAGAATCGACCGGGGCAGTTTGATTACAAAGGAGCGATTGCGGCAGACTTACCAATTGGTTCAGGGGAGATTGAAAGTGCTCATCGCTATGTGATTCAGGAGCGATTAAAGCTTCCTGGTTGTTGGTGGACGGTTGAAAATGCTTGGGCAATGTTGCAATTAAGGGTGGTACGGATAAATGGAGATTGGAATGATTATTGGGTCAATCTTAATCGTAGAGCAGCTTAGCAGAAACTGTCACTTTTAATTACACCCCAGTCGAGCATATTGTTCCCCGTTACCGGGGTGGGGAGACGGTTCTAGAAAATCTAGCCTTATCTTGCCAGGGGTGCAATAACCACAAGCATGTTAAGACAGAAAGAATGGATCCGGTTACTGAACAAAAGGTGCCTCTTTTCCATCCCCGTCAACAACAATGGCAGGAGCATTTTACCTGGAATTCAGGCTTTACACTTGTAGTGGGATTGACTCCAACAGGACGCGCTACGGTTGAGGAGTTGCAGATCAATCGCATTGGCCTAGTGAACTTGCGCCGTGCGTTGTTTGCTTTTGGTCAACATCCTCCCCCCTTTTTGTAGCAATGATCAATTTGAGGCCAGCGAAACCCTAGCCTGGATGGGCGCAGCCTACCTGGAGCAGCGGGACTTCCCCCCTTGCCCAGAGGCAAAAGGATAAAAAGCCAATCGCTAAACGCTAACCACCAGCCGGGAAAAATTAAGGTCATAGGTTATTTTTGTTAGCAAGAAGGGGGAAAAGTGGTGTATGAAATTAGAAGATATTGTCCAACAGATTGTCATTGATCCTCGGAAACTTGTTGCCTATGCTTTGGATTTGAATAGCTTGAAAGGTAGTAACAAAGCCAAAATGTTTCAACAACATCTTGGTTTTACGCCCGAAAATTATCAGTTACTTTTAGAACAGGTGCAGGAGAAGGTGATGGATGGAGAAGCGATACCGGGTGATTTAGATGAATATGGACAACGATATTCTGTAGATCTAACCATAACGGGAGCAGAACCGGGTCAACAGGAGATTGTGCGGACGGGCTGGATTGTAGAGCCAGATGCAGAAGATATTGCTCGATTAACCACGATTTTTATTCGGAGCCGACGATGATCAAGCCAGAATTATTAGATGTGATTGAACTACTGGTTGAGCTGCCCAATACTGATGTGCGACCAGGCGAATTGGGGACGATCGTTGAAGTCTATGGCGATCGGGAGAATCCCCAAGCTGGCCCACACGCCTATGAAGTGGAGTTCGCGAATTCCCAGGGAGAAACCGTGGCAATGAAAGCCTTGACTCCCGATCAATTTGTGGTGGTGTGGAAAAACGAGACGAGATTCTGGGTTCCGATCAGCGATCGTCTTGCTGCCATGATCGAATCCCTTCCCAAAAATCGGCAGGAAGAAGTCTTGACGTTTGCTCGATCGCTCTATCAACTTCCTGCTTAAACATCAGTGTTTTAGCTGTAGGGGTTTCACTCTATCAGTGGAAACGATGAAAAGCGGATGTAACGGA
>JANRIN010000035.1:0-8237 GCA_033764965.1 Leptolyngbyaceae cyanobacterium bins.302 | reverse complement strand
TGCAACTCCTGCCACAGCCCGCCAATCAGGGCATCCTTTTCGGCGTGGCTTAGTCCATTGAGGGGAGGCAGTTCCTTCATGGCAAAAGCTTACCATCTTCTGCCAAAGTCCTACCTCCGTCAACCTAGTTGAGCAATTACTGCTTCACTTCGCTCCGTTTATTCAGGATGACCAACTCCGGCTGCTATTTACGTCACGACCCTCAGCCAATGAACGATCGCTCTCTTCAAGGTGCATAGTTCAAGCGTATTATATCCTGAAATGGCTTGTTAATGGGTAGGGAAAGGGCAAAGGTAATCTGTCCAGAACTGCTAGTTGCAGTAATTGAGCCACCCAAATGCTCAATCAGTTTTTTGGTTAGGGCTAACCCTAACCCTGTTCCACCTCGCTTCCAGCGATCGGTTTGGGGAATGCGATAAAACTTGTCAAATATTCGGGTTAATTCCTGCTGTGGGATTTCAACTCCTCCATTACTAACCCTTAGATGTAAATCTTCTGCGGAGGCGTGAGCAGATATTTGAATTGTTTCATTGGGCGGAGTGTATTTGCAGGCATTGTTCATAAGTTCAGCCAAAACCCGTTCTAAACTACTCTCATCCGAAATCACGATCGGCAATTGGGGTGCCAAATCCAGTTGTAGAATTTGGTGGTGCGCTTCTGCCCGTTCATAGAATGGCTCAATCACTCTGGGCAACCAAAGCGACATATCTAAAGGTTGCCAGTTGAATGATTGAACACCTGCTTCTAATCGTTGCAAGTCCAGCAGATCATTAATTAATTCAACTTCTCGCTTACACTCGGTTTGGAGAATTCTCAGATATTGCGCTTTTGCTTCTGGAGTTTTGGCAATTTTGAGTAATTCGATCGCCATTTGAATGTTTGTGAGGGGGGTTCTTAACTCATGAGATACGGTACTCAAAAAGTCATCCTTCATCCGACTGAGCTGATGTAATTCCTGCACCTGGCGTTCAAGCGCTGCTTCTGCCTGCTTCTGCGTGGTGATATCAGACAGAATAACCATCAATCCGTTCGGCTCCTGCGCGGCTGTGCCCAGGTGTGAGGTGTAGCTCAAAGGCTCTAGAGTGAGTTCATACCAGCAATCGCCCTGCTGAATAAATCTGGATTGGAGCGCCTCAGCTTGATGTAAGGCTTGCAGAACTGCTTCCCAGGCTTTTTCATCCAACCAGGTCGGCACTAGATGCTGCTGCAAATTTTCTCCCGGTTGAATCGTCAGCCATTGAGTTGCAACCGGATTGCAAAACCAAACTGTCCCATCCAAATTTGCAGCAACCAAACCTACCGGCAAACTGCGAGCGATCGCCGCCTGAGTAGACTGCGATCGTCCAAACTGCTCTGCCAATTCTGCTAATTTCTTCACGCTTTCAGATGAACGCAGAGGCGGCGCGATCGTTTGCCCTTGCTCGATCGCCTGGGGCACGACCAGATCTTGTCGGTAACTCTGCCACAAATGCTGAATCTGTCGTCGTAAGAGCAGATCTGTTCTGAAGCGCTCGGTGAAGCTGGTGGCGACTGTCGTCATGGTGAACAACGTCAGCGGCATAGCAACAGGCATCCAAACATTCGCCTTAAAACCCAGCAAACCCAGGAGCAGCCAGCCCAGGCACAAACTTGCCCAACAGCAGAGGCGAGTTCTCTCCCGCAAATAGCTGAACCATAGACTCAAACTCGGACCACCCAGCAGCAAAATTAGCAGAAACCAAAAGCGAGCAGACTTGTGTAATCCATCGCCTTTCAGGAGTGTGTCTACAACCGCTGCATGAAGGTGAATTCCACTGGCAGGCGGAGCACGATTGTAAGGGGTTGCTAGAGGGCTGATAGCACTGGCAGTCACACCCACCAGCACAATCTTGTCTCGAAAAACGTCTGCCCTTACGTTACCTTGAATCACATCGACAAAAGAATACTGCGGTAAGGATTGAACTGAACCTGCCCAATTAATCCAAATTTGCTCTTTCAATCGCTCAGGGATGACTTTCTCTTTGGTTAGAGAGTAAGCTTCGACGATCGCCAAACCAAGCGCGGGGACGTTATCCACAATCGTGGGCACATTTTGAGTAATGCCATCCAAGCCTCTGGAATACAGAATATGCCCTGTCGCGATCGCCTCCTGCTGAAGCAATGGGACGGGCAGCAAATTCAAGTTCTCGCCATCTTTTGCCTGAGCCAAAACAACTCGCCCCGATTGAGCCATTGCCGCTGCAAACTTGGCATCGTCTGGAGTGGGTTCTGAGAAAACCAACCCTAAGGCGACAATGCTGGGCGATGAGCGGGACAACACCTGCAATAATTTGGCGTATTGCTGGCGTGACCAGGGGAATCGACCGATTTTTTGAATGCTAGGGTCATCAATGGCGATCAGAACAATGCGATCGTCCCAGGGTTGGGCACCGCGCAGGTGAAACAATGAGAGATAGGCTAATTCCTCTAAAGGAGAGAAAACCCCAACTCTAAAAAGAACTGTTAACCCGATCGCGATTACGGCTCCTGGGCATAAGCGCCATCCATAGTCACGAAATCGCCAATTCATCAGTTTCACCCTGAGCAACCCTATGGTTAGTGCATCTTACCGAAATACCAAATCGTACTGCTGCTCTTTGCTAAGGGGAGTTCGCACGACGACTTGAAACAATGGGGGCGGAAAAAGCTCTGAACTGGTTACAAATCGTCCGTTGCGATCGGTCACTTGGGGCACTCGGTTCACAAACACCGCATTGACGGGATCGACTTGCCCAGTGAGCTGAACCTTGCGGAGACCTCCCTGGATGACTCGTCGAAACGAGTAGGTCAGGCGGGTGTCATCTCGTAACGGAACCGGGGTGGAGGGTGATTCACCGGGCAGAGTGAAATTTTGAAACCCACTATTAACCGCCAGAGCACGTCCCTGGGCAGAACTTTCGACTTGTCCTTGCAGAACTGCCAAGCCAGTTTTGCCGTTGGGCTGAATTGCTAAACCAAACTCTGTGCCTCGAACACCACTTAAACTAACCGGAGTGCGAATTTCTAGCTTAGACCCCCGATGCGTAAAGCGGCGAACTTTCAAGCGTGCCTGTCCTTGAGAAACAAACAAGCGCGTAATCCGACCATTGTCTGGAGCAATGGCTAATTCTTGAATCGTTAAGTTCGTACTTTCAGAAACGTCAACCACTCCAATGCCAGTATCCACAAATAAAGTTGCCTCCGATGCTTTTTGGGTCATGATTCCATCGCCAACGGAAGCTAAAAAATCTCCCACCTGGGCGGGTCTGGAGCCTGTGGATTGGGTTCGAGCCACCTGCCCAGCGACTCGTCGAACTTCTAAGCCGCGATCGACTCGCACTGGCAGGGTTTGCTGGGCATGAGTCGCCGACCAAGCAAATAAGCCTGCTGTGGTCATCATCAACAACGGGGTTGCAATCCACTGCATTCTCATACTCAACGACTCACTCATCGATCACTATTTGATGAGTACATTAACTTGGACAGTGACCCATTTTTCATCGATTTACAGGAATTTTAGTTCTATACGTTGATTGCTACATAATAATACCCAAAAAAAAGTGGCACCCCAGCAATTTAGAGCACCACCTGTACTGAAGCCGGAAGCATAGGCTTGAACGTTGAGTCGAGGTTCGGCTGCATGACCAACGCTAGACATTACGCCCGGTTTTTAAGCATCATCACTTCAACAATCTTCAATGCAACATCTTCGGGAATGTCTAGTTCTGCATAAAGTTGATTCAGGAAACTCTGTTCCTCCTCTGTCACCACGCCATCTGCCAGGATCAGGTCTGTTGCCACTGCAAACACCGATGCTGCCATTTCATGGGGCAAAGAGGTTTTAGCCGCGCCAAACAACGCGCCAGGTCCTTCTCGTTTGAGAATGCCAAACAATTTGTCAATCATGCGGCGCATCACATCGCCGGAGTAGCTTTTGAACAATTGCATCCGGTTTAGACTGGCAATAAACCCTTCCACCTCTTCATCTGCAAGATACCCATCTGAGGCGATCGCAGCCAGGGTAATTGCAGCATACGCTTCAGCCGGACTAAACATTTCTTGAGCTTTGGTTTGAGTGCCAAATACTTTATCAAATAGCCCCATTTTTAACTTTCCTTCATGTTGTGATGACAACGAACTTTTTATAGGATTCCCGAAAGAAAACAAAACGCACAAAAAAAGATCCCGCTCGTCGGGATCTCCAAACCATCAGCTATGGAGTGAGGAATTAAGCTAGCGTCTCTTGCATGAGCTGAATGTCTCCTGGAAGTTTGCCCTTGAGCAGCCAATTATCAAGTTCTGCTGGACGAGTTGCCTGGTTTAGACGATCGCGCAGCGAGTCTCCTTCCATCACTTCCCGACTCAGTAATTCCTGAGCAGTTTCTTCCAGGATGTGTCGATTTTGACTGAGGATTGCCAGGGCGACGTGGTGGGCAGTGTCCACAATCTCCTTCACTTCCTGGTCGATTTCTTCTGTAACCTTGGGACTCACTGTCCGCCGGGGAGATTGATAGCCATCCAGGAACTGCATTTGTTGCTTCTCGAAGGCGATCGGTCCCAGGGTATCGCTCATGCCGTATAGGGTTACAGACCGTTCAGCCAGATCCGTTGCTTTCTGAATGTCATCGCTGGCTCCAGTAGAAACCTTGCCAAAAATTAACTCTTCTGCCGATCGTCCCCCCAGCAGGGTGGCAATCCGTCCCCGAATTTCGTCTTCTGCCATCAAGAAGCGGTCTTCCTCAGGCAGTTGCAGCGTGTAACCCAGAGCACCTACACCACGCGGCACGATCGAGATTTTTTCCACCTTTCCGGCTCCCGGCATCAATGCCCCCACAATGGCATGACCCACTTCGTGATACGCCACAACTTTCTTTTCCATCTCGTTCAGCACACGAGATTTCTTCTCCAGTCCCGCAATCACTCGTTCGATCGCTTCGGCAAAGTCTGCCATCACAACTGCTTGACGACCATTGCGGGCAGCCAGCAACGCTGCTTCATTCACCAGATTTGCCAGATCCGCCCCCACAAATCCGGGAGTCCGAACGGCAATCTTTTCCAAATCCACATCATCGGCAAGCTTTACATTCCGGGCATGAACCTGGAGAATCGCAGATCGTCCGATTTTATCCGGGCGATCGACCACAACCTGGCGATCGAACCGACCAGGACGACGCAAGGCTGGATCCAACACTTCGGGACGGTTGGTTGCCGCTAACAGAATCACTCCTGTATTTGCCTCAAAGCCATCCATTTCGGTTAACAACTGGTTCAGGGTTTGTTCGCGCTCATCATTGCCGCCAAACATCCCACCTTGATTGCGGGACTTACCCAAAGCATCCAATTCATCAATGAACACAATGCAGGGAGCTTGTTTCTTGGCTTGCTCAAACAGGTCGCGGACACGGGAAGCACCCACACCCACAAATAATTCAATGAACTCGGAACCAGAGATGCTGAAGAAAGGCACGCCTGCTTCCCCCGCGATCGCTTTTGCCAGCAAAGTTTTACCCGTACCGGGAGAACCCACCAACAGCACGCCCTTAGGAATCTTGGCTCCTAAGCGAGTATATTTATCAGCGTTTTTCAGGAAATCGACAATTTCTTGCAGTTCTGCTTTTGCCTCGTCCACGCCTGCCACATCAGGGAACTTTACCCCTGTACTCCCTTCGGAGTAAATCCGAGCCTTACTCTTGCCTACGGTGAGCGAAGCCTGTCCAGCCCCCTGGCGATTCATCAAGAAAGCCCAGATACCAAAAAAGATGAGCGGTGGGGCGACCCAACTCAACAGCGTCCCAATCCAGCCATTGTTGCTGGGTGGGGGTGCGCCAAATTCCACATCGTTTTCCCGTAGAATCTTGGGCAGATCCAGATCAACCGGAAGCGGTGTTGTACTGTAAACCTGGGGTGCTTGTTGCGGTTGGGCAGGATCTCCCGCTGCCTCTGGCTTCAAGGTGAACTCGATGCGATTTGGCGTAATTAAGGCTTGGGCGACCTTGCCAGATTGCACCTGCGCCACAAAGTCACTGTAAGCAATTTGCGGGGTGCGCTGCCCAAAGAAGGACGGCACGACAAAATTTAACACCAACAGTAAGGTAAATAGAATCAACAATCCCCCGCCGAACTGACGGCGGCGAGGAGATTTCATTTTGTTATTCGTTTCAACAGGCATGGGCAATTGCTCCTTGGTTCGCTACGGTTTGTCGCAATCTGCTCCAGCAATTCCAGTAGCAAATGGCTAACAACTTGCGTCTAAAGTTATTGTAAAGAGTTTGTTGCGATCGCCCGGATGCGGAAAACCCCCCTTGATTGACCCGCCGCATTGACTCGCCAACTCTTGACCACGATCGCTTGCAGCTTGGTGAACACTGGGCTAAAATGGAACATATGTACTAAAACGAAGTTCTCGATCATGACTAAGCACTACATTCTCAGTCTCGATCCAATGGCAAAGTACGAGTGGGAACGCTGCACCCTACGCGATCCAATTACTGCGGAGCACCCCGCTCTGGCAGACTTGGTGGCAAAGGCGGTGGGCGATCGTGCCGGTGCCTATCTGGTCGCCATCAATATTGAAGTTCAGGTGTTGGAAGAAGCCCATACTCAGTGTAACCAACCGCCTAGCCTGGTTGAAGTTCCGGTTCGTGCCGCCCATCCTCAATTGGCTGAGTTAGTGGCGTAAGAAATTGTATAGACTTTAGGGTTTTGTAAGTCAGTGTAGATCATTTGAGGATGAGAGGGTCAGTAATCATTGGTCATTGGTCAACAGCGCCATCCCAATCACAAATGACGATTGACCAATGACACTCCGCTGTCGTACTTAATTGTGCCTATCTGCTTAGAGCAAAACTCAAGGTCTATACCAACCTTTCCTTAAGTTGGAGAATTCTCGTTATGAAACTAAGTCTAAGTCAGTATCCCAGCGCGATCGCCCAGGCAGCTCAGGCGGTCAACGAAATTGAGCATCAACTGAATGAAGCCCGACAGCACATTGCCCGGTTGGAAGGCAACGCCGATCGAGTAGTGGCATTTGAAGCCAATTTGAAAAACGACAACCAGCGCCGAGCACGACGGTTTGAAGTGTTGCAAGCAAATCTGGAATATCGTCATGCCAACGATGCCTTGAACCGACTCTCAACTGAAAAAGCCAACGCCACGGCGCGACTGGAACACCTGCGGAATGAGTTTAGTGTTGCCAAGTTAGAAACGAAGCTGGCGATCGCTCAACAACTCATTGGCATGGAGGCGCGGGAACTGGTGGGCTTGTAATCAGGAAATAGGGTTAAATGGGATAGCGATCGTGGTTAGCGCGTTATGTCCATTACCGTTACAGCAGAAGAAATTGAGTTTTATCGATCGGAACTTGCCGAATATCCAGAAGCTCTGGCAGCATTGAACGTTTTGGCAGATTGCGAAGGCGATCTGGAAGATGCTGCCATTACTCTGGCAATTCAATCCGGTCAGGAACCGGACATTTCAGAGCAATGGATCGATGGGTTAGCCAAACGCTGGCGACATCTCATTTGTGATGCAGACTTAAAAGAAGAACTGGAAGATGGCTTGTCCGGCGATGTACTGTTTACCCTGGCTGCCAACACCAAACTCCCTCAACGCCTCGCCACTGTCGTTGCCATTTTTGTGATCAAAACCGGAGTCGAAACCTTCTGCAAACCCCTGGAAGAAAAACTGGTTTAGCTTCAGTAAGAGCAGCGATCGTGTTGTGAATCGATTACCGAGATTGAGCGATCGCTGCCAGCAAGCCCTTGACTTTATTTCTACTTCCCAGCTTTGTGGTCAAGTCTCATTGTTACTCCCTGTATCGATTAACACGGGGAGTTTGTCCTCGTTAAAGAATTAGATGTTCTCCTGTCGCGTTCCGCACTGTTAACCTAGGCGGGAGGGTTGCTCCTTTGCCAGTATCCGGGCAAGTGATAAGGTCGTCAGCGATAATCTAGTCGCATCGGCAACAGTGCATAACTCTTCGACTGTGTTGAATTCGCGTATCCGTATTGAGGGATTCCCATCACACGCTTGAAACTGACCGCAAGATTGTGATAGATGCACAAGAATTAGATAGGGCTCTATAGCTGTTTTGGGGAGATGGGTAGTAGGATTTCCAGGAGTGTAGAAAGCAAAGCTTTACCGCGCTTTCGGGCGTTATGAACCACTTCAAAGAAACCGAGATACAACGGCAACCTTTCTTGGGAAATCCCTCGATGAGGGCGCAACCAAGAACGGAGCAA
>JANRIN010000338.1:0-77784 GCA_033764965.1 Leptolyngbyaceae cyanobacterium bins.302 | reverse complement strand
CGTCAGCACGATAATTCGTTAAAACTTTGTAAAGGCACAGAATGCCAATCTGCGTGTATTCTGCGCCAAGGCACAGAGATAAACCTTCATTTCATAAAAGCATTACCGGAATTTCATTCTCCTGCTCACGTCTTTAGCCTTTTTCCACAAAACTCTCCGGAGCTACCAGTAAAGATAGGGAATTCGGTAAGTGGTAGATGCACCCTGATTTGGCACCCCGACTCAGCAATGGGTCGGGGTTTTCTCATAGGAAGTAGAATACAGATCTAGGAGATGAACAAAACTCATAAAAATTCTCACTAAAAGTTTTGGGAGCAATTGGGGTTATGGATCGCGTTGTGATTAAATTTTCTTCCGAAGACTGCGGTATCTGCCACAAAATGGCGTTTTATGATCAGAAAGTGGCTGAAGAATTGGGACTTGGTTTTGTCGATTGCAAGATGCAAGACACCGCAACCTACCGCAAATACCGCAAGATTTTGCTTAGCCAATATCCAGATAAAGCTGAAATGGGGTGGCCCACTTACATCATTTGCGACTCACCCGAAACTGACGACTTCAAAATCATCGGCGAAGTCAAAGGTGGACATCCTAAAGGAGAGTTTAGAAGTCGGCTGCAAGCAGTTTTAGGGGAGATGAATTAGTTTTGGGGATAGGGATGGGGGAATGGGGAGGTGGGTAGATGAGTGAAGGCGTAAATGGGTTAGACATTGCTGACTCATCCACTCATCTACCCCATCACTCACCCAATCTCATACTCCCCTTTCTCCCAACCCCCAATCTCTATCCCCTAATCTCAAACTGCTCAACTTCCAGCACAGGACCAATCATGGCAAAGGTCATTACGTCATCGCGAACTTGACCACTCACTTTGACCGTTAAGCCATCTTTTTGGAGGTCAGATGGGGCTTTCCGAAGCTCATAGGTTTCGCCGCTGGTTGTAACCAACGCCCAGGTGCCTGGTCCAAAGCCTTTGCGTTCAATTTTGCCTTCGACTTGAATACTCATGTCGTGCGTCCCTCCGGTTTAAGAACAAGACGTGCCAGGGCAATACACAGCAGCGCATTTCCTGCCAGGAAAATTCGTGCGATCGCCCCCTCTCCTAACCATAGCAGGGCAGGATCAGCCACAGCACTAACCGCTAGACACATTGAAACGCCGATCGTGGTTCCCACTGCAAACCACTTCAACTGAGTGTGTCCCAGCAAGAGTGCTATCAATGCCAGCGGAATCAGCACACTTGCAAAGATAGGATTTAGTAAACCGTTGGCTTGCACGGCGGTTGCCATCTCTGGAATCGAGCTACCCATCAACCGGAAGGGCCATTGGGGTGCATCATAAAGGTACAAACCGCGCAGGAAGAAAAGTCCCGAACTGCCCATAACTAATCCAGTGGACATGGACCACGTCCAGGCAAAGGGGAAATAGTGTTTGAGAAACCAGGCAAGCAGGTAAGACCCCAGCACCATGATGATTTTGGGCCATAGAGCAATTACGCCACCATCAAACCAGAAGCGAGGATTGAGGTAGCCGTTGTCTCGCAACCAGCGGAAGAAATCCTTGAATGAGAACTTGCCTCGTCCTGCTACTTTCACTGCTTCGCCAGCATTCAGCTTTCCGGCTCCATACTCGTTCAAGTTGTCGTCTTTGACCGGGAAAGCCGATTGCTTAATCGCGTCTTCTACCTCGTCGGGATTGTCCACGCCCATTGCTTTGACCAGAGCCGCTACACCTGCTACATGAGGCGATGCCATGCTAGTTCCCTGGTAGGCTTCAAAGACCGACTCACCCGTCATGGGATTAACGGTATTTTGCAAAATGCCACCCGCTCTATCTTCACCCGTGATCAAGCCACCAGGAGCAGAAACATCAATCCCAGCCCCATAGTTGGAATAGGGTGTTTTGTTGCCCGCTGCGTCTAATGCCGAAACCCCAATTACGTAAGGATAACGGGCAGGATATTCTGCGGCATTGCGTCCTGAGTTGCCAGCCGCTGCTACTACTACTACATTTTTGCTGTGGGCGTAGGCGATCGCTTCCTTCATGATGGAACTTTCGCCGCCACCCCCCAGGCTCATATTAATCACATCAGCACCATTGTCAGCCGCAAACCGAATCGCCTCAGCAATGTCAGCCACAGTGCCGCCGCCCTCTGCACTCAAAACCTTGAGCGGCATCAGGGTCGCTTCGTAGGCAATTCCGGCAACACCAAAGCTGTTGTTGGTTGATTGGGCGATCGTGCCTGCCACATGGGTACCGTGACCATTATCGTCCTGGGCATCTGCCTGATCGTTAACGAAATCGTAGCCCGCCGCAAACTTGGTGTTTTCCAAATCCGGCACTGGACTAATTCCAGTATCAATCACGGCAACCGTGACATCTTTGCCTTTCGTCTCATCCCAAGCTTGCTCCGCATTGATGCTGCGGAAGTTCCATTGCTTGCCGTACTCCGGATCATTGGGAATGGCGTATTTGGAATAGATGTAGTTTGGCTCAATGTACTCAGTCAGCTTACTGAGTGGTGATTGTTGTAGCTTCTTCAACAAATTTTGGTCGCCTTTCACCACAAAAATGTGATCCGCCAAGGAAAACTCACTATTGTATCGAGGCGAAACAGTGAACTGTTGAGAAATTGCCTCAATCTGGCTCTCAATTTGAGCCGCTCCCACATCTTCCCGAAAATCCAAAACAATGGAGCTGTAGGTTCCTTGAGCCGCTAACCCCTGGTAGTTTGTTAGTGCCCAGCCCAACCCCACAAGAAACAAAACTAGCAGCAAAAACCTTTTCATCACATCTGTCCCGGTCAAGACTGCTTACCACCATAACCTACGTGTCCTGAAACTGTGGAGGAGTTGAATGTTGCAGATGATTAAGTAAGGAGGGGAGTTGACGAGGTAGAGGGTAGATGGGTAGATGGGTAGATGCCCCCTTACTCATCCACTCATCTACTCCCCTACCCCTATACTCCCCCACTCCCCATGACACACGGTCTCCTCTGGCTTCCTCTATTAGTCTTCTTCTTTTGGCTGGCGTGGACGGGTTGGCGAGAGTATCAAAAAGTGGAGGCGTATCAACAATGGGCAACAGCCTTCGATCGTGCCAAATATGACATCTACTCGGTCTTGGGGCAAAAAGGGGATGAACTAACCTGGGGCATTCCCACGCGCCAGGAACCCATTAATCTGGAAACGATCGCGCTCCAAAGCATTGATTCAATCCAGTTACGGGTAAATGGACAAGTGACAGATTTTGCTGATCCTCCCGCCAAAGGACGCGCAGAGTTGGAGTTGGTCAGGCACGATCGCCCATCCTCCACCTTGATTCCCTTTACAGAACCGCCACTGGCTGCGAAGTGGGGACAGCATTTGCAACGAGAACTGCAAAGGGTGAAAGAGTTGAGGGATGGGGGTTAGGGGTTTAGGGAGTGGGAATGGAGCATGAGAGCAAACAGGAGGGGCGTTTGGCGAAACGCCCGTACAGGGTGAGGGAATGGTTTGTATCGTTTTGTGATCTGGGGATTAATGGGGGGAATTGCCGTTAAAGTAGGGCGCAGAATCTCGTCACTGTTTAAATTGTTTCATGGGAACTTATTCGCCCCGTTCGCCTTCTAAGCATCCCAAATCGATTCGGAAGGGGACACTTCTTCCAGGCAAAGCACCGAATCGAGCCAGTCTCTCTACTAAACCTGCACCACTCCTGCCTAGAAAGCGTTCTTTCCCGTGGCAACAGCTCTGGATGGTCGGGGGCGCGATCGCGATTGTCCTGAGTGCTGGAGCGAGTACGGCTGGGATAGCCTGGTTGAGTTATCGCTTGATTGTGAATCCGCAAGCCGAGCAGTGGGCAAACCGATGGATACCGGGTTGGCAGGTTCCATCCCTGGCGGAAGAAAAGGCTAAAACCCTGCAAGAAATTCGGGCAGAACTCCGGCGGCAGGGGCGAGTGTCTGGAGAGTTGCTGTTACTGGGAAAGAATCAAAGCTGGATGGACGGCAAAACAACGGTGACTGATGTTTTGCTGCCTGTCATCCAAACCCAGCCCAATTGCTATTCCAACTGCGATCGCATCGTGGAATTGCGGATCTATCAAACTGCACTAGACTCGCCCAAAACCGTGACGGCTGAGGAAAAATACGACCTGGTACACCAATTGCCCGTTGCAGGGTTGGAAGAATCCTTTGCGATCGCTCCCTTGGTGGATGCCACCTCCAGCAATCAGGGGTCGAGTCGGATGCTACCGTTGAACCAGTTGAGCCAGTATGAAGGCACGGTTCCCAAGCAGGGCGTTTGGCTCAACCTGAGTGGCAGTCGGGTACGGGGAGACGAAGCGATCGCCTACGGGCAAATTCTTTTCTACTATCCCAAGCATCGCCATCTCAGTGCCAAATTGTCCTGGACTAGCCCCACGGCGGAAGTTCCCGTATGGAAGGAAGTTACGGGAGGCAACACGCCGGAACTGATTGTGAACCACACGCTCGGCATGGAGCCACAATTTGAGATTTACCAGGTCAAGCCTCAACGCTTTGTGCATAGCCCAGTTCAGCTAGAGCAAATTGCTCTGAGTGCCGCTGCTGTAGAGCATTCTCATTATGAAAGTGCTTTACTGCTGGCACGCAGTCGGCTGTGGTCTACCAGCCTGGTATGGCTCAAAGCCTTGAAGGCACGATCGCCCCAACTCTGGACAGCAACAGCCCAGGCACAAATGGATTTGATCCAATGGCACGCCCAAGCCACTTCCACTCAGGCAGAAAGCTCATGGGCAAGTCCCAGCCAACAGGTTTTAGCCAACTTGCTGGATGGACGATGGGAGCGGGCAACGACTGTGTTTGAATCGTCTGTGGCAGCCAGCCAGGAGACTTTGAGCGTGCTGAAGTCTGACCTGGGACGATTAGAAAATCGTGTCAAAGCGGCATTGCGGGTAAATCCTGGCAATCTAGATACCAAAGCATGGGGAGCATTATTGATTGCAGCCCAACAAAGCCCTAATAACGCGATCGCGTGGTTGCAGAAGCGACCTAAAACCAGCCCTCAAGATATCATTCAAATTCGTGCCCTGATTCAACGGCTTGATCCCAACTTCAGCGATTTTCAACCCAGCCAGAGCCTACCAGAACCAACTCCAAACGCTGAAGTTCCGGGTGTGGATGGAGCACCAACGCCCTCAGCGCCGCCCTAGCAACATTTGCAATCGCACTTTACACGCTACATAAAACGACACCTGGTAGTGTTCCACCAGCAACCAGGACACTAACAACAAATGCAGCAGAAATGTCAACGTGACCCATAGCGTCGGAAACCAATACCAACCGCTGCCCTCGATCGGCGGAAAGGTATGGGATGAGAGCCAGATTAAGGTCGGGGGGAGTAGAACCAGGATTGCGCCCACCAACCAAATCACGATCGTCAAATCAACATCAACCTGGTGTAGCGCCTGCCAGGTCAAGCCATTCCAGCGCCAGGTCATGGGCTGGGAGCTATCTTCTACTCGCACGGATTGGTCACGCAAATCTGCCGTAAAAATATGGCGACAAAAATTACAGGCAAACGCATCCATCAGTGCCAGAGACGAAATTTGCCCATGCCGACACACAGGACAGACATAGGTCTCCTCGTAGTTAAGAGACCGTCGCTCGGTTGCCAGGGAATGGGATTTACGATCGCTCATCGCAGCCTGTAATCAATGCCATTCTGAAGTGAACTGCCTTCAGCCTAGCCTAAACTAGAGATTTGCGAATCTCAACCCCGTCTTGCTGCAAAACCACGATCGGATCCGTACTGTTGGGAGACACAACCTTTTTGACCAATACCTTGCCATTTTCCAAATATTCACCCACGGCTACATGGCGGCTACTGGAAGCGGACGGTTCTTTCACAATCACGCTCCACTTCCCTGACACCTGCACCACCCCACTCACTTGAATGGATTCTGCCAATGCAGTGCGAGAAGGAGGCACAATCGGAGCGGCGGGTACACCCAGAGGAGGCAATGGCGAGTTTGACAAGTTTGGTAGTGGAGCCGTTGCCAGAGGCGGCAAGGGAATGGCTGGTAGCTTATTTGACGCAGCCGAGCCTGTAGGCAAGGGAGCAACGTTGACCTTGGCAGTTGGACGGTTCGCCGATACTACGATCGTCGGGGCTGAACCAGGAATTGCCGCAAAGGGATCCCGTCGTCCCGTGACGATCGCATTTGCACGAGCCTTTGCATTAGTGGGTTGCAACAACCCTGGCACCGGAGACAGGGTTCCTGCCTTACGAGATTGACTCACCAGGGGAGTGTCAAAAGCTTGCGGATTCGCCGCACCAATAGGAGCCTGTTCTGAAGCAAGTTGTGAGCCTGTATTCTCGGAATTTCCAGAACATCCCGCTAGGAGTAGGAAAATGCCCAGAAAACCAAGCAAGAATCGCCCTTTCATTGTTGCAACTCCCTTCTAGTGCTTTCAAACTAGACCCAGGATAGCCGCGTTTTTCAAGGATGACGCATTTTTTTGTTGGGGATGGGGGATGGGGGATGGAGGGTGAGGGGAGTAGATGGGTAGGTGAGGTAGGTGGGTAGATGTCACTTACGCATCCCCTCACCCACTTGCCCACTCAATCACCTACATTCCCAATTCCTTGATAAAAGTCCTGAAATGACAAATAGCCGCCACGCACGTCGTACAAATGGCATTCGGTCACGATTTCCTGCATCAAAGACCAGGAAAACTCCGATTCAGTTAGATATTCACCCCAGTTTTGCTTCAGGCTTTCATGCGCCATTCGCAAGTTATAGGAGGGAATGGCTGTGGAGATGTGGTGGGGGATGTGGACATTGATGTGGTGACACAAAAACTCAACCCAGGCGGGATATTCGCAGTGAACGGTTCCTGCTAGTTGGGCTTTAGCGGCATTCCAATCTTCGGGTTCGCTAAAGGAGATGTGAGTGGCAGTGTGGTGTACCAGGGTAAAAGTGCTCATCCAGAAGTGGTAAACCAGCCAGGGTAATAGCCAGAATTTCACGAAGCCCCAAATGCCAAAGTTCGCAATCAGCAAGGGGAAGCAGATAGCTGCAAACGCGATTACAACAGCGATCGACAGCTTGACTTTCTTGTGATCTTTTGCCTCAAACTGAGACAGGCTGAAGTGCAACCCTGCCCAATGAATGATGGATGCAAGCCACCAGAGCCTGCCCCGCATCTGTTCATACGCCACTCGCAGAGGGGTAGTAAACCGACCGAATACTTCAGGTCTAAACGGCTGCCATGCGTTGTCTACATCCATTTTGTTGGTATGAGCATGGTGTTTATTGTGCAAAATTCGCCAGCAATGAAAGGGATAAATTAACGGCATCATGAAGATATGTCCGACTAAATCATTCACCCAGCGGCGTTTGGCAAAGGAGCGATGTCCGCAATCGTGCCCAATCACAAAAAAGCCCGTCAACGCAGTTCCGGTAAAAATCCAGGCGAGGGGTAGGAGAAACCAGGGGGCAAAGACGATCGCAGCGTAACCTAACGCCACCATGCAAACATTCACAAAAACAGCGAACCAAGCCTTGAATTGGTTCTTCTGAAAACACTCCTTGGGCAATGTTTTGAGGATGTCTTTGAGCCGAAAGTCTGAGGCAGACGAATTTACGGTATTCGGTTGGGAGGGAAAAGTCAGCGTCATGAAAAGTTATGCGAGTGAGAACAATGCAGGCGGTCGCAAGTGCCTACACAACTAGGGAAAGCTACCATGTCAAAATGAGCAAATCACCACTGTGATCGCCAGCCACCCAGCCATGTCAGCAATTGGATGCCTTGGACAACTGCCCAACTCTAGATTGAGCAGTGCTGAGATTTTTTCTTATAAAACCTCAACAAATCTCACTCAGGTATACCACACTCAGAGGATTGGATCTCTCACCAAAGCACGACTCCGCATCAAGCGCTGAACCGCTCTCCAGGCTCCAGACGAGTGCCATTCACAAAGTCCATTCCTGTCTGGGCACGTTTCCCCGCTTGCTGAACTGCTTTGAGTAGCAGCAGTCCATCACCCGTTTGCACGATCGCGCCCAATCCTTTGGCAATCGCCACCACTGCTCCCGGTTGTCCTGATGGTTGACTCCAGGTTGCCCATTCCTGCTGCAATCCGGCATAGTCTGTTGCATAGTCTGGTGGCAATTGCTCCCAAGAGGTTGGATCAAAGGGAACGGTGGCAGTAATTTTCAAAGGTTCTCCGCGAAAGGTTGTAAAACAATTCGGATAAAAGCCTCGCACCTGGTTATGCAGGGCGATCGCGGATCGCGCCCAATCCAACTCGTAATCTGATTTTTGAATTAAAGGGGCATAGGTTGCCAGGGTTGCATCCTGGGGAATGGGCGTTAAGGTGCCTTGCTCCAGCTTCAGCAAGGTTTCTACCAACAACTCCGCAGCAAGATCTGCAAGGCGAGCGGCAACCTCATGAAAATTCTCCAGTAAGTTAATTGGGGTGCGAGCTTCTAACAACATAGCTCCCGTATCCATGCCCGCATCCATCAACATCGTGGTAATCCCTGTTTCGCGATCGCCGTTGTAGATACTCCACTGAATCGGTGCTGCGCCCCGGTACTTGGGCAAAATGGAGCCATGCGCGTTGACGCAACCTAAACGTGGCATATCCAGAATGGCTTGGGACAAAATCTGCCCATACGCCACCACGACAAATGCGTCTGCTTGAGCGGCTTCCAGGAATGCCAGCGTCTCGGCATTTTTTTTCACACTTTTGGGTTGCCAAACTGGGATGGAATGTTCTACCGCGATCGTCTTCACGGGAGACGGCATTAGTTGATTTCCCCTGCCCCGACGCTTGTCCGGCTGGGTTACCACTGCCAATACCTCAAACTCAGCTTGAGCCACCAATCGCTTCAAACTGGGTACAGCAAATTCAGGAGTTCCAAAGAAAACAAGCTTCATGATTTCCGGCTCGTGGGCATTGTCACTTTATCAACGAATTGCAGCCCCGCGCTTCCACTGGACAGATTATTTAGGACTTTACGCAGTTCTGGCTAAACTGCGGAGGTTTAAGCACTAACACTGGGGATTATGCTTCATTTTTAGCCAAACCTTCGAGATTTGTGTAAGCCCGATTATTGCCGAAGTAAAAATTGTCTGAAGTAAAAACCTTAAATCTCCTGGAAAGTTATGAAAATCTGGCTTCTTTCCGAGTAATCGTTGTTATACATAGGTTAGAAATCATTGGTTTACCATAAGTCTAAGGTGCTCTTCTCCAGCACATTTTTTGACCAAAGAGTTTTGAAGAGTCTACCTTAGAGCCAACACTTGCTCCGGCGTGAAACTCTTCGTCAAATGCCTCGCTTCCATTTGTTGCAAGTTAGGTTAGACTCTTTTGCTCCTCGGAGACAGTTGCAATGTTTTCTGTTGCTCGAATTGCCCTTTCTGGTTGAGCTTGATGCAGGGAGGGTTGACTTCCTCATTCGCTTAATTTCCTCCCACACCGAGCCAAGGTTTGCTATGTCTCATCAATCCGTGCAGATTGATCCCCTGGATAGTCCTCATCCCATTCCCTGGAGTTGGGTTTTAGCAACACTGTCTGCCAGTCACTCCAGCCACTTAGCTGGAACCTATTGTTACCGAACCCAATCCTTGCTTTCCCCCGATCGTGCCTATGCCGCCTACAGCCGCATTCAGATGCAGGTGGAACTTGACTATTTCAACAGCCATGTGACTAGCGTGCTGTTTTTGGAGAATCTACACACAGGCGATCTCCAGGCAATTACGCCCACATCCCCCCTCGCCAACAATCCGTTTTTGCAGACTGGGAGCAATCTCCAGGGGCATATTTCGATCGCGATTCCGGTGTCCTGGTCAGAATCGGGCGATCGATTGCTTGCCAGAGAGTTTGAGTCCATTCTGGGATCGGATATTGCCTCAGATTATGGCGTGATTGTTGACCGCAGCCGCAATCGAGTTCACACGCTCTCCCCCACACGAGTCCGCTACACGAACGCCGTCCTTTTGGGCTGGAGTCAGGCTCATCCCGAAAGAGTCTTGTTCCGGGCTGGCATGATGGGAGATGAACACTGGCAGCAATGGACGGTTGATGCGGTCGGGCATACCTTATTGGCACGCAGCGATCGACCAGCGCTGTTTGGTCAAGTGATTAACAATGTGTGGGCAGGTCCCCAAATGCAGAGTCAACAGTTGTGATACATCACCATGTGATGCACCACTGAATAAATTGAAAGATCGAACAAATCGTAAGCCTGTCACGTTTTGCAGCCAGGTTCTTGCGTTCTAACACGATGAATGATACGTCCAGCAAGTTCAGTTTAGGCAGGGATGCTGACTGGCTCAGAAATCAGAATGGCTGCTCCCTGTTCACCCAGGTTGACAACTCAAAGCCCACTTCGAGATAATGGAAAGCTGGTGTTTATTTAGCTCGGATCAGGTTAGTCAAAAGCTGGTTTAGCCAAGATACAACGTTAGAGCGCTGACTTAGACTCAATGTTTGCTTTTGTCTTAAGCGTTTTGACCCAATTGACACTCTTTCGCCAGACCATTTCCAGCTACCTGTACGGCATTATCGAGGCAACAATGTACGCAATTATTGAAACGGGTGGAAAGCAACTCCGGGTTGAGCCGGGTCGGTTCTACGATGTAGAGCGGCTTGCTGTAGACGAAGAAGGGAAAGTTAGCATTGATAAGGTGTTGTTCGTCCAGAGTGATGACGCGCTTCACATCGGGCAACCCCTTGTTGCAGGAGCAACAGTTGAAGGGACAGTGCTACGCCACTTGCGAGGGCGTAAGATCATCGTTTACAAGATGAAGCCAAAGAAAAAGACTCGCAAAAAAAGAGGACACCGCCAGGAATTAACTCGCTTAATGATTGATAGCATCAATCTAGAGGGTCAGGCGTTGTCCAGTCAGTCAACTTCTGAGGCAATTGCTGCGATCGCCGATACTCCCGCGACAGAAGCAACCCCTGCAACAGCAGACGAATAGCTTTGAAAGTTAGCAACCTATCAACGGCATAGGTTAAACCGTCAGTTCAAGATTAATTTTGAATCAGCAAGAAGGTTGTAACGACAATGGCTCACAAGAAAGGTACAGGTAGTACACGCAACGGACGCGATTCTAATGCTCAACGGCTAGGCGTAAAGCGTTATGGTGGTCAAGTGGTAAAAGCTGGCAACATTCTGGTTCGTCAGCGCGGCACTAAAATTCATCCCGGTAACAATGTCGGGCGGGGTAACGACGATACTTTGTTCGCGTTGGTCAGCGGTGTGGTGACTTTTGAGCGTCTGGGGAAAAGCCGCAAAAAAGTAAGCGTTTACCCAGTTGCCGAACAAGTCTAAATCATCATCTATTCAGCAAGGCGTATGGTCCTGGGCTAATGTCCGAACTGGAAAAAAGCGATGGATTTTTATAATCCATCGCTTTTTAATGCAACTAAACTAAGTGCAAGAACTATCGAATCTTGCTGGCTAAAGCATGACCGTTTTGAGCAAATCGCTCTGCCATGATTTGTTGATACACCGCTTCGTAACCGTCTGCCATGCGTTTGACACTGAAATTATCTTCAACGTGCTGACGACAAACTGCGCGATCGATCGTCTCAATCCTGCCCAATGCCGCAACACATTCCTCAACAGAGTTACACAAGAACCCTGTCTTCTCGTGGGCGATCACCTCAGAGGTTGAGCCTAACTCCATCGCGATCACGGGCGTACCAGACACCATCGACTCGATCATCACCAATCCAAAGGGTTCGCGCCAGGTGATGGGGAAAAGAGTCGTCAGAGCATTCCCCAGCAAAATGTTCTTCTGGACATGGTTTGCTTCGCCAAGATATTGAATCTGTTTGCCATCGACGTGAGGCTTGATCTGAGTTTCGTAGTACTCCACATCAACCGCATCAACCTTACCCGCCATTTTTAGAACGGAGCCAGTGCGTTTGGCAATCTCGATCGCGTGATGCGTTCCCTTCTCAGGAGACAACCGCCCCAGGAAAGCCAGGTATGGGGGATCACTAGGCTTTGGGTAAAACCTGTAGGTGGAAGGATCAACCCCGTTATAAACCGTGGCGACGCAGTTCAGATTTAATCGTGGTTCCCGTTGAGAATAGGAAATACTCACAAAGGGTTGCTTGCGAGCGTGAGTAAACATCTTCTCGTTGTCAGGAGTAAAAATGCCATGCAAAGTGTGAACCGTTGGAGTTTTAACCAGGTTGGCATAGGGGAGCGATGCACACCCCATGTGGGAGTGAATAATGTCAAATTCCTTAGCCCGTTCGTAGACCTGACTCAGTTGCAACATTTCGTAAATCGCTGCCTCTTTGACTCCAGCATCAAGTCTGAGTGCCTGAGGATGAACCGACTCTAATTTGGCTTGGGTAATGGAATCTCCCGACGCAAATAGAGTAACTTCGTGTCCACGCCGGACTAACTCCTCTGTTAGCAGGCTCACGACCAGTTCAGTGCCGCCATAGGTTGGAGGAGGGACTCTCTCCCAAAGGGGGGCAATCTGAGCAATACGCATGGTAAACCTCCTAGTGAAGCCTCTCAATGAAGAATTGGGAAAAATTTTTCCCTGCATCAGATTGAGGCAAAGTTTAATATCAAAGGGTTAAAATTTATCAAAATCTTCAAAGAAATCCCGTCCTTTGTCATGTAGGGATTTCCGAACAACCATTAGAATTCTCCAGCAAAAAACCCTGCAAACGGGTCTAACTATGGATAGAAGCGTGAGTAGACAGTGGGTAGACTTTTCAGCTTTAGCCTCAAACCTGTTACAAATCGAAAGGTGCGATTAGGGTTAAGGATTGGAGCAATTGCCACAAGACTCGTTGAGTCGCCAGAATTAGCCCCATGTGAGCCTGGAATCGATCGCCGGATGATTTCAGGAATGCACCAAACAGTTGGCAACTTCGATGCACCTCTTGAAAGGCAGCACTCACTTTTTCAGCTAGCACAAAGTATTGCTTTGTAGGGGCGGAAGGGGTTTCAGCCGCAAAATCCAGGACTGTTAGAAGTTGAACTATCAATTGGCGTTCAGTTGGGTGAGTGAGGTACAGCAGATCGTGAGGATCAAGCCAGGGGATCGCAGGAGGATTGATAAATCCTTCGCCTTGCCTGTCCGGCTCGTTGAAAAAATCCGTAGAAAGGCTAGATACTTCTTCCTGCTGCCCGTGGCGTAAGAGCGAACAACAGCGAGCATGGGCGTGTTGAATAGCAAAAAGCCGGTGTGGGTCAGGGGAAAAGCTGGAAGAAGGTTGAACACGCTCTAAGGAGAGTTGATGATGCACTAGAGCAGTTAACCAGTAGGCGATCGTGGCATCATGCAGTTCAAATCGAATATTGCCATCTAGTGCCTCAGTGGCAGTAAATCCACGCAGTAAATTTTCTGGTAACGATAAATACTCAGCGATCGATGAAAAATCTTCCTGCCAGGTATTGATTTGTTTAACCAAGTATTTAGCCAAAGAGGAGAGATGGTGGGTTCTTCCACGCGCCCAAACCTGGGGAAGCGCCGATACATAAGAGATTTGAGTTGGATGGCGAACTGCCTTGATCGGAACAGAGACTGGAATGCGGCTTGTTAAGGCATAAGATCCAGGTGAATTTAACAATGGGGTAAACTCGGAAGTTAAGTCTGTAATAGTTACAATTCTTTGTAGTATAATCTGCAACGTTTGGACGGGTGCTTTGACCTGCACTGGTGAAGCCCACTCTGAGCTTTGGTTCACACTTTGAGAAGGGTAAGAGAATGGTTCTGGCACAAAAATTCTGGTACAAAATAGAGATTCCAAGCTCACACTAGATACGGTACGATCGCTCCTTCTATAACCCTCTAAAAGCGCATCTGTATTTTTAGAGTGCTTTTTAGGGACGATTACTATAGGTGTAAAGTCTACAAAGAGAATGTAAAGTTACACTGGTGATACTTCCGAAACATCGTTTGTTCCTGCGTCAACTTATCATCCCTAAGAAGGGTTCCAGATTACTATCCTTGGAATCGTTCCTCTGCCCCCTAATTCTTTTATCTTATGTACTCAGTATCCTCCAATACTTCAGAGTCATCCCGTCCCTTCCTAACCTGGCAGCGGATTATTGATTGGTCGCAGGAGCATTATCGAGTGCGAACCTTTGCCAAGGATGAACGAATTCCTGCGCGTCCTGGTCTTTTGTATCTAGTGCAGAAAGGGGCAGTGCGGCTGGTGGGCAGCGCTCAAGTGAACGCACCTAGCAGTAGCTCGACTCGCATTGCTCAAATTACTCCGGAGGAAGCTTTTTTGGGTTTTGTCGGGGCAGGGCAACCTTTTGAAATTGTGGCGCAGTCTCCATTTACGCTACAAAGCTATGCCCATGTGGATCAAACGGCAGTTTTGTGGATGTACTGGCATGATCTGGATAACTGGCCCCATTTCCGCCGAGAAGTATTGGATGCGTTTCGTTATCAGCATCAGCGCAAGTTACTCTGGCTCAGTACTTTAGGACAACGCCGCACGATCGATCGCTTACTGGGCTTCCTCACGCTGTTAATCGAAGAATTTGGTGAACCCTCCGATCAGGGCTACTGCTTACCCTTTCCCCTCACCCATGCCCAAATCGGCAGCGCGATCGGCTCTACCCGCGTCACCGTCACTCGCCTCATGGGTAAACTGCGTCAACGCGGCATGATTCGCACTCAAGGCGACAATCTGATCTGCATCCCCACAGATTCCGCTTTAAATCGAGTTGTTTAAATTGGCACGATCAGGACGTGAATTTAGCCAACGGAGTTGTATCAGTTCCTTTGAAAGCTGATACCTAAGGTGTTGCAAGGGTTGGGAGAACGTGAATTACCCTCAGTACGATCGTGTACGAATTCGAGCAGGGGTTAACCCCAGAAGAGATTGCAAGGCTTTGTTCCTGCAATTTCGGGGCACCAGAAATGCTCCTTCTTCAAATCGTCGAAACTTTTTAACTGTAAAGTCGCTTCCATCGACTAAGGCGATTACAGGGTGTCCGTTCTGCGTGTCCAGGTTATTCACACGGTTGGATTGCCTATGTGATTGCCCCGGAAAATCAAACCTTAGCGGTGATCACACCTATCCGCAAAAAGCGTCTGAAATCGCCTCTAGATCTTTCCCTGTTTCCGGGCGATAACCCCGTTAACATTTCACTCATCGGCTTAACTTCGCACCAATGCCTAACGCCTAATCCCTAAATCCTAAAACCGCTCGTTGTCGGATTCGGCAACAGGCTTACCGTTGGGACCATTCTGATCCAGGAAGAAGTTTTGCGTGGTGTTGTTCTGATACACGCAGTTGATTTCTGGAGTGTTGTTCAAATCGCCCGTGAAACCAAAGGTGTTCATTCGTTGCTTACAATCCCGCACCTGCTCTGGCTTGACCAATCCACGCTGTTCCAGAACAGACCAGTTGTTACTCCGCAACACGCAACCCGGACGCGAGGTTGCTTGAGAAACGTAGAAGTTGAGCGGGTTCAGGGTGACAAACACTCGCATATCCGTGACGATCGCGCTGGCTCCAAACTGCACACACATATCAGGATTCGGTGCTTTGGAATCAAGCTCGCTCTGGGTCACGATCTTACTGCCACTGGTGTTGCTGACTCCGCTAACCGAGCTGAAGCCCATGCCAATGCCGATGCCTAAGATAAACACCCCTGCCAGAATCGCGATCGTGGTGGCATTGAAAATCATTGCCTTTGAGAATTTACGCTGCTTGGCTTCAGGTTCTAAAGAAGCATATTCCTCAAACTCTCGCTCAAACTCGCGATCGTAGTTGTTGTAGGTGGAAGAGGATCGGGGACGACGTTTTGCCATGACAGTCTAAGTATCTTGCCTTACTTATTCCAGTATGCCTCGGATTTCTGTTTGACTATAGCAGAAGTGGGAAAGAGTCGTGGGGAAGGGAATAGGTGGGGGATAGGGGACGGAGGACGGAGGATGGGTGGGAGATGTACTTCCATTCACTGCCTGCCCTCTGCTTTATAGTTAAAGAGATGTCAGTTAAAGAAATGTTGCAGTTAGGAAGACAGTTGTGGTCGATCGGGTATTGGTGGGACGGAAAAACACAGGCTCAACGGCATTGCTCAGAACATTGTGGAGTGACACGCTGACGGTGTTTTGGGGAGATTGGCTGGATCTGCGGGTGCGCTTGGTGCAGGTAGCAGCATCAGGACTGATTTCACCGTTGATTTACATTGTGGGATTTGGGCTGGGACTGGGAAGTGCCCTAGATTCCGCCATGACTCCATCGGCAGGTGACAATTATCTGCAATTTATTTTGCCGGGAATGGTTGCCTTGTCTTCGATGGTGATTAGCTTTGGTGGGACAACGTTTTCGATTTGTGGCGATCGCCTGTTTACTAAAACCTTTGAAGAATTAATGCTGATGCCCATTCATCCCCTGTCACTCCACATTGGCAAAATGCTGGCAGGAGTGGTGCGCGGAATGCTGACGGCTGGTTCTGTAATCTTGGTGGCAATTTTATTTACGGGTAAAATCTGGAGCTTTTTGAATCCGCTGTTTCTGCTGGTGCTGCTGCTCAATTGTGCGGTGTTTGCTGGATTGGGTGTAATTGTGGGACTGAATGTGAAATCTCTGGAAAGTGTAGGGATTTACAACAACTTTGTGATTGTGCCCATGTCCTTTCTAGGGGCAACTTTTTTCGATCCGGCAACCCTACCGCTTGCCCTTAAAATCGTGGTTTACCTACTGCCGCTCACCTATACCAGCATTGCCCTGCGAGCGGCGGCTTATTTGCCTCTATCGGAATTTCCCTGGTACTCCATTCCGGTTTTGTTCGTCGCGGCGATCGCCCTTTCTGCCGTGGGTGCCTATCAATTCTCCCACCAGCAAGACTAAATCTCTGAACAATGACTGCCTAAATGTTGCAAGCTCTAACGTTTCCGTGGTCATGGACTGAAAATTGAAGTTGCAATAGCAATCTTTCACCCGCAATAGGAGCAGCACCCTTATGAAAGCAGCAGGGATCCTCCACAAATCCAAAACCTGCTTTGCCGCAAAAAGTGACAACATTCTCGGCACCGTAGCAGCTTACAATTCTCTCATCTGGAATGCTGGCACAACGTTGACCCAGCAGTTGATGCATGATCGGTTTGCCTCGATGACTATTTTGAATGCAGACGTGAGCACCATTGAACGCATCAACATCGTTCAGGTAGAAAAATAACTTAATCGATCGCACATCATCCAAATCATAGTGAAACACTTGAGCCATACTGAGCTTCTCTGATTGGGATGCTTCAATAGGGTAGCTCCACAGCAGTTCACCACTAACATAGACAGGTTTCGCTTTGAGATATTGGGATGCGATCGCCAAAATCGTCTTGTCCTGCACCAGTTGCATAATGATTGGACTGTCTTCAACTGGGTAAGAGCAGCAAAGGAATTTTTTTCCCTGCTTTGTTTCCACCTGCTCTTTTTGATCGTAAGGAAACTTTAAGGTGCGATCGCCAGAGCAAATACCTGTTTGGGCGTAGTCAAGAATTTGCTGCACAACACATGGATGAAGCTGTAGCCCTGCAAAATATCCTTGCTGTTCAATCGATGCAACGATCGCTTCAACGGTTGAATCAGAGGCAATGAGCGATGTTTTAGAGTCCACCTTAGGTGGGGTTTTTGTGATCTGACTAGCCCAAAATAAACCTTCCCGAAATAACTCAATCCGTGCAAGTTTTCTAACGACAAATAAGCCTGGATTATGAAATAAACCATAGAGATTTCGAGCTCCATAACTCAAGACTTTATCCCATATCTTTTGAAATGGAATTTTTTGAGATTTACGGGTATGTTGTTGCAGTTTGAGTGTGACCATGCAGTATTTTCCTTGGATTAGCCAGTAAATATGCAGCGAAATCCATCAGACTTTGAAGCTGAGTCTGAAGTAAGCAATCCAGCTACAAATGATTAGAACAGAACGAGCCGATCAAGTGCCTTGCTGATGCAACCTTTTGATGGGTGCATTTCACTTTTGCAATATCAAGCCCGTTTGCAGCGGGAATAGCTTGCTCCCACTACAAACGCAGAACTGGAACGCACTCAGAACACACAAAGCCAAAGCAAGACATCGACTGGTCGTGCTCTTAAAGAGATGACTCTATCTTTAAACCTGGGCAAGATCAGTCAGGAACACTCGTCAATTTGATGCGTTGATTCAGTACTTGGGGGGTAACAAACTGATTAATCAAGCTCTTTGCTGAATAACCTTTCTACTACTGGTTAGATGCGAGGGTTACTGTGCAAAATTTAGAGGTGGAAGTTTACTGTGTTCTACGTATATGGACGTGAATTCTCAGCAAACTTGATAGAACGGATGGACTTTATCCGTATCCTTACTCCGATGTAAACTCAATGTAATTGTCAACGTCAGTATTACAGGCATTAATTTGCCAAGCTTTTACAATGGAGGCTTTCATTTAAGTAAGTAGTGAAGCCAAATGAATGTCGGGAACTTCTCCGAGGGAATGCTTCTCAAGAACTGTTCCTTTGTCCATGATGTGTTAGCTTGCTGCATTGTTGAAGTAAATGGACGTGCAATGGTGATCCGGGACGCGGTAGAAACTGACTTAGAGGCAATTGTTGAGATTTATAATTCTACGATCGCGAGTCGTACCATCACAGCCGATCTGGAACCAATCAGCGTCGAAAGTCGTTTAGCCTGGTTTCATAGTCATACGCCAGATAAACGTCCCCTCTGGGTGATTGAGTCTGAGGCAGAAGTTGTCGGGTGGCTGGGTTTTCAATGCTTTTACTCTGCGCGGCGGGCATACGATGTGACAGCAGAAATCAGTATCTACATTGCTCCTGCCTATCGTCGTCAGGGCATCGGGCGAAAGCTGATTCAACACGCGATCGCCCAATGCCCAAAATTGCACATCAAAAACCTGGTGGGTTGTATCTTTGCCACCAACAAAGCCAGTCTCAAGTTA
Source organism: Leptolyngbyaceae cyanobacterium bins.302 (assembly GCA_033764965.1). Classification (GTDB taxonomy): domain Bacteria; phylum Cyanobacteriota; class Cyanobacteriia; order Leptolyngbyales; family Leptolyngbyaceae; genus JSC-12. The sequence continues at coordinate 58,868 of JANRIN010000338.1, read as the reverse complement.
TTCGAGAATTTTGGCTTCGAGCAGTGGGGATTTTTGCCTGCCGTTGCCGAATTTGAGCATGAAACCTGTGACTTGGTGATTATGGGGCGACGAATTGAAATAACGGCTTAAAAACCGCTGGTCAACGATTTGTGCCTTGGTAAAAGAAACGCCAAATCAATCCGCCCGATCGCCTCAATTGAATATGGATTCTAGCTAAACACCCAGCTAACCAGGGTTCGGACTCCAAAGCCTGTTGCCCCAACGCTGTTGTAGCTGTTTTCCTTGTCCGCCCAAACCGGACCCGCCACATCCAGATGCGCCCAGGCAGTTTCCTTGACAAACTGCTTCAGGAAGAGGGCAGCAGTAATTGCGCCCCCCGGACGCGGTCCCGTATTCTTCATGTCTGCCACCACCGACTTCAACCCTTCAAAATACTTTTCTTCCATCGGCATCTTCCAAACTTTTTCACCCGCCGTTTCCGCCGCTGCCACTAATTGATCTGCCAAATCCTCGTCGGGACTCCATAAGCCAGCGATGTCGTCTCCCAGGGCAATCACACAGGCTCCCGTCAGGGTTGCCAGATCGACGATCGCATCCACGCCCAACTTATCCGCAAACACCAGCGCATCCGCCAGAGTGAGGCGACCTTCCGCATCCGTGTTGTTAATCTCGATCGTTTTGCCATTGGAAGCCGTGAGAATATCCCCAGGGTGCATCGCATGACCGCTGATCATATTTTCAGTCGCAGCACTAATGAAATGCACTTCCACATCCGCAGGTTTAAGTTGGGCGATCGCTTTTGCCGCTCCGAGCGTGGCAGCCGCACCGCCCATGTCGGTTTTCATCATCTCAATGCCGCTACCTGTGGGTTTGATATTGAGACCACCAGAATCGAAGGTGAGTCCTTTGCCAATGATGGCAAGCTTTTTGCGGGGAGCCGTCGCAGGATGATAAGTGAGGTGAATAAACTTGGGAGGCAGATCAGAGGCTTGCGCCACCCCCAAAAAGGCACCCATGCCCAACTTTTCGCAGTCTTCCCGCTCCAGAATCTCAATATCGAGTCCGTGTTCGTTCGCGATCGCCAGTGCGGTTTCTGCCAGAGTGATCGGCGTGACAATATTTGCCGGAGCAGCCACCAGTTCTCTTGCCAGGATCACCCCAGAGACAAGTTGCCGCGCCCGCACGATCGCCGCTTCCTGCCCACCCAATCCTAACAACTCGACGGTTTCCAATTTCTTACCGTTTTCATCTTCCGACTTGAAGCGCGTGTCTTGATGCAGTGCCAACTCGATGCCTTCAGCGATCGCTTGAGCGCTCAATGCTCCATCTCCGTTCCAGGTGGGCAAGCTGATCCCCAAAGTTTTAGCTTTTTCTTTCTTAGCAGCTTTGGCGCTGGCAGCGGCGGCTCGGCGCAATCCTTCCAGCGTCAGCGTGTCAGATTTGCCCAAGCCGACTAGAATGATCTTGCGAATGCTGCTACCACCTCCCACCCGGGCTGAGGCACTGTTTCCCTCCTTACCCTTAAATTCCACTTCGGCAATCAGTTCGTTCATCGTGCCAAACAGCTTTTCATCCAGCGCCGCCAACTCACCGGGCAACTCTAACTGATCCTCAAACAAGCCTACTGCCAGGGCATCTCCAGCCCATTCTAAAGGGGAAGCATTCATCACTCGCAAATCCATCCAAAGGTCCTCAAAATCGTCCGGTTTACTGCTTTCCAGTATCGATCAAAAAAGTGGGATAGTGCGGGCACTGCGTTCGATTCTCTTCGTCCAGATTCTGGAAAAAATGTTAGATTCACAAAAAGCTTCCCCCTCCTGGTAGAACTTATGCCCAAACCTGTGACTCCCCAACCTGGAAGAAAGCGGCTGTATCAAGTTGTTGGTGGCACTGCCTGCGCCCTCTTTGCTGGGGCTGCGATTTCCAGTGTGATTTTTCGTTCCCAACCCCGCGATACCTTCATTGGCTCTGGCGATGGGTTGCAGGGTGCAGCAGTCAACGTGCAGGATATTAATGTTCTGAAATCTCTGGCTCCTGAAAAACGGGCAGCAAAACTCAGCACGATCGCCCAAAGTCCCCAAACTCTAGAACGCAGTCGTGCTCGTTACTTGCTGGCAACAGAGCATTTGCAGCAGGGGCAAGCGAAGCAAGCGCTGAAACAACTGGACAACCTGGAAGCGAGTTACCCCGTCATGGCAGCGCAGGTGTTGCTGAAACGGGCACAGGCGCAACAACAAGCAGGAGATAACGCCAAGGCACAGGCAACCCGGCAAGCGCTGGTGCAGCAATATCCCCAAAATCCAGCATCCGCAGAAGCGTTGTATGAATTGGGCAAACAGGAGCCGCAGTATTGGGATCAGGCGATCGCTCAGTTTCCTGCTCATCCCCAAACGGTCAATATTGCCCAACAACGCCTGAAGCAAAACCCCAATCAACCCCAGTTGCTCAAGCTCCTTGCCCGTCATGGGATGTATGTAGATGGCTACACTGGCATCCTGGATCGACTGACCGACAAGTTTGCCGATCAACTCACGCCGGAAGATTGGGAAGCGATCGCCTTCGGTTATTGGGAAAAAACCGAGTATGGCAAGGCAGGAATGGCTTATGCCAGGGCCCCTTTCACCGCCCGTAACGCTTATCGCACAGCGCGAGGGTTGCAACTGGGGCAAAAACCTGGAGCCACCCAGGCATACCTTCGCATGGTGAGCGCCTTCCCCAACGACTCAGAAGAAACTGGATTGGCACTGATTCGTCTCTCCCGCATCACTCCCGCTGTGCAAGCGATCGGCTATTTGGATCAGGCGATTGCTCGGTTTCCTGATCGAGCCGGGGAAGCCTTGCTAGAAAAATCAAAGTTATTGGATCAACTCAACAGCAAGCAAGCCGCCGCTCAAACTCGCCAATTGTTGTTGACCCGCTATAGCAACTCCGAAGGCGCGGCACAACTGCGGTGGGAACTGGCGCAAGAACGGGCAGCAGCGGGTGATGTGCAGTCTGCCTGGAAATGGGCTTCTCCCATTACAAAGGACAACCCCGACAGTGAACACGCGCCCGAAGCCGCCTTCTGGGTGGGTAAATGGGCAACTCAACTGGGTAAAGCCAAAGATGCCCAAAATGCCTTTGAATACGTGCTGAAACACTACCCAGATTCCTACTACGCTTGGCGATCGGCTGCCATGCTGGGTTGGGATGTGGGGGACTTTAATTCGGTGCGCCAGCTTGATCCGGCAGTGGCTCGTCCTGCCGCCCGTCCCCCGGTGCCCACGGGTTCCGACACCTTGAAAGAACTGCACCAACTGGGACAGGATGTGGATGCCTGGAAACTGTGGCAAGTGGAATTTAACAATAAAATGCAGCCAACTGTAGCCGAACAATTCACAGATGGCGTGATGCGCTTGGGTATTGGCGACAACTTGGACGGTATTTTCATGGTGTCCTACCTGAGTGAGCGCGAAAAGACGAGCGATCGGGAACAATACAGAGCGCTCAAGCAACAAGCGGGTTACTGGTATGCCCTTTACCCCTTCCCCTTCCTGGAAGAAATCGAATCCTGGTCTCAGGAGCGCCAACTCAACCCGCTACTGGTGACGGCACTGATTCGGCAAGAATCACGCTTTATGCCAGGAATTGTTTCCTCCGCTGGAGCCAAAGGCTTAATGCAGGTGATGCCGGATACGGGCACCTGGATTGCTGAAAAAATCAAACTTAAAGAATTCAATCTTAACGACCCAGAAGACAATATCAAGTTGGGCACCTGGTATCTGGATTACACTCATTCGGAATACGATGGCAACTCAATGTTGGCAGTTGCCAGCTACAATGCTGGACCGGGTGCTGTCGGTGATTGGGTTGCCAAGAAAGGAGTTGGAGATCCTGATCGCTTTGTTGAAAACATTCCCTACGAAGAAACTCGTGGCTACGTCAAATCAGTCTTTGGCAATTACTGGAATTACCTACGGTTGTATAACCCCGAAATCTCCCAAAAACTGGCTCAAGTCTCGAATGCTCATCCCACCATTCAATGACCAGACTCGCAGGGAACTAGCTCGATCGCTTCAATTCATCGACGTTTCATCACTGGTTAGGGTGGCAAGTCGGTTATAGCTGCAATTGGGTTTTGATGGTTTGAACGATCGCTGCTGGGGAATCGTTTACTTCAACAGTCAGGATGCCCTGAGGAGTTTCGAGGATATCAAATTGGCTTTGCAGGAGTGTGGCAGACATGAAGTGATGTTGGCGTTGTTGCAGGCGTTGCCGAATCAGTTCGTAGTTGCCATGCAAAAAGACAAACCGCACGTCATCTAAATTACCTTGCAAGATTTGGCGATAGGTATTTTTGAGAGCAGAACAGGCGAAGACAGCCGATTGTTGGCAGTCATGCAGCTTTTGCATCAAGTCGTGCAGGGTATGGAGCCAGGAAAGCCGATCGCTGTCACTCAACGCTATCCCCTGCCGCATCTTGGTCACATTGGCTGCGGGATGAAAATCGTCCCCGTCATAGAAGGGAATGTTGAGTTGGCTTGCCAGGAGTTGACCGATCGTGGTTTTACCAACGCCAGATACACCCATCAATACAATAATCATCGACATCATGCAGCATCTTGAAAGCGATAGGATGGTAGTCCAACCACATCTGTCTTTAAACAAAAAATATCACCAGAATAGAAGGCTTTCTGGATTTCCGGTTGACTTAATCCAACAGATGCCGTGGTGATGTAGAGATCGGTTAAATCCGCTCCGCCAAAGGCACAACAAGTGGGGCAGGGCACGGGCACAGGAACTCGCAAAACTTCCTTGCCATCCGGATCAAACCGAATCACACACCAGCCATTCCACATGGCAGACCAGATGTAACCCTTGGCATCGATCGCTAATCCGTCTGGGAAAAACGATTCTCCAGTTAAGTTGATATGCACGCGGCGATTGTGAATTGCGCCAGTTTGCACATCGTAGTCATAGACATAGATTTTTTGCGTCGGGGTATCAGTCAGGTAAAACGATCGACGATCGGGACTCCAACCTAAGCCATTGGAGTTCGTTAATCCGGTTTCCATGATATGCAAAGAGCCATCCGGGTCATAGCGATACAACTTCGCGATCGGCTCTTCTTCCTCGCTGATGGAACCGACCCAAAACCGCCCGCCTGGATCACACTTGCCATCGTTCAAGCGAGATTTGGGTTGATCGGTTTCGATGTGGGTCAGGTTGATGGTTTCCTGAGTTGCTGGATCCAGTAAAACCAGCCGATCGCGCAACCCCACAATCAAGCGATCGTGTTCTGTTAACCCAACGCACGTTGTTTCTGATCCCATTTCAAACACAACATGGTTGCCTGTGGCTGGGTCAAACTGATGCACTCGATGATTGTAAATATCCACCCAGTAAAGCACCTGTTTGGCGGCATCCCACATCGCCCCCTCTCCCAGACGGGCACGGGCATTCAACATATTGGCTAAGGCAAAATTTGAATTCATGGCTGGCTCCTCTCAACTCTCCCATGCTCAATCTATGCTCTTTGGGTTTCCAACTTGCGCCTTGTCTCTAAGCTGACCACGGTTCTTGAAAATCGGCGTAAAGCGTCAAACCGCCATCGATATACAACGTTTGTCCAGTAATGTAAGCCGCTTCTTCTGATGCTAAGAATGCAACGGCAGCAGCCATTTCGGCGGAAGTGCCCGCTCGTCGCATGGGGATATGGCGCTCCACCTCGGCTTGTTTGGCTGGGTCTTCCGTCCAGGCTTCGTTGATCGGGGTAACCGTGGCTCCAGGGGCGATCGCATTCACCCGAATCCCATACTTGGCGTATTCCAGCGCCAGTGTCTTCGTCATGTTGCCCATGCCACCTTTACTAATGGAATAGGTGACATAGAGCGGGCGCGGAATGATTTCATGCACACTGGAAATATTAATAATGACACCAGGGCTGGACTGTGCCAGAAACTGCTTAATCGCTTCTCTGGCACATAAATATGCACCGCGTAAATTGACATTTAGGACGCGATCGAATTGCTCTGCGGTTATTTCATGGGAAGGCTGCTCTGTTTGTATCCCGGCATTGTTGACCAGAATATCCAACCGCCCAAATTTTGCGATCGCCGCCTGAATCAAATTAATAATGTCGGACTCTTGCGAGACATCCCCCTGAACCGTCAACGCCTCAACTCCGCATTCTTGCGTGACCAGGTTACAGGCTTGCATCAACGCTTGTTGCTCAGTCGCCTCTGCGCCTGCCGCATCCTTCCGAAAGTTGATCACGATATTGCAGCCTTCCCGCGCCAGCCGAACGGCTATCGCCTGCCCGATCCCCGAACTCGCCCCTGTAATCAGCGCTGTTTTGCCGTTCAGTCCGTTCATCATAAGGAAAATGTTTTAATGAGAATATAATACCTTACCCGAAACATAGCAATAGATTCACTTTTCTCCCCTCTACCGCGAGAACGAATTCGGTTACTGCCAGGTGGAAAGTATCCAGTGAGTTCCATTGATTAGATAAAACGCCCCAACCAAGAGTAGCGCGATGCTGGCAACTCGGACAATCACCTGAGAATGGAGCAGTAAGCCGCGAGTTTGTTTGGCTAATCCGGTAAACAGGCTTGCCAGGAAAATGATTGCCGTGTAGCCCAGGGCGTAGCTCACCATTGCCAGGGCGCTTTGCAGTTGGGAACCCGTTGCCGCCCCTGCCGCTAAGACCGAGATCATCACGGGACTGGTGCAGGGAGAACTCACCAGGGCGAAAGTTAATCCCACGATGAACGGCTCGATCGCGCAGGTTCGCAGCATAGACCAGGAGGATTCTGATTGGGGCGATCGGGTCTCATCCCGACTAACCTTGAGCCAGGAATTTTGGGGCAACGGCAGGGTGAAGATTCCCGCCAAAGACAACCCCATCAATACAATCACCGTTCCCACAAAGAGGTGAAAATAGCCGCGATATTGCACAAACACAAATCCCGCGAAGGCAGAAAACACCCCCAGCAGGCTCAAAACCGTCACCACCCCCAGCACAAATGCACTCGCCTTAATCACAGCGTCTCGACGGGAATTGATCTCACGGGTGCCGATGTAGGTCAGGTTCACGGGCAGCAGCGACAAAATACAGGGAGAAATACTGGCAACCAATCCCCCTAGAAATGCCAACCCCACCAGAATCAGTGGATTGTTGATGCTTTGCTGACTGAACCAGCGATCGTAGGTTTCTCCCGTCACAAACGCGATATCTAAAATGGCTCGATAGATGGGACTTTGCAAAAAGCGCTCCACGCCCCAAACGGTCAAGATTGACCCGGCAAACAGGGCACTCAGCAGCGCTACCTGCTTTATGAGAGGCATTTTAGTGAAACGAGACATTTTTTTGAGGGACTTTTCCTGGCTCATCGCGGCGATCAGTCCTATAAAATTCTCAATTGACGATTTTGATGGCACCCGCTGGTTACTCTCGTAGCCTAACGAGGTTGACAGTGGGATTCAATCCTTAAAGTTCCTTGCGCCTTTGTAGCCAGATAAAGTTGCCAACTCGTCTAGAGATTGCAGACCCGGATAAAGCTTGCCCCCAATTTCCCAGGTTGGAAAGCTGTTGACATTGGCTTGGGCACAGAGTTGGGGTTGGGCATTTTCACCCTTGGGATCGCACTCAATCACCTGGAGCTTGCTCACTGCGTTGCCAAACAGTTCTTCCTGACGATTGCAGTAAGGACACCAGTAGGTGCCGTACATTTTGGCTCCCGTTTGCGTTAGATGGTCTGCCAGTGCCGTTGTAGCCTCATTGGCAGCGGGAGTTGTGATCTGTTTCAGTTGTTGTTTGACCTGGGAACAACTTGTGATGAGGGCGATCGCGGCAGTTCCGAGCAACACCCCGATCGCGGAGCGCTGGAGAAAATTGGATGAGCAATGGGGAGAAGCCATAATTCAAGTTCAGCAGAAAGCAGGAGTCGGACACTTCCCTACTTTACCCACTCGCCCGCTTGAATTCCCACCCCTTCCGATCGCCATCCCTCCCCCGCTCAAAAATCAGTGCATCAATTCCGCCGCTCTGCAATACCATACAGGCTGTATAGCGTTGCTGAAAAGCAGGATGAATCGAAACGAAGTTTTGAGCATACAGCAGCTTTTTCATCCTCAGAATCAGCAACGCTGGCTGTATCGCGGGACGGTGAATGGATAGATTTGCGCTGCTGGTGGGGGTGAGTGAGTGTGAGGAGGCGGAATTGCCGACCTTACGCCGAGCGCGTACCAATACGGAAGTGTTGAAGCGATCGCTCCAGTCCACCAATGCTGGCTTTGAGGTGCAAACCCTAACCGATGTGCCGCAACTGGAGATGGCAGCAGCGATCGAGCAATTTTTCCGACATCGGGATGGAGACGACCAAATCTTCTTCTCGTTTTCCGGCTACATCTTTAAAGATGTGGATGAGCAGCTTTACCTGTCCACTCCTGCTACCCGCATTGATGATTGGGGGCAACTGGTGCGATCGCGCACTATTCCTGTTAGCTTCCTATTGAATGTCATGGATGCCAGCCCCGCATGGCGACAGGTGATTATTTTTGATGCCTGCTTTCGGTTGACTCAGGGTCTTGCTGCCGACGAGCCAGAAATCTTACTGGAAGAGTGGTTTAACGACATGGTGGGCGATCGGCGCGTGATTCTCACCGCCTCCACTTACACCCATCACGAACCTGAACCTGACGAGTTAGATGCCTGGAGCTACACCCGCTACATTGCTGAGGGAGCCGAAACTGGAGCAGCCGATACGGATTTTGATGGCGAGCTAACCGTCAAAGAATTGCACTTTTACGCCCAGCGTAAGCTCCAAATCGCTGCTCCCAGCCAGCGCCCTCAATTTTATGGTTCGGAAGCAACCGCCAATCAAATGCTGCTTCAGGTTCCGTCCCAAACTCCCACCGTGCAATATCGCCAGTTTCTGGAGCAACTCGCTGCAACCAGCGAAATCGACTTGACCGAACTGCGGATTTTAACTGGACGCAATCGGTTGAACTCCTTTCGTCAGCATCTAGGTATACCTCAAAATCAAGCGTCTGAGATAGAGTTTGAAGTACTAAGACCATTTCGGGAACATCAGCAACGCAAACAGTTGTTTGAGGAATACCTGGCACAGTTGACCGAGGGGCGCTATGAATCCGAATGAACGGCTCGTTTCAGAACTGAAGCGGAAACAGAAAGGATTGGGGCTAACCGATGAAGATACTGGGCTGCAAGAGTCGCCCTCCCTGACTCAACTCAATGCTCCCAAGCCAGAAGATCTGGAGTTTTATGAGCAGGTTTTTGTGGAAATGGTGCAGCAGCGGTTTCCGCTTCAGGAGAGCGATCGCCGCGATCTGGAGTACTTTCAACGGGCATTTCGGCTGAGCGATGAGGATGTGCTGGAGATTGAGCAGCGAGTGATGCAGGAAGAGGGGTTGCTGGAGGCGGATGAAATGCCATCCGAGCCAAGGCAGGTTTCTTTTCGGAATCCATCACCTCCAATGGGTGCAACGATGCCGCCCCAGGATACCTACTCAGGCGAAGGCTCAACCACGCCGACCATCCCCAATAGACCCCCCTCTGCCAATCGAGCCGCGATGCAGAGCCGCGTGAAGCAGCGTAGTGAAATGGACGTTGGCAATATTGGTGGACAAGCCCAGGCACCTGAAATGTCGGGGCAAGGAATGGCAACCGCTGGAATGGCACCGATCGCCGTAGACCCCCCCGCAGAACCGCAGCGATCGTCCACCCCTGCCCCCAGTGCTGAACCCGCTCCTGCGGCGGCACCCGAAGCCACAGTTGTCCAGGCACCTGCGTCTAACCCAGCCCCTGTTCCAACTACCCAGGTTAATATCAAGCCAGCGGAGGCGGAACCCCCCGCCAGTGAGAGCACCCCTCCTCCCGCCAAACGATTTCCTTCGTTAAACCGCAACGTGCTCCTGGCATTTGGTGGAATCACGCTGTTCTTGCTCACAGCGGGACTCGTTTCCTGGTTCACGCTCCGTTCTTTTACCAATGCCACCACGCCTGATCCAGATGGCTCAAAGCAGTTCATGACAGCCGGGACGCAAAAATCTCAGCAGGGGCAGTTTCAAGCCGCCATTGCTGACTTTGATCGCGCCATTCAACTCAATTCCACCGATGCCAATGCCTACATTAACCGGGGTTATGCTCGGCATCGCTCTGGTAATTTGGGTGGAGCCGTTGATGATTATCGTAAGGCGATCGAGCTAAATCCCAACTCTGCTCTGGCATACAGTAACTTGAGCCATGTCCGGTTTGATCAGGGGCGATTCAGTGATGCGGAGAAGGATGCCAACCAGGCGATCGGACTCAAGAAAGACTTGCCCGAAGCCTATGTCAATTTAGGCAATGCCCTCTTTGCTCAGGGCAAACCGGATCAGGCTTCTCAGCAATTTCAGACTGCCCTGAATCTACCCGCCTCAAATTCTACTAAAGCCAGAGCGCACAACAATCGTGGCAACATTTTCCTGGAGCGGGGAGAAGTTCAGCAGGCAGGGCAGGAATACGACCAGGCAATTCAGCTTGACCCGCAATACGCCGATGCTTTCTTCAACCGCGCGATCGCCCATGAGCGTAACCAAAACTTCCTCGCCGCTGCTCAAGATTTTGCCGAATCTGCCAATCTGTATAAAGCACAGGGCAACGATCGGCGCAGTCAAGAATCCCAAACCAGAGCCGATCGCGCCCGCCAAGCCAGCGGCACAACTCCTCCACCCCCCGCCACGCCCAACTCCAACCAACGCGCCATTTGACTCTCATTCCGCTCACTCGTGTTTCTATACGGTTTGGGGATTTCTCGAATTGGCTGGGGCATTGATCGGGAAAAACCAGTCGGGTTGTTGGTGCTGCTGGTAGTTGCGGCAATGGCGGTTGTGGCGGATGTGGTGGTTGCGGCGGATAACACTGGCTGCATCAAAGCGGGTTTGAATTTCCACCCACCCCACAACCGGATGATCAGCGGTTGTGGGTCAAACTCAAACACTGCTCGCAATATCATGCTGCTCTGGTTATAGGGAGGAATGGGTAGGGGTTATTGTTCGGTATCGATCCACCATCGGTGTAGCTTGGGATGTTGTCCTTGTTGATTGTTGATAGTGACGACTGCAAGTTTGCGCCCGTCAGCATCGGTGAAGTTGAAGCGGCAAAACCCCATACCTGTGCCAGAACAGGATTCAACTTCGTTGTACCCAAGCTTGATGATGTAGTTCATTGCGCCAAAGCGATCGCGGTTTGGGGAAAGTTCTACGGCTTGCCATCCGGCGTTGATCAATGCCTTCCGCGCTTGGGCATAGGACATTCCCTGTTTCAAAGTCTTGGGGATTTCCTGGGCAATCACGGCACTGGAGAGCGTGACGATGGCGATCGTGGTGGCAGTGATTGTTGCGAATAAGGTTTTCATCAGTTCATCCTCGAAACTCAGTCCTTAATGCTTACTTCTTAACCCGTTTTACACAGCTTCAGATTCAGCGAATTGCTAGCTGTTGGTGACTGGCTAATTAATCTCTACCTGAAGTGCCTAAGCTTTCCGCAGAACTACTGCGCGACAGCAAAAATCTTTATAAACCATGTCAGAGGCATCACTGTATCTGTGCTAAACAGGTTTGCCTCCCTTTTCGCAAGCGATGACGACACAAACTGCCACAACAGGATCCCAGGAATGAGGGATGACGGTGGGTGTGAGGTTTCCTGTAGAACTTGGTACGATCGCTCAGGTTTACACTTTGCCATCAGCGATCAGAGGGTGTTTTTCTGGAAGCGGGTAGCGAGAATCGAACTCGCAACTAAAGCTTAGGAAGCTTTCCACTATTCCTATTTCATACGATCCGTAGCGTTTGTGTAAAATTTTTACACCCAAATCACACCCAAAAAAGCGCTAATTTATCCCGAAAATTGCCTATTCTTTTTTGCCCCGATTAAACTTACGGCTCATTAAGGGGGATGTAACCCAACTTGAACCAGCACATTACGCAAGTTGACCAGTCCGGAGCGGTCTAACTTCAATGAAGCTACCGTCGCACGTCCACAGGCTGCCATGCCAACAATCAGCGTGTTGTCTTCGTTCCACTCAAAATGATCCTGCCGTCGCTGCTGTCGAGGATGGAATAAGGTTACCTGCTCACCAGTATCCGGATCAGTTCCTCGGGTTTTGGATCGGCAATATTCACAATACCCAGCGGCTCTGGCAGCAACAACCCGTCGAGTACTTGCCGAAATCTTATCAGGAGGCATTCGGCAATCTGGACGGTAAAAATTCGTCAATCACTGTTTTCAGGTCAACCTGGCGCAGCTTTGCTAATTGAACTAATGCGGCTGCTCGCTCCGCGTCTTGCTGCTCAATTCGTTCTACGAAGGTGATTAACTCTTGGTGATCCTCATCAATCAGGGTTTCTGCGTCCTGCTTCTGTCTTAAATCGGTGAGTCGAGCCTAATCCTCTCTAGACAGTCGGCGTTGAATAATATCGAGGAGAGATCGCTCTTGTGTATGTGCTCCTCTGCTTACGGCTTCTACTGAAGTACTGCTAAGTTATCCCATAAACTCGACCGCTTGAGCCAAAGAAGCTCCTGATAACTGGTCAACCAGTTCTCTTGCTCGCTGTCGAATATTTGGGGAAGTCGTCATGGCGCGATTTCGCATAACGGTCAGTCTTATTCTATCTGGATGTCATCTGAGGTAACAAACTTAGTAGATCGCCCGTATTTCTGTGCAACTACCAAAATTTCCTAATTTTAGAAAGAAATGGATCAAATTCATCATTCAACCCCGTAAAACCTTGCTGAAATCTTTATTTATCAGTAGAAATCATGAAGTGATTATCAATTCTTAGAGTTTAAAGGCTGATTCTTCCGAAGTCTTACAGAAAACTAAAGAAGACCACGAGGAAAATACGGGGGCGCTACGGAACTTACGAAAAATCAGTACATATTAAACTTTTTCATCATGAGTTTGTCCCCTTAAAGCACTGGGAATTCTTGAGTTTGTAGACAACTAAGCCTTGCTTGTTCTGTTGATAGAGGCAGGTTTGGCTTTGCTGTGATGTCAGAATTTTTACCGAAGGGAGCAGAGCCACTATGGTCGCCGCTGGAGTGGTGCGGACGATCGCGATCGCGGATGAAGATGCGCGGGTTGAGGCATTACGGCAACAGTTAGGCTATCCGGTGAAGGTGAAGGATAAGCAAGATCAGTTCTGGTATTTGCGCCCTGGCAAAAATGGGCACTGGTATTTTAATTCGTGAGGCTTGACTTCCCATCTTGCGCTATTCTGACGGGGAATAGGCAGGGGGAGCGGCGGTGAGTGAGTGGTTGCAGGGCTTAAATCTGTACCTGATTGGCATGATGGGATCGGGCAAAACCACCGTTGGGCAGGTGGTGGCGCAGCAGTTGGGCTATCAATTTTTTGACACAGATGCGGTGATTGAGCAGGCGGCGGGACAACCGATTACGCAACTGTTTGCTGAGTTGGGGGAAGCAGGTTTTCGAGCGCTGGAAAGCCAGGTGTTAGCGGAGTTGTCTGCTTATACTCGATTGGCGATCGCCACGGGAGGCGGAATTGTGACGCGGCGCGAAAACTGGAGCTACCTGCGGCACGGGGTGATTGTCTGGCTGGATGTGCCCCTGGAGCAACTTCAGACCCGCTTGCAAGCCGATACCACCCGTCCCTTGTTGCAACAGGGCGAACTCACCCAGCGCTTACAAACCCTGCTGGAGCAACGGCGATCGCTCTACGCCCAGGCGGATGTGCGAGTAGAGTTTGTGCCAGAGGAATCCCTGGATCAACTGGCGAACCGGATTTTGCAGCACATTCGCCAGATCATCAAACCCCAAACCTCGCCTCCGGACTACGGCAATTGAGCGGGTTGATTAGAATAAACAGACCCGTAGACAAGGGGTGGATTCTGGCTTACACTTTACCGTGTATTCTGCCTGCTCTTGCCGAACTCTGTTCTTAGTCAACCCTTGATTCACATTGGTCCATGCTCACCCTGCCTCCTGACTCTGGTTGTTTATTGTCCGCCCCCGAATTGCTGGTGGATGGGCAACCGGCACTCGATCGCTGGGTAGAGGTGCTGGTGGATTGCCCCGGAGCGCAGGGCTTATTTACCTATCAACTTCTGGAAGGGGTTGCGGTACAACCAGGCGATATCTTGAGTGTGCCCTTTGGTGCCCAGCAGGTTGGGGCGATCGCGATTCGTTGCCTGTCCGAATTTCCCGCTGGACTGGAGTTGGCTCAGATCCGCCCGATTGAAGCCGTGATTCAAGCTGGCTTCTTTCCTCCCACCTACTGGCAACTGCTGCAACGAGTGGCACAGTACTACCACACACCCTTGATGCAGGTGGTTCGAGCTGCCCTTCCGGCCGGGTTATTGTCCCGATCGCAGCGACGGATTCGTTTAGTCCAACCGCCCCCTCTGATGGCAGATGGCTCATTGCTTTCTGCCAAAGCCCAAGCCATTCTCAGTGTGCTGCAAGCCAGCAAAGCTGGAGATTATAGCTGGCAGTATGTGCAACGGCAGGTCAACGGTGCCCATCAGGAGTTGCAAGAACTGCTCAAAGCCGGTTGGGTAGAATCTTACCTGGAACCGCCCTCTCCGGTACGACCTAAACAGCGACAAGCCGTAACCCTCACCGCCAGGGCAGATTCCCCAACCGATCTGACTTCGCGCCAGCAGGATGTGATCGGAGTTTTGCGGCGGCAGGGTGGCGAACTGTGGATGGCTGACCTGTTGCAACACAGTCAAACCAGCAGTACGACCCTGAAAAATTTGGCACAAAAGGGCTACCTCACCATCCAGCCGCGAGAAGTGCTGCGAACAGAAGCAGGCATTCCGGTCATCGACGATCGCCCCAAAGCTTTGACGGCTGACCAGGCAAGCGCCCTAACCGTTGTGCAAGGGCTGACAGGTACGGCGGAGGTGCTGCTACACGGTGTCACTGGATCGGGCAAAACGGAGGTTTACTTGCAGGCGATCGCCCCCCGACTCCAGCAGGGACAATCGGCTCTGGTGCTGGTGCCAGAAATTGGCTTGACTCCCCAACTCACTGATCGCTTCCGGGCGCGGTTTGGCGATCGAGTGCGGGTCTACCATAGCGCTCTGTCGGAAGGGGAACGGTACGACACCTGGCGGCAAATGCTGGGCGGTACTCCCCAGGTGGTGATTGGCACCCGTTCTGCCATCTTCGCCCCCCTGCCTCACCTGGGCTTGATCATTCTGGATGAGGAGCATGACTCCAGCTTCAAGCAAGACCAGCCAGCCCCCTGCTATCATGCCCGGACCGTTGCCCGCTGGCGATCGGAATTAGCGAATTGTCCTTTGCTCCTTGGCTCGGCAACTCCCGCCCTGGAAAGTTGGGTTAGGAGTCAGGAATCAGGAATCAGGGAAAGTCAGGAGGAGTCAGGAGATAGAAAACCGCTTCAGGACGTTGCGCCAAATGTGCCAGAGTTCCTCGCTTCATCCCCCCATCCCCCCATCTCCTTATCCCACCGCCTCTCCCTCCCAGCACGAGTTCACGCCCAACCGATGCCCACGATCGCCATCGTAGATATGCGTCAGGAGTTGCACCAGGGCAATCGCTCACTGTTCAGTCGATCGCTCCAGGATGCCTTACGCACCTTGCCGCAGGAGGGCAATCAGGCGATTCTGTTTGTGCCTCGCCGGGGACACAGCACCTTTGTCTCCTGCCGCAGTTGTGGCTATGTTGTCACCTGTCCCCATTGTGATGTCTCCCTCACCTACCACCAACCCCAGGCGGATTCTGTGCCCTTGCTCCGCTGCCATTACTGCAACTACTTGCAATCTCAACCCAAAACTTGCCCCAGTTGTGATTCTGGCTATTTCAAACACTTTGGCAGCGGCACCCAGCGGGTCATGCAGGAGTTAGGAATGCTTTTTCCCAGCTTGCGTGTCCTCCGGTTTGACAGCGACACCACCCGTGCCAAGGGTGCCCATCGATCGCTGCTGACCCGTTTTGCCGAGGGTGACGCTGATGTGCTGGTGGGCACCCAAATGTTGACGAAAGGGATTGATTTGCCCCAGGTGACGCTGGTGGGGATCGTGGCGGCGGATGGGTTGCTGCATTTGGCGGATTATGCTGCCAGCGAACGCACCTTTCAAGTGCTGACCCAGGTGGCGGGGCGCTGCGGACGGGGCGATCGTCCAGGGCGGGTGATGCTTCAAACCTATTCCCCGGAAAATCCAGTCATCCAGGCAGTGCAGCGGCAGGACTACGCAGCTTTTGTGCAGGCAGAACTGCACCAACGATCGCAGTTACGCTATCCCCCTTATGGACGGCTAGTGCTGCTGCGGTTTGCCAGTCCTCAGGCGGTGGCGGTGCAGCAAGCAGCAGAGCGAGTCGCCATGACCCTAGCGACCCATCTGCCACCCTCCGTCGAGCGGTTAGGTCCGGCTCCAGCGACGATTTTGCGGGTAGCGGGACGGTATCGCTGGCAATTGCTGCTGAAATTTCCCCCCGATACGGAGCCAGTTTTGCCAGACCCTGCGGCACTCCGGGCACTCTGTCCAGCCAACGTCAGCTTGCTGATCGATATTGATCCGTTATCGGTGGGATAGCGGCGTGAACTGCCCATTGGCAGCACTTTAGTGAAGCGACCCATGTTTCATCTGCCAGGGATGAGGGGAATTCTAGGGTGGAGGGAGATTGCTCTTTCATCTACCACCTCAGAGGAGTTACCTGTGGAATCGTCCTGGTCGCCGACCGCATTGCACCGATTAGAATCGCTATTTCCCGCGCCTTACAATTTATCGCTGTCCCCGTCTCCGTTTTTCCAGGAGTCCCCATGGCAACTCTCCGGACGCGCCAGTCAGCCCAGCACGATCGCCTTTATCGACTCCAGCGTGGCAGACTACCAGAGTTTAGCCGCAACGATCGCACCTGATACAACCGTTTACATCCTGGATCCCTTGCAGGACGCGATTAGCCAGATTACCCAGGTCTTGCTGCAACACAGTGGCATTGCCAGCGTGCATCTAATTTCGCACGGCAGCACCGGCAGTCTTCAGTTCGGCTCCACCAGCCTGAATGCTAACAACCTGAGCAGTTACAGCCAACAACTGCAATCCTGGGCAACAGTGTTAACATCAGATGCGGACATTTTGCTCTACGGCTGTGAGATCGGCGCATCCGAACTGGGTCAAGCATTTGTGCAACAACTCGCCCAAATCACTGGTGCAGATGTAGCTGCATCTGATGATGTGACGGGTAGCTCAACCCTGGGGGGTGACTGGGAACTGGAGGTGAATACGGGCGAGATCGCCGCATCCCAAATTTTCCAGACTACGGCATTGTCGGCTTATCAACACATCTTGCCCAGTCAGCTTGCATCGATTACGGGGAGCACTCAGGGCGATGGAGATTCCTGGACAGTCGCCACCAATGCCAGCACCTGGAGTCAGAATGCTGCCACCTCCCTGCGGCAAACCATCAGCGATGATGGGCGTTACGTGGTGTTCACCAGCCAAGCCACCAATCTATCCGGTAGTGATCCCAATGCCGCCCAGGAGGATGTGTTTTTGCGCGATCGCACCACGGGTGCAACGATTCTCGTCAGCGCTCGCTACAGTGCTGGAACGGGAGATAATTCCGGCAGTATTTCGGGTTCCGGGCGATCGTTTAATCCAGTCATGAGTGCCGATGGGCGCTATATTGCCTTTACCAGTGCAGCTGCCGATCTGGTCGCCAGTGATGGCAACGGCTCAACCCTGGACGTGTTTCTGTGGGATCGAGATACCCGCCGCACGACCCTGATTAGTCGCGGCAACAGTGGAGAATCGGGGCAGGGAGATGCGTTGGGAGCGTCGATCAGTCAGGATGGGAAACGAATTGTGTTCACCAGTGCTGGCAACCTTTTCCGTAATGGGGATTATTACTATCAAGTTTTTGCTTACGAGTGGTCTACCACTCCTACAACGGGCAGCATTCGGCAGGTCAGTGTGAATAGTGCGGGACAATCCGGCAACCAGCAATCCGCCCTCGATGCTCCAGCGTTGATTAGCCGGGATGGGCGCTATGTAGTCTTTCAAAGTGTTGCCACTAATCTCATCGACTTAAACAACGATGGCGTTGCAGAGGCTGACCTTAATAACGCTTCAGACATCTTTGTCCGAGACTTAAACACCAACCAAACCTTTTTGGCTTCCGTTAACAGTGCTAACACTGGGGGCGGTAATCAAGGATCAACTCAGGCATCCATCAGCGAGGATGGGCGCTATGTTGCCTTTCTCAGTTCTGCCACTAATCTCATTGCAGGTGGCTCGAATGGAGGACGGCAGGTATTTGTGCGGGATCTGCAATCGGGCACAACCCAACAGGTAAGCGTAGATTCCAATGAAATCCAAGCTTTCAGCTATGAGTCAGCCTTCCAGGCTGCAATTTCTGGGAATGGGCAGTATGTTGTCTTTACCAGTTACGCGAGTCTTGCTCCCATCGACACCAATGGCGATCGTGATGTCTATGTCCGGGATTTGGCAGCAGGCACCACCAGTCTGATTAGCATGAATCAAAGCAACACTGGCAGCGGTAACGGCGCCTCTGATGGGGCAGATAATATGATGCCAGCCATTAGCTCCGATGGGCGCTACATTGTGTTTTCCAGCAATGCCTCTAACTTAGTCCCGAACGATACCAACGGAGCACGGGATGTGTTTCTGCGCGATCGTGTGGCAGGGACAACCACCCTGGTGAGCCAAAATCAGGCGGGCACGGGTAGCGGTAATGGCGAGTCGAACTTTGCCACCCTGAATCGCTCTGGTAACGTGATTGCTTTCACCAGCGCTGCCTCTAATTTAGTCAGTACAGACACCAACGGCAGACGGGATGCTTTCATCTTCACCGCTGGGAACCAATCCCCGATCGCCAACAACGACAGTTTTGGCACCAACGAAGATACATTGCTGTCCAACAATGTCATCACTAACGACAGCGACCCCGACAACAATACCCCCCTAACCGTCAGTCTGGTTACGGCTTCCAGCAACGGCTCCCTGTCTCTCAATGCCAACGGCACCTTCAACTACACCCCCAACGCTAACTACAGCGGCACTGACACCTTCACCTACTCCGTACGCGATAGTCTGGGCGCGAACTCGGATTTAGCAAGCGTCGTGTTGAGCGTGACTGCCACCAATGATGCTCCGGTTGCCGTTAATGACAGCTACACCTTTGCCAATAGTGCCCCCTTCAACCTGGCAGCATCGGGAGTGCTGGCAAACGATAGCGATGTGGATACACCCCTGGCAAACCTTAATGCCAATCTGGTGGACAATCCTAACAATGGCGTACTGGTGCTCAATCCCAATGGCTCCTTCACCTACACGGCAAATAACGGGTTCACGGGCAACGATCGCTTTACCTACCGAGTCAACGATGGCAGCGCTAACTCTGGACTGGCAACGGTTTCTCTAAGTGTCACGAATACCATTAACCTGAGTCCGATCGCGGTGAACGATACCGCATCAGGTAATGAAGACACCGTCCTCACGGGCAACGTGCTCGCCAACGACAGCGATCCTGACAACAATGTCCCCCTAACAGCGACGATCGTGAACACGTCCAGTTCTGGTTCAGTGTCGCTCAATGCCAATGGCAACTTCAGCTACACCCCCAACCCCAACTTCAACGGCACCGATAGCTTCACCTATGTAACTCGTGATGCGCTGGGTGCAACCTCCAGTCCTGCCACAGTCACCTTGACGGTTAACTCGGTGAATGATGCGCCCAGCTTTGTCATTGGGGCAAATCAGGGGACGATCGCAGGCAGTGGGGCACAAGCGGTCAATAATTGGGCAACAGGATTTAACCCAGGGGCACCCAATGAATCGACGCAAGCGATCGCAGGATACGACATTGTCAGTAATTCCAACCCAGGGATTTTTGCCACGGCTCCCAGCATCAGCAATGCCGGAACTTTGACCTATACCCCGGTAGCGGCGATCGTCGGCACAACCAGCGCCATCATTGGGGTCAGAGTCCGGGACGATGGAGGGACTGCCAATAGTGGCACCGACTTCTCCGCGACCCAGTTTTTCACGATTACCATTTCCGCTCAACCCTCCCTCAGCATTGCCTCGGTCAATCAAGCAGAAGGGAATAGTGGGAGCACTGCTTACAACTTCACGGTTTCCCTTTCGGCTGCCAGTTCCCAAACGGTGAGCGTCAACTACGCCACCAGCGACGGAACCGCCAGAATTGCTGAGGGAGATTACACTGCCAGCAATGGAACCCTGACCTTTTTGCCGGGAGAAACCAGCAAAGTCATTTCAGTGACGGCAGTGGGAGATACGCGGCACGAACTAAATGAAACGTTTAGTGTGAATTTGAGCGTCCCCACAAATGCCCAAATTGCTACAGGTAGCGCCACAGGTACCCTGGTGAATGATGATGCTCAACCCACGATCGGCGTTCGTAGCTCCAGTCGGCAGGAAGGGAATACAGGAAATAATAATCTCCTGTTTACCGTGACGCTTTCTGCTGCCAGCTATCAAACGGTTAGTGTCAACTACACAACCGGAGATGGGACGGCAACCCGCGCGGATGCAGATTACCTGGCGACGAATGGAACGCTCCTGTTTGCTCCGGGAGAAACCAGCAAAACTGTAGGAGTGAGCATTGTTGGCGATCGCAAAGTTGAGCAGAATGAAACCCTTGTCCTATCTCTGCAAAACCCAGTAAACGGAACGATCGCAACCAGTTCCGCCACGGGCACCATCCTCAACGACGATAATCTGACAAACTCGGACTTTAACCAGGACGGCATCGACGACATCGTTTGGCGCAATTACACAACTGGGGAAAATCAGGTGTGGCTGATGAATTCCACCATGCCCAGTTCCGTGATGACTTTACCCTCTGTCTCTCCAGGATGGGTTCTGGAAGGAGTTGGTGATTTTAACCAGGATGGAAATCCTGATCTATTGTGGCGAGAATACAGCGTTGGCTTAACGGGCATCTGGTTTATGGCTGGAGCCTCAATTCAATCCTCTGTAATGCTGGAAACCGTTGCACCAACATCACTGATTGAAGGTGTTGGAGATCTCAATGGAGACGGACACGTAGACATTGTTTGGCGAGATAGTGGCAGCGGCTACACGACAGTTTGGTACATGAATCAAACTCAAATTGCCTCCCTCGGTTATGTCGGTACTGTTGGTATGGGTTGGACACTGGAGGCACTGGCAGACATGAACAATGATGGTCGAATCGATTTGACCTGGAGGCAAAACTCAACTGGCTATACAACAAGCTGGTTGGTATACGGCAATGCGGGTGCGCTGTTCTACTCGGAAATGGCGATTCCATCGCCAATGAATCCTTCCTGGGAAATTATTGACACTGGCGATTACAACCGGGATGGCAAAACGGATGTGGTGTGGCGCAACCATTCCACCGGGCAAAATACGATTTGGCTACTGGATGGGAATCGCACAATTGCCCAAATTCCTACTCAGTATCAACCTCAGGGTTGGTATGGAATCTAGTTAGCGCCAAAGCTGACCATTGGCAGGAAGTGAATCGTGAGCAAATTAACCAACGGATCTGACTGATTCAGACCAGTTAACCGCTTGGGGCAAAATCAGCATGGCATCGCCGAAGGAGTAAAACCGATACTGCTCGGCGATCGCCACCTGATACAAACTCAGTAATCGCTCACGCCCAATCAAGGCACTCACTAACATCATCAAGCTCGACTTTGGTAAATGAAAGTTAGTAATCAAGCCTTCAACCACTTGCCATTGATAGCCAGGATAAATGAACAAATTGGTTTTGCCATAGAACGGCTTGAGGGTTCCTCCCTGGCTCGCCCCCTCCAATGCTCTGACCACAGTGGTTCCTACGGCAATAATGCGTCCGCCTTTTGCTCTGGTTTGCTGAATCAGAGCAACCGTTTCTGGAGACACCTCTGCCCATTCAGAATGCATGGCATGGGCTGTAATGTCGGTTGATTCCACTGGACGAAAGGTGCCAACTCCAACATGCAAAGTCACAAATGCCTGATGAATGCCTTCAGCCTGGAGTTTTTCTAAAAGTTGTGGAGTGAAGTGAAGTCCAGCGGTTGGCGCGGCAACTGCACCCACGCGATCGGCATAAACGGTTTGATACTGCTCCGGATCGGAGTCTGTCTCCGAGATATAAGGTGGTAGCGGAACACGCCCCATCTCGTACAACCAGGCTTTTAAAGAAACCTGGGCAGGAACCTCAAATTGGATGATTCGCCCACTCGTAGCAGCATCTGTTTCCAGCACTGTGGCATAAACTCCTGCGGGATGGAGGATTTTCGCACCTGCCTGCGACTGTCTCACATCTGCTGGATCAAAATAAATCATGGCACCTGGCTTTAAGCGTCGTCCCGGTTTGACTAACGCCAGCCAGCGATGGGAGAAGTCAGCGTCTGGTTGGGGACTACTGGATTGGGGTTCAAGCAGCAAAACCTCGACGGGTAGACCGCTGGGTTTGTATCCATACAAGCGAGCCGGAAGCACGCGAGTATTGTTCAGAACTAGCAAATCTCCTGGCTGAAGCAAGTCTGGCAACTCGTGAAAAGTAGCATGGGCATGGTCTGTTGGACTTGTGAGCACCAACAAACGAGAGCTATCGCGAGGAACTGCGGGAAATTGGGCAATTCTCTCTGGAGGTAAATTGTAATCGTAAGCCGATAGCAGGCGATCGCTGTCCACCACCCCATAACCATTCGTAGAGCATTCTTGAACTTACCACGAATAAATGGGTGAAAACCCGCTATTAGGTCGGGGGCTTCTCCCCTGTCACAAAAAGCCTTTACAACCGACTATAGAAATGTAGCATTGCGCCCGGTTGGGTAGACGACCTATGGACTACCTTTACTTTCTTGCCAACACCAGTCTGACACTACGAGCCGTCGAATACTTGCATAGCGGTCGATTACCCGTTCGGTTCATGACCGTCATTCATCAAATTGATGGATGGATAGTGCGTGTCAAACTGAGCGAGTATCTTGATCTACAGCAGCACGGAGACTTCAAAGCCTTCATGAGTGAGTTAGGTATTCCCTGCGAACCTGATATTCGTGTGCAAATGGCGTTGTGGGGTTTAGAAACTGGACAATCCCCCGTTGAAGTGATGCAACGCTATCAAGTCGCAGTGGTGTCTCATGGCACGCCCGATCGCCAAGAAATTGAAGAGTTTCGTAACCAGTTTGTGCGCGGCTTAGGATACTGCCCAGAAACCCTGGCATAAGTTCACCTCAGTACGCCCTTTTTAGAGCGACATTTAGCCGGATTCAGGGAGTGCAGTAGTTCAGGTAAAGCTTGACTAAATTCAGTTGCCTGTGGGTAATCCACAGGCTTTTTCTTGCACAGTTGGTTATTGATGAACGGCTGAAATGATATGGTGCGGCGCATCGGGGAACAGTTTAGAGTACTTCGTATCGTAGTGGCGAACTTCAAAATAGTTCAAATTTTGTGGATGGGGCTTGTAGAGCTTGAAGCACTCTAGCAATGCAAAGGTGGCAGCACTTTCCAGGGGTCCAACCACCAGGGATTGATTTTTCCAATGCCGTCCAGATGCCGCCCAATACGCCAACTGTTCGCGAGACAAACAGTAGAGACCCGTATGAGGATTGGAGCATTCAGCAAATTTCACGCCATCATCCGTAATCATGGAGACCCGATCCCAGGCTAGATCGAGTTCAACTGTTAAATCGATGTAGCTCTTCTTACCCTCATACATTTCGTAGCGGTTGGGAAAAAGCACGTATTGAAGAGAGCCGCTTTTCCGGTTAAACCGCTTCAGTTTCTCCAAAAACAAACTGTCATAAATAACAATGTCATCCTCGATCATCAAAAACCAATCAAATTCCGGCAACCGATCGATCATTTCATCCTGCGCCCGATAGCCAACGTACATCGGCTCCCAATCTGGACTTTCCTGGATGTGCACCAGTTTACGCTGGTAGGCAGGTAGATAAGAAACAACATTTCGCCCTGGCAGAGTTGTAATACTAATCTCTAATTGGCAGTGGGCAAAGCTATTGAGCAAGGCATCAATGCAGTTTTTTAACCGTTCCAGCTTCGGCGCACGCTTTTCAGGATCAGAAACATCTTGAGGCGAAACAATATGCGCGATCGCCACAAAAACCCGTTCCTGCTTTGGAGGTGAAAGTTGAGAATCAGCTAAGAATCGTATGACTTCAGCCCGCTGATAAAGCTCCAGCAATTTCCATTTATTTCTGAGATTGGCGAGCAGTTTTTTGCCAACCAGGAAGTTAACCATACCCAACCGAGCCAGTTTTTGTTTCATTTGCTGAGTGAGTAGCGGGGAAGTCATATCTGTACTGCTCATGGTGATTCAAAAGCACTCAATTGCACCAGCTTCAGTCTAGTAGAACCAAATTCGTCAGCCTAGAGATAAATACGCAAATCGTTAGATTTGTCCCATGATTTTTTTATGATTGACCTGAGTATAAGTTTGGGTGTGCATCAAGTTTACGGAACCCAGCAGGAGCGAACTCCTCACCTTAGCAAATCCGTGGCTACTCTTAGTACTTGTTGAACCGTTGAGTTGCCAGCACGGTGAGTTGCGCCCATCTTGATCGATCGCCTGAGCGCTGGTATTCGGATAAAGATTAAGTAAAAATACGGCGTACGCTTTTACATTTAGCAATGTTGCTGACTAATATGAGCAGTTGAAACTCTAAGTCAATAGATTATGGCTGTTATGCTCTAGTGCAGATAACAGTCAGGCATTTGATGATATTTACCTGCCCAATTCAGGGTTGCCTGCTTTGGAAGGTGCACTTCGCTATAGATGTGAGTATCAGGTGGGAATATCAACAGCTAGTTTGACATTCATCGGAGAACTTTGTATTTAATTGGTGTGCAGATTAAAAATTGTATGCGTTCTGAGTTTATCCATAACATCGGAGGGGACTGAAAGACATGAGAATTTTGGTAACTGGCGGGGCTGGGTTCATTGGTTCTCACCTGATTGATCGCTTGATGACGGAAGGGCACGAAGTCATTTGTTTAGATAATTTTTATACTGGGCGCAAGCACAATGTTTTGCAGTGGATTGGACATCCCTATTTTGAGCTAATTCGCCACGACATTACGGAACCCATCCGGTTGGAAGTTGATCAGATCTACCATCTCGCCTGCCCTGCATCGCCAGTGCACTACCAATTCAACCCCGTGAAAACGATTAAAACGAATGTTATGGGGACTTTAAATATGTTGGGGCTGGCGAAGCGAGTCAAGGCTCGATTCCTGCTGGCTTCCACCTCAGAAGTATACGGAGATCCAGAAATTCATCCCCAAGCCGAAGAGTACTGGGGCAATGTGAACCCGATCGGCATCCGGAGTTGTTACGACGAAGGCAAGCGGGTTGCAGAAACCTTGACCTTTGATTATCACCGTCAGAATGATGTTGATATTCGCGTGGCTCGTATTTTCAACACCTACGGTCCTCGGATGCTGGAAAATGATGGTCGGGTGGTTAGTAACTTTATCGTTCAAGCCCTGAAGGGATCTCCCCTCACGGTCTACGGCACTGGTAATCAAACTCGCAGTTTTTGCTACGTTTCGGATTTGGTGGACGGATTGATGCGATTGATGAATGGTGCTCATACCGGCCCCATGAATTTGGGCAATCCTGAAGAATACACAATTCTGGAATTGGCTCAAACCATCCAAAAAATGGTCAACCCGGATACAGATATTCGCTTTGAACCCTTGCCTCAAGATGATCCCCGCCGTCGTCGCCCAGATATTAGCAAAGCTCAAAAGCTGGTGGGTTGGCAACCAGCGGTTCCCGTGACAGAAGGTCTCTTTTTGACGATCGAAGATTTCCGGACTCGGATGGGTGTGCCAGGAACAACGATTCAACTGGATCAAGCTGCATCACCAATTTAACCAGCCACTGAAACTAGCAATTGAGGCTAAACATCTATCCGTCGCTGGCAAAGCCTGAGGTTCTTCTTGTTGAAATTAGTATTTGTTTGAGGTTAGTCTATGCGCGTTTGTGTAATTGGGACTGGATACGTTGGTTTGGTAACGGGCGCTTGTTTGGCACACACAGGGCACCATGTGGTGTGTGTGGACAACAACGAAGAGAAAGTCAGGTTGATGAAGTCTGGGCAGTCTCCGATTTTTGAACCAGGATTATCGGAAATTTTGCAAAGCTGCATCCAGGCAGGGACGATCGAATTTACAACCGATCTACAAGCTGGGGTAGAGCATGGGCAGGTGTTGTTTATTGCTGTAGGCACTCCCGCCTTACCCACGGGAGAAAGCGATACTCGTTACGTAGAAGCTGTGGCGCGGGGTATTGGTGCCCACTTGAACGGTGAGTACAAAGTGATCGTGAACAAGTCCACTGTGCCGATCGGGTCTGGTGATTGGGTGCGAATGCTGGTGTTAGATGGCTATGCCGAGCAGCAGGCTGGAGTCGAGATTCCAGTTCTAGCTGGAGGTGCGATGGATGTTGTGGCAGCAGCAACCGCCCTGGCAAAAGAGCCAGAATTTGATGTGGTCAGTAATCCTGAGTTCCTGCGCGAAGGTTCTGCGGTGTATGACACCTTCAATCCCGATCGGATTGTGCTAGGCAGTAACAGCCAGCCAGCAATCTCTCTCATGCAGGAATTATATGAGCCGATCGTGAATCGTCACTTTGCCGAAAACAAAACGGGTAGCCCTGTCCCTGTGGTGACAACGGACTTAAGCTCTGCGGAGATGATTAAATACGCAGCCAATGCGTTTTTGGCAACCAAGATCAGTTTTATCAATGAAGTTGCTAATATCTGCGATCGGGTCGGTGCAGATGTGGTGGAAGTTGCCAAAGGCATTGGGCTAGATTCCCGCATTGGGGGCAAGTTTTTGCAAGCGGGCATCGGCTGGGGCGGTTCTTGCTTCCCCAAAGATGTTTCTGCGTTGATTCATACCGCTGATGATTACGGTTACGAGGCACATCTGCTCAAAGCTGCCGTCGCGGTGAATCAACGTCAGCGCTTAATTGTGGTCGAGAAACTGCAACAAGCACTCAAGGTTTTGAAAGGAAAAACGGTTGGTTTACTGGGCTTAACGTTCAAACCGGATACGGATGATTTGCGGGATGCGCCTGCCTTGAACATCATTGAGCATTTGTCCCGACTGGGAACAAAGATCAAAGCCTACGACCCGATCATTTCCCAAACCGGGATGCGGCATGGTTTGTCGAATGTGATTGTGGAAACCGACCCTGAACGTTTGGCAGATGGTTGTGATGCGCTGGTTGTAGTGACCGATTGGCAAGAATTTCGCTCCTTGGATTACACCAAGATGGGCAATTTGATGCACTCCCGCATCATCATCGATGGGCGTAATTTTCTGAATCAGGATGCTCTAGAGGAGATCGGCTTCCGTTATGTGGGAGTTGGTCGTTAGGTCAACCCCTGTATGCTGTGTTATGGCTGCGCCGCGATCGCCATCCGCACGTTTGGCATCTGGCGCAGCTGATCCATCACAGCCACCACGCTGCCATGCTCTACCCGTTTATCTGCCTGAATCAGCACCAGGGTTGGTTGAGTCCCAACCAGTGCCCGTAGCCGAGGTTGCAGTTGTTTGAGCGCAACGGGTTGCTTGTCTAAGCTCAGTTGACCATCCGACTTCAAGGTGACGGCAACCTGACTGGTCGGCTGATTTTGAGCTGTCTTAGCGGTGGGTAAGCTAACTGACAAGCCCGTAGACCGACCGAGAAACAAAGACG
Organism: Leptolyngbyaceae cyanobacterium bins.302; assembly: GCA_033764965.1. GTDB lineage: Bacteria > Cyanobacteriota > Cyanobacteriia > Leptolyngbyales > Leptolyngbyaceae > JSC-12. The sequence continues at coordinate 31,155 of JANRIN010000338.1, read as the reverse complement.
ACATGATGAAAAAGGTCAAAATAGCAAAAATCACATCGATCATGGGAACGATGTTGATTTGCAATGGTTCATCCGGTTCTTCAGGTAGTCGCATAGGGGTGGGCTACTCCTCGTTCAGCCTGCCGACGGTAAAGCAGTTCTAGCTGACCACCGTACTCTTGAATCAGGGCAACTTGACGGCGATACAATCCCCGGAACGTGTTAGCAAACAGCAGGGTGACGATCGCCACAATCAATCCGGCTGCCGTCGAAATCAGGGCTTCGCTAATTCCAGCGCTAACTCCGATCGTATTGCTGCCGCCTAATTCCCCCAGTTGGAGCGAGGCAAAAGATTGAATCAGACCCAGGACAGTTCCTAGCAATCCCAACAAGGGTGAAAGGCTAACGATCGTCTCAAAAACAGTGTTAAAACGCTTGAGGAGCGGGATTTCTGCCTGGGCTGCACTTTCCAACGCCAGACGAAATTCCTCCGGATTTGGGCGCTCCAGTTCCAGCGCCGCCAAGAAAATACGGGCAAGGGGCAAGTGCGCGTGTCTTTGTAGCAGCATATACGCCGCACTCTGACTCTTGTTATACAACACCAACACTTCTCGAACTAAGCGGTCTTGCTGGCGGGCAACTCGACTCCAAAAAAAGAGCCGCTCCAGGATCAGTGCCCCTGCCACAAGGGAAAAGCCCAGCAAGGGGTACATGACAATGCCACCAGCCGCGAACAATTTTGCAAGTTGCATAGTTCGTCTCCAAGCACCAACAATCCAGCACCAATCATCTAGAGAGGACGTACAGCTTTAACAGGGTAGCAGGTGATAGGGCAGGGTGTGGATGAAAATGGGCAAAATGGGACGATCGCAGAAGGTGGCTTAATCCCTCTGGTCATTCAGCGCGAAATCTGCTGTTAAAAAATCAATCAATTGCCGTGCCGTCCGTCCAGAGCGTCCGTTATGCCGAGTTGCCCACTGTAATGCCTGAAATTCCAACTCTGCCGCATTCAGTGTTAAACCTGCCTGCTGTGCTAGATGGTGCACGATTTGCAGGTAAGTGAGCTGATTCGCAGGTTCAAAGGTCAACGTTAGCCCAAAGCGATCGCTGAAGGAGAGTTTTTCTTGCACCGTATCCCAGGCATGAACCTCGTCTCCCTCTCTCGGCGTGGGACGATCGCCAAAAAATTCCCGAATCAAATGGCGACGGTTCGTTGTGGCATACACCACCAGATTTTGCGGGCGGGCGGTAACGTTGCCTTCTAGCACCACTTTCAAGGCTTTATAGGCATCTTCGTCTTCCTCAAACGACAGATCATCCACAAACAAAATAAACTTCTGCGGCAGAGGGCGGAGTTGATCGGCAATCGCTGGCAGCGTGTTCAATTCTGACTTGGACACTTCGATCAATCGCAACCCGCGATCGCCGTATAGATTCAACAAAGCTTTGACTAAAGACGATTTACCCGTTCCGCGACTGCCGTACAGCAGCACATGCAGGGAAGGAAGTCCTTGCAGCAGAAACTCGGTGTTTTTGACCAGGGTTGCTTTTTGCGCCTCGTATCCCACCAAATCAGCCAACTGGACTGGATCGGCATGAGCAATTCCCACAAACTGCCCTGCCTGCCAGCGAAACACCCGATACTGCGCGAAGAGTCCAGTTCCCTGCTGGCGATAGTGATCCGCCAGGGGGGCTAAGGCGGTCGCCCAATCTTCACTGGAGGCAAGTTTTTCTTGCAAGGGAGTTTGATCTGGATGGGTAGAATGCCACACAATCATGGGTTGAGGTAGGGGTGCGATCGCCTGGATCCACAAATTCAGTTGTTCTCCATCGCACCAGTACAAGCGTTGCAAAACTTGCAGATCGTGTTGTGCCGCTTGCACCAGTCCGGGCGGCAACTCTGCCAGCGATCGCGTTTGTACCTGGCGCGAAAAGGGATTATCGTCCTGCAAGATTTGGCTCAACAGATGCTCCTGCCAACTTTGGTTCCGCTCTGCCAACAGCCGAAACCAGCGACCATACGCCCGTAAGCAACTCAGGGTTTTTAAGGTGGGGGCACGTTTGGCGCGATGAATGCCTTGCAATAACTCAACAAAGGCGTGTCCAACGTCGGTTTCTAGCACGGATTGATACACCAGCAGCGAAGCCGCTTGTTGCAAAATAGCGTCGGCAGAAACCGCAGGAATAGACATCGTGTTTTTTGAATGGCGCTAGTAGCGGACAGACCTCGCCCCACGATACTGCATTTGCCGCTTCAATGCATGATGTTTAGCAAATTTGGGAATATCGCCGCGATGCCCCATCACGATCAGCGTGTCTCCCTCATGCAAAAAGATTTCCTGACTGGGGTGAACGATGGTTTCGCCTTCCGCTCGCCGCAGCGCCACGATGATAAACGATCCCTTGCCGCGAACTTCCAGGGTGCCGATCGAGCTTCCCACTAAATCAGAATTCGATGGAATCACCAATTCATCCAACTGCACATTGATTTGAGAGAGTAATTCATTCAGGGTTTCGCGTCCGTTGGATTGATCCAAAAAGTCCACGGAGGCGGGATGAGTGATCATGTGAGACATCCGCAAAGCACCGATCGCGGCTGGAGACACGACGCGATCGGCTCCTGCTTGAAGTAATTTCTTCTCGGTTGAGGGGTACTCTCCCCGCGCCAGGATCATCAGTTGAGGATTGAGGCTACGCGCCGTCAGGGTAATAAAGACATTGGCGGCATCATCTGGTAGCACCGTGGCTAAAAAGCGGGCACGACTGATTCCGGCTGCTTCCAGGACTGTTTCATCTGTAGCGCTCCCCTGCTGCACCAGATACCCATTGCCTTCCGCTTTCGCCACACGGCTCAAGTCGTTATCAATTAACACAAAGGGTTGCTCGGCATCGTGCATATTCCGTGCCAGAATTTGCCCAATCCGTCCATAGCCGCAAATAATGACGTGATTGCGTAACGAGTCAATTTCCCGTTTCATTCGCCTAACTCCCAGTGCCCGTTTGACTTCGCCTTCGGTGATCATCTGCAAGAAGCCGCCCAGAATGTAGGCAACTGAGGTACACCCTGCAACAATCACTACCATCGTAAACACTCTCAAACTGGGAGTCATGGGTCCAATTTCGCCGAACCCTACCCCAAAAATGGTGATGATGACCTGATATACCGAGTCGAGAAAAGTCCAGCCCGCCAGCATATAGCCTGCAACCGCAGTCACTAGCGTGGCTAGAAAGAATCCCATGCCGACCAGCATTCGTGTGAAGGAACTTTGCATTCCGATCGTGCCTAGAGTCCAGCCTGATAATGCGGAAGTATTCCTCAGAAAAAGGTAGCGATCGCTACTAGCCTACATAATTCATCGTGACCTGACTGTGTTGGGGTCGTGCTTTGTGCCGATTCTCATCCCAATTTGATTTCGCCACGCTACAGATTTCGCCACGCTACAGATAAAGATCCCCCTGCGGCTCGACTGAGCATCGCCGAATATCCTGCGGCATCTCCTGATCAAGGGAGACTGAGGGGGATCGGTGCAGGGGAGTATGCCTCTATTACTGTTTAAGTCGGTGTCACTTGTCTGAAGGGCTACCTCTTAAGGCGATTTCCAGAAAAGAGCTTACCTTTCGACTTCGCTTAAGGTGCAAGCTGATAAACAATTTACCCAGGTAGGATGGGCAAAGCTTGAGTGCCCATCTGCTAACTGACTTGGGATGGGTACGGTCAAGAGCCTTTGCCTATCCTACGATGAAGGTCAGTTCTTTATTGGAAGTCTCCTAAGACGGTAGCCGTTCCTGATAAAGACTAATAATTCGATCGCACACTTGCTGAATACTCAAATGGTCGGTATCAATTTCCACTGCATCTGCGGCTTTGCGTAGGGGGGCAATCAGGCGCGTACTATCTTTGCGATCGCGCTCTGAGATCGACTGCTCCAATTCCTGGAGATTTACTTCACCAATGCCGCGATTGAGCAAATCTTGCTGACGACGACGTGCCCGCTCCTGCACCGATGCCGTCAGAAAAATTTTGATTTCTGCATCGGGAAAAACATGGGTGCCAATGTCCCGCCCTTCCATCACAACGCCACCCTGGCGACCAAACATCTGCTGGCGTTTCACCAACTGTTCCCGCACCGTGGCTTGAGCCGCAATGGTAGACACGTTGGAGGTGACTTCTAAACTGCGAATGGCTTGGGTTACATCCTTGCCGTTCACGAAAATGGAGAGTAGGGGAGTGGGGGGGTAGGGGAGTGGATGGGTGGATGGATGATTTTGACTGTTCACTACTGCCTGATTGTCTTGTGCCACCTGTCCTTTAAACTCAATCTGGCAATGGCTGACTAGCTCTGCGATCGCGGGTTCATCGTCAACGGGCACGCTTGATTCCAGCACAAACCAGGTGAGGGCGCGGTACATGGCTCCTGTATCCAAATAAAACAAGCCCAGTCTTTGAGCCACCAACCGAGCGACGGTCGATTTGCCTGCTCCAGCGGGACCATCGATCGCCACAATCGGGCGACGGGTACTGAGCAAGACGTTATCAATCAAGCGGGTTGTTCCTAACCGGGCAGCCACAGCCAGCAAGCCCATGTCCTTAACCTCGTTTAAAGTCTCCATAGTTGTTGGGTCTACTAATTCGATGTATTCTTCTGCGATCGTGGGGGTTTGCCTTAATTCAGCCTTAACCGCCTCAACCAGGTTACTACTCGATCGCTCCCCTGCACGAAAGAGTTCCTCTGCCTGCCGCAGTCCCTGGTAGATCACCCCTGCCTGTTCCCGTTCTTCCAGGCTCAAATACTGGTTCCGGGAACTCATCGCCAGCCCGCTGGCTTCGCGCAAAATGGGACAGGCAATTACTTCAATGGGCAAGTTGAGATCGGCAACGATCTGGCGAATCACTGCCAACTGTTGAGCATCCTTCTGTCCAAAATATGCTCGTGTGGGTTGCACAATATTCAGCAACTTCGTGACGATCGTTGCCACACCCTGAAAATGCCCCCTGCGCGATCGTCCGCATAAGCCAGATGCGAGGGAGGCGGGGGGAAGGACTTGGGTGAGGGGGATCGGGGGTTGGGGGTTGGGGGCAGGCTGCGCCACGCTTCGCAAGGGGGGTTGGGGAAGTAAGGGGATAGAGAGGTGAGTCTTATTTACTCCCATTTCTTCTGGAGATGGGACGAATAAGGCATCGACTCCAGCTTGTTCACACTGGGCGCGATCGGCTTCCAGGGTGCGGGGATAGCGTTGCAAATCTTCAGTTGGTGCAAACTGCAAAGGATTGACGAAGATGCTGACGACAACGATTTTGTTTTCCCGACGGGCACGCTGCATCAGGCTGAGATGCCCTTTGTGCAGAGCACCCATCGTTGGCACAAAGCCGATATCAAGAGGAGGGGGGCTGGATAATTCTTGGGAGGATGATGGGTGCTCTAACCGATAGTGACTAAAGCGTTGCGAGTTGAGATAGCACCGGAGACCCGTAATTGATGTAAACAGCCGCACTAAATGACCTCTCTAGAGTTACCGCGATCGCCCCTTCCTCAAAACGATGCTAAATGTCCTAATAAACTGTAGCCAGATCCTGGAGAGGTTGCCAGTCGAATTTGACAACAATCTGAGAATTGCAGTGATTGATTCTGCTCTATACAAAAGCTTATGGGTTTTCTACCTCAAATCCTGTGTATCTGAAGCGCATCCGGAGCTACAGCTTCATTGGGAACTTGTTACACTACTTAAAGTCGTTCTCAGGTTGGTTTCATGCAGCTTCTTTCCAAGGCGGAAGCAGTTCCGGGTCAATTCTGGCAGTGGCACGCAACTTCACCGCTACCGCCAGATCCACAGCCAATTTACTATGTCAAGGCAGGTCAAAAACAACTCAACCGTCCCCCCTTACTGTTGATTCACGGATTTGGTGGCTCAACCGATCATTGGCGCAAAAATGTTGCTGGGTTAAGCCAGGAGTTTGAAGTGTGGGCGATCGATCTCCTGGGATTTGGGCGATCGGCAAAACCCGACTGGCAGTACAGCGGCGATGTGTGGCGCGATCAACTGCACGATTTCATTACAAACGTGATTGGGCAGCCTGCGGTGTTGGTGGGCAATTCTCTAGGGGGATATGCCGCTCTGTGTGTGGGTGCTCAACGCCCTCAGTCTGTTGCAGGGGTGGCGTTACTTAACAGCGCTGGACCTTTTACCGATATTCAGGGCACCACCAAACCCGATCCCTTACGAGCAGTGATGGGAAATGTGGTGCGGAGCTTGTTTCAGCAAGATTGGGCAAGTTTTTTGTTGTTTCAATACGTGCGCCAGCGATCGATGATTCGTAAAACTTTGGAAAAAGTGTATCTAGACCAATCCGCAGTCACCGATCAGTTAGTTGAAGAAATTTATCGTCCCTCCTGCGATCCAGGCGCACCTAAAGTCTTTGCTTCCGTGTTTCGCACGCCTCAAGGAGAAAAAGTTGATGTGCTGTTGAATCAGCTTCAGGCTCCTTTGCTAATGCTGTGGGGTGAGGCAGATCCCTGGATTAATGCCCGTGAACGCGGCGCAAAATTTCGACAGTACCATCCCCAACTCACGGAGTACTATCTCAAAGCTGGACATTGCCCCCATGACGAGGTGCCGGAGCAAGTCAATGAGTTGCTTAGTACCTGGGCGCGGGAATTGTAAGAATTTGGTCATTCGTCATTCGTCATTTGTATTTCCATGCCTGCAAAACAAATGACGAATGACCAGTGATAAATGACAAATTTTTAACCAAACTCCTGCCGCTGGAGTTCCAAAAGTTGCTTGATGCCGACTTCTGCCAGGTCTAACACCTGATTCAACTGAGTACGACTAAATGCACCCGCCTCCGCCGTGCCTTGCAGTTCAATCATTTCCAGGTTTTCGTTCATCACGATATTCAGGTCAGTGTCCGCTGCTACATCTTCTTCATAGTTCAGATCGAGGAGGGCTTCACCGTGTATTAGCCCGATCGAGATCGCAGCAACCTGATGAACGATTGGCGATCGCTCTAATTCACCCCGCTCCACCAGTTTGTTGATTGCCTCTACCAGCGCCACAAACCCCCCAGTAATTGCCATTGTTCGGGTGCCAGCATCCGCTTGCAGCACATCCGCGTCTACAATCACCGTTCGTTCACCGAGCGCAGTCATATCCAGCGTTGAACGTAAGCTGCGCCCAATCAGCCGCTGGATTTCCTGGGTTCGTCCCGACAAGCGCATAAATTCCCGCTCCTGCCGTTCGATCGTAGCAGTTGGAAGCATCCGATACTCAGCCGTTAACCACCCTTGACCCTTGCCTTCCAGGAATCGGGGAACTTTGGGCTGCACTGAAACCGTACACAACACTCGCGTACCACCGCATTTTGCCAGCACGGAACCTGCAGCGAATTGAGTATAGTGCCGTTCAAAACTGATTGGGCGTAGCTCATTTGCCTGCCGACCGTCGGGACGTTGCCAAGCCATTCCATTGCCTCAAGGGATTATCAATCAGCAAGGATAACAGGTTGGAGGGAAATGGAACAGGAATTGGGGTGGAAGATCCCGCCCCTACCCCACTGGATGCTGACCGTAGAATGGTAAGGCTTCTGCCCAGTGAGGGCGTTGCCCTTGTCGCCAGTCAAGATAAGCAAGTTCCAACAAATCGGCAACCGAAGCCGCGATCGCCGTATCTGCTTCAACCTGCTGGAGAGGAGTCGTCCAATTGTTCAGGGTTTCCTGCCAGCGCTCTAAGGGCATCACGGTATCGGGGAACAGGATCTTGAGGTGACGATCGTGATCCGATGAGGCAAGTTGATAGATTGCCCCAAACACCTCTCCTCGTTGAGCACGCATCTGAACAGCGATCGGGTCATTTTGGAGCTTCGCCCGTTGCCACGCCACCCCTGCCAGAGTAGACACCGCAAACAGGGGAAGTTCCAGTTGTTGCGCCAGGGTGCGCGCTGTAACTACCCCAATCCGAGTTCCGGTAAAACCGCCTGGACCTTTCGCTACCGCGATGAAAGCCAGATCTGCCCAGGTTTGGGGCTGAAGAAACTCGACGAGATATTGATGCAGCAGGTTCGACGTTTCTCGCCCCAAGTCCCAGACCTGAGTGCGCCGATCGCCAACAAGCCGATCGCCAGCAAAATTGTCGATCGCCAACCCCAGGGATGCACTTGCCGTATGAATCGCCAAACCGTAATGAGCTACGCCCAACCCCTAACCCCCAATCCCCATTTGCTACTTCCTTATTATTTCGTTTGATTCGACGTTCGTGCAGGAACTGTCCAGAAATAAATGGTTCTACCGTTGACGCGCACCACTTTCTCCGGCTTCCAATCCCCCATATCAAAGGCATGAGACACAATCCGCGTGCCCGGTTTTAGCTCTTGCAGCAGTTTAGGGCGCAATCTTAGATTAATCTGGGGCAGCAGGTACAGCGTCACCACTGTCGCTTCGCGTAGATCCGTCTCAAACAAATCTTGCTGGCGAAACTCCACCAAATCCGTGACTCCAGCTTGACGCGCATTTTCGTTGGCATCCCGCACTCTAGCGGGGTCAAGGTCTACCCCAACACCGCGCGTACCAAATTTTTGAGCTGCTGTCACCACAATCCGACCATCCCCACTGCCGAGGTCGTACAGTCTATCAGACTTCTGCACGTTTGCCAGCCGGAGCATTTCATCCACCACTTCTTGAGGAGTGGGCACGTAGGGAACATCTAAACTCCGGTTCTGAGCAATTTGCCCAGGATTCTCAGCAGCAGCGTTTGCCTGGGTGGGTTGTTCCAGGTTCTGGACGATCGCAGCCGTAGCCAATCCAACTCCAGCCAGCAGCAATAAGAGGGATCGTTGAATGTTCACACTGTTTCTCCTTAAAAAACGATTCAGAATGAGTCAATTCAAAGTCGTTCTGATGAACGTGGATGACTGATGAACGTGGATAAGAATGGTTCAAGTCCGTCGTCGCCGTTGCCGCTCCCATAGCAGCACAGGAATACCAAGTGCCACCACTGCTACTCCCACAGTTGCCCCCAAACCGGTGTACGCCAAGCTGGAGTACAACAAATAAGCACAAACAAGGCAGAAGAGCAGCGGAGTCACTGGGTAGAACGGCACCTGAAAAGGACGCGATCGCTCTGGGTCACGTCGCCGCAGCACAAACAGGGAAATTCCAGTCAGCAAAAAGAAAAACCAGAACACAGGGGCGGTATATTCCACCATCGTTTCAAACCCGTTGCGGGTAACGGTGCCCAAACTAACCAGGGCAAGGGCGATCGCGCCTTGTAACCAAAAAGCCGGGATTGGGCTACTGGGACGAGATTGCCAGCGCCCTAGCCTGCTAAAGAGGGAGTAATCTTGTCCCAAGGCAAAATTAGTTCTGGCTCCCGTGAAGATGGTGGCATTCGTTGCACCGAGCGTTGCAATGGCGATCAAAAAGCTAATAAAAATGGCACCAGGATCGCCTAACGTGCCGCGCAGCAGATCTGCCGCAACCGTTTTTGAACCTGCCATCCCTGCCAAGCCTAAACCATGCAGAAACGCCAGATTGATTAACACGTAAATGGCAGTAATGATGCCGATGCTCCACAGCAGCGATCGCACCATATTGCGTTTCACGTCATGGATTTCGGCGGAAATGTAGGCGGCTTCATTCCAGCCACCATAGGACAGGAGGACGAATAACATCGCTAACCCCCAGTTGCCGGAAAGAGACGGAGCGGCAGAAGGAGCGGCGATCGGGGTAGACAACAACAGCCCGACTCCAATCACCAGCAGCAAGCCCAATACCTTAGCGATCGTCAGCCAGTTCTGGGTGCGCTTCCCCACTTGTAAACCAATGACATTGATCGCAGTGAGCATCACGATCGCCAGAGCCGCATAAATCGAAGGCGCAAAAGTTCCTAGGGGAACGAGTTGCGCCATGTAATCGCCAAATACAAATGCCAAGAGCACGATCGAGCCAGTTTGGATGACCGTCATGCGTGCCCAGGCAAACAGAAACGCCACATTGCTGCCAAATGCTCGCTTGAGATAGTCATACACGCCTCCCACACTGGGATAGGTCGTGGCTAATTCGCCATAGCAAAGGGCACCAATCACGGAAATCGCCCCACCCGCCAGCCAAGTTAACACCAGCATCACCTCGCTGCCTGCGTTTGCTGCCACTAATGCCGGGGTTTCAAAAATTCCCGCCCCAATCACAATGCCAACAATCAGAGCAACAGCATCCGTCCATGCCAGGGTTGGACGAGGAGATGCCTGTTCAGCAATGACAGCATCCTGCATTGCCGTTTGTTCAGTAGATCGGCTCACTCAGCACTCTCCTGATTTGGATTCGGTCTGTCGTTGAACTTAGTCAATCATCCCAAGCAGGCAACCCGTGGGATAGCGAATTGAAAGGGAACGCAAACCATTGAAGTATCCAATGGGCAGCAAGCAGAAATAACTACCCTGAGATGGATAACTCATACCGATTTAAATTGCAGGTGCTACACATCAAATTCCTGTACGGGCGAACGGCGGTTCGCCCCTACCCAATCTGTCGCGTTCCCTATTTAATTTGGTATCAGGACGGTTACAAAACTATCAAGTTGCAAAATTATCAGAGCCTTGTGACGTTCAAATGGCGCTGAGATGTCATGGCAGCGGAACAGGCGCAGAGACAATCCCGTTAGCTTCCAGGTGAGCGGCAACTCGCAGGGCTAGAGCTTCGTTGTAGGGGGCAGCAATCACCTGTACCCCTAAGGGCAATTGTCCCGATCGCTGCACAGGAACATTCATAATCGGCAAGCCGATGAAGGAAAGAGGCTGAGTAAATAAGCCAATATTGGGGCGCAGTAGCATCTCGACTCCATCCAACACCAGCATTTGCTGTCCGATCGGGGGGGCAACACAGGGAGTGGTGGGAGCCAGAATAATATCAACCTGGGTAAACAACTCCCGCACGCGATCGCGATACCAGGAACGGAATTTTTGAGCTTGCAAATACCATCCCGCCGGAACCAACGCCCCAGCTAAAAAGCGATCGCGGGTGGCAAAGTCAAAATCTTGCGGACGCTGGCGTAAGTCTTCCAGGTGCAGGTTACTGCCCTCCGAAGCCGTGATAATAAAGGCTGCGGCGCGTGCCCGATGCGCCTCTGGGATGGTGACGCGCTGACTGGCGCTCAAGGCTTTCGCCACAGTTTCAACGGCTTCCAGGGCTTCAGCCTCGGCGTTCTTGGCAAAATAATCATCGGCGATCGCGATCCGCAATCCATCAATTCCTTTGGTTAATTCCGGTAAGCAGGGTTCGGGTGGGCGAGTGGTACAGACTGGATCCTCCGGGTCATGCCCTTGCAGCAGGTCGAATATCAAGGCAATATCGCGCACCGATCGAGCAAACGGGCCCAGATGATCCAGACTGCCCACAAACGGATAGGTTCTGGCACGAGACAGTCTGCTATAGGTGGGTTTGAGTCCAAAAATGCCACAAAACGCTGAGGGCACACGGATCGAGCCATTGGTATCTGATCCTAAGGAAAGCGGCACCATGCCTGATGCCACGGCTGCCACCGAACCACCGGATGAGCCGCCCGTGATGCGAGTTGGGTCATGGGGATTGCGGCTTGGACCATAATGGCTGTTCTCCGTGACAAACCCATAGGCATACTCGTCCATGTTTTGAGCACCCACTAAAATTGCCCCAGCTTGCTTCAGCCGAGCAACCAGCGTGGCATCCTGGGTAGCGGGTGGACGATCGGCATTGATTTTAGAGCCTGCCAGGGTGGTAACTCCAGCAATATCAAACAAATCCTTCACCCCAAAAGGTACTCCTGCTAACAGTCCCGGTTCTTGCCCCTGGGCGATCGCCGCATCCAACGCCTCCGCATCTGCCAACGCGCGATCGGCTAAGACGGTGGTAAAACAATTCAGCGCCTCATTCTTTTCAGCGATATGGGCTAATGCAGCCGCAACTGTTGATTTCGCAGACACCTCCTGGTTACGAACACTCTGGGCAATACTCGTGGCATCGGGATAGGAGGAGGGCATAGGAGAATGGGGGTTAGGGGATGGGGGTTAGGGAAAGAAGGGTGGGTGAGGCAGTGGGTAAATGAGTAGATGAATAGATGGATAACAAGTATCTACTCATCTACTCATCTACTCATCTACTCATTTACCCGTCCACCGATTCACTTACTCTGGATCAAATTCGGGAGCAATTTCAGTTTCTTCAGGTAAGGGAAATTCTAGAACCAGTTGAGCAACTTGAGTAATGCGCTCAAAATTCTCGACGACGCTTTGATGATAGTCCGCGGGAATGGGTAAGGCGATGAGGGTAGCGGCTTGATCGACGTAGGTAGCCGAGTTAAAACTAGGGTTGGTCATGCAACATCCTGGTAGGTAGAGTTGGATTTCAGGTCACTGGATTTCAGATCATTCATATAAGCTCTCCAGCCACCCCAGGCAGTAATTTCTTTCTGCCCTTCACATAGAATGGCTTCCCCTAATACGCCTAAAACGTTTTCCCCATCCAGAAGCTGGACTTTACCGATACAAAGTCCGGGAGGTTCTAGCTGGAGCAAGGTAGAAACGCCTGCAACTGGGACTGCCCAAACTTCTACGGCGATCTCAACCCCACCCTCTCTGACCCGTTGCATGGCAGGATGGCGATCGTCGATTGACCAGAGCCGATAGCTTGGTTCAGTCAGGGCTTCTCGAACAAAGGTGGCATGAACCTGGTGCAGATTGGCGTTTAGCTCTAACCCCCGCATCAAAGTCCCATTAACCGCCAGATGAACAACTTCCATGAAAGACTCAGTGATTTTCAATCAACATCAATTTGACCTGATTGAACCATATTTTGCTGTATTTCAAACAGCAGTAAACGCTGAAAGTCTCTCGCGTGTTAATTCTTCTGGCGCAGGTGATGCACGATCGCTTGCAACCCTAAGCGATAACTCTCCGCACCAAAGCCGCTGATTTGCCCGATCGCCACCGGAGCGATGTAGGAATGGTGACGGAATTCTTCGCGGCGATAGATATTGCTGAGGTGAACTTCAACCGTAGGAACATTGACCGCCGCGATCGCGTCTCGAAGGGCAACACTGGTATGGGTGTAGGCTCCAGCGTTAATCAGCAAGCCATCATGCACACCCCAAGCGGCGTGGATCTGATCAACCAGCGTGCCTTCATGATTAGACTGAATGCACAAAATCTCGACTCCCAGGGAACTTGCCTCTTGCTGCAACAACAAGTTCACCTCGTTCAAAGTCACAGAACCATAAATCCCTGGCTCTCGTTTTCCCAGCAGATTCAGGTTTGGTCCGTGCAGTACCAGGATGCTGACCAACTTAACACACTACCAATTCAGCAAAATGAGCAACGAGTTAACGGCGTTGCGGATCGTTCACCGGAATTGGAATTGGCTCAGGTTCGGGCTGCGCTTCTGGACCCAATAGCGCATCAATTAACTTACGCGCCCATTCCTTGAGTTTTTCAAGCACCTTATCCAGGTAGTCCATTAATCAATAGCTCCTAATCAAAGCGTGGATCTCAGATGTTGGGGCTGCGTATATTTCCCCTTAATCTGAACCAGGGTCTGAGTTATCTATTGAAATTGTACCCAAATTATCAAATCAGTGATAGCGATCGTCCGGATAAGTTTAAGATTTGTTGGACTTAAGATTCACTAGATAATAAATGTCGGCGTAATTGATCGAGCGCCGAGCAAGCACTCAAATGCCGTACCCACTCCCGCCCTCGTTCTGCACCAAATAGATATTTGACGCTGCGAACCGTATCCCTGCTTGCCAAGCCAATATAAACCAAGCCCACAGGTTTATCGTCGCTGCCCCCGGTTGGTCCAGCAATGCCAGTAATACTCAGCCCCCACGTAGTGCCAAGGCGATCGCGCACTCCCACCGCCATTTGTTCGGCAACGATGGCACTCACCGCTCCATGTCGGGCTAAGTCTTCGGAATTGACTCCCAGCAAGCCCACCTTAACTGAGTTGTCGTAGGAAATTACGCCGCCCCAGAAATAGCTAGAGCTACCAGAAACCGCCGTGAGCATGGCACCTAGCCCACCTCCTGTACAGGATTCTGCAACCGCGAGCGTGCTACCCGCTGCTTGCAAAAGCTGACCCACAACCGTTGCCAGAGAATCTTCATCAGCTCCGTAACAGTCCATGCCAGCAATTTCCCGCAGTTGTTGCTCGATCGGGGCAATCATTTCCTGCGCCGCTACCGGGGAATCTGCCAGGGCTGAAATCCTGAGTTTGACTTCTCCTAAATTGGCGTAGGGGGCGACGGTGGGATTTTGCAAGTCAAAAAAAGGTGCGACTTTTTCTGCTAGAGAAGATTCCGAAATGCCCCAAAATCGCAACAACCGACTATGGACGGTATTCTGCACCCAGCCTGTTTGTTTCAGGTAAGGAACTGCCACATCCCGCCACATCAGCTTCATTTCTGCTGGAACCCCAGGAAAGGTGAGAATGGTGACTTCCTCGCGGGGCTGCCAGATGATTCCCGGCGCACTGCCGCTAGTGTTGGTTAAAACCTTCGCACCTTCAGGAAGTAGGGCTTGTTTGCGGTTATTGTCCGTCATCACCCGCCCGCGTTTGGCAAACTTTTGGGTAACGTCTGCCAAAATTTCGGGGTGCTCCACCAGAGGTACGCCAAAACAGGAGGCAAGCGTTTCGTGGGTCAAGTCATCGGGGGTGGGTCCCAGTCCTCCCGTGAAGATCAGTAGATTTGCTCGATCGCACGCCGTATTTACAACCTGGATAATGCGGGCTGGGTTATCGCCCACAACTGACTGATAATAGTGAGCAATGCCAAGCTTGGCGAGTTCCTGCGCTAGAAACTGAGCATTGCTGTTTAAGATGTCTCCCAACAGCAGTTCAGTTCCAACACAAATAATTTCAGCAACAGCAGCCATATCAGGATTGTTTGGCAGTCTTCCACACCTGCCAACCGGTGAAACTCAGCAGCACCGTTGCTGCGATCGCGTATCCCCAACCACTGGGCATATTGGAGACGGCTAAAGCCAGGGTTCCTGCCCACAAAGTCAGCGAGTAAATAAACAGAACCGCCAACCGCTGAGACAAGCCTGCCTGCAGAAGCCGATGATGCAAATGGCGTTTATCCGCTGCAAACGGAGATTTCCCTCGGCGCAGGCGATCGATCACCACAGTAAAAATATCTAGAATCGGCACTGCCAGAATCAAATAAGGCAGCAGGACAGCAACGGTGGTCACAGACTTGACCAAGCCAATAATTCCAACTCCTGCCAGGGTAAAGCCCATGAAGTAAGCACCCCCATCTCCCATAAAAATCTGGGCTGGATTGAAGTTGTAGCGCAGGAAGCCCAAGCAAGCGCCCGCCAACGCCGCCGCGATCAACGCCGCCGCAGGTTGCCCCATAAATAAAGTCACGACTAGCATTACAGAAGCGGCAATTCCTGAAACTCCAGCCGCTAAACCATCCAATCCATCGATCATGTTAATCGCGTTTGCCATGCCCACCAACCAGATCACGGTAATCGGCAAACTAACCCAGTCTTGCAGGGCGATCAAACCCATGCCCGGAATCGTCAGGAAGTCAATTTGTACGCCCGCTTGCCAGACCATTGCCGCCACCGTGAGTTGAGCAAAGAGGCGAGTCAAAGCAGGCAACGTCAGCAGGTCATCCGCCAAACCGATCAGGAAAAATAACAACCCCCCGATGACAACGCCCCATAGCTCGTACTCTTTTTGAGGGGTTTGGATGCCAAAACCGCCCGTCCACCAGACAATTAGTAAAGCAACTATCGCCCCTATAAAAACTGCAACTCCCCCCAAACGCACCATTGGACGTTTGTGGATCTTGCGTCCACCGGGTTTATCAACCAAGCCCCGTTTCAGTCCAAACTTTTTCACGCGAGGAGTTGCCCACAGCACCACGAGGGCAGCGACAAAAAAGGCGGTGAGATGATACAAGTATTGAGTCATCAGTAAAATAAGGGTCGTGGATAGCGACAGGAAGAGTCTACTGCATTTCCGATAATTGTTAGCAAAGAATTGTAAATTCCCCCTATCTTTTTACTTCGATAGCTTAAGTTTTTCAACCTATCTCTTTACTGATGTTTTGTGAGCCAAGCCCGAATCTGGCTAATTGGAGGAACCCAGGAAAGTGCTGAACTGGCGCGATCGCTCGTTGCCCAGAATTTGCCCTGCTTAGTCACTGTCACCACGGAATCGGCACGATGCCTGTATCCCAAAACTCCTGATCTAACCGTGTGGGTAGGACGTTTAGATGCTGCCTCCCTTCCCGCCTTTTTGCAGACCCACTCCATCGCTGCCATTCTGGATGCCTCCCACCCCTTTGCCACAGAAATTTCTCACTTGGCGATCGCGATCGCCTCAACCCTAAAAATCCCCTACCTCCGCTTCGAGCGTCTCCCCCTCTCCGCTTCTCCCCTTACCCCCCTCTTCTTCCCCACTCTACGATCGCTGCTTGCCACGGATTTGTTACTGCATCAGCGAATCTTGCTGACCCTGGGCTATCGCTCTCTGGAATTGTTTACTCCCTGGCAGGAAAAGGCGGTTTTGTTCGCGCGAATTTTGCCGTCTATTCCTGCCCTGCAAGCGGCGATCTCAGCGGGTTTTGCGACCGATCGCTTGATTGCTCTGCGTCCGCCGATTTCAGCGGCAATGGAACGTGCCCTATGGCAGCAGTGGCAAGTTTCCGTGGTGGTGACAAAAGCCTCTGGGGTGGCGGGAGGTGAGGATGTGAAGCAGCAAGTGGCAGCAGATCTGGGGGTTACTCTCGTGGTGATTGAGCGTCCGCCGATCGCTTACCCGCAGCAAACCAGTGATTTTTCTGAGGCGCTGCAATTTTGCGATCGCTCACTTGCACCATTCTCGATGGGGCGCTCCATCCTACCGGGAGATAAATTTCCTGACTCAGAATCGAGTCCTTGAAGTAATACGCGATCGCGACTTTCCAGTCCAGGAGCGATACAATCCATCTATCGCTGAGTTGGTCGCGATCGTCATGACAGACAGCCCTTCCATCGTTTCTACCGAACTTGAATCTCTCCCCCGTGAAGTGAGAGTTGCCCATGTCCGTTATGCGGTGGAATCTTTACGGATGGCGGACGAAATTGCCGACAAGGGCTATCTGATTACCAGTGCTGAACTGGCAGATTTGATGGATATTAACGCCGGTGCCGTCACCAGTCGCGGCGATCACTGGGTTTGGCGCAACTGGGTAATTTCCAGGGTGCGGCGAGAAGGCAACCAGATCCTCTGGCAATTGGAACGGGTCGATTGAGGCTTCAGGCTGCGCCCTTGACACAACGGGTTTCTTTGCCACTTTCCTGACAGGACTCAAAGGTGATTTTCTTGGACAGAATTGCTTCCTGAGTTGTGTTCACCTTCGTTTGCAAGTCAGCCGGAACCACCGGATTAAATTTACCCAGGTATAAAATCTCCGGTTCTTCTAGCCCCAACGTGTAGACCTGACCCTTAAGTTCATTTTTAGCGGCAAGGTCGGCAAGTTTGGCGATCGCCAAATCAATGCGTTTCACCGCACTGGTTAACACGGCTTTGGGGGCAACATCAAACTGATCTGCCGTATTGCCAAAGGCATAAACGCCGCGATCGCTGGCAGTTTGTAATACCGTAGGAGCCGCATTATCCAGCCATTGGTATACGACATCCGCTCCCGCAGAGATTAGAGCCTCGATCGCTTCCTTGGCTTTTGCTGCATCGTTCCAGTCTCCAGTAAAACTGGAAGTCACCTGAATCGACGGATCAATGGATTTTGCTCCTAGCTGCAACCCACGGAGTTCTTCCTGGGTTGCCTGAAATTCTTGCCCCGCCAGGTAGGCAATCTTTTTGGCTTTGGAAAGAGTTGCGGCGATGATGCCACACAGATAGCTGGCTTGAAGATGGTCAATGCGTAAGGAGGCAATATTCGCTCCGGATGCCGCCCCATTCACGCCTACAAAAAATGTTTTGGGAAACTGTCCCGCAACTTGCTGAATCGCCGCATCAAATTGTCCTCCGTGGGCATACACCAGACTGAACCCACGCCGAGCAAAGTCAGACAAGGCTTCTGCCTGTTCTGCCTGTCCAATTTTTTCAACGTAGGCGGTTTCAACCCCTAAATTCTTTTTGATTTCGGTCAGTCCGGCATAACCAGCCTGATTCCAAGCTTTATCTGTAATTACTCCGGGTAGGATAATTGCAGTTTTAAAGTCTGTTGCCGCAGGGCTGGCGGGAGATGCTCCAGGAGATGTCGCTGTGTCAGAGGGAGTCGATGGAGCGCAGGCTTTGAGCAGCATACTCCCAGCAAAAGCGGCTGAACCAGTGAGCAAAAACTGACGGCGATCGAATCCCATAACCACTACACTCCTTCCTTAAAGCTGCTGTGTTTTGCCTGCAATAAAAAGCAGGCGATCAATATCCAGCAATGCTTTCGTACAACAATGCTTCGATATTATCGCCTGTGATGTCAGTCAGGTAGTCACTGAAGCTGTTCTCAAACAGTTGTCACGATCACAGCACTACGGACATTAAAAAGGTTTTGCAGGAATAAATTGTATTCAATATCACAATTTTCACCGACTTGGGGGAAGTTTTGCTGACATGGCTGTGTCAATTCTACAAACAAACTCCGCAGTTTTACAGAAGTGAACTCTCTTCGTAGGTTGGGTTGAAGCATGAAACCCAACATCCATCAGCTTTAGGGTAGCTTGAATGTTGGGTTTCGCTTGACCTGACGTTGATGATCAAACCCCTTAGTGGTGCTCAACCCAACCTACAAGATCAGCGATCGCTACAAGATCAGCGATCGCACTGATGCGTCCGGGCTTCTGGCTTCGCAAATCGCGCAAGATTGTGTCTTTTTTGCAAGAAGTTTTGAGGATTGGGCAAGTAATTGTGCTGGCGTACAGTACGGAGGCAATGGCTAAAGCCAACCCATTTGAGCAAAATTTGTTTGGAGTCGTGGTTTGCCACCCAACTGGAGTTGCGATCGTGGGTGTGATCTTCATGTACGCTTTACCGTTACTAACGACAATATGGCCGGATGTAACCACCGCTTCATCGTTACTAAGGACAACAAGGGTGGAACTAAGGACGACAAGTGCAGGAGTAACAACAACAAGTATGGAAGTAAGGACAGCAAATGCGGGAGTAACGACAGATAGGTAGGGGCGAACGGCGGTTCGCCCATTAAAAGAGGTATCACGATCGTGGTTTCGGTTTCGGGCAATCTATGAATCAGGTGCATTCATAGAACCATGTGAAATACAACGTGAAATACAACCCAAACCAACATCATCGGCGATCGATCCGGTTGAAGGGATACGATTACGCCTCATCCGGTGCCTACTTCATCACGATTTGCAGCCATCAACGGCAATGTTTGTTTGGCGAAATTGTGGATGGCGAAATGCAGTTGAGTAAGTTTGGGGAGATTGTGCGATCGTATTGGTTGAATTTGCCGAAATATCACCCAAGGTTGCAATTGGATGCGTTTGTGGTGATGCCCAACCACATCCACGGCATTTTGGTGTTATCCGATATTCCTGTAGGGGCGGGTTTAGACAATCAATTGGTGGATTTAACCAATAAATCATCGGCGAAACCCGCCCCTACCAATCCAACGGAACCCATCAACCATCCTGGCATTCCCGAAATCATCCGCAGATTCAAAACCTTTTCTGCTCGGCGTATTAACCAACGCCGAAAAATGGTAGGAACCCCGGTGTGGCAACGTAATTATTACGATCGCATCATCCGCAACGACGAGGCATTGCAAGCCATTCGCCAATATGTTCACAACAATCCGCTGTCCTGGCAGGAAGACCAATTGCATCCAGATGTGTGATCGAAGTGGTAGGGCGATCGCGATTACCAAACAGTTTTCATCTCTCAGTAAAGCTTATGTATAAAAGATTTGATGGCTTCAGTAGAACGTAATTCTTAATAATAGATTTCATAAAATCTTGTTTGAATGGAGCGGATTTTCTACGAGTTTTTGTGATTCGATAAGTGATTAGGGGCATCCTACTGGAAGAGCGCGAGTCCAAAACAATCCAGGAAGATTGCTATGTCATCAGCAGCAACACTTGCACCGAAAGATTCGAAAGTTACGAATACTCAATTCTCAGATCGCTCCGTTCGTTTGCTTCTAGTCCTATGGTTTTTAGGAGGCGAAAACGTTAATCAAGGAGAGCTTACGAAACGAGTAAAGGCGAAGGGTGAAAAGAGCAAAGATTGTGAGAAGTTTTTCACCGAACTCGAAAAGGGTAGAGCGATCGAAGTTACAAGTAAAAAGGTTTCATTGACTGACCTGGGGAAAGGCGCTTTAGGTCACAGGCTTGGAAATACTGACCTTGGCATCGAGGGGACGGTTGTTGGCTCTTGGATGGCAAAGGCATTGTTGAAATGGATTCAACAGTCTGGCGTGAGTAGCTACGCTCCTTCGACCAATGGAAATGGAAAAGCTGTTAGTAGTGCGATCGCTTCTTATGAGGAGTTTAAGCCTGTTGCGTTAGAGGTTTACGATCGCCTCAACCGTGACTACAACCTAGATAATCTGGTTCCGATCTACCGCATCCGTCGAGAAATTGGCGATCAAGTTTCCCGTTCGCAGTTCAATGACTGGATGCTAGATCTACAAGCTAATGATGTTCTACAACTCATTGGTGGTGAAATGCCAAGTCTTACTCCCGATAAAGCTGAAGATTCCATTGAAACTAAGCTTGGTGGAATGCGTTACTACGTCAAACTGCTGTAAAACACTAAATCCCTGTTGTCCCAATCACTTGAATCACTTATCCCCTAGCACTCCCTTCAACTCCTTCCAAATAATTCACCATGACTTCTGTTCTTGTCTCACCCTCTCCCCTTGAGGAAATTCATGTTGCTCTTAAAGAGCATAATCCTTTTGCTCAAGCTCCCATTCTTAAAGCTAGCCACGTATGGGGAAAAAGTTTTCCTGATGTTGAATCGCTGAATGCTCATGCTTCTGATGTGGTTTTTCGA
The DNA here is from genome assembly GCA_033764965.1 of Leptolyngbyaceae cyanobacterium bins.302. Lineage (GTDB taxonomy): Bacteria > Cyanobacteriota > Cyanobacteriia > Leptolyngbyales > Leptolyngbyaceae > JSC-12. Next base: position 10,180 of record JANRIN010000338.1, on the reverse strand, counting down.
GCTTTAGGAGAAATTCGCGCTGGGCATTACTCAACAACTTCTATCTTGATTACAGCCCAAGATGGAACAGGCAAAACCCATATTATTAGCCGTATTCGTCATCGCCTTCAAGCTCAAGGCGGCGCTTTATTTGTGTATGCCACGCAGATTGATGACCTGAATCGAGCTAAGCAAAGCTTTCAAGCACTTTTAGCCGACAGTTTGAGCCATACTGGTAGTCAGGGAATGACTCAATGGCAAGAGCTTGCAACAATGATGGCGAATGACGCTATCAAAGCTTCCAATCTACAAGCTCAACTGCTTCCGGCTGAGAAACTAATCAAGAAATTTGAGGATGCTGAGGAAGAACAAGTCAAAAAATGGGTTAATCAGCTAACCAAAGCCTTCCGCAAAGCCAAAAGTGTTAAAAACCCAGATGTTGTCCGAGCAATTCTTTGGACCTTATGTGATGAGCAAGCGTCCTACGCATCCAATTGGCTAGGGGGTAAAGAACTTGCCCAATACAAAGCGAATGAACTGAGCTTACCTACGCAAGCCCAATCCTTCGATACAGTTTTGCAAATTTTAGCCCTAATTAGTGAATACAACGAGCTTATAATTTGCTTCGATGAATTGGATAAGGAAGAATGTAATGATGCAGGGTTACACAAAGCTCAAGTCGTTGCTGGGTTGGTGAAAGAGTTATTTGAGAACTTACATCGAGGCGTAATTCTTAGTGTCATGATGCCCGGTATATGGAATGAGAAGGTTAGGCAGATGCCTCGTGGTGTATGGAGTAGATTGACCGCCATTGGTGAACCGTTTGACTTGCAATACATGAACGGAGACAACGTTATCGAGTTAGTTACCCGTTTTCTCCAGGAATTTTATACAGAAAAGAACCTAAATCCTCCTCACCCCCTCTACCCATTTGATGAGCATCAATTAAGAGAGCTAGGTAGAGAGCGGATAACAGCAAGACGGGTTCTTGTTTGGTGCAGAGAAAACTGTAAGCCAATTGATGGCAATCCCCTTCCACCTCCAGTTGATGAAGTTGAATTAGCTTTTAATAACGAAATAGATGGTGATTTAGGAACAACTATCGATAATAACTTTGCTATCGCTAATGCTCTTCTCTTTGGATTCCAGTCTTTAGTTGGACAAACAGTAGAAAGAGTTACCGTTGAAAGTGTTACGAATAAAGTCAAGAAACGGGGTAAGGACAATTTCCTCAACTTCAAAGTTCATGGCAAGGAAGACGGAAGAGATATTTGCATTGGTATTGCAGTTTTACAATATGACGGCGGCACAGCTCTAGGGGCAGGGTTAAAACGATTATTTGATAAAGATACCTTTGGTTTTACGAGAGCATGTCTAGTTCGATCAAAGAGTAAATCCATCAGTTCCTTTATCAAGAAGAAATATCTTGATGCTTTCCCTACAGAAGGCATAGAGTTTGTAGATCTGAAAGAGGAAGAAATTAAACCTCTAATCGCTATATGCTCCGTTTACGAAAAGCGAGAAGTAGACTACAACTTAACAGAGGAACAAATTCTCAATTTCATTGCTCAAAAAGGAGCAGAAAAGCTTTTGGGAAGCAATAATCCTATTCTAAAGGAAGTTCTCAGCGATCCTTCTTATCAAGTTCCTTCGGTTGAAAGTGAGCCAGAAGTTGTAGCTGAGACTAATTCACCAGAAATTGATTCTAGTGAATTACAGTCGGGAGATGTAGAAAATTTATCGGAATTAGTCGTTCATGGGTGAGTTGATTTCGCTTGAAAGGGCTTTGTGTCTACCTGCCCCTGATATAACGGCTTTGCTTGAAGGGCAGAACATTGTAGCTATCCCAAAAGTAGCAGTGCAACGAGGATGGACGTTTGCTTTATATCCTTGTGATCTACTAACTGACTCTCTGCCTGTTCAAAAGCAATACCATTCCTATACTCACACATCTGCCCAAGCAGCTTTGACTCAGTTGAACACTTCAACCGTCAAAATAGAAGCTTGGGCAAGATGTGAGCTTATCACTATGATTCATGATGCAGAACTGTTAGAAGTTCTTTCTTGCTCTACTGTTTGGACAGAAGCAGCCTTGCAAGAAGCTCTAAATCAAAGACAACACATTTTCTTGGCGTACTTGCAAGTTTACAAATTAGCTCAACCTGTCTCGGTTTCAGCTAACTCTGTTACTTCTGATAAGTATGGAAAGTTTATTAGCTTATCAAGCCTGTCTTTAGAGAATTATCCTTCGACTTCTATCAAAGTTACTGAGCTTATTTCTGTAGTTAATGAAGCAGTTTTCATACAACGGAAGCAACGACTAGAAAGAGGAGAAAAGCCTCTTTACCATGAATTAATTAAGCTAGAAGAGGCTATCACTTCACTCGCTAATACAAATCATGCTGCAAATAGAATTAGGCAGGAAATCAGAGATATTTTAGGATGGCACACCATTGAAATAAACATTAATAGGTCTTCTGTGGATCTGGATTGGATTAGTAAAATTAATGCCCTTGGCACTGCAACGGCAGGCGGAAATTATGAAAAGGGAACAGCATTTGAGCAAGTTGTTCATAAAAGCTTATCTTTCCTAGGATTCGAGCTTGATTTAAGCGCCACAGGTGGAGCAGGTGGTATAGATTTGTACTGCACTAAACCATATCCGCTGATAGGCGAATGCAAAGCTGGTCAAACGATTCCAGGCGATACAGTTTATGAGTTAAACAAGCTGGGTGGAGTTCATCTTACTAAGCAATTTTTTGACACAGTAAACAAATTAATTATCGGACCTGGGAAGCCAACAAAACAGCTTCAGCAATCGGCACATGAATTTGGAATTAGTATTATCCACCCTATGACTCTTCAAAAACTCGTTGAACTTCAAGCAAAATATCCTAATTCAATTAACTTGATTGAATTAAAAGAATATCTAAGACCAGGGCAAATTGATGACAAGATCGAAGAGTATATTACGAACGTTTTACAAAAAATTCGTTTGAGAGCTAACATTGTCGAAGCTGTTAAGCAGCTTTCTGAGATGGAACCAGAGCGACGACAGTTTGAAGTTTCAGAGGTTCGGGTTCAATACAATGTTTTATTCTGCAAACTGAATGGTAGTACCTTAGATAATGAAATGGTTCATGAGCTTCTCATTGAACTTTCTTCACCCTTAGCAGGTTACTTAGGACGATTAAGAGGAACTAGCTTACAAAGCGATCGCTTCTACTTCTTGCGCGATATGCCCGACGTTGACTTGAGCCAATCATAATTTCGCGATCGCCCTTTAGCTTCAGTCGCTTCGGTGGTATTGTGCTACCACGATCGCGGTCATAACTATTGTCTCGTTTTCATATAGCCTCACCGCCATCAAGAGCGATCGCGCTTCGTATCTCCAAAATCATCCGAGGAAGAATCTTCAAACCAGTCATCAGCGTTTTCTTCGGCGGGGGGAGGAGGCGGGGGAATCGGAATTGTGGGTTCATCCAGGGGCTTAAAGGGTGGCACAATCACGCGATAATCAGCATCCACCACAGATTCAGTTTTGCCCACACCAGTATCTTGCGGTTCGCGGTAGCTATAGGAATAGGAAGAGCCAGATTGAGTGCCCCGTTTGGGAGCAGAATTCGCCTCAAAATTCTTCAAGTCTTCCGGCTGCACTCGATCGCTCCCTCGATCGCGGGGTGCATTCTGGCGGGTCGTGCCTTCCCAATCTTCGCTGGGGGGGCGTTCCCAATCATCGACGGGGTTTGAGGTCGAGCGTGAAGCGGTTCGAGATTGGGAAGATTCGTAGCCGCGCCAGTCTTGCCACGCAGAATCATCGCTGGACGCAGATCGATCGCGGCGCGGGGAGTCTCCTGTTCCCTGGCTAGTAGAATCGGCGGATGCAGCACTCGTCCAGCGAGATTGAGTTGCACGGTTGGTATTGGAGCGAACCCGCGATCGTACGGTTTGTCCCGTTACAAAATTGGATAGGCCGAATAGAATCTGGATTGCCAGCATGGAGATCGCTCCCGCCGCGATCGCCCCCAACACCCACCAGGACAGGGGCAATGCTGGAAAAGTAATTCCCAAAAAGACCAACGGCAGCAACGGGGTCAGGTTTTGCAGGGTAAACCCCGTTAACGCGCCAGCAAGGGCAAGCAGTAGCAGGAGACGAAACAACATAGCACCAGGACGATCGGCTTTCAGCTTTCAGCTTATCTCAAGATTTAGTCTCCCAACCCCCAACCCTAATTCCCAGCCCCTTTCCTCCCGTTTCTTAATTGATTGTGAAGAAATCTCACTTTTCTACTACATCTAGTAAGCTTAGGCGTTCAGATGGTAGTTTATTGTTTGACAGACGCTAGATGTAGGGTTGAGTAATTTTGAGTCCAAGGGCACTCATGGAGGTTCAGATCAATGAAAGAGTGGACATTTTTGCTACAAAAAGATGGCGATCGCTCCTGGTTGCCCCTGGATTCTAGCGACGTGGAGATTTTGGAGGGACGCTATCGCATCGTTGCTCAAACGGATCAACCCAACACCGATATCAGTATTCGCATCTGCCACCTGGCAACGGAAGAAGATCCACCCAAGCGACGGATTCAGAAGCGCTCTAACCGTACTAATCGGAATGGGCTGATGGTCGTCACTCCCTTTACTCAGTTGCAACCGGGAAATTGGGAGTTGTGCTGTTTTCTCACCGATCCCATGTCTGACCTGGTGGGCGATATGCTGCATCATGCAGTGCGGTTACGGGTGTTGGCGTGTGTTGAGGAAACGACAGGCGATTGGGATGGGGCGGATGCCGTCACCGCCGAAGGTTCAATCAATACGTCGATCAACGCTACGCCTGCAACCAACGCTTTAATTGTCGAGGAACTGAGTCAGATTGTTGTGAGTCAATCCGCTGCTAGTGTATCACCGGATTCAGATTTGGCAACGGTGGCTGCGTCTCCTGAGGAAGAACTGTTACCGACCACGCAAGATATTGCAGCTTTGAATGTGGAAATTGCTCAAGCGTTGGGCTTTTCAATGGATCGGTTGGTGGAAATGACCGATCAACTGTCGCATCAATTGATTGAGGAGATTTTCAAAGAGTTTAACCTACCCGAGATCGTGGAACCGCTGACGGCTGAACCCTTTGTACCGATCGAAGCGGAGGAACAATCAGTTGATTCAACTCCTGAGCCTGAGAATGAACCCGTTTTAAATGTGCATCAGTTACAGCTTGTGCTGGCGCAGGATGGATGGGTAGCTGCCAGGGGAGAGTCTTTGGCGATCGCGGGACGGTTGGAGTTGGCGGCAGTCGCCATTCAGCAGTCTGAGTACGCTGGAAGTCACGACAATCTGGCGGATAACCAGATTGATGCAGACCTGGAGGGTGCAACTCCCCAGGAAATACAAATTCAACTGCGGGATCCGCAAACCGCTCAAGTCCTGTTCCATGCCTGCCAATCTTTCCCATCCGGCAAGCCTCCTCTCAACTTCAGCTTTTTGTGCAACTTGCCCAGCGAGTTAAAGACCCATCTGCTGTTGGGCGAAGTAATAATTGCGGGAGTGCTGCCAGGGGCGGAATCGGTTTTGATCACACTCAAAACGGTGCCTTTCAGCATTACGGTGGATCCTCAAGGGTTGGTGGAAGAGATGCAGAAAGTCAAAACAGCCCTGGCGAAAGAGGCAGACCAGGAGGAATTGCCAGATCTGGTGACGCAGTTTTCTAACCGCTTGATGCAGCAACGAGTCGGGCATAATCTGGATCTGTCGTTCTTGAACATGGCGGCACCTGTGACGGAAACCGTTGCCAGTGAAGATGACCAGCGTTTAGCCAATGAAAGTGTTGCTAAGAACGCGATCGCCCCGAAAAAGCAAATTCTGCCGCCTCAACTCTATCAGCCCGATCTAGAGCAAGCAGGGAAGCGTAAGTTGGAATTGCCGATATTTGCAGGAGTGGGAGCAAAAGCAGGGGCAACGGCGATCGCGGTTGAGCCAGAATTAACCCCAGGTGAGTTAAAGCATGAGTCGGAGCAGGTGTTTGCCCCCAGCGAAGCCGAATTGCAGGCAATGATTCTGTCAGATTCGCCCACCTTCGATCGCTCTGAATCGGATAATCCTTTAGTCCAGGCAAGCAATTTAGAAACGCACCCAACAGAACAGAATCGATCGGCTCAACCAACCGATTCCCCTGCTGCAAATGCAAACGCTGCCGCTGCTAGCTCATCTCCTGCAACAGCAGCATTAGAGCCAAACCCAAGCCCTGAGCAGGCAGATCTAGCAATGTTTGAGGAACTGTCATCGCCGATTCGTAGCGCGTTTCAGGCGTTGAATTTACAGGATAAGTTTTTGAATCGCTTAAGTTCAATGGCAGCGGATGCAGAACTGTCCACCCTGCTGAAACTCACCATGCCCCAAACCGAGACAGCCGAAGTTGCCCAGGAAACAGCGGGAGTGGCGGTGGAGTCGGTGCCCGTGCAGGAAGCGATCGCGGAAGCCAACACCACTGAGGTTGTGGTAGACGATGATCCATCCTGGCGGGAATGGGTGAAGCGGGCAGGTTCGCGCCCCAAACCCGTGGAACCGATCGGCGAAATGCCAACCGATAACCCCCTGCTGTTGTCACCGGAAGAACCCGTTCCCATGCCCAGGCTGGAAACAGGGATTGATGACATTGTGGCAGGCAAGCCGATTAATGTGCGGATAACGTTACCGAATCTGCTACCCAAAATCTACGTCAAGCTTTGGGTCAACGATCGCCAAACGCGCACACTACTTGATGGACCTCGCTGGTTAGTGGATTTTCTGCCCAACGGCTTTGATGAAATTGAGGCATCCACCCAAATCGTTGCTCCTTTTGGGAGCTTGCACATTCGGCTAGAAGCGATCGCGGTGGAAATCCACACCCAACGAGAAAGCCAAAAGGTTATTCTGGATTGCGAAGTGATTCCGTCTGAACTTCCAGATGACCTGTTTGACGATCTTGATTTATGATTCAGCTTTACTATGCTCGTCCATCTCTGTTTGCCCGCCCAATTTGGTTAGCGCTTCTAGAAAAGCAAGTTCCATTTGAATTGGTGCCTGTCAATTTGGGAGGCGAACAGTTTGAGCCAGGATTCCTGGAACTCAATCCCTTTGGGCACATTCCCGTCCTGGTGGATGGAGCGTTGCGGGTGATCGAGTCTCAAGCAATTTTGGATTACCTGGAAGCGCAGTATCCCACACCTGCCCTACTCCCTTCCGACCCAGCCACCCTGGCAAAAGTGCGAATGGTGCAGTTTGTGGCATTGAATGAATTGGTGCCTGCGATCGTCGGCTTGCTGCTCAATGATGAGGAAACACCCGACTATCAATATGCTCAGGCACGCGCCAGACACACTCTGGGCTTTGTGGAGTCGTTCCTGGATGATGCCCCTTTTGTGGCTGGGCACCAAATTACTCTGGCAGAAATTGTTGCAGGTAGCATCATCCCAACCCTGCCCAAACTGAATCTGCCTCTGACCGCCTACCCCCGCCTCACCGCCTGGACTGAGCGCTTGCTGAGTCGTTCCAGTTGGCAAGAAATCGCTCTCAGCGCCGACGAATGGAAAGCCTTCAAGCGCCACATGAAGGTGATTCCTAAGCTCTGGAAACGGCGACGACGACAACGATTCAAGAACGCTAGCGAGTAAAGTCACCCGCCTAAGCCAAGTGGCGCTGGAGCACCGATCGCGGGGCGCGGCGGACGCGGCACAAAATCGTTTCTTGCCCTAAGCGGGTGCACGCCTCAAACCGATGGCAACCAGAAAACCCGTAATACTCGCCATCCACTTCCAACACATCGATCGGCTCCTGCTGCCCAATCTCGCGAATCGACTCCATCAACGCCTGCACCTTTGCCTGGTCGTTCTGACGATACAAGGGACGACGAATTTTATCCAACGGAATGGCTTCAACTCTAACCATGATTCAACTTGCTGAGTGACATCTATCTAAATCATAGTCATTATGAGTTTGCCTTTCAAGTTGCGGAGAGAATAGGGTCCGTCAATAGACCTGTCGTAAGTGAAGCCAATCCGCCCTCACCCTAAATCCCTCTCTCAGCTTTGGGAGAGGGATTTCAAGCCGCTCCTACTCCCCTTCTCCCAAGGTTGGGAGAAGGGGTTGGGGGATGAGGGCTGAGTGGATCTGGCAAAAAAGGTTTTGTGAGTCTGCCATAGCTTCACAGGGGAAAAACTCGCCATTCGCCAAAACGGGCAGTATCTTAGTAGCTGAACCGCAACCCCCTGCTTAAAGTGATGACTGGATTCCCTCAACTGCACCCCCAAAAAACGTCTATCAGCACTGTCCTGCTCCGGTTTGCGTCTGGTTGCCTGGTTGCCTCAACGATCGCCCTGGGACTAACGGCAGAACGGGCTGAAGTGGCGGCACCTAAAGATGTTGAGTTGCAGGTGGGAGTGGTGCAGCGGTTTGGCGGGCAGGCAAACGACACCATCACCCTCAAAGCGCCACCCGGCGATCGGCTCTCGATTCAGGTAGAAACGGCTGAGGGCAAACCACAGACCCTGGTGAGTGATACGGCGGCTCTGGCGATCGTCCCCCAAGCGTTGCCCGAAGCCCGGATTGAGGAGCGAGTGGTATTCAGCACGCATCGCAGTTTTGAAAGCGCCGAAGAAGACGCGAACCGTTGGCGAGCAGCCGGAATTCCAGTAGAACTTGCCCAACCCAACCGCTGGCAAGTGTGGGCAAAACGCGAGGTTTACAGCACGCCCCTATTGCGCCGCTTACTGCTGCAAAGTGTGCAGGCGAAGGGCATTCAAACGGCTTTCCTGGATACTAAGGTGTTACCCACCGAGCCTCAGGCAGTGGTCATCGTGAACGGACAACGCTACGCCAGAGACCAACTCAAAATTCGGGCAGGTCAGGGCAAAATTCAGGTGACAAGTAAGACGGGAGACAGCGATCGGACCACTCGCCTTTATGCCGGAAGTTTACGCCTGCAACCCAATGCCTATGGGTCATACACCTTGGTCAATCAGGTGCCATTGGAAGCCTACCTGCGGGGAGTGGTGCCCCACGAAATTGGCACATTTGCCGCGCAACCTGTGTTAGAAGTGCAGGCAATTCTGGCACGGACCTATGCCCTGCGGAACCTGCGCCGCTTTGAAATCGACAATTACCAGCTTTGTGCCGATACTCAATGTCAGGTGTATTTTGGCTTGGGGGATGCTCATCCCAAAACCGATCGAGCGATCGCCGCAACTCGCGGCAAAGTGTTGACCTACCAGAATGAATTGGTGGATGCGGTCTATTCTGCCAATACGGGAGGCGTTACGGCGGAGTTTGATGATGTTTGGCAGGGAGCAAACCGCCCTTACCTGACCACCAAAATCGACTCGGTTGCCAACTCCTGGGATTTAGCCCGCAAACCGTTGACGAATGAGCAAAACTTTCGGCAATTTCTCAAACAAAAGCAGGGCTTTAACGAAGCGGATCAGAAATGGTTTCGTTGGCGCTACGACAGCACGATCGCCGAACTGAATCAGGACTTGCGGGAATATTTGAAAAAAATGCGAAACCCGCTGGCGAACTTCCAGACCATTCAACGGTTAGCTGTGGTGGAACGAGCACCCTCTGGCAGAGTGCAAAAGCTGCAAGTCACAACCGATCAGGGCACGATCACTCTGGAAAAAGACAATATCCTGATCGCTTTCTACGCTCCCGCCAGTCTGCTGTTCCAGGTTGACCCCCTCTACAACGCCCAGAAGAAAGTCACTGGCTATGCCTTTGCTGGCGGCGGCTTGGGGCATGGAGTGGGCTTGAGCCAAACAGGTTCCTATCATCTGGGTAAGTTGGGTTGGTCGAGCGATCGCATCCTCAGCTTCTATTATCCCGGCACCCAACTCCAACCCATCAACAACGCGATCGTCTTCTGGCGCAACCCAGCCCAGTTGCAAAGCGCCAATCCGAATCCCTATCAGGCTCCCTAGCAGAAATATCATGCGAAAATTTTCTTATGATATCTCTTTCATGGAGATATCATAAGAAAATTCATGTCCATAATGTCTAAATCAGGACATTATCAAGAAAAAAGTTGATGTAATAAGTTGTTAGCTGGCTCCGCAACCAAACCTTGCACTTGTCTTGCAAGATTGCTGCTGAGACCAAAAGCACCCAGGATGCTGGGATGGAGACTGTCACCCAGAATTTTCTGGAGTGTCGTGATCGCTCAGGAGACTGGGGTTGAGGC
>JANRIN010000337.1:0-2686 GCA_033764965.1 Leptolyngbyaceae cyanobacterium bins.302 | reverse complement strand
CACTATCACAGTACGGGCAATTAGGGGAAAATAAATCCATCATCCGCTCCTGATGAATTGGCGGTTTTCAAAACACTGTAAGTTGCTCTAATGTAACAATATTAAGGCTTTATGTCTCCCCACTTAGCGGAACCAGTGCCTGCTGGACAATTCAGTGAAAATTCCTGGGACAAAGCAATCAGCTTGCTGGGGCGGGTTCGCAGCCAAAACCACCGAAGGCTGGAACACTTGAATTTGAAAGCTTTCCAGTGACCAATTCATGAACTTGCTGATTTGAAAGTTGAGTAGGTTTTACCTCGATCGCGGTTTTTCCACCCCGATTGACTTGAATAATGGTATCTGCCCAATAATATTGTTCTTGTGAGGGCTGGGAGTACGCCGGGTAGCAACCTTTCGAGGTGATCGCGACTTTATGCTGCACAGCCGACACCGATGGCAAGACAACCCCAGTCTGCACCAGTTTTGCCTCACCAACAGGACCCCAAAGCCGAAGTTGAGTCGAGACGCAACGTTTTCCATCTTCAAGGGGTGCAATGATGTTGCCGCATACCTTTACATCCACGTTATGTAGAGGTGGATATTCCGAAATTGAAGGATTCTGTGCTTGAGTCGCTTCATTGCCGCCCTCTGTCGTTGTGCGAGGAGTACAACCCACGGCGATTACCCCTGCCAACATCAGAACTGCCCAGAATTGAGTAGCTTTACAAGTCCCCATTAGTAAATCCCCCTCAAGATGCTCAGTTTCCTTGAATCGGTGCAAATTCACGTTGATTGGGAGGCTGAACCCAGAGTGTACAGAATCCAGCGGTTGCTTTTCGGCCAGGTAACATCTCCAGGGTGACACCTAAGCGCTTGACTTCATTGCTACAAACAAGCTGACCATTACGATCGCGGCTCAACAAATCCTGATTCCAACTCATTAAACTATGGGCAAACCTTCCCTCTGTACTGGTTGCCCATTCTAACGTCTCAGCCTGTTCCAAAGTGAGTTGCCGCAGTCCTGTAGGGTCGAGGGGACGGCTAGACTGATACCAGGACAGTCCTACAATGCCCAGCAAACCTCCCAGCCCTGCTGTAACCAGAAGCAATACCCCAGCCGCAATTAGTGAGGGAACAGAATGGATTGCTCGCTCAAACTCGGTGCGACGAATCAGAGCAGAGACAGTTTGGGCGATCGCCTTTTGGTGCCCCTTGATCGCCACCTTTTCGTAGGTCTGGAGCCGATCGTATAACTGCGTCTGCCACTGATCAAACATGGTCTCCATCTCTTGGGGACTGTCTTCTAGCAACACCTCTAGCCTGCCAGTCGCAACCAGCATCAAGAAGGCTGGATCATCCGGGTCAATTCCCGTTTGTACGACAATTTCCCATACTCTGGCTTTGAAAGCATCATCCTTACCGCGAATTGCTAGATCGAGCAGGGTCGGGTAGGGAATCCGATTTAGACCTTTACCCCTGGCAGCCATCGATTCCAGAAATTGATCATCTAGATCCAGAGGTTCTTCTATTTGGCGGGGATTGCTCATGAGCCTTACCTCCCTTAGCTTGAACGTTTGCTATTGCGGGATTTAGAACCGCTGGCTGCTGGTTCAGCCGTTTGAATGGTAGCTTCTCCATCTGCCATTGATGGCTCATCAGTCGCAGTTGGCTTTGAAGGACTAACTTCTGAGGGTGAGAGTTTCCAGATGTTTGCCTGGTCGATCGCCTGATAAGCACTCTTCAGAAACGTATGGAGCCGCTGCTTCCCTAAAACGCCCAGTTCACCACTTTCCCTACCTGCTGAAAAAGCAAGCCGCTTGGCATCCAGGTGATCACGCTCTCGATAGCTAAATTTAGGAAAGTCAAGCACTGGAACTTTTTGCTTTGCCAGAAGTTTTTGTAGTTCCTCTCTACTGTCCAGGTGAGACCAATCATCACACAGTCCCCAGTTGCGGACAAAAACATGCTGCACTTTGCCATCAAACTGCTTCAAAGATTGGATGAAAAGCTGCACACTGTCATAGCCGCCAGTGCAGATAAACCACTTGCAGATACTGACCCCATGCTGTGCCCCCATCTCCAGTACCCCATTGCGCTCAATCCAATCGGTAACGGCTGGAAAGACCTGAGCGGGGAGATTCACAATCACTGGAGTTTTGATCGCCAGGTCAAAAATGCGATCGGCATCGTAGGCTTTACGTTCGGCTTCACTAAAGACAGCTCGCTCACATCCTTCAGGATAGACTTCCCCTACGTCAGGATTGCTGCGATCGGCTTCTACCAACACATGGGGAAGCTGGCGATCGATGCAATATTGCACCATCACCCGAGCAAATAAAGACTTACCGACACCGCCCTTTTCACCATCAATGAAATGAATGATTGCCATTGCGCTCTCCTATTGCCACATTGTTCGGGTTGCCCGTTCAGCGGGCTTGTTACTGCCATTTTGGCGATCGCCATTGGTATATTCGATTGTTGAGGATTCAGCAGCAGGAATCGGCAGTTGTAAACACTCCCGGATATAGTCTGCCTGACGTTCCAGAGCGCGACAGCAGCTCAATCCCAGTTGGCGTAGTTCTTCCTGACTCAACAGCCCCTCTGCCTGATGAGCAGCTACCATCCAAAAAGCCCTGGCAGACTCCAGCATCAACTCCTTGCCTTGCCTCACTCCATCTCCCCTTTTTAGAAAGGCTGTCAACACACC
>JANRIN010000333.1:0-31499 GCA_033764965.1 Leptolyngbyaceae cyanobacterium bins.302 | reverse complement strand
AACGAACTCATTCCTGGATGAACCGATTTCGTCGCTTATTGATTCGATGGGAGAAGAAACCAGAAAACTACTTAGCACTCATTCACCTAGCTTGTGCTTGCATTGCTATACGGGCTATTCGAGTTTTCGGATAGGCTCTTAAACCTCTAAGCTTCATAACCTCCAGGTTTTACGGAACCTGGAGGGTTTTTTCTTTGGTCATTGGTTCAACCATCCCCATCCCCGACTTATCCCAACTGCGCCAAGTATTCTAAAACTTCGTCGCACCAGTCGATCCAGCTTGATGCGTAACGGATGCCACAGCGTAGGGTGAGATACCGCAGGTGATCTTCAACTGAAAGATCGTGCGGATCTGGAAATCCTTTGGTGGCGATCGTGTTGTAGGTTGCCAAAAGTCCTTCAAATTGCTGGCGATGCTGTTGCACATGGTTTTTTAAGACTTCCGGCTCAACCAAAGTGCCCACAAACAGCTTGACCAAAATTTCCTCTTTAATTGGCGTAATGTCGGCAGGTTGGGCTGTCCAGGTAGCAAGTTCAGCCCGTCCTTGTTCATTCACGCTGTAAATCTTCTTATCGGGTTTGCCCTCCTGTGGCACTAATTCTGCTTTCACCCAGCCCAGATCTTCTAGCTTGCCAAGTTCTCGATAGATTTGTTGATGGCTGGCTTTCCAAAAACAACCGATCGATCCTTCAAAGGCTTTATTCAGGTCATAACCGCTGCGTGGGTGATCGAGCAACAACGCCAGTAGAGCATAGGACAACGACATTGGGAGAACCTAAATAAGCAAAAATTTGCATATACAACTATTGACATATAAAACTCGTTGCATATAATCAGAGTAGCATATATGCAATAAAGTGCATATATGGCAGGATAAGCTCCTGACCAGCACGATTCGGGCACGATTCGGGCACGGTTCGTTCTACGCCGATCGCCACTCCCTCGCTACTCATCCACGTACATTACCCCAGGAGATGAAGCAATGTTTTTTGTTTCAATTACTCGCTTGCGCCTACGCTCTCCCTTGTATTTGTTAGGATTTTTGCGCTACGCCATCCCCAGTTCGCAACAATCCATCAAAGCTCCAGGAAATTTGGTCACTCAAACTCGTTGCCAAGGCTTGACAGTCTTTTGGACTCTCACGGTTTGGCAGGATGAAGCTTCCATGCGGCGTTACATGGTTTCAGGTTCCCATCGACAAGCCATGCCCAAACTGGCGCAATGGTGTGACGAAGCCTCAACGGTTCACTGGTTGCAAGATAGCGCTGAGTTGCCACCTTGGGAGGACATTCAGCAGCGGATGGTTGCAAATGGTCGGCTTTGTCCAGTCAAGCATCCCTCTGCAAACCATGCTGCGGGAGCCATAAGTCTGTGAAATTTAGCTACACTCTAACAACTGCAAGTCAACCATTTGCTAGTTTTGAGCCGCGATCGCACCAAATTTCGCACGAAACACTATCAGCATCAACCAATTTTTGCCCATGACTACCACTCAAAAACCAGTTCAAGCGCCATCCTGGGCAAATGCCATCCTCACTCCAGCTCAGGAATTTGCGCCCATGCAGTTAGAGGTTTTGTCTGGTGCCATTCCGTCTGGATTGCAGGGTCGTCTTTATCGCAATGGTCCCGCCTTCCTGTCCCGCAATGGGCAATCTGTGGAACATTGGTTTGATGGGGATGGGGGAATTTTGGGGGTGCATTTCCGCGATCGCCACGCGATCGCCACCTACCGTTATGTGCAAACCGCAGGCTGGCAGCAGGAAGAGCAAGCTGGACGCTATATCCTGGCAGGCTACGGGATGTTGCCACCGGGGGGATGGTTTACTCGGTTGGGCAAGGATGTGAAAAATGCTGCCAATACGTCAGTGCTGGTGCTGACAGATAAATTGCTGGCATTATGGGAAGGGGGAATGCCCCATGCCCTCAACCTGGAAACCCTAGAAACAGTGGGACTGGATGATCTGGAAGGTTTAAATGGACGCGCCTTCTCTGCCCATCCCAAACGCGATCCTGTAACGGGAGCTATCTACAACTTTGGGATCAGCATTGGGACAAAAACACGGCTGAACGTATACCGTTGCGATCGCACGGGCAAGCTTCAACATCACCATGCCATTCCCATCAACGGCTTCCCCGTGGTGCATGACTTCGCGATCGCTGGACGATATCTGATTTTTTGTATCCCTCCCGTGCGGATTCAACCCCTCCCCTTGCTGGCAAGAGTCAAAAGCTACAGCGATGCAATGGCATGGCAACCGGAGTTAGGTACTGAAATTCTTATCCTCGATCGCGACACTTTGAATCTCGTCAGCCGCACCCCAACTGAAGCTTGGTATCAATGGCATTTTGGTAATGGCAGTGAACTGCCCGATGGCACGATTCAAATTGAGATTGCGCGGTATCCTGATTTTCAAACGAATCAACGCTTAAAAGAAATCGCCTTTGGAGCTATTCAAACCCCTGCGATCGCCACCCTCTGGCTATTACGACTCAATCCCCAAACCGGAAAAGTCCTCTCCATGCAACAGGCGCTCGATCGCAGTTGCGAGTTTCCGGTTAGTCGCCCTCAGGATGTAGGACAACCTTTTCGCTACACCTACTTGTCAACCCATCGTCAATCCAGCAACACCCGCAGCGAAATCTACGACTCGATCGCCTGCTTTGATCACCACACCGCAACGCTAACGGAAGCGAACTTAGACGAAGGTTGTTATCCCAATGAACCCATTTACGCTCCCAATGCCAGTAATCCCAATCACGGATGGATTTTGACTGTCCTATACAATAGTCGCGGCGATCGCAGTGAACTCTGGATCTTTGATAGCGATCGTCTAAGTGATGCTCCCGTTTGTCGGCTTGCTTTGCCGCACATTATCCCGATCGGCTTTCATGGCACCTGGCAGGCTTCACCAGATTGAAAAGCAACACAAATGCTACAGGTGAGAAGCCCATGCTCTTTCCTGTAGCATTTTTACTGATTAGACTAAGCCCAAAACAATCAGGACAGCTTCAGTTTACGAATGTCCTATTAAGTCAGTGTCAATCAACACGGACTGAAGCGCAACGCTTACTTGTTGTAGTAACCAGCCGCAACACGCTCCTGGAAAATTTGCTCCCGACGAGTAACAACTTCTGGGAACAGAACGGGGATCACGGTTTCAATTCCAGAACCGAAACGAGCCGTTTCCATTGCCTGTCCAGCATTGCGACCATCCCCAATCAATACAGTTGCGGTACTGTCATTGGGAACAACAACACCACAAGCATTCCAAACGCGGTTGCTGTAGCTGCTGTAGGGCTGGCACTCAGGCAGGACGTTGTTTCTCTTGGTCATGTAGATAGGTCCAAAAACCTTCACTTCTCCGCCCTGGTTGTAAGAAACAGGTGTATCGCCACCGATGCTCAGTTTGCCACACAAAAATTCTGCCTTGCTATAGTCTTCCTTGCCTTTAGCAGTCAGAAATCCACGAACACGAACTTCTTGCGCGGGACAACTGGCGATGAATGCGTCAGCTTCACCGCTGATTTTGCCTTGCAAGTTGTAAGCTTTACCGTTGTACAAGAAGCTGCCATCCTTAATTTCAGAACTCCAATGGAACTGGTCGGAAGGCATAGGCTTGGCATTGGCAACACCAGCAACGAGGGCAACAAGAGAAGCGCCAACAACAACGGTAGACAAAGTCTTAATCATACTGTGTGTCCTTGAGATATTGGTTAGATTGACCGAACAAATGGGGCGAAAAGAATTAGTCAGAGATGCAATATCCCTAACAATGCTTGCAAGAATTGCAAGAGTATTTGAGTTTGCAAAATCTAGACTAAGAATCCAAATTTAGGGTGGTACGCCCCTCACACCCGATAGCAAGGCACAGCTTCACCATCAATCACTTAGCCAAGCCAGACAAGCTCGGCTGCATGACTGAAACCCGATTGTTTAGAAGGTTGTAGGTTTTCAGCCGACCTAGCTTTATTTGCCTACAATGTGAAACCTGAAACTAACCTAATCCTTGCAACCAAAAATTAGGATTAGAGAAAACACCGAAACTTCTCTATGAAAAGTTTAAAAATGTGAGGAATACTCAGAGGACATTACACAGAAGCATTGTAGTAGCCACTTTCCAGCCTTCCTCTAAAAATCTTTTCTCTCATCTTTTCTACTTCTGGAAGTAGGACGGGTTCAACAGTATTGATCCCCGAACCATTGTCATCTGTCTTCATCACCCTACCTGCGTTTTGTCCATTTCCAATCAACACTTGAGAGGTGCCATCATTGGGGACTAAGGTGCCGCATTCCGTCCAAATACGTTTGCTATTCCAGCGGCGAAGTTCACAACTACGTAAGGTTGCGGGTCCTTTCCCAAAAACTCTGACTTCTCGATCGATGAGTCCGCTCAATTCTGGGAACCCTGCTCCGCCAATGCTGGGGGCACACAAAAATTCTGCCTGACTCCACTCTGGCTTGCCTTTGCGGTCTAAAAATCCCCGCATTCGTACCACATTACCTTTGCTCAAGCATTCCTCGATGAAGGGCTTTGCCCCTAAGTTGTCGGGAACGACGTGAGTTTTGCGGTTGTATTTCACCTGCCATCGGGTTGAGTTATTGGTTGCAGGAATGGCTGTACTCCAATGGAATTGGTCGGATGGTACAGGTTTCGCTTCGGTTGCGCCTGAGTCCAGGGCAACGAAGGTCATGCCAACGGCAACCGTTGATAAGGTCTTCAAATTCATGTTGATCGTTCCTTTTCGTGGGATTGACTGAACACAACATCTTTGGCGCGGCAGCAGGACAGCCCGTTCGGGGCGAGGCTCTGTCACGATCGCGGATGCTGGAGGATACAGATAAAATGCTGGAGATGCACAGGCAGCACCCTCGATCGAGGTTTGAGAAGCGGTGCTGCTGTTAAAATGCTGAACCCCTGTGTTACCAGTAGATTTACTGGGGTAGAGCTACCATTCCACGATAGTTTTTTATCTTAGTCAGTAGAAGTAGGGAAATTACGGAAACTTGTCAGAGGAATGTCATGTTAATGTCATACGTAGACTTTTCTAGATTCAGCAACCCTTAATGGATTGGAACGTCTAACCACTGTTGCAGGTGATCTTTAATCTGCTGGGCGAAAGCGGCTCGTTGCTCAAACTTTTCAGTGCGAACAGGTTTGCGATCGCCATCCAATGTCCAACCGTAGTCGCTACTGAGTCGCAAACTGCCCTGCCAATCTGAAATCGAAAGGATGAGTTGAGGATTGGGACTGTTATCAATATCTTTCACCTTAAACACATAGTTGTAGGTGTTTTGGGATGCGGCGGCAACCGTTGAGGATTGTCCCAACTCTTGCTGGAGATGGGCGGCGATCGTGTCTGCTAATCCTGGTGTGGCAATGTCCTCCAGAGTTCTGACGGCAAGAGTTAAGGCAAAGTAAAACTCTTCAACTGGAACAAATATCAATTGCATAACGCTGGCTCTCTCGTAACAGAACCAGTATCGATGAATTGGGTACACGATTTGTCAGTGGTTACTTGTTAATCGATAACCACTGACCACCCAAAGTTCAAAGGGTAGTATGTTAGGTCTGTGTTTCGGCTGCGCCTAACACACTGTGGGTGCGGGTTGAGCGGAGTCGAAACCCACATTTCTAATCCATTACCGTTCAAAGCAATGGTTGATGAATGTTTGGTGTGCCGCGTTGGGAAGAGTTGGTTTGATTGGATGCAAACTTTTCGGAAAAGAGACCAAAAACTCCGAGTAACAAAGTTCCCGCCAGGATAGCTACAAGGGTGTTGGGAGGAGAGACTTTTAAATCTCTCAAAATCCGAGACAGAGGATGGCTCTCTCGGCGTAGCGATCGCTCGATGTTATTCCGCCGCAAACGAAAAGGATCACGCACATAATGACCACTCCAACTCACCACTAATCGTTCCTGGCAACGATCGCAGATCAGCAACCCTGCCAGCGATTTATCAGACTTGGGCACATCGGAGCGACGGCAAATTGGGCAAGCAGAAGGATGAGCATCAAATGTGGGAGCATTCATTCGAAGTTTCAGGTTTTATTTAGTGTGGGGGTGAACTAAAACCAGTCATGTCAGGGATGAGAAGACAGGAACCTTGCTGTGTTCAAGCTCCTTACTTGAGTTAAGCATATCCAACTGCCAATCCCAATAGCCAGTTCCTAAGGATCTGGGATTGAATAAGATCGAAAAGTTGGTAGTTGGTTGGAACGACCCTTACGGTAACGGCGAAGCTGCGCGGTCGTTCGCCCGTACAAGAAGATTTCGGAGTTAGTTAAATTCTCATTCCTAAGTCCCATAGCCGTCGCTCTATAAAATGGGGCAAATTTCAGAAAGAGGGGTCAGTCGAACGCGCTGAGTCAGGAAGCTTACCCAGAATCGGCGTTTGAACGATAGACTTTATTCTAAGCATTCTGATCAAAGCTACAGTTTAGAGTTCCTGTTAAATCCAGGAAAACCTTGCCAATCTTTCTTTTCACAGGACGATGCCGCACTTTAGAATAAAGGCAGAAGTAAGAGTATTGCATTATTTCATTTTTATTCTATTTCCTCCGCTTATCCTGCTGTCTGCTCAATGAAATCCCTCCCTCCCCCAGACCCTACTCGGTCTGAAGTCTCTGCTATCCGCACATCGTCTACCCCTCTTTCCACCCTAACTGATAAGCTGCATCCGTCTCCCGAAGCCATTGTTTTGTTCCTGGCAGTTGCGATCGGGGGCAGCACGGGTTTGGCAGTGGTGTTTTTTCATTTTTTGATTAGTCAAATCCATCAGTGGATGCTGGCGGATTTTTTGGGATGGATGTCTGCCGGAGGAATGTGGACACTGGCGCTAGTTCCCAGTCTGGGTGGGGTGGTGGTGGGTTTGATGCGCTGGCGCTGGCAGGAGTTTGGCGCAACCCTGTCTTCCTTGATTGCCTCTCCTCAATCCTCGCAGCGGGTCTCGATCGAGAAAGCATCTGCTAAGGCGATCGCGGCATCTGTTTCCCTGGGCACCGGAGCTTCTCTGGGTCCAGAAGGTCCCAGCGTAGAGATTGGAGCCAATATTGGAGTGCTGTTGGGGCAATGCCTGAAAGTTTCTCAGGAACGACAGCGATTACTGTTGGGGGCAGGTGCCGCCGCCGGACTCGCTGCCGGGTTTAATGCGCCGATCGCAGGGGTTTTCTTTGCGTTGGAAGTGGTGCTGGGGACGACTTTTGCTACATCCGCAGTGAGTGTGGTGCTGTTGGCTGCGGTTGTAGCCGCCTTGATTTCTCAAATCGGCACGGGAGGACAACCTGCCTTTACCCTACCCAGCTATGAGGTTCGTAGCCCTCTAGAGTTACCGCTGTATCTGGGCTTAGGGTTATTTGCCAGCCTGGTCTCGATCGCCTACACTCAGGCAATTCAACTGGCACAACGCTTATTTCGCGGCGAGATTCCCGGCATGAGCAGCATGGCAGAAATTCCCCTGGTGGCGCGTCCAGTAATTGGGGGCGTGTGTGTGGGATTAGTTGCGCTCCAGTTTCCGCAAATTTTGGGCATTGGCTACGAGACGATCGAAGCTATGCTGGCAGATGTGCAATTTCCCATTCTGCTCTCCCTGGCGTTGCTGGTCGCAAAGTTATTGATGACGGCGGTCAGTTCCGGCAGCGGTTTGGTAGGTGGATTGTTTGCTCCCGCCATGTTTTTGGGCGCATCCCTGGGCGTGGCGTATGGCACTGCGTTGCATTCAATCCCTGCGATCGCGGCGTTGAATGTCGCTGCACCTCCGGCTTATGCAATGGTTGGGATGGCGGCGGTGTTGGCGGCGAGTGTCCGCGCTCCACTAACAGCAATTCTGCTGCTGTTTGAACTAACCCGTGACTATCGCATCATTCTGCCACTGATGGCAGCCGTTGGCTTGAGTGTGTGGTTAATCGAACGGCTAAAACCGATCACGCGCAACATCCCGGCGGTTCAACCCACCGAACTCAAAGGAGAACCCAACCAGGATCAAGAAATTTTGCATCAACTGCTGGTCAAAGAAGCGATGCAACCTGAGTTTACTTCAGTATCAGGAGCCTTATCAGTCATTGAGGGCGGACTGCTGCTGACGCGACAACATCTCCGCAGCGCCTTAGTATTTGATGCAACCAACACCCTGACAGGCATTGTCACCCTGCAAGATATTAATCGAGCGGTTTCAGTTCTGGATGGCGATTCCTCTTTGCTTCGCATCACTGGAGATGCTCTGGATCAGTTGACCGTGGCAGACATCTGCACCGTTGAGCTGCTGGTTGTTTACGAAGATGACTCTCTGGCTGAGGCTAAAACCCGCATGGCAACTCGTGGTTTACATCAACTTCCAGTCATGAGTCGAGAGCATTCTGGCAAAGTGGTGGGAATTCTCGACCAAGAAAGCATTGCACTCACTCTCAGCCTTGCCATCACCAAACAAGCTTTGCAACGCCAGATGGCTACCACTAAACCCACTACTGAACCAATTCCCATCTCGATGATCAAGCGAACCGCCTGAGCGGAAGGTAAATGCTAACGGTTACGATTTGTCCATACTCCTGTGAACATCATGAGCATCCCGCCGATGAAGATGGCGATCGCCAAAATTCCAGGAGTAACAGTCATCCAGTCAACAGACTCTAAAAAGCTCATGATCATTTATCAGTAAACAAGCATTTCTTCTCATAGAAAAAACTCAGGATGAAGCGTGTCTACTCATCAACCTGGTCAAGCTGCTTCAACTGAATATGCTTCCGTCCTAAAGATATTTCAAATTCATCTCCAGGCTGCAAATCCATCTGCTTGGTATAAGCTGAACCAATTAGCAAATTTCCGTTGGATTGGACACTAATGCGGTAACTCGCGCTGCGTCCACCCCGACCATTCGAATTTGCTTTTCCATCTAACTCAATCCCTTCTGCATCAATCAAGGCATTGAGGAATTTCATCATGTTAACTCGCTCTACGCCACCCTTAGTTACGGTGTAGTAGCCGCATTCCTTGGCTTTGTCCTCTTTGCTCAGGTGTTCCAACTCCCTGACTTTTTTCAAAAGCGTTTCACCCGTTAGAGGCTCTGACTTCTTCTTTTTAGACATTCATTTGCTACTTCAAAAGAGATCAATTGCACATCAAGCTGTCAATAGTCAAGTTCAATTCTAGATAGTTTGAACCAGCAAATATCAACATCTCAAGTTGCATGGAACCATACTACATCAAGACCCTGAAATTGATACCAATAATTTTTCAGGCAATAGCTCCACTTTGATTTATGCAATCTGTAATCGATCGATGATAGATTCTACCTGTGTCTGACTACACTAAAAAAGGTGCCAGGGGCTATCAATTCAATCGCTGCTCCTCAATTTCCTTGGGCTATTAATACGCTAGTTAGTGATTTCATGCTCTTCACCTTTAGTTTTAACTTAGTTGATCAGTTGCTAAAACCCAAGCGGTTGGCAATTCTTGAAGCCGTTTTGATTGGTTTAGTCGCCGCTTTTGCTGCGGTTTTACTAAAGCAAGGAGTGCAGTGGTTAAGCGATTGGCGCATCAAAACATCCTTAATAACTCCAGCGTGGCTGCTCCTTCCTTGCGTTGGATTTGGAGGCGGATTCCTGGCTGGATTATTGCTTGAGCAACTGGCTCCAGAAGCAACAGGTAGCGGGGTTCCGCAGGTCAAAGCAACACTGGCATATGTGCCAATTGAGCTGGATTTACGAGTTGCCGTGGTTAAATTGCTCAGTAGTATGTTGACCTTAGGTTCGGGGTTTGTTTTGGGGCGGCAAGGTCCAACCGTGCAGATTGGAGCAGCCCTGGCAGCCCAGATGAGCCGATGGGTGCCGTCCTCTCCTGACCATCAACGCCAACTGATTGCGGCAGGGGCGGCAGCGGGTTTGGCGGCGGGCTTTGATGCGCCGATCGCCGGGGTCTTATTTGTCATCGAAGAACTGCTACACGATGTTTCCAGCTTGACGTTGGGAACCGCGATTCTGGCATCTTTTACCGGCGGGATTGTCTCCCGCATCATTGCCGGTCCTAATTTGAGTTTAGCGATCGACTCCTCAATTCGCAGTGCTAGTTTTTCGCCCCAGGAAATTCCCTTTTTTCTAGTCCTTGGAATATTAGCAGGCATCTTTGCCGCCCTGTTTAATCGCAGCATTTTGACCAGCCTGCGCCTCAGCCGTCAACATCTACGGATTGGCTTACCCCTCAAGATTGGCTTGGCAGGTTTTATTTCGGGTGGCGTGATTGCGCTGTTACCGCTGGTATTTCGCGACACCACGACCTTGCAGGGCTTTTTAACCACAGAAACCATGAACTGGCAGATCACCATTGGTGCCTTTCTGGTGCAGTTTTTGTTATCTGTATTAGCGTGTAGTGCGGAAGCACCAGGAGGGTTGTTTATTCCCAGTTTGGTGCTTGGAGCCGCATTGGGAAAATTGGTGGGATTGATTGCCTTAACCGTGTTTCCAACGGAGCCGATCGTCTATGCCCTGGCTGGCATGGGGGCTTTTTTTGGAGCGGTGGCAAAAGTGCCAATTACGGCGATCGTCATCGTGTTTGAAATTACGATTAACTACAACTTAATTTTGCCCTTGATGATTTGTGCTGTCACTGCTTACCTCGTGGCTGAACGGCTAGCTCCCGGCTCTCTCTACACTCACCTGCTGGAATTGAAGGGAATTTTTCTCGAACCCGATGCCATTAACGATGGCTTGTGGGCAAAGCTGAGTGCGGCGGAAGTGATGCAGACCAAAGTGGAGACTTTAGACAGTGGCATGACCGTGGAGGAAGTGGTGCGTGCCTTTTCCAACTCCCATCATCGCGGTTTTCCGGTGATGGCGCAGGGCAGGTTAGTGGGAATTGTGACCCAAACGGATTTGGATAAAGTAACCCAGCGGCAACTTCCACTGACAGCCCTACTTGCCGATATCATGACTCCCAAGCCGATTACGGTAGCGCCTAACGACACGCTGGGACGGGTGTTATATTTATTGTCTCGCAATCGCCTGTCGCGACTACCCGTGGTGGAACATCGCAAGCTGGTGGGGATTATTACCCGCAGCGATATTTTGCAGGTGGAGTCGGACAAGTTGCGGGGAGATGACGATCGCATTGGACCCCAGCCAGAGCCGTCCTACCTGGTTTACCAGACGCGATCGCCCGCCACCGGACAGGGACGCTTGCTGCTGCCATTAAGTAATCCCCAAACTGCCAATGCTTTGCTGAAATTAGCCCTCGTCATCGCCAGGGAATTTAAGTACGAGATGGAGTGTTTGCGAATTGTGCCCGTTGCGCGTCACCACTCTCCTGCCGAAACCCCCATCAACACCACCTTAAGTCGTCGTTTGCTCAAACGAGCCGTGCAGCAAGGAGCCAGTTGGCACATTCCGGTGCACACGCAAATTCGAGCTGCACAAAATATCGCTGGTGCAATGTTGGAGACCGTGAAAGAGCGCCATATTGATTTGCTGTTGATGGGCTGGAAAGGCAGCACCTCTACTCCGGGGCGAATTTTTGGAGATACGGTGGATACGGCGATTCGGCAAGCCACCTGTGATGTTGTTCTGGTCAAGATGGGAGATAATTTCGGCTTCATCAGCACCGCAACCGATGAAACGGCTGAAACTTCTGTTCAAGCAGCGCTGCACTTGAGAAAGTTAAATCGTTGGTTAGTGCCGATGGGAGGCGGTCCCAATGCGGAGTATGCGGTGAAATTGCTGCCAGCGCTGGTGTCTCTCAGTCCCAACCCCAGTATTCGGCTGTGTCATGTGTATCATCCCAGCGAACCCCGTTATGATGCAGCAACCCTGGAGGTCGATGCCGCTTATCTGCGCCATCGGTGCCGGGGGACGGTGGAAGTTACTTCCGTTTGTGCTGCCTCGGTGATTGCAGCAGTTGTGGACATGGCGCAAAAAGACCAGTGTGATGTGATTGTTTTGGGTGCCAGTCGGGAGGGTTTATTGCAGCAAGCCATTCACGGCAATATTCCAGAAGCGATCGCCCGTGAGTCCAAATGTACGGTTATCCTTGTCAGAAAAGCGATCGCTTGATTTGGGGTGCTGATGGGATCACTTGAAGAACTTGCTAAAAAATAACATCTCAAGGTAAGGGCAAACGGCTGTTCGCTCCTACAACAAACCATCTTGGATACGGGATGTTATTTAATCGCAGATCTCTTACATTCCTGCCCGAAGCGGCAGCGTAACCGTAAATTTTGAGCCGACTCCAGCTTGAGATTCGAGCGAAACTTTCCCACCGTGTAGTTTTGCCAATTTTTCAGTAATCACCAATCCCAATCCGGTGCCCTGGTGTTTGCGGGAGAGGGAGCTATCGATTTGGGAGAATGGGGAAAATAGCGATCGTTGATCCGCCTCAGCAATACCAATGCCCGTATCCCAGACCAGGAAGTGAATAAAACAGAGATTGGGTTGACTGGCGGAGACAACCCCAGGGAATTGAGGCAGGTTAGAGACCTGTTGGGCTAATTCAGGACAATCATAAAAAACCTTCAACCCAACGCTGCCTTGAGGCGTAAATTTAATGGCATTCATGAGTAAATTCAGCAACATTTGCTTCACTCGACGCGGATCCGCCACGATCCATTGCACCGTTGGCTCAAGTTCAATCTCCAGGGTCAGTCCCTGGCTCATCGCTCGCTCCTGCACTAAGCCGACGACAGATTCGCAAATATCAGGAATATAAACGGCTTGCAGGTCTAACTCCATGCGTCCGGCTTCTAACCGGGATAAATCGAGAATGTCGTTAATTAAGTCCAGTAAATGTTGCCCACTGTCATAAATGCGTTCGATATACTCCTTCTGCTTCGAGTTCAGTTCCCCCCAGGATTCCCGCATGAGAATGTTTGAAAATCCCAAAATTGCGGTTAGGGGCGTGCGTAATTCATGGCTGGTGGTTGCTACAAATTCTTCCTTAATGCGGGTTGTTTCTGCCAGTTGTTGATTTTGTTGTTCTAAGGTTTGCCACTGGTGTTTGAACTCAGAAATATCTCGACACACTCCCAACACTCGCTGCACAGTGCCGGATGGATCGGTGATGGGGGCATACACAGATTCAAATACTCGCTTCCCCTCTGGCAGCAAAAGTTCGTGGTCTACAAAAACCTGCTCGGCTGTGTCTAAGGCTTGTTGCACAAGTTGATCGAGCGCACTATCTTCAACCTTGAGTAGTTCTTGGTTTGTTTTGCCAATAATCTCTTCCAGCGGATGACCTAATAACGCACATCCAACGGGATTGATTGAGATGTATCGCAGTTGAGCATCGTATTCGACATAGACATCGGTGGATTTTTCCAAGAACGATCGCAAGTATTCTGCGCTGAGTCGTTGTTCGTGTTCTTGGCGGTACAAATTCGCTTGGCGTAGGGCGATCGTGCAATAGTCGGTTGTTTGTTCAATTAGTTTAACTTCTGCCGCATCAAACTGTTGAACTTGCAAGTGCAACACCAGCAAAATCCCCAGGTGAGCTTCAAAACTGCCAATAGAACAAACCATTTCACTCAAAGAGGAGAAATCCACGAATTCTAATGGATGAGTTTGATGAGTCAATAGTTTCAAAAAAATAGAGTCTTCTAAGGTTCCATGCCAGTGACAGGTTTGATGATGAAGTAGTTGGTGTTGCAAAGAAGTTGGTAAATCTGCCAGAGCGAAGGATTGATTTAAAAATGAAAATTGAGCCGGAATAGCATCACTAAATGCTTCAAATTTAACCGTAAAGGTATTTGTTTTAGGGTCGTAAAGACTAACCAAACACAGATCGGCTTTGAGCGTGGAGACTAACCCTTGCACCACCGTATCAAATAACTGTTTTTCGTTAAATTCCCGATGCAAACATTCAGTCAGGCTGCGAATAAATTGTTCAAATTTGAGTGATCGCGCTAGGGAGTGGGTGCGTTGACTGACCCGATCCTCTAACTCATGGGTGTAGGTGGTCAATTGGTTGAGCAATTTGGTTTGTTCCAGGGCGATCGCCAGTTGATTCGCAACCGCTTCCACCAAATTCAGTTCATCGGATGTCCATTGCCGAGTTGATTGACAGTGATGCACGGTTAACAATCCCCAAAGTTGGCGCTTCTCTGGTTCCAAGGATTCATCCATGCTGAGGATGCTCGTGGCAATCATGCTTTTCACCTGAACCTGCGCCAACATTTTCTGGTGACAATCCGCCAGGTTAGCAGTTGATACATCCTCCACACTCCATAACCGCCCCGTTCGGTAGGCATCTAAATAAGGCGGCGGAATGCAATCAGATCCAAATGTCATTCCTTGCATTGAAGCAAACAGCGGGTTTACGGCTTCGCTCGCGCAACTGCCCGACTGGTCAGCAAAAATTTGGTAAACCACAACCCGATCTGCCCCTAGCGCCTTCTTCAGTTCCCCGGCAGCATTTTGCAGAATGGTGGGCAAATCTAATGTGGAACGAATTCGTGATGCCAGGTTGTTTAGCAAACTCTCGCGTTCCTGCCGTTTGTGGATTTCCTGAATGGCTTGAAGGCGTTCAAACTCAATTTGGCGACGATCGCTCAAATCGGTGACAAACCCCAACAAAAAACTGGTTTCATCCTCCGGGCTACCCATCAGGGATAACTTCACTTCTGCCCAAAGCACGCTGCCGTCACACCGGACATAGCGTTTCTCAAAAATCCGTTGCTCCCCAAATTGCACGATTTGCTGGATCATGTCCAATGCGCGTGAAAAGTCCTCCGGGTAAGTAATTGCTTGCAAATCTAAGCGGGAAAGTTGGGTAGAAGAATAGCCTATCAACTGACAAAAAGCCGTATTCGCCTCCAAAAAACTGCCATCCAGATTTGCCTGAAACATCCCGACGGGCATTTGATGCAGCATTGCTTGCAGGAGCGTGGTCTCTGCTTGAGACCGAACACTAGACGATTGATTCAATAAGGGGTGTGACGAAAGTGGTTGAGTCAGGTGCAAAAAAGACTGCCAGAAGCGGTGGGCTGCATTTTGCCACTGCTCTTGGGCAGAGGCAGCCAACAGAGGCACGATCGCACTCCACGCTGAACCTTGTAAGACTTGAGCAATCCCCTGGCGATCGAGCACGATCGTAGCTTCCCACCGCGTAGAAACCTGCCGCTCTAACTCTGCTGAATAAGGAAAAACAGTGGACGCAGAAAAACTCTCCTGATTTCCTGAGGGTGGCATGGAGCGAATTTGCAGCCATAAACAAAACTTTTGAGCCACCATCAAAACCCCTGCTTCTAGCTGTTTAGCCGCAAAGGGAGTGTTTCCATGACAAGCCACCAGTTGGCAGTGATTGGGCTTAGACGATTGCTGCAAATTGGAATCACTGACATAGCTGGAGTGCGCGACCACAGCTTGAGCTGTTGGAACTAATTCAACCTCCGCAATACATCCACTGCTATAAGCAAAATCTTCAAAACATTGCTCCCAAACTCGCTGAAGATTCTGGCAAACAATTGCATTTTCACCTCCAAAAAACACTTGTCGTAGTGTGTCTTCAGAGTCAATCGCTATATGAAGAGATTGGAAAAGTGAAAACAGATCTGACCAAGCGAGATACCAGGAAACTTGACTTGGAAGCATCAGGTGGTTCATTTATCGGAGCTTCTAAAGAAGAGGTAGGAGCGATCGAGGAAATAATAAAAAATGCAAAATGAATTGAACTTAGCTACGAGGTCATCCGTCAAAGAGCAGCGGAGACATCCGTAGAGTCTTAAGCATTTAGTATCTTAGAAAACTCCCCATTTGCGTAAAACAATGTACTGAGAAATACATCCCAACTGTCCTATTGTTCCCTGAGAAAATTTTTATTTACCCGCTCTTAAATAAACTTTTGTGCGAAAGCTTTAGGGAAAGGTAGGCAGTGTTCACCTTTCTACCAGAATCTGGCTTACCAAAGGGGAGCCGCAGGACGTTCGGCGATGCTCAGACTTCGGCGAACGCTCAGTCGAGTCGTCGAGTCGCAGGGAGAGCTTTATCTGTAGCGTGACGCAAGCAAATTGGGATGCGTTACCTTTGCTGTTGCGCTTGCCATGCAAAAAAAGCACTAAGCCCAAACTTTGGTTCACAGCTTAATGCTTTGAATTCTGACTGACAAAAAATCTTGAGGTGCCATGCGTCATCAGTCATCAGTCACTTACAAAAGACCCATGACCAATGACCGCAAGATTTACATGAGTATTGATTTAAGGATTGATTGAATCTCAAATTAATTCAGTAATGCTTCCTGGATACATTTTTCTGTTGTTGTTGTCGATTGCGATCGGGCGTATTGAGCAATGATTTGTTGCCAAAACTGCTTGGGACCGCGATCGGGAAAGTACTGGCTGATGTACTGATACGCATTGCAAGAAAGAGACTCGCGCAGGGCTGCATCCTCAAGTTCGATCAAGTGATGAGCTGCTGCTTCAGGCGTTTCCGCCGCCATTGCGGTTTGGCGATGCTCCATACAGAAGTTCGCCCCTTTTGCCGTTTTTCCAACGACAATAATGCCCGATGCCATTGACTCTTGCGGCGGTAAAGCGCAACCTTCCATATCGGCTGAGGCTAAAAAGGCTTGAGGACGTTGGAACTGTTTTGCCAGTTCTTGAATTGTCAATCCATCCACTAATTCAAATTTCCAGTAGTTTCCGCCCAATGCCTGATAGTGAGCTTGGGTTGCGGCGATGAACTCGCGACCTTTTCTCGGAAAGGCGAAAAGCAAGCCTGCTTCCCGTTGCGCCTGCGGGATGAAGGGAAACAGCTTGTTGTCGATGATGTTAGGAACAATTTCAACAGCTTTATTTGGATAAGCTGCGGCACAAATCGCTTCCATGTAAGGAGAATCAGTCCAGATCGACACTCGATCGCTGTTGTAGTTGAAATTGTTGCGGGTGTGGATGGGAACTTGTTGATAGGCGATCGCGGGACCTTTGACCTCATCAATTAGTTCCGTCCAAAGGTCGGGCACGATACAGATATCCTCTGGCTTTCGATCTGCCCATCGGATAATTGGCAAATCGTATAATCCGCCATTTTTAGCGTAGGTGTCTTTTCCTCTAATCGTGGCGAGTACTGCCTCAACTCCACAACTCCGAGCAACGGCACAGTGACGCATGATGTTTAGAGTGCCGCCAAAGACTTGATCAACGGGCATGACTCGTAGGCGAACAAAGTCACTCAGGGGTTTCAACCGAGTAATTTTCAAGACGGTGTTGATCTTACTGACGAATGACTTGGGGTAAAGATCTGGAACTAGAAAAACGAAACGCATAGGGAACCTTCTAAGCAGGAGAGGGTTGGGCAGTTAGCTGGGATCGGGCGGTTGGGCGTGTTCCCGTCAAAACTCTACCCTGTTCTTCCCTGCGACGGAAGGTATACCTCATCACATAGGGGAAGAAACTTAGTAAAAACTGGGAAAATTGCCTGTCTTCTTCATCAAAACCTTGCAAAAGCGTTATGCCTACCTCACAAAAACAGGTCTTTTTCAGGCAAAAGGGTGCAGGTTTCGTGAAGTGTCTTGAGATACACAGCAGATTAAAAAAATTGGTTTGCGATCGCGCTCGAAAGCACGATCGCTGCCAGTCAATCATCGCAATGGCTAATTAAAACAGTCCGACCGCATTCACAAAGGCGTTGCTGCCCAAAGAGCTTGCCTCCACGCCCGAAAGCACGGACAACACTCCGCTGGTGGTGAGGGTGGCTAGCGTATCATCGGTGTTGACACTTACCCCCTGGGCGATCGATAGATCGGCAGCATTCAAGCCATTCAGTCCGACTCGCGGATCGAGGTTGAGGGGGTGGCTCAGTTCTAGCAGGATGATTTCGTTATTGTCGATCGCGGGCGGACGACCGATCGAGAACGGATAGTTGTTGTCGTTTGCCACCAGAATGGTGTTTTCATCCAACACCAACACATCCTCAATGGTTTGGAAGGGGAAAGTGAAGGTGGTGCTGCCATCCCCATTCAAATCATCTGGATCTTGAATGTTCAGCAGATCCACCAGTTCCTCTTTCGCCACCACGCCCTTGTCATCCAGGTCAGAGAAATCGACCTTGTAGATTTTCTTGAAGGCAGCGGTGGATCCCTGTCCGTTATCTCGTTCGATAATCAAAAATTCGTTGTCGTTGATCACGGTGATGTCGCCGATCGCGTTGCCAGGGTTTTCCATCCGGTAGTAGCCCACCAATCCTTCAAAGGCGCGACTTTCCACATCGTATTGATGGATTCGCAGGAGTCCGGGCGTGTCGCCAACGACGGTTCCTTCTAGCAAGGGATAAAGCTTCGTCTTGTCGGGGCTGATCGCCAACCCTTCGTAACCTCTGGAACCACCTAGATTAGACACAATCAGATCGCCGTAGTAAGGCTGACTGCCGCCGGTGTAGCCTGTTCCCGCCAGGTAATCGTTGACAATGACGGAATTTCCAGTGCGAGAGAAATCGGTGAAGAAGCCATCTACGCCTAGGTCGATTAGTTGACGGTACTCCGCCGTAGGGTCGCCGTTGTAGCTGGCGGGCAGGAAGAAAGACTCATTCCGCAAGGTATAGGCGTGTACCAGCAATCCCGCTTCGTGAGCATCCTGAATCAGAGTGGTGGGGGTGCCTGTGACGCGATCGCCATCGCTGATCTGCCCATCGCCGTTCAAATCATCGGGTTGCCCATCCCCGTTGCGATCGACGGTTGATAACGGCACGATCCGCTGTTTGTTGGGACCAATGCCAGTCGCGTACTTTGCAATTTCTGCCAATCCTGCTGGTGTGGAGAGATCGGTGTAGGTGCGGGTGTCACCGCTGACGACAAAATCGTAGGGTCTGCCGGAACCGCCAAACAGTTGAATCAGGGGAATGTCGATCCCAGCAGCAGGCATGATCGAATCGTTGAGTGCCTTTAGATTGCTGACCTCAAACGATTGGATAAACACACGATTGGGGTCAGTGAAACTTTCTGCCTTCAAGGTATTCACTAACAACTGGCTGGTGTTGTAGCCCTGATCCTGGAAGAAGGTGGGATGTTTGGTTTCGGGATAAATGCCAATCTTGCGTCCGGTGTCTGCCTCTACTTCTTTCACCAGCCCGATCACTTCCGCCAGGGTGGGCACTTTCAAGCCATCGTTGTCAAAGGTCGTGCCGCGAATGGCAGGAATGCGCTCGATCGCATCCAGTTGCTTCACTTCCGCCAGGGTAAAGTCTTCCGCAAACCAGCCGCCCACCAGGTTGCCATCCAGTCGCTTCACAGTCAGGCGATCGGCAAATTCGGGACGCAGGTAGACATCGGTGCTGGTGTCGGTGGTGTTTAATACTGGATTGCCACTGGCATCGCGGCGAATCGTGCCATCCGTGTTCAGTTGCACCACGGCTAACATCGGTTCGTGGCGAGCGATTAATACCCCATCTTTCGTTACCACTAAATCAGGTTCGATAAAATCGGCTCCATCGGCGATCGCTTTTTTGTAGGCGGCTAAGGTGTGTTCGGGGCGATCACCACTGGCTCCCCGGTGTCCCAACACGAGCGGCGTTTGACCATTGAGGGTGTTGAATTCTGGTTTGCTTAACACATCGGGATTTTGGGGCGATCGCACAAATTGCCCAGTGATTTGATCCCGTACCAGGTCGCCTGTGCCGGGGAAGTCAGTGAAGTAGCCATCCACGCCCAGTTGAATAAATTGGCGATATTCCAGTTCGGGATTGTTCTGGTAATTGGAAGCCAGGAAGCGCCCTTCGTTGCGGAAGGTGTAAGCATGGACAAACAACCCAGCTTCATGAGCATCGCCAATCAAGTTAGAGGGAGCCAGGGTAACGCGATCGGCATCGTTGATCACGCCATCATTATTTAGATCATCAGGATTGCCGTCGTTGTTGTTATCTACGTTTTTGACGGAGACAATCATCCGCTTCCAGGGACCAATCCCATCGGCGTAACTAGCAATCTCCTCTAACCCTGCTGGTGTTTGCAGATCGGCGTAGGTGCGGGTGTCGCCATTCACGGCAAAGTCGTAGGGACGGGCATTCACATCCTGATACAGCAACTCACCCGTGGCGTAATCTACATCGTAGGCATCCAGCAATTGCACCAGGGGAATATCGGTTTTGCTGTTGAGTTCTTTTAGATTGGAGACTTCAAAGGACTGGATGTAAACGCGGCTGGGGTCGGTAAATCCGGTTCGCTCCAACGTTTCCAGCAGGGGTTCTTCCAGAGACAGCCCCAGTTGATCGTGGTAGGTGGGGTGCTTGGTTTCCGGGTAGATGCCAACCTTTTTGCCTGTTTCCGCTTCAACTTGTTTGACTAGCTCAATCACTTCTGCCAGTGTGGGAATCTGGAATACCCCGTTGAAGGCATCGGTGCGGTAGCCCTGGGGCATGATCGCCCGCAACGTCTTGATTTCCGCCAGGGTGAAGTCGGAGGCAAAGAATTCGTTCTCGTACAGCACACCGTCAATTACGCCGCTACGCTTGCGATCGGCAAATTCGGGACGACTGCCAACATCCGTCGTTCCGCCCAAAATCGGTTCGTGGCGGGCAATCAACACCCCATCTTTGGTGGCAACCAGGTCCGGTTCAATAAAGTCTGCCCCGCGCAGAATCGCTAAACGGTATGCCTCTAAGGTATGTTCCGGCAGTTCACCGCTGGCTCCCCGATGCCCAATTACGAGGGGCGGCTGACCGTTGAGCGTGGGGATATCGAAATAGTTGGGGGTGGGGATGGGCGCTTCCAGCAACTTGCCCGTAGCGTCAGTATGCAACAAGAAGGGACCAAACTCATCCCCAATCCACAAAGAACCATCTTCGGCAATCACAAAAGATTCAATATCGAAATCGGCTCCGGTCAACAGGCGATCGCTCGTCGCTTCATTCACAATCTTGAATGGCACCTGTTTATCCGGGTCAGAAAGCTGAATAAATCCCAGAATATTGACGCTGCCATCGCCCGCCCCAGCGCCTTTGAAGCTGGGTTCTGCCTGATAAATTCGTAGTAAGTAATCAGCGCTGTTGTTCTGGGCACCGAAGCCATTGTCGGACAGAAACCAGAAGGTGTTATCGCCTGCGAACTGCACGCCGCTGAAGCCCTGCACAGGTTGGCTAGAGAAGGGGATCGTGCGTCCGTTGGTGGTGCCTGTGATGAAATTACCGGATGGGGGTCCGACCGCGAACGTGTCAGCGGGAAGGACTGCAAAGCCTTTGAGAATGACGGTATCTGCCATAGTGGTGTGGTGATGGTGGGGCTAATTTTGGCGTGCGAGGAAGGACGATCGCGGCTCACTGGGTGAAGATGCCGAGTAGAGAACCGCGATCGTCAGAATTGCATTGAAATGAGCGACTTTAGACAATAAAATCGCTGCTGGTGATGGCACTGGGTTGCAGACCTGCGAAGACAATCAACGGATCTTGCACTCCAGCAAGCTGTGCTACTGCATTACCTGCATACACGCCTGTTCCGGCAGTCACCTGAATATCGCTGAAGGTCAAGCCAGCCAATCGGATCTTGTCCTCGCCAATTGTGAAATCAGTAATCCAATCGCGGTTGTCAGCAGCAATCACAAACTGATCATTGCCAGCGCCACCCGTGACGACGTTGTAGCCCGGACCGCCAATCAGCGTATCGTTACCCAAGCCGCCAACCAGGGTATCGTCCCCTGCTAAACCCACCAGCAGATCATTCCCTGTAAAACCGACCAGCACATCAGCTTCAGCACCTCCGGCTAGAGTGTCGTTCCCGGCTCCACCGCTGGCGTAGTCTGGTAAGGAACCCCGTCCAAACAGGGTTTGATACATGACTCGGTAGATTTCGGTGTTGTCCAGCGTGGAAGGCAACAAGTCGGCATTCATCCCATAAGCTTTGGACACGATGCTGCCAGGGAAGTCGGGCGTACCCACCCAGTTAACAGCAAAGTTGCCCATTGGTCCGTCAATACTGTCCTGAGCCTGGAATGCCACCCAGGGAGCGTCTGCACTGGCGGTACTCCCTTTTTCCCCATCCAGGAAGGCGCGGGTGGTGTTGCTGGTGGTGGGGTTGACGTTGAAAAATGGCACTTCGGGCTGAGTGTCTGCCAGGTTGGGATTGCTGGCATCAAAGTTACCCGACGGACGAGTATAGGGCGCGAACTGGACGACTTGCAAACCCCCGGCATCGCTATCGGCAGCGGTGATGACCAGCGTATTGGGATCAACGTTGTTGATGTAGTCCATCGCCACTCCGATCGCCGCATCCGCCCGCCGCACTGCTTCCACGGTGCCAACCGCGTTGTTATTGTTCGCAAAGTTGTCGGTGCCTTCTTCTTCCAACACGGCGAAGAAGTTTTTACCGCTGCGGTTTGCCAGTTTCAAGGACGCATCCAGCATTTCTGCCACGGTAGGCGCGGTTGTTACGTAGAGCGGTTGGGGATTGGCAGTGTTTAAGCCCAACGCCTCTTCCGTCACATCGTTGAAGGTATCGTCGGCGGCAAACACGCCCAACAGTTTTGCAGGAGGATTGGCGCTGTTCACCGCAGCATTCATTTGCTCTTCGGTGTAGACCACGGTGTAGCCCAGAGATTGCGCCAACTCGATCAGGTTGGTGGTAGGGCGACGCTCTGGACGAGTTTCCGAGGCATCTAGTGCGGCAGTGACGTGGAAACCAGTGGTGCCAACGGGTAGCATATACAGTTCGCCACCCCCCAGGATCACATCCGTGCCAGAACGAATCACTTGCTCAATAATCTCGGCGTATTTATCACGAGCGCGGACATCATTACCTACGCGGTTGCTGGTTTTTGCAGCGAAGGCAGCGGTGCCGGGTTCTGCCAGTTGCCCCGATTGGATCAACATGGTGAACTTGCCTGCGGCGATCGCTTCATCCAGGATGGTCATCCCCGTGCGACCGGAGGCTGGCACCAGCAACTCGTTGGTTTCCTCTAAACCAAAGGATTCGTTAAAGGTTTTAACCCCTGTGGCATGGGTAACGGCACCGGCGTTAGAAGTTCCGGTCAACTGGTTTTCCATGTGTCCCAGGTAAACCCCAGCATCGGACAGCTTGTCCCAATTGAGGCGACCATCGGGACCCTTATCGATATTTCGCAGCGCCATGTAGTGGGAGGGGCTGGTGCCATCCGGGTGAATGAAGATGACATTCCCCGTGTCCTGAGTGGCTTTGGGAGCCGGAGTCGCAGGTTCTTGAATCCGAGGCTGCAATTCTACGCCAAACAGGGTTTCGTACATCAATTCGTACATCACCGTATTGTCCGCAGTGGAAGGCAGTTTATCGGCATTCAAGCCATGTGCCTTAGACACAATGGAACCGCTGTAGTCTGGGGTGCCTGCCCAGGCAACCGCAAATGGGAAGACATCACCATTGGCATCGGGTTGAGCACTGAAGGGGAGGGTGTTGGCTCCGGTTTGTCCATCCAGGGGCACGCTACGGGCTTCGGTGGTGGGGTTGTTGTTGATCGTGCCGACGGGCTGGTTAGCATTGCTACGATCGACCACTTGCAAACCACCCGCATCACTATCAGCAGCCGTTAACAGCAGCGTGTTGGGGTTGCGATCGATGAAGTCCAGGGCAACTCCGATCGCCCGATCAGCCCGGCGAGTTCCTTCGATCGTGCCAGCCGCATTGTTGTTATTGCCAAAGTTGTCGCTACCTTCTTCTTCAACGATGGTGATCGAACCGTTGATGAAGTTGGGATGCTGTTCCAGCAACTGCTGAGTAATCTCCAGCATTTCCCCAATTTCGGGAGCCGTTGGAGTGTATAGAGGCAGGTTCTGAGCCGCCAAAACTTCTTCCGGGCGATCGTTAAAAGTATGAATCGGGGCAAACACGCCCAATACTTTCGTGGGAGGGGTAGAAGTTTTTGCCGGATCGAGCAAATCCCGCAGTTGTTGCTCGGTATAGACAACGGTATAACCCAGACTCTTTGCCAGGTCGATCAGGTTTTCCGAGGGGCGCTGCAGTGGGTTGGTGCTGAGGGCATTGTATTGCGCCGCTGTACCATGAAATCCATCCTGACCCACGGGAATCAGGTTGAGTTCGCCACCCCCCAGAATGAAGTCAACTCCAGACAGAATGACTTCTTTGGCAATATCGGCGAGGCGTTGACGGGGAGGAACCCGCTGCCCGTTTACCTCTAATTCGCCCACCTGAGCCACAAACGCAGCCGTACCAGGCTCATAAATTGCCCCCGATTGCACCAAAGCTGTCACCTTTTTGGCTTCAACCGCTTCTTGCACAATCGTTTTGCCGGTCGTTCCTGCTAGGGACGTGATGGGGGAATTGTCCTGATTCAACCCAAAGGATTCTGCATAGACTTTGGCACCCGTGGCATGGGTGACAGCGCCCGCGTTGGAAGTCCCACCTAATTGGTCTTCCATGTGTCCTAAATAGACCGCAGCGTTATCAAGCTTGTCCCAATTCAACCGCCCATCGGGACCGTATTCTACAAATCGAGCAGCGGCGTAGTGAGAGGGGCTGGTTCCATCCGGGTGAATGAAAATTACGTGATTATTACTAGGCATTTGCACTCCAGAAGCAGTAGTTGTGTGATGCAGAACACTTGCAGCGATCGCATTGAGCAAAGGCATTTTGCAACAAGTCACCTTCGCTCTAATCCAAATGTGATGTTAGGAAAACCCTTTATTAGAAAACCACTTGAAAGTTAAGAACAGACTAATTTAAGTTGAAATTCAATCAAAAATAGATTGAGCGATTCAAGCTGAAATACTAGACAGAAAATGTCTATAAATATGACAAATTGCTTGCTCCAACAAAGTTCGAATGAGCAAGAAATCCTAATTTTAAGGATCCCTGAAAAGACCCTAGAGAAAGACCTCTAGAGCTTTCCAGAACTAACTCTGCCTGTAAAGTCGATCTGAAAAGCTCATCTAAAGCGATTTGAGCAAATTGATTTAAATTAAACAGCAAGAGCAAGAAATAACTTGTTGCTTGAAGCCTAATCTGACTTTTAGAAATGTTAAGAAGCGAATCGAAACAAAGGCAAGTTCAATAATGTTTGTTCATCCATTAAGGCAACTAAGCCCATTCTTTCAATATAAAAGCTAACTCTGGACACGATAAAACTCTCTACTTCAACTAGCTCTCATTCAATTGGATGTTGCTGTCACTAACATACCATCAGTGATATTGCGGACATGGGTTATCCAGAGCACGATCGCCATAAAAATCTCCAACACAGCAACAAAAACATTCTTATGAGGTAGACGGCTGTAATCCGCGATCGTGTTCTACCCTACACTGCGATTCGCTTAAACACACTGAACCCCTGCTCTCCAAAGAACAGGGGTTAGAAAAAGGTATGAATGATAAACGGGTTTGAGAGATTTAGCGGGATCCCATGTATTGATAGAAATAGTAGGTTGCCATTGGAATCACCGTAGCGGCGATCAGGAAACCAATCACCCACACAGTAGCGTTGCTTTGCTTCGTATCCTCTTTCGTCGCAAAGGTTCCTTCCACCATCACATCCTCTTTCAATTCAGGCGGACCAGGATCGGCTTCACCGGATAGGACTGCCACCATGCGATCGCTGGCTCCGACGATTGCCAGATTATACTTGTTGCCTTCTTTCAGCGGGATCAATACACTTTCCTGTGCCACGCTGGTCGCCACCTCGTCCGACATGGCTTGTTTCACCTTAGCGCCTGTGCGAATGCCGGTGTTGTTGGTCACGTTATCCAGCACTAACAACACTTGATTTTCCTGGTCTTCGGGTTCAGGAAACCAGCGAGTGAACAACTTATCTGCAAAACCCTGAGCGGTTTCGTCGTAATCCAATCGGTGAATCGTGACAATCCGAACTTCGTAGCCTGTTTTCTCAGCCAGATCAGCAAATGTTGCACTGAGCTTGCCTTCGTTACTGCGGCTGATCACTTCTGCCTTGTCCAGCACCCAGGTATCTGCCTCCAAAGCCGGAATTTCATACAGGCTGGTGGCGCTGGCAGGAGCCGCAACGAACTGAGTCACCAGCAGAAGAACAGTCAGTGAAACTATCCAGCGTTGAAATGGTTTGGTTATCAGCGAAAGGCGATCGAGGAGCGTTCTCATACTGAATATCTTTTCGTAAACTTATTCTTCAAAAATATTACGCTTATCATCCGCAATCTGCAATTCGTGGAGGATCGATCGCAATCGGCTCAGAAAGAAGTAAACTTTTATTAACTAAATTCATATTTATTTAAGGATACTCCAATGGCACCTTCAACCGGATTTGGTCAGCCCAGGCAACCGAAGCAATCGTCGAAAAGCGCTGAGAAGCGAGTTGTAGCTTCCAGGCAGTACGACAAGATGAAAGCGGATGGGTTGCCAGAATTCAATGTTTTTGTCCGCATTAGGAATAATAAAAACTGGTTTCCGATCGGCTCTTTGGCAGTCAACCGCAGCAGCCAGATTAGTCGGGCAATTTACCAGCAAGAAACCGAGTTGCTGCAAGGCGCATTTCGTTTATTTCCCGTGTTGCGGAAAAGCCAGAATAACCTGGAATATGGCTACCGATTGAAGGAATATCCAGACGAACCGATTCAAGTTGCAGTGCGCCCTGAACCTGGTAAAAGTAATCCGCTGCAAGGAGTCGTTAGTAAAGTTAAAGGCACTTTTGCCAGATTGCTGGGAAAGGCTTAGGAACAAACCCTAAACCTCTGGTATAATACATCTGTTCTGTGTTTGGATGGTGTTATGACGGTTAAGTCTACTCCTGCTGGATACCAAACTGCAACGCCATACTTGATCATCAGCCACGCAGCCGAGGCGATCGAGTTCTACAAGACTGCGTTTAATGCCTCCGAAGTGGTGCGTTTAGCTGATGATACGGGCAAGATTGCCCACGCGGAGATTAAAATCGGCACCTCGATCTTGATGCTGGCAGATGAGTTTCCTGAAATGGGGTTTCGTAGTCCGCAGTCCCTTGGTGGTTCGCCCGTCAGCATGATGGTTTATGTGGATGATGTAGATAGCCAATTTCAACAGGCGATCGCAGCCGGAGCGAAGCTGATTCGTCCTGTGGAAGACCAATTTTTTGGCGATCGTACTGGAATGCTATCTGATCCTTTTGGTCACGTTTGGACGATTGCAACTCACATTGAAGATGTTCCCCTGGAAGAGATTTATCGCCGCTTTCGCACTTATTTGAACCCCCAACCCCAACCTCAATCCGATGGCTAGCCATAGTGCGATCGCGATGGGCAGCAATTTGGGAGATTCCCTGGCAATTTTGGAGTCAGCCGCAGCGGTTTTGGCAACTACGCCGGGAATTCAACTCCAGGCGCGATCGCACTGGTATCAAACTCAGGCAGTGGGACCGCCTCAACCGGATTACCTGAATGGTTGCCTCATTTTGCAAATTACTCACACGCCCCATGAATTGTTAGCAATTTTACTAGAAACAGAAAAACAATTTGGGCGAGAACGCCGGGAACGCTGGGGGGCGCGTACCCTTGACCTGGATTTGTTACTGTTTAATGACCTGATTTTGGATGCCCCAATCTTACAGATTCCCCATCCCCGCATGACAGAACGAGCGTTTGTATTGGTGCCGTTGGCTGAGGTGGCGGCAGATTGGGTAGAGCCAGTTTCCAGGCAAACGATCGCAGACCTCGTCCAAAAGGTAGACTGTTCAGGAGTCCAAATAATTGTTAACTAATAATGAGTAATTCGCAGCCTTGCGAGTGCCATTCTTAACCTCTACCCTCCATTTCTCCTTATGCCTTTCGGTCCCGAACCTCCCCAACTGCTGCGACAACGCTTCTTCTATAAAGGGCGAAAATTTGCTTTTGAAGCGAATCGGTTGCGCCTGCCCAACAAAGCCGAGGGAGAGTGGGAGTGTGTGCGGCATCCCGGCGGTGCTCTAGCTGTTCCCGTTACACCTGAAGGCAAATTTGTTTTAGTCAGGCAATATCGGTTTACGGCAAGAGGGCGACTGTTGGAATTTCCGGCAGGCACGATCGAGCTGGATGAAGATCCAGCCACCACTATTGAACGGGAAATTCAGGAAGAGACGGGTTATCGGGCTGGGAGTTGGCAAAAATTGGGAGAATTTTTTGTGGCTCCGGGCTACTCCGACGAAATTATCTACGCTTACCTGGCACAAGAATTGGAACTGCTAGAAACTCCACCCCAGCCCGACGTTGATGAAGATTTATCCACGGTGCTGATGACGGCGGATGAAGTTGAACAAGCCATCTATTCGGGTGAGCTAACGGATGCCAAGTCGATTTGTGGCTTCTTCATGGCACGTCCTTTTCTAAATGGACAGTCTGGACTCTAACATGACTGATTTGATTCTGTTTTGGCATCGTCGCGACTTACGAATTGCCGATAATTTGGGGCTTGCTGCTGCTCGTCAACGCAGCCAAAAAGTCGTGGGTGTGTTTTGCCTTGACCCAAATATCTTGCAGCGAGATGACGTGGCTCCAGCGCGAGTGACTTACATGATTGAGTGCTTGCAGGCGTTGCACGATCGCTACCTCCAGGCAGGCAGTCAACTACTCATCCTCAAGGCTGATCCACGGGAAGGAATTGTACGTCTGGCAAGAGCGTTGGAAGCGAAAGCCGTATTCCTGAATCAAGATGTGGAACCCTATGGCAGAGATCGCGATCGCACCGTTGCCGCCGCTCTAAGAGACCAGGGTATTGAGGTTTGCCCTTTCTGGGATCAACTGCTGCACGCTCCCAAAGAAATTACCACGGGAGCCGGACAACCTTACACGGTCTACACACCCTTCTGGCGTAATTGGAGCAGTAAACCCAAGGCAGATCCGGCAGAACCCTTACAGGGAGCCACGGGTTTAACCAAACAGGAACAGCAATTTGCACGGCAGGCAGGGGCGATCGATTTACCCAGCGCAAAAGACTTAGGCTTTATTTGGGATACGCCCCTGGTGATTGAGCCAGGAGAGGCTGGAGCACAGGCAAAACTGGAATCATTTTGCGATCGTGCCATTGAAGCATACGGCGACGAACGCAATTTTCCCTCCCATCCCGGCACCTCTCAACTCAGTGCCGCCCTCAAGTTTGGGGCGATCGGGATTCGGACGGTGTGGGCGGCGACGGTTGCAACCAGGAACAACGCCCGCAGTGATGAAGCCCGTAAAGGCATCCAAACCTGGCAGCAAGAACTGGCATGGCGGGAGTTTTACCAACACGCGCTGTATTGTTTCCCAGAGTTGGCAACGGGTCCTTACCGTCAACCCTTCAAAAACTTTCCTTGGGGAAACAAAGAAGAACATTTCCAGGCATGGTGCGAAGGGCGCACAGGCTATCCGATCGTGGATGCTGCCATGCGCCAGATGAACACGATCGGCTGGATGCACAACCGTTGCCGCATGATTGTTGCCAGTTTCCTCACCAAAGACCTGCTGGTAGACGGGCGTTTGGGCGAGAAATACTTTATGCAAAAGCTGATTGATGGAGATTTGTCTGCCAACAATGGCGGTTGGCAATGGAGCACGTCTAGCGGCATGGATCCCAAACCTCTCCGCATCTTTAATCCAGCCAGTCAGGCGAAGAAGTTTGATCCAGAAGCAGAGTACATTCGCGAGTGGTTGCCTGAATTACGAAGTGTGGACACGGAAGCGTTAGTTTCCGGCAAGATTTCGGCTGCTGAACGCGATCGCTGTGGCTATCCGGAGCCGATCGTCGATCACAACCAGCAGCAGCGCCTATTTAAGCAACATTATCAACAACAAAAAGCCGGAGAACAGGACAGCGGCACAGAAGGTTGAGGAACCACGAAGAAGTCACTGCAATTGGCTATTAGCCCATAGCCAATTGCTAATAACCCAGCGAAAGTTCACTCGCAGACAAGCTTGCGGCAAGGATAGTAGTATTTTCTTTTATAGAAAGCACCTTAAGCGCTATCCAATCGTAGAGCAATTTTTTTATTTTGGACGGGGGGTAAAGCTGGAGTTCAAAACGCAAAATATTACAAAAATTCACGATCGCCTAGCTTTTCCCCACGAATTCCACACTCTTTCCACAACAAATTTTGTCCTTATCCACACACTCTCCACAGGTTTTCCACAGATTTAATCTTTTTTTCCACAGGACACACGAAGGAATCGGACTTTTCCACATCCAGACAACCCTCTTCAAACTCAGCCTGACAACCGGACTAAAAACGAGTTCTTGTGAAGTTGTGTAACGAAAAGTGGCTTCAAACCCCCATTCTTTCGTAAAGCTTTTTTTGATGTGAAGCCTTCTGCAAAATTTCTCAACATTGACAAGCAGCGGAATTCGATTGAGAATGGGGCGACCAACACAAGCAGGTTGCTGACCGCTACAAACATTACTCCACGGGCTTTTTAGCCAGGTTCAAGGAGAGATTTGTTGAGGCTCGGCGGTTTTATGCTGGCAGTTGTTTCACCTTGCTAACCTTTTTTGGAAATCGAAACTCTATGGATACCACTGTGAGTCTTTTGGTAGAAGTTCCCGAAATTCTGCACGAGTCTCTTAGAAGCTATTTGGAAATGCGTCCCGATTGGGATCAGGATCGAGTCATCACAGCGGCTCTTTCGTTGTTTCTCCTGCAAAATCGATCGGAAGCATCCCCTGAAAAACTCAATCACCGTCAGGCATCTCGCATCTATCTAGACGCTCTCTTCAAGCGCCCCGTGGGTCAAAGCTAATCTCTTCCGCCTTCTCTGCTTTCTGCGGTTTGTGAGCCTCGCCGAATGACCTTCTGCCTCTTGCCTTTCCTATGACTTATCAAATCTCGGCAACTAAGCTTCAGGCGTATCACCGTTGCGCTTATGCCTACTACCTGCGGTATGAGCGGAAGGTGGCAAGTAGCGACTTCTATGGATCTGCGGCTTTGGGCAATGCTTTGCATCAGGCACTCGCTCAATGTCATCGAGATTGGCACTACCGCAATCCTTTGCCAGAGGTGCACTGGGTGCATCACTGTTGGGATGAGCACTCGACTGGGTTGAGCGATCGCCAAATTACCGAAGGGCGAGAAATTTTGGAGCGGTACTACTGGAACTTCATCGCCAGCGAGGTGGCATTAAATCAACCTCTAGCCGTAGAAGGCAAAATCCAGGGATATTTGCGGGTGGAAGAGCTGGAGTTTTCCATCGTGGGGCGCTATGACCGGATTGATTTTCTAAGTAACGGATTAGAGTTGATTGATTACAAATCAAGTCGGGAGATGAAGTTGCCG
Organism: Leptolyngbyaceae cyanobacterium bins.302; assembly: GCA_033764965.1. Taxonomy (GTDB): domain Bacteria; phylum Cyanobacteriota; class Cyanobacteriia; order Leptolyngbyales; family Leptolyngbyaceae; genus JSC-12. Next base: position 400 of record JANRIN010000333.1, on the reverse strand, counting down.
GAAGCGTCAGAAATCGATATTCAAATTGGGCTGTATTATCTGGCGCTGGAGCAAACCTATCGCCAAAGCCTGAAATATCTGAGTTTGCTCTTTTTGCGAAGTGGAGAAAAGATTCGGTTTCCAGCCACTTCAGAACACCAACAGCAAGTGCAAACCATCATTGGTGATCTGGCTGTGCGTCTACGCAACGATCGAGGCTGGGAACCCAATCCTGGTAAGCAGTGCGATCGCTGCACCTTTGCCCGCTACTGCCCAGCGGTGACTGCGAATCCAGCAACCATTCCAGAAACCAAAGCCAAGCCCCAACTGCAACTGGCTCTCAATTTTGCTTAAGTGTTTTGTTAGGTTTCGGTTCTAAACCTGGCATTTCCAACTGCACTTGCTTCATATAAAGTTTCGC
>JANRIN010000325.1:0-4571 GCA_033764965.1 Leptolyngbyaceae cyanobacterium bins.302 | reverse complement strand
ATGTAGAAGCGTTCTACCGTTTCCGCATTAACGACAACATTGCTATTACTCCGGGTGTGTTTGTGTTGTTTAATCCCGAAGGTAACAGCGCCAACAATACTCAGTATGTCGGTGTCGTTCGCACCACCTTCACGTTCTAATTGAGTTGAAAGATTTGAATTAACTTCTTCCGGCGATCCCATTCTGTTTCGGGATCGCTTTGTTTTTGCTAATCCATAAAACCCTACTGATTAACCGTAGTATGATGGAGAAGTCCCTTGTGGGTAACGCTCAATTTTTGAGTTGGGTGGGCAGCCACAAGGGGCATTTGCCATCACCCTAACCTGATTAAGATTGTGGAACTATCCTGCAAGAACGAATACGCTCTACTCGCACTCATTGAATTAGCCTCCCACCATGCCAGTGGTGAACCGCTCCAAATTCGCCAAATTTCAGCTCAACAACAAATTCCCGATCGCTACCTTGAGCAACTCCTGGCAACGCTCAGACGAGGAGGATTAGTCCGTTCTCAACGAGGTGCTAAAGGTGGCTACGTTCTGGCGCGAGAGCCTTGGAAGATCAATCTTTTAGAGGTCATCGTATGTTTAGAAGGGGCAGACTCAGAACCCGTAGAACAGGAGAATCACCCCAAGGCGGCTGAGAACACAGTGATCTATGAAATTTGGAACGAAGCTCACTTAGCGGCTCAGGCTGTTTTGCGTCAATGTACCTTGCAAGATTTGTGCGAAAAGCGCGATGCCAGAAGGCAATTAGACTTCATGTATTACATCTAAATTCCTCACCTTTTCATCCTTATGCAAATTGCGAATAACATTACGGATCTCATTGGTCGCACTCCATTGGTGCGGCTAAACCGCATTCCCGAAGCTGAACGGTGTTTAGCCCAACTGGTAGTCAAGTTGGAGAGTATGAACCCTTCTGCCTCGGTGAAAGACCGAATTGGCATCAGCATGATTACGGCGGCTGAACGAGAAGGGCTGATTACCCCTGGTAAAACTGTTTTGGTGGAGCCAACCTCTGGCAATACAGGAATTGCGCTGGCAATGGCGGCAGCAGCAAAAGGCTATCGCCTCATTTTGACCATGCCTGAAACCATGAGTGCTGAACGCCGCGCCATGCTCCGCGCTTACGGGGCAGAGTTAGAACTAACACCGGGGGTTGAAGGCATGGGAGGGTGCATTCAACGTGCCCAGCAAATTGTTGATACGGTGCCCAATGCTTATATGCTGCAACAATTTCGCAATCCCGCCAACCCGCTGATTCACCGTGAAACAACGGCTGAAGAAATTTGGGCAGATACGGACGGGCAGGTAGACATGATTGTGGCGGGGGTGGGAACCGGGGGAACCATCACAGGAGTCGCTGAGGTGCTGAAAGCTCGTAAGCCGGAGTTTAAGGCGATCGCTGTTGAACCCTCTAACAGCCCAGTGCTTTCTGGCGGCAGACCCGGACCCCACAAGATTCAGGGGATTGGGGCAGGGTTTATTCCACCTGTGTTGAACGTAAACCTGATTGATGAAGTGATTACTGTGAATGACGAGGATGCGATCGTCTATGGTCGTCGGCTCGCCCGTGAAGAAGGTTTACTGTCCGGTATCTCCAGCGGTGCGGCTGTTTTTGCAGCCGTGCAGGTGGCGCGTCGTCCCGAAAATGAAGGTAAGTTAATCGTGATCGTGCAACCGAGTTTTGGTGAGCGCTATTTGAGTACTCCTCTATTCCAAGATCCCGAATTGTTGATGTCAGCCTCAGTCAATTAACCAGAAGGGGCGTTGCATACCATGCCCCTTCTGGCTTAACGAACCAAGTCTAACCAAACAGACCTAACGAAACATACTACTGACTGAACTATCTTCGTGGATGCGCCAGATTGCTTCTCCAATCAGATTGGCAACGGATAGAACCGTAAGTTGCGGAAAGCGGTGCTCCTGCCCAATGGGAATCGTATTCGTGACAATTACTTCTTCAAAGATGCCACTGGAAAGGCGCTCGATCGCGGGTGGCGAGAAGACGGGATGCGTCACACAGGCATAAACCTGGCGTGCGCCTTCCTGTTTTAAGAGTCGTGCGCCTTCGGTAATGGTGCCCGCAGTGTCAATCATGTCATCCACCAGGACAGCCGTTTTACCGCGCACATCACCAATTACGTTTAACACTTCCGCCACGTTGTGAGCCTGTCGCCGCTTATCGATAATCGCCAGAGGCGCATCATCTAACTTTTTGGCAAAGGCGCGGGCGCGGGCAACGCCACCCACATCAGGCGAAACCACCACCATATCCGGCAGTTGTTTGCTTGCCAGATAGTCCAGAATGACAGGAGAGCCGTAAACGTGATCCATTGGAATATCAAAATATCCCTGGATCTGAGCTGAGTGCAAATCCATCGCCAGGATGCGACTGGCTCCAGCTTGGGTGAGCAGGTTTGCCACCAGTTTTGCCGTAATCGATTCCCGCCCTGCAGTTTTGCGATCGGCTCTGGCATATCCGTAGTAGGGAATAACCGCCGTAATTTGGCGGGCGGATGCCCGTCGGCAGGCATCAATCATGGTCAGCAACTCCATCAAGTGATCATTCACTGGACGGCACGTTGGCTGTAGCAAATAAACGTCGCAACCTCGAATCGATTCCTGAATCTGAATATACAGTTCACCATCGGCAAACCGTTTACGAACCATCGGACCCAAATCAACGCCTAAATACCGCGCCACCTCTTTGGAAAGCTCCATATTGGCTGAACCAGAGAGGAGACGGAGACGGTTATTGTCATTGAGAGAGGGAAGAGTAAGCTGGGGAGATAGGGGTGCAGTGCGGATCACAGTAGACCTCGAATGCAATCACGGCAATATTACCATCAGGGTATTGAAACATCCCCCAGGATTTCCCTGAGATCGGGATGGAGTTTGCCAACAAAGACTTGCGTAAAGTAACACGTCTTAAAGAAATATTTATCGCTGATGCCAATCATCAATCAAAAAAGAGTCGCGACGCTCTCAGCATCCCAAACCAGGATTGAGCGATCGCGCAGAACAAATAATATGCTTATAGATTCTATCTTGTTCTCAGGACAGTTAAGGATCGAAGATCAGCAGATTAAGGTTGGTTTTTCTGTTACAAGGGACGCAAAATACCCATGAGCTTAAAAGATCAAATAACGGATCATATCAAAGCTGCGATGAAAGCCCAGGATAAAATTCGCCTGGAAACTCTACGAAGCATCAAAAAAGCCATTCTTGAAAAAGAAGTGAGTGTCCGTCCGGCTGGGCAAGAAGCGCTCACCGAAACCCAGGAAACGGAAATCTTGACCCAACTAGCAAAGCAACGGCGAGACTCGATCGCCCAATACCAGCAGGGAAACCGAATGGATTTAGCAGAGGTAGAAGCTCAGGAATTAGCCATTTTAGAGGAGTATTTACCTAAGCAACTATCGGATGCCGAAGTGAGCCAGATTATCGATGATTTGATTGCGTCCGTCGGCGCAACCTCCGCCAAAGATATGGGCAAAGTGATGGGACCCGCCATGCAACAACTGAAAGGGAAAGCTGATGGCAAAAAAGTCCAGGAACTGGTGAAAGCCAAATTAGCCGGAACCTGATCCCATCAGGCTCATCACTCACTCATCGACTCATCAATCCAGGAGTAACCAAAGCCGTCTTATGCGTCCGCCGCTGCCAGTTGGAAGTATTCTGCAAAACCGCTACCGCATCTTGAGTATTTTGGGTCAGGGTGGATTTGGTCGCACCTACTTAGGCGAAGACCAGGGACGGTTCAACGAGCGGTGTGCTTTGAAAGAACTGACTCCAGCCCAAGGAGGCGAATATGCTCTGGACAAATCCAAAGAGCTATTCCAGCGGGAAGCCCAAATTCTTTATCAAATCCAGCATCCACAAATTCCGCAGTTCCGAGCCACCTTTGAGCAAGATCAGCGATTGTTTCTCGTCCAGGATTACGTAGAAGGGCAAACCTATCGCCAATTATTGGATCAGCGACGGGCACAGGGAATCGCATTTTCTGAAGTAGAAGTGATGCAACTGTTGCGACAGTTGTTACCCGTGCTGGCGCATATTCACAGCAAAGGCATCATTCACCGAGACATTGCTCCAGACAACATTATTTTGCGGCGACAGGACAGCAAGCCGGTATTGATCGATTTTGGTGTGGTGAAAGAACTGGCAACCCGATTTCAAACGATGACAACAGGCATTGCCCAAGCCACCACTGTCGGGAAACCTGGTTATGCTCCCAGCGAACAAATGCAAACGGGAAAAGCTTACCCCAGCAGCGATTTGTATTCCTTAGCCGTTACAGCCGTCGTCCTACTCTCGGGGCGGGAACCTCAGGAGTTATTTGACGATGCCACGATGACCTGGTACTGGCAGCGCTGGGTTACTGTAAATCCGGGATTTGCCCAGGTGTTAAACCGCATGTTGAGCTACCGTCCCGGCGATCGCTATCAATCGGTTAGCGAAGTTGTGCAAGCACTGGATATGGCTACGGCTTCCCCGCCTCCCCCTACTCCCGTGCCCCCTGTCGCTCCCCCCCCTCCAATCCAGTCAACCCAATCCCAACCTGCTGCC
>JANRIN010000320.1:0-3626 GCA_033764965.1 Leptolyngbyaceae cyanobacterium bins.302 | reverse complement strand
TTCTTACCATGACAACAACCTTACAGCGACGCGAGAGCGTCAACGTGTGGGAGCAGTTTTGCAACTGGGTAACCAGCACCGACAACCGCCTGTATGTAGGCTGGTTCGGCGTCCTGATGATCCCGACCTTACTGTCCGCCACCATCTGCTTCATCATCGCCTTCATCGCCGCTCCCCCCGTCGACATCGATGGCATCCGCGAGCCCGTCGCTGGCTCCTTGCTGTACGGCAACAACATCATCTCCGGTGCCGTTGTGCCCTCCTCCAACGCCATTGGTCTACACTTCTACCCCATCTGGGAAGCCGCCTCTTTGGATGAGTGGCTGTACAACGGCGGTCCTTACCAACTCGTCGTCTTCCACTTCCTGATTGGCGTCTTCGCCTACATGGGTCGCGAGTGGGAACTGTCCTACCGCCTCGGCATGCGCCCCTGGATCTGCGTCGCTTACAGTGCACCTGTGGCCGCAGCAACGGCAGTGTTCTTGATCTACCCGATTGGACAAGGCTCTTTCTCTGACGGGATGCCCTTGGGAATTTCTGGCACCTTCAACTTCATGTTCGTGTTCCAAGCAGAACACAACATCCTGATGCACCCCTTCCACATGTTGGGCGTGGCAGGTGTGTTCGGCGGCAGCTTGTTCTCCGCCATGCACGGGTCGTTGGTGACCTCCTCATTGGTGCGTGAGACCACCGAAGCCGAGTCGCAAAACTATGGCTACAAGTTCGGTCAAGAAGAAGAAACCTACAACATTGTGGCAGCGCACGGCTACTTTGGTCGGTTGATCTTCCAATACGCATCGTTCAACAACTCCCGTAGCCTGCACTTCTTCTTGGGTGCGTGGCCCGTTGTCTGCATCTGGTTTACCGCACTGGGTATTTCCACGATGGCATTCAACCTGAACGGGTTCAACTTCAACCAATCGATCCTGGATTCTCAAGGTCGGGTGGTGAATACCTGGGCAGATGTGCTGAACCGCGCCAACTTGGGGATGGAAGTGATGCACGAGCGTAATGCTCACAACTTCCCGCTCGATTTGGCTTCGGGTGAAGCAACGCCCGTTGCAATGCAGGCTCCTGCAATCAACGGCTAATCCGTCTCTCTAGAACTCACTCAAAAAAACGCTCTCTTCGGAGGGCGTTTTTTCATGGCTTTTATAGCCTCCGCCATGTGTAACGTGGCGAAGGCGAGTCAGAACGCCTCTCTAGTCTCGGTTTTCTAGTGTTGTCTCTGTCTTAAGCGTTCTGACCAAAGCGATAATTTTTTGAGCCAGTGTCATGGGGTTTGGCGAATGGGAATTTGAATTAAAAATTCGGCTCCTGTACCCACGGTAGACACACACGTCAGGGTACCGCGATGTCGTTCAGTAATAATTTGGTAGCTGATGGACATCCCTAATCCTGTGCCTTTGCCCACTTGTTTGGTGGTGAAGAAGGGATCAAATAATCGCTGTTGAACGTGGGCGGGAATGCCGGGTCCATTATCCGCGATCGCAATCTTCACCCAATTTTGGCGATAGACCTCCGTGGTAATCGTAATCGTGGGTTGCATGGCTACCACATCAACAGCTTGCCATTGATGCAGATCAAACTGTTCCTCCAAGGCATCGATCGCATTACTGAGAATATTCATAAAGACCTGGTTCAATTGTCCGGCATAGCATTCGATCGGCGGCACGGCACCATAGGCTTTGATCACCTGAATACCGGGAGAACTACTTTTTGACTTCAAGCGATTTTGCAGAATCAGTAAGGTACTCTCTAGCCCATCATGAATATCAACCGTCTTAAATTCCGCTTCATCAAGCCGAGAAAAAGTACGCAGAGATTTAACAATTTCTCGAATGCGATCGGCTCCAACCTTCATCGATCCTAAGAGTTTCGGCAAATCATCAATTAAAAACTCCAAATCAATATCGTCTTCTAAATGCCGAATCTCTGATGAGGGACTGGGGCAAAATGCTCGATACGCTTGTAGCAGGTGGAGCAGATCATGACTGTATTGTTCTGCATGGAGGAGGTTGCCATGAATAAAATTCACAGGGTTATTAATTTCATGGGCAACCCCAGCCACTAGTTGTCCCAAACTCGACATTTTTTCACTTTGAATCAGTTGAGTCTGAGTATGTTGCAAATCGCGGAGGGCTTGCTCCAACTCCTGAGTTTGCTGCCGTAGTTCTGCTTCCGAGGCTCGCAATGCTTCTTCTGCTTGCTTCCGTTCGGTAATGCTCAGTCCAGCCCCCCGAAACCCTTGAATCTGCCCCTGATCATCCAAAAGCGGAATGCCATTGACCTCTTCCCAAACAATGTCACCAGTCGGAGTCACATCTCGGTGTTGTAGTTTGAATCCCTGCTGATTGGCGATCGCCGTTTGCAAAATTTGTCGCACGATTCTGGCATCATCAGCGGGCATAAAATCAAACAGTGTTCGCCCAACCAACTCTTCCGGTCGATAGCCTTTGACCACCAGGGATTTCTCAGTCACAAACGTGTAGCGTCCATTGAGGTCTAAATCCCAGAGATACTCTCCAGCCGCTTCGGAAACATCACGGAATCGCTGCTCACTCTGGCGCAACTGCTCATCTGCCTGCCGTCGCTCCAGTTCTAATTGTTTTTCAGTCGTAATGTCTTCATAACACCCAAAAATCCCAATGACTTCATGATGAGTATCATAAAGTGGAACCATACTGTTACGAATCCACGATATCCTACCATCATCATGGGGCTTGCATTCTTCAATATTGAGCTTTTTCAAGTTGTTTTGCATGATGTTCTGATCTTCTGCCTGGTACAGCACAGCCAGATCATGCCAACTTAAATCAAAGTCAGTTTTGCCAATCACTTCTTCTGGCGATCGCAGCCCTGCATCTTCGGCAAAGAGTTTATTACACCCTAGATAATACCCCTCTTTATCTTTCCAAAAAACACGCTGGGGTAGGGTATCAAATACCAGTTGGAGCAATTGTTTCGATTCTCGCAAGGCTTGTTCAGCTTTGATGCGATCGCTAATTTCAAATGCAGTCCCAACCAATTGATGAATCTTTCCATCTTGATTGCGTAGGGGATTCAGCGTTGTCAGCCACCACGTTTCTTTGCTTTGGAATGTCAAACACTCTTCATAGACAATTGTCTGTCCAGCCGCAATACACTCTTCATACCGCTGAATAATAGAGTCTCCATCGTCTCCAGTAAAGATCTCATGCATCGGTTTACCGAGAATATCAGCAGTCTTTAAGCCTGTGACCTGTTCAGCAAATGGATTGAGTCCAGCATGACGAAATTCATGGTCTGAAATGATATCAATCACAAAAATCTCATGACTCACCCCTTCATAAATATTGCGAAGAAATTGTTCGCGATCGCGGAGTCGATCTTCTGCTTGTTTTCGTTCAGTAATGTTATTACGAATTGAGATGTATTGATAGGGAACACTATCTGGAGAAAGCATGGGAACAATCGTTGTTTCTACCCAGTAGAATGAACCATCTTTTGCTCGATTTTTGATGGTTCCTGTCCAGACTTCACCCGATGAAATCGTTTTCCATAGATGGTCAAAAAACTCATTAGAGTGATGTCCAGATGCCGTCAGGCGATGAGTTTGACCAATCAACTCTTCCCGCGTATAACCA
>JANRIN010000317.1:0-9675 GCA_033764965.1 Leptolyngbyaceae cyanobacterium bins.302 | reverse complement strand
GGCTGAATCAGTCCACCCCTTCATCCCTTCACCCCTTCACCCCCAACCCCGTTCGGCTGAACGCTCACGTCGAAGCCCATCCCCCATCCCCCAATGGTCTTCCGCCCAAAACATCCTGGTCATGCGGCTGGACAACATTGGCGATGTATTGATGACGAGTCCCGCTCTGAGAGCAATCAAAGAAACCTTACCTGAATCACGCATGACACTGATGACAAGTCCAGGTGGGTCGCAAGCCGCAGAGCTATTGCCCTGGATTGATGATGTTTTACCCGTACGATCGCTGTGGCAGGATTTAGGTAAACTTGAGTTCAATCCGGGTCGTGAATGGAACTTAATCGAAACCATACGCGATCGTCAATTTGATGCCGCAATTGTGTTGACTAGCTTCAGCCAAACGCCCCATGCCGCAGGTTATTTGTGTTATCTGGCAGGAATTCCGCTGCGAGTGGGTGAATCCAAGGAGTGGGGCGGATCTGTTTTCAGTACAGAAGTTAGTTCTGCACCGGATGAGACGCATCAAGTGGAACGAAATTTGCGCCTGGTGGAGTCGGTTGGATTTCAGGTCAGCGATCGCAGTCTTCGCCTTCGCATTCCAGAATTAGCCCAGCAACGAGCGATTGAGAAATTGCATCAGCATGAACTCCATTCTCCCTACATTCTGTTAAATCCCTGGACCAGTTGCCAGTCGCGCAATTATTCAGCCGAACGATTCGCGATCGCGGCTCGGCAATTATCTGAAATGACAGGCTACGCGATCGTGGTTACAGGCGTTGCAACAGATCGGCAACACAGTAAGCCACTACTAAAAATTTTGGGTAACACTGCAATTGATTTAATTGGGGAAACTCATTTGACTGAACTTGCCGCTTTAATTGCCAATGCCAAATTGATGCTGAGTAACAACACCTCCACCATGCACATTGCCGATGCCACTCGCACTCCCAGCGTGATTCTGTTTGCTGGCACCGAGTATGAGTGTCAATGGCAGCCTCGCCACACTGCCGCCCAACTGCTGCGCCAACCCACACCCTGTAGCCCCTGCTATGCCTTCACCTGTCCTTACCATTTGGAATGCTTAGACATTCCACCCAATCAGGTTGTGGCGGCGGGGTTGGCTCTGTTATCTGCCTCAACCCCTGTGCTTCAGTCGTTGTGATGCTGCGCGTTGTTTCAATCGCGGGCATCTATCAGCCCGATCGCTGTGGAGTTGCCCACTACACGGCTCAACTGCGGCACCACTTGCAGTCATGCGGGATTCAATCCCTGGTACTAACTACCCATGCAGCAGCGGCGACAGTTAATCAACCGGATGTGATGGGTGTGGTCGAAGATTGGACGCTATCAGCATTGATACCGCTGGTACGATCGCTGCAAACCTTACCCTTTGACCTGTTGCACATTCAACACGCAGCAGGCACCTATCGCTTTGAACGGGCGATTTTTCTGCTCCCTCTCCTGCTGAAAATGACTGGCTGGCGCAAACCGATCGTCACCACAATCCATGAATATGGTTGGTGGGAATGGCAACCCGCATGGTTCCCGTCTGCTCCATTGGAATGGTTGAAACAATGGGGACAGGCACATTATTGGTGGGATCGGGAAGATGGCTTTTTGCTGACTCACAGCGATGCCATCATTACCACCAACGATGAGGCTGAAACGGTGTTGCGTACTCGCTTGCCAGCCTTCCACGATCGCATTCACCGCATCCCGATCGCGCCCAATGTGGAGGCAGTTCCTATCGATCGTGCCACTGCCCGACGATCGTTGCGCCAAACCTGCAACTGGCATGACGACACCGAAATCATTGTCTTTTTTGGGTTTCTGCATCCCGTCAAAGGCTTAGAAACCTTGCTGTCCGTCTTCAAACAAGTTGTTGCCACCAGACCACAGGCGCGGCTGCTATTCGTTGGCGGGGTGGAAAGCTTGGCGCTGGCAGGCACCCCGGCAACCCATTACTGGGAACAACTACACACGTTAGTGACTGATCTTAACCTGAAAGATGCTGTGCATTTCACAGGATACGTTGCAGCAGAAACAGCTTCCCGTTATCTATCGGGTGCCGACCTTGGAGTATTACCGTTTAATCATGGCGTTACCCTCAAGAGTGGTTCACTTTTGACGTTGCTGGCACATCGTTTACCCGTGATTGCAACCGCCGCCGATCCGCCTGATCCCAATCTGGTGGCAGCACCCTGGCTAAAGTTGGTCGCTCCTCGCAAGGCGCACGAGTTGACTACTGGCTTGCTTGAACTCCTGCACACTCAAAAAGGTTCACGGGATATGGGGATAGATGGTCTGCAATTCGCTCAACATTTCACCTGGGACACGATCGCCGCTGCCCACCTGAAAATTTATCGAAATGTGTAGAAGATAATTGTGTTTGTTCAGGTTTTGTATGGGGAAAACTGATTCTATAGTAAATTCCCCCCAGTGCTATTCTTATCATGGTTGACTTAACATTGCTTAATCACATTCCAGATTTGGTTTGCCTACTTGATGCAGAATTATGTTTTATTCATGTCAACTCAAACTGGCAGCATGATCTGGGATGGACGTTAGTACAACTGGAAGGACGATCGTGGTTTGAGTGGGCGCATCCTGATACAGTAGACCACGATCGCAGCACCCTCCAGCACCAACTGAAGTCAACCCAAACTCTATCGCTCACAAATCGCTATCGTCACTACGATGGCAGTTATCGCTGGTTGTCCTGGTCGGGTGCCAATCAGGATGGATGCCTCTACCTAACTGCCAGAGACATCACCACTCAACAGGAAGAGATCCAGGCACTGAAAACAGAGCGCCAAAGCCTTTATAGCTTGTTAGATCAACTGCCCAGTTTTCTCTATCTTCAGCCCCAGAATCATGGCGTAGGTTTCTACAATCAACGGTTTCGTGAAATCTTTGGTGAACCGGGCGATCGCCATTGCTATGAAGTCATCGCAGGACTGCAACAACCCTGCCCGCAATGCCCAACGTTTCGAGTGTTTGATACGAATGCACCACAACTTTGGGAATATCATGACGCGAAATCAGATCGGTTTTATCAGATCTATGATTATCCCTTTGTTGCCTTGAATGGTGAACCGATGGTGGTTGAAATGGGACTGGATATTACAGCCCAGAAAAAAGCAGAGGCTGAATTACGGCAAGCCCACAATGAGCTAGAACAACGAGTAGCAGAGCGAACGGCTCGCCTAACTCAAGCAACAAAGAAGCTTCAGCAGCGCGACTTAGAGTTAACCGAAAAGAATGAACAGCTTGAACAAGCTTTGATTCAGCTAAAAAGTACTCAATCGCAACTGGTTCAGACTGAAAAAATATCTTCCCTGGGGCAATTAGTTGCAGGTATTGCTCATGAGGTGAATAATCCAATTAGCTTCATTTCTGGAAATTTACATCATGCCCTGGAATACAGTGGTGATTTGATCAATTTGATTCGTCTTTACCAGAACCTTATTCCAAATCCTCCAAATCAAATTCAGCAAGAAGCGGAAAAGATTGAGCTGGATTATGTGCTGGAAGACTTACCCAAATTACTTTCATCCATGCGGGTGGGAATCGATCGCATTCGAGATATTATGCAATCCCTCCGCAACTTTTCCAGAGTCGATAAAAATGGTGCGGCTCCTGCGGATTTGTTAGGGGGCATTGATACAACTCTCATGATCTTGCAGCATCGACTCAAAGCTAAACCAGAGCGTCCTGAGATTAAAGTCATCAAACACTGGCAAAACTTGCCCTTGATTGAATGTTCTTTGGGGCAATTGAATCAAGTCTTTATGAATCTTATTTCTAATGCGATCGATGCGCTGGACGATGCCTATGCTCAAGGTCAGCAGCCTCAACCTCAAATACTCATCAGTACTGATGTGATGAATGAACACCGAGTCAAAATTGCGATCGAAGATAACGGTATAGGGATTCCAGAAAACGTTAGAACTCAAGTGTTTGAGCCATTTTTCACCACAAAACCAGTTGGCAAAGGTACGGGCTTGGGCTTATCCATCAGCTACCAAATTGTAACAGAGATGCACAGAGGTTCGTTGACGTGTCATTCTGGGGTGCCTTCAGGGACACAATTTGTCATTCAACTTCCAGTTTGTCAATCCTCAGAAAGTGTTTGTCAGTCCATGTTTCGATCCCCCTAAATCCCCATTCCAAAGGGAGATTTCAGACTCAGGGTTTGGTTCCCTCCTGGCTAAAGAAGGTTAGGGAGGATCGCTTCAGAGCTTACTTTTGAGCCACATTTACATCTGTTTACAAACAGCTTCTCAGGGCATTACTGAAAAGTATTAAGTTTTCGCCAAAGTACGAAACTGTACCGACACTCGCCTCTATGGGGGACTATTGTACCTTTTAGGTGAAACACAATTTTCATAGTCTTGAACGGTTGGGAAAATCGGTCTTCTGTCTACTCTCGTTGCAGTGTGCCTTTATGAAATGAGTCTATCCAATCTGCCTGCTTCACAATTACTTCAGCCTGGTCTGCGGTTGCTGGTGGTGGATGCTAATCTTGACTCTAGAGAGTTGCTGGTGATGTTGTTTGCCGAATATGGAGTGGAAACGCTCACAGCGGCATCGGTTAGGGAAGCTTTGGAGATTATCCAACGAACCCAAATCGATCTGGTGATTAGCGAAATTGCCCTACCCGATGAGAATGGATATTCCTTCATCCGGAAATTGAAGGCGGCACAGGTTGAGATCCCGGCGATCGCCCTGACGGTATACACTGGTGATATCGATCGTCAGCAAGCTTTGCTGGCTGGGTTTTGCCAACACCTACCCAAACCCCTGGACTTAGATCGGTTAGTTAAAACTGTTGCGAGTGTGACACAGCGGGCACAAGCAGCGTGGGAGCGCTCTTATACACAACTTAATTGATTTTCAGTTCAACCCACTGTGGACCGTGTTCTACGAAGAGCCTCTCTGCATATTCTCCAAGGCTCTTACGTATGACTGCTGAAAACCGAATATTAGCCGCTCTCTCTCCAGAGGTATTGGAGCGGCTTACCCCGCATCTTCACCAAATGAAGTATGAGCAGAGCAAGATCATCTACAGACCGGGTGATCAGCTAACCCACGTTTATTTTCCGATCAACTGCCTGTTCTCTGTCACTATCACGATGCAAGATGGTGCAACAGCAGAGGTGGGGATGGTCGGCAATCGAGAGATGTTAGGGATTAACACCCTCATGAGCAACCAGGAAACGACCCAGACGGAATGTGGGGTGCAGGTTGCAGGCAGCGCAATGCAAATTGACACTCAAATTATGCGAACAGAGTTTGAGCGCTATGGAGAACTCCATGCCGTGTTGTTGCGCTACAATCAAGCGTTTTTGGCGCAGGTGTCACAAACAGCGGCTTGCAACTCGCTGCATACTCTGGAACAACGGTTGCCGCGATGGTTGCTAGAAGTGCAATCCCGCATTAATTCTGACCATTTGCCATTGACCCAGGAGTTTATTGCTGCAATGTTAGGTGTGCGGCGGGCAGGAGTCACGCAGATGGCGCAGAAATTGCAGGAGCGAAAACTCATTCAGTATCGGCGGGGAAATGTTCAGATTTTGAATCAGTCTGGGCTGGAAGTCTCCGCCTGTGAATGTTTCAACCGAATTAAAGCGGAATACGATCGCTTGCTAAAAAATCAATAATCGACAGCACAGATGATGGATTAGAAATGTGGGTTTCGACTCCGCTCAACCCGCACTCACAGTGTGTTGAGCGAAGCCGAAACACAGATCTAACACACTACCATTCAATCCACGATCCTTAGCATCTTCAAAATTTCTTCAAAACTTTGAGCTAATTTGAAGTTGTACTCGCGATCGCTGATCGATGAATTTGGTTTGATCGCAACCTCCTCTATCATTCCCACGATTCATCCATTCCAAAAACTATGAAAACTGTCGATCAACTCTATAGCTGCCATGTCCCCGGTCAGGTGTTCGGCATCTGGAACATTCAGTGCCGTGTTCGTATCTACTACCCCCACCCAGAAGTGCAAACTGTGGTTATTACCAACATAATGCTTACCAGCGGTTGGTTCGTTCCCTGCAAAGCTGAATCTCTAGCAACATTGATTGTGGAGAAGTTTGACTTAAATCCAGATCTCGTGGTTTGGGTTGAACACTATTCCCGCGGCTTCAAAAAGCCATCTTGTCCTGACTTCAGTGAGATAACCTTCGATTGGTGTGCAGGGAAAGCCTCCAACCCCGAATGGACAGAAATTAGTGAAGAGATGGCACAACTTCTGGTTGGAGGAGAAACGCTACAATCCATAAAGTTACCTCCCGATCCAAACTTCGAAATCTAAAGCCACCAGTGGCAAATCACCGCTCCAAGCTGCCCAAGGAAAATCTTCCAATCTGATTGCGCTTTAATAAAAATTATGAAAATACCTGAATTACAACTGGAATCAATTCTCTCCTGCACAACGATGCCCTGCACCAATGAACTGACTCGGCTTAAAGCCGTGTATCAGTTTCAGCTTCTAGAGATTGAACCGGATCAGGGATTGAATGATTTGACAGCACTGGCGGCTGATTTGTGCCAGACTCCAATGGCAATGGTGAGTTTTATCGGTGCCGATCGCCAGTGGATAAAGTCTAAAATCGGCACCGCTCTGACAGAAATTCGACGCGACCTCGCCTTCTGTAATCACACCATTCGCCAGTCCGCTGTCTTTATGATCCCAGATACTCTGGAAGATCCTCACTTTGCCACCCATCCCCTGGTTACAGACGCTCCCCATGTCCGCTTTTATGCGGGTGTTCCCCTGGTTGCGACTGGCGGTTGTGTCCTGGGGACGCTTTGCGTGATGGACTGCAAACCACGTCACCTGAACCCACAACAACAGAAGGGCTTGCAGACTCTCAGCCAGCAAGTCATCGCACAATTGGAGTTAAAACGTAACACGACAAAACTGCGTCAAATTATTCCTGAAATTAAACAACTAAAACAACAAATAGTTCAACAGGAATTGCTTAGTCAACAGGATTTAATTCTATTTAATCTAGCAAATCAAATCCGCAACTCTCTCGATCTGGATACAATTTTGCAGACAGCGGTGAATGAAATTCATACCCTATTGCAAGTCGATCGCTGTAGCTTTGTATGGTGTTTGCCGCATCGAGATCAATTCAGCTTTACGGTGACGCACGAGGCAATAAATGCGGAGATCTCCAGCACCGTGGGTGAACTTTCCATTCAACCTGACTCTATTCTGGTCAAAGCCATCTTAAATTTAGAATTGCTGCAGATTGAAGATGTTTCGACAACCTCGCCACCCCTTACTCCAGAGGATCGCGCATTCCTGCGCCAACTGAAAGCCACCTCGCTGCTATTGCTCCCACTTAGCACCCATTCAGGTCAATTGGGTGCCGTTGTTTGTCATTACTGCCAGGGTTCTCGCCAGTGGACAACGAGTGAAGTTCGGTTACTCAAGGCAGTGACCGATCAGGTGGCGATCGCTTTAGACCAGGCAGAACTGCTTGCTCAAACCCGCGCAACTGCCTTCGCCGCTCAAACGCAGGCAACCTATCTCAGTAATGCGCTTGGTCAGTTGCAGCAAACCCAAATGCAACTGGTGCAGCAGGAGAAAATGTCGAGCCTGGGACAACTGGTTGCTGGAGTAGCCCACGAGATCAACAATCCGGTCAACTTTATTAATGGCAATATTGCCTATGCCGCCGACTATGTAAGAGATTTGCTTGAACTATTGCATCTTTATCAAGAAGCTTATCCTCAGCCGACGGCTGACATTCAGGCAAAAGTCGAAGCGATCGACCTGGATTTCTTAATGGAAGATCTGCCCAGTTTATTATCATCAATGCGAATGGGGGCAGACCGGATTCGGCAGATTGTGCTGTCTCTACGGAACTTTTCCCGCCTGGACGAAGCCGAAATGAAACCTGTGGATATCCATGAAGGCATTGATAACACGCTGTTAATTCTGAAAAATCGCTTGAAACTGACCAGTGCAAAATTCGAGATTCAGGTGATTAAAGACTACGGCAATTTACCACCTATCGAGTGTTATGCCGGACAATTGAATCAGGTATTCATGAACATTTTAGGGAATGCGATCGATGCCTTAGATGAAATACCCAATCCCACCATTACCATTCATACAGAACTGATGAGTGAACAAAAAAATGGTGATTCCGATTCATCACAACCATTGCCATCAAATAGCGTGGTCATTCGAATTCGAGATAATGGGGCTGGGATGACAGAAGCAACCCAACAGAAACTATTCAATCCCTTTTTCACCACAAAACCGATCGGTAAAGGCACCGGATTGGGACTCTCCATCAGCTATCAAATTGTGGTCGAAAAACATGGTGGCATTCTGAAATGTTCATCAGAACTAGGACAGGGTAGCGAGTTTTGGATTCAAATTCCAATTGAGCCTCTAGTTAAAAGCACCTAAACGCTACATGAGTATGTAAAAAATTATCAAATATCAATCGCTGACATAGGGCTTTGGGAACTCTGAAAGAAACGCTGATGAGATTTAGCTCATCTACTCATAAACTATGCCCAATGGTACACCTAATCCTGCGATCGTTCTCGCTCTCGACGACAGTTCTGTGATTCATCAACTGATGAAACGAGCTTTAGAGCCAGAATATCAGGTGCTGACCGCTGACAATGCGGTTGATGCTCTGTCGATTATTTATCATCAAGCGATCGCGGTGCTGCTATTGGATGTGCAGATGCCAGATGTGAACGGGTTAGAGTTTTGTCGCACAGTCCGCAGCCTGCCCCAGTTTCAGCACTTGCCCGTGATTATGGTGACTTCTCAGGATAGCCCTTTCGATCGCGTGAAAGGACGATTAGCAGGAGCCACCGAGTATTTGACCAAACCCTTTGATGCAGAGCAATTGCGAGAAACGATCCGCAGGTTTACTGGCACCTCATCGGCTTGTTCGTAAGATGCCCAACTTTTTGAGCAAGGCTGTAGGATGGGCTAGGCGCAGCCGTAACGCATCAACCCTCTGAGCAGAACCAGGATTTGCTAAGATTGGCGCATTCACTTTTCTATCCTGATATGGTTGCTGCTGCGATCTCGGAGATTTCTAGCCATGACTCAAACTGCACCCAAAGCCTCTAAGTTGATGACGATGGAGGAATACCTTGCCTACGACGATGGCACCGACACGCGCTATGAACTGGTGGATGGAGAGTTAGTAGAAATGCCGACTGAAAGCCAGGGTAATTTAGACATTGCTAAATATCTATTATTTGAGTTGGCAAAACATTTTCCAATTGCATTAATTGCTGTTGGCACAGAGGTTGAGGTAACTGGGCGGCGGGCAAAGTGTCGGTTGCCAGATCTCCTCGTGCATACAGAAGAATCACGAACTGCCTTAGCAGGAGCGAGGCGGGCAACCTTAACACGAGATATGCCGCCCCCTGCCATCGTCATTGAGGTAGTGTCACCCGGTACAGAAAATCGCGATCGAGATTACCGCTACAAACGCACGGAATATGCAGCGCGAGGGATTGCAGAATACTGGATTATTGGTGCGACGTGAAAGCTGCGCCTTCTGACTGAGAGGAGTGCCTCTCTGGGGACATCCTTCTCCCCATCGTCACGTAACCGGGTCAAGTACCCCGCCTACGCTGGTAGTAAGTAATGAATCCAGTGGAATGCAAGGCACG
>JANRIN010000316.1:0-20497 GCA_033764965.1 Leptolyngbyaceae cyanobacterium bins.302 | reverse complement strand
GATCAAACTTGCTCCTCACAATCGCTCATCAAGTCTTTTTAATTGCTTGACCCACACTGCTGTGTAAGGCATTTCGTCATGGTAGATATAAAACTTGGGTAAAGCACTTTCAGGAAGCATAGGTGGAATCTACGGAAGCATTCATAATGTCTGTTACGTCATTCCTACTACGATTGCCTCAACTCTGCTAATCTTTATGAACTTCAGGGAAAATTGGCTAAACTGATTGCAAGTTACACAACTCAGTGCCTCCCATAAGCGCCCAATTTGGTTTCAGGTTCACCCTCAAAGGTTAACCAAATTTACGGCGGCTTAGAGGTTAGATTGGTGCAAGTAGCTATCTGTCTGAATCTTGATTTTGTCTGTTGTATTTGAACGAGTCTCATGATCAGGAAAACCCCCCAATCAGCCGCTGGAGTGGCACTATCTGTCGTAATCGGAGTAAATTACTCTCTACCCGTATTTGCTCAGTCATCTCCCCTTCAACCTGCAACTCCATCTCCGATCGCACCTGGGTTTTCACCCATCCCCCCTACTGCCACGCCTGTTCCTGAAAACGTTCAACCTGGAACAACCTTAGGGGAGGCTTACACCTTAGGAGCTGGGGACATCGTTCGTGTAGATATTTTCGATATCACTCCAGAACTCGCCCTGGAGCAACGCTACACCATTCTGCCAGACGGCACCCTAAATCTTCCCTGGGTGGGAAGTGTTCCTCTGGCTGGGCTGTCGTTGAGTCAGGCTGCAAATGTATTATCTCAACGATTTAGTCGGTTTATCCGCAATCCAGTTGTGACAGTCAGTTTGTTAGCTCCGAGGCCGCTAAAAGTGGGAGTCATTGGCGAAGTCAATCGTCCAGGTTCTTACATCATTAGCGTTATCAGTAATGAAGTTACTCAACAAAGCTTGAACCAGCGGACTGCCTCCGAGGGTGGGAACCAATGGCCACGTGTGAGTCAGGCGATTCAAACGGCAGGTGGAATTACTGGACTCGCTAACCTTCGCGAAGTCCGCATTCGTCGTCCAAGAGTAACGGGAGGCGAGGACATTATTGCGATCGATCTATGGAAGTTTTTGAGCCAGGGAGATTTGAACCAGGATATTCTGCTCCGGGATGGTGACACGATCGTCATTTCCAGAGCAACAACCTTCGACTCTGAGGAAGCAACTCAAATCGCCACAAGTAATTTCTCTCCTGCAACAATCAGCGTTAGTGTAGTGGGTGAAGTGTCCACTCCAGGAACCATTCAGGTACGCCCCAACACTACAATCAATCAGGCTATTATGACGGCAGGAGGATTCAGAGGTGGAAGAGCAAGCCGCAAAAATGTTGACTTGATCCGGCTGAACCCCAACGGAACCGTCTCTAGAAGGCGTTTATCGATCGACCTGGATCAAAACATGAACGAGGATCGTAATCCACGTTTATTTAACAACGATATTGTGGTCGTGAACCGCACGTTTATTGCCGGTGTGAATGACTTCCTCGTCAATGCGATCGGTGTTCCCCTAACCATCTTTGGAGGCATTAACGGCTTCAGAAGTCTGTTGTTCCCCAACCTGAGAAATTAACCGCTTTTGATTCAACCGAAGTATAGGGCGCATCCAAAACGAAGTTAGAGCAAAGTCACTGGAGTAGGCGAGGACAATACAGTATGCAAGCTGGACATGAGATGCAGAGTTTACCTGTCAACGGACATTCGCGTTGGGAAGATCCCGCTTTAGCTACAGGAAACCCTGATGGAGAAGGATCTGAAGGGAAACCAAAAGGTGGTCTCAAAATTCGTCCAATCCTGGCAATTCTCAAACGCAATCTTCCCATCATCTTAGGTATCACAGCGATCGCGGGCGGAGTCGCTTACCTGGGGTATAAAAGCACTCCCCTGATTTACGAGGGTGATTTCAGGATTTTGGTGGAACCGATTACGTCGCAGGGACGAGCCACAGACCCCACAGCGATTTCCCGTGCCACTCAATCGACCCAGGATGGCAGTTCGGTGGATTACCCGACTCTGCTTCAAGTGCTGCAAAGTCCTGAACTGCTCTCCAAAATTGCTGCCCAAATTCAAACTCGTTATCCAGAAGTGACCGCCAGTATGTTGGAGAGATCCTTGAAGAATCAGGATTTCACGGTGGCTCGAATCGGTACAAATATGCTGGACAACACACGCACCCTTGAGGTGACCTACCGAGGAACCGATCCTCAAGCAGTCCAGTTTGTTTTGGAAAAGCTGGCTGAGGGTTACCTGCGATTTAGCTTGGAAGACCGCAAAACCCGCATTGGTGGTGGGGTTGAATTTATTGAAGACCAACTGCCTGGGTTGCAGCAGCGTGTAACCAACTTAGAATCTCAGCTTCAGGCAATGCGGCAACGGTACCGCTTCACGGATCCTGCGATCGAGAATCAGCAAGTCGTTGACCAGTTGAAAGATGTCCAGAATCTAAAACTCCAGGCTCAAACAGAATTTCAAGAGCAGGCAACTTTATACACAAGCTTGCAGAACCAGCTTAGATTAAGTCCTGAGCAGGGATTGGCAGCGAGTGCCCTGAGCCAAAATCCCCGCTTTCAAGACCTTCTCACTCAGCGACAAAAAGTCCAAAGCCAAATTGCTGTTAGCTTGGCGCGATTCACCGAGGACAGCCCCACCGTCCAACGCCTCAGAGATCAGGAGCAAAACCTGAACCGCCTGATTGGACAAGAGGCAGGCATCATTTTAGGGCAAAGCTCTCCGGGCGTGCCCGGAACATCTGGGGTGGTAGCATTCCAGGATCCACTCCGAGTCACGCTGATTGGTCAATTGGTAACTGCGGGTAATCAGGCTAGAGCCTTGCAAGCTAGAACAAATCAAATTGTTCAAACTGAGGGCAGCTTGAATCGACGCTTGATCGAGTTACCTGCGATCGTCCGTCAGTACAACACTCTGCAACAACAGCTTGACATTGCAACCAAGACCCTGAATCAATTCCTGCTCCAACGGGAGACCTTAAGGGTTGAAGCGGCTCAGAAGGAAGTTCCCTGGGAAGTCATTTCGAAGCCCAAGTTGGTGAGTAGTCCTTTGACTGGCAAACCGATCGCAACTAGGGGTAAAAAGGCGACCCAAATGCTGATGGCAGGAGTTGCGGGTGGCTTGCTGATTGGAGTTTTAGCTGCATTCCTGCGGGAGAAGTTGAGAAATGTTTTTGTCACCGCCGAAGATTTGCAGGATGCCGTTCAACAACCCTTCTTAGGCTCAATTCCCTCGGCAACCAAGGGCTTTAGTGGTTTGTCAAGCGGTAAGGCTGGCAAGCTTGCCAATCCTTTCCTGGATGCTTTCAGTTCACTCTATACCAACCTACGCTTCTTACACACCTCAGGCTCCATTCACTCGCTTGCAGTGAGTTCCGTGGAACCAGGAGACGGCAAAACCATTGTTGCGCTCAATCTTGCTCAGACTGCCGCCTCAATGGGTCAACGGGTTTTGCTGGTGGATGCCAATCTGCTTGCGCCTCAGATTCACAGTCTTGTGGATGTGCCCAACAATCGAGGCTTGATTGACGTACTGCAACAAAAGCTGGATGCGGAAGATGTTATCCAAAAATCATCGCTTGATAACAATCTTTCTGTGATGCCGGCTGGAGTAGTGCAATTGGGTGCAACGAAGCTTTTTGCTTCCACTGAGATGAGCCGCATTGCAAAACGCTTGCAAGAAATGTTTGATTTAGTGATTTATGACACTCCAGCCATGAGTGGGCTAACCGACCTTAACTTCCTTGGAGCCAAAACAGACGGATTCCTGGTAGTTGTGGGAGTCAACAAAACGAAGCGATCGCACTTCAATAAAACGCTGGAAAGCTTGAAGAAATATCGCATTCCTGTGGTTGGTGTCATTGCCAATCATGTTGGGGCAGGGCATCCATATCAGTCCTATCCAACTGCTCAAACAGGCAACTCTTCCACCGATATGCCCGCTGCATTCCTTGGTAACTTAAAAGGAACAGGCGATGTTGTCCGATGATTTGAAGATTTCTAAAAGCTCTGCCTGAATTTAAATCTCCTTTGAGCGTTTTGGGATTACTAAGTAGTAGTAAGTTCAACTAAGGACATCGCTTTGATACCTGAGGAATCATTACTCACGCTCGTTGACAGCCTCCTTGTCACGATCGCGGCTCTATTGCTTATTCCCAGCCTAATTCTCTTTGTAGAATGCTTCGCTGCTCTGTTCCCCAGCCGCAAATCTTCTCGGCAACCAGGAGCGGATCAGCCGCAAGTGAATGTTTTAATTCCAGCTCACAACGAAGAGGCTGGCATTGGTTTGACGATCGCTGCCCTGCTTCCCCAACTCAAACCGACGGATCAGGTCATTGTCGTCGCCGATAATTGCACGGACAGTACTGCATCTGCTGCTCGCGAGGCTGGCGCGATCGTGATTGAGCGGCACAATCTGGAACTGCGGGGTAAGGGATATGCCCTGGATTTCGGTGTCCGTTTTATGGAGGACAATCCACCAGATGTCGTTGTGATTGTGGACGCAGACTGCATTGTCGCTCCTGGAAGTTTGGCTCAACTTGCCCAAAGTGCAAACTCTTACCATCGTCCAATCCAGAGTGTTTATTTGGCTGAGTCCCCTGCAAATCCTTCTCCCAAAGCAGCAATTTCTGCCCTGGCATTCACAGTGAAAAACTGGGTGCGGCTGGCGGGATTGTATAACCTGGGGATGCCTGCTTTGCTCACAGGCACCGGGATGGCAATGCCCTGGGACATTATCCAGCAGGCTCATTTGGCAAGCAGCAATATTGTTGAAGATATGAATTTGGGTATCGACCTGGCGATCGCTGGGTATAGCCCCTTATTTTGTCCCAATGCTTATGTAAATAGTATCCTGCCCCAAAAAGAACACGCCGCAAAACAGCAAAGAACCCGTTGGGAACACGGTCATATGCAAACCATGTTGACTCAAGCTCCCCGTCTGCTCAAAGCCGCCCTCAGGCAACGCCGATTTGACCTGTTCGTTCTGGGCTTGGATATGCTGGTTCCACCCCTTTCTCTACTGGTGATGGTTTGGTTGCTGACCAGTGCGATCGCCCTGATTGGAGTCTGGCTGGGTGCGTCTCCTCTTCCGGCATTTCTTTTGGGCGTGACTGGAGGCATGATTGCTGTGGCGATCCTGTCTGCCTGGGCAAAGTACTGTCGTAAACAATTGCCAGCCCGCACTCTTTTAATGGTTCCGCTTTACGTTTTATGGAAGATTCCGCTCTACTTCGCATTTATGTTTAAGCGCCAAAAGGCATGGGTTCGAACAGAACGAGACATCATCCCGCAAAAAGCTCACGATTAAACTGCTTGCTTCCCCTTCTGACCCATCTCCGCCTGTTTTATGAACATTGCCTATTTGGTGAACCAATACCCTAAAACCAGCCATAGCTTTATTCGGCGAGAAATACTGGCAGTTGAAGCGGCTGGTGTGACCGTGAGCCGATATTCGATTCGCTCTATTAGCACTGAAGTAGTGGATGAGGCAGATCAGCAAGAAGCCGCCAAAACTCGCTACATTCTTGGCGTTGGGGCAAAAGGCTTGCTGCTCAACCTGCTCCGAGCCGCGGTGACACGACCCATTCGACTGCTCGAAGCCATGCGGCTGACCTGGAAGATTGGCATTCGTTCTGAGCGGGGTCTGCTGCTCAATGTTGCCTATCTGGCAGAAGCCTGCGTTCTGCTGCAATGGCTGCAAGAGTCGAATATCACTCACCTCCACACTCACTTTGGTACAAATTCCGCCACAGTCTCAATGCTGTGTCGAGTGCTAGGCGGACCGCCTTACAGCGTCACGGTTCACGGACCGGAGGAGTTTGATAAACCGGGAGCGATCGCGCTGTCGGAAAAAATTCAACGGGCTGCATTCATTGTGGCGGTGTGTTCCTTTGGCAAAAGTCAGTTGTATCGCTGGTGTGACTACCCCCAATGGTCGAAGATCAAGGTTGTCCATTGTGGCGTGGATCAAATGTTTTTAGACGCTGCCTACGTGCCGATTGCAACTGAACCCCGCTTTGTTTGCGTTGGGCGCTTATCTGAGCAAAAAGGGCATCTAATGCTGATTGAAGCCGCAGGTCAGCTTGCCGCGGAAGGGCGATCGTTTAAGCTGGTTTTGGTTGGAGATGGACCACTCAGAAACCAAATCGAAGCCTTAATTCAGCAGTTGAACTTACACCGTCATGTTGAGATTACGGGATGGGCAACCAATGCTCAAGTCCGGCAACAAATTCTGGATGCTCAAGTCCTTGTAGCTCCTAGCTTTGCTGAAGGGTTGCCAGTTGTGATTATGGAAGCATTAGCGCTGCATCGCCCAGTGATTAGCACTTACATTGCAGGGATTCCTGAGTTGGTGCGATCGGGGAAAAGCGGGTGGTTGGTGCCTGCGGGTTCGGTCGAAGAGTTGGCAGATGCCATGCGAGTCGTGCTGCAAACACCTCTGGATCAATTAGAGCAAATGGGCAAAACGGGTGCAGCATTGGTTGCCCAAAATCATAGTGCAGCAACTGAAGCAGCGAAACTGATTGACTTATTTCAGTCCTAGTGGTTCACCAAAGGAACTTTGTAAGGTCATTGGTCATTTGTTCTCGATTTCAGATGGGCAATCACTTGAACTTTACCTAAGCGTCTAACAAGTCGCTGCGCCTGATGTTTGTATAAATGAATCGGCAGTTCGGCTGGCAGACTCGCCATCAAGTGGCGGGAGGCACTGAGGCTGTAGCCTGAAATTCGGCTAATTTCGTTTGCACCCTCGAAAATAGCATCTGATGTCAAGACCTTCTCTACCCGAACTTGCCACTGTTTGGGCGCTAGTTCCTTACGCTCAATGCGTTGTAAGCTTTCGCTTGTCGCCAGAACAACGAGACGATCGCCCACATCTAACCGTACATCTTCGGAGGGCAAAAAATTGGGCGCTTGGCGCGATTGCCCCTGGTATAAAACGGGTACAACCCCATAACCGTAGGCAATTTCGGACAGAAGCAAACCGTTTAAGGTATCTTCTGAACTAATGTGATATTCGGTGACTAGAATTGTTTGATGACCTAAATGAAACAGGCTTAAGACATTCTCGCCAAAAGCAGCAGCAGCAAATACTTCTGCTGAAACGGCTGGAGCGCACAAAACCTGGGCATAGGGAAACAGACGGGACACGTTGTTGCTAAACAGTTGATCCTGGGTGCGTAAAACCAGATCTAGGGCGGGGTTCGCAGCATGAACCATCAAACCAATTTCCAAGTTTTCCAGATCATCATCCAAAACGATAATGGCGGTTTTCGCATGACTCAGGTGAACTTGCGATAGGGTATCTGCGATGTTGCCGTGAACTAGCGGCAGTTGAGGCAGGATTCCAGGCTCGATCGCGGTTGTGCTAATGCCCACGATGGGTTGTTTCAGGTCTTGCAATAGCTCGACAATACGGCTTCCCAGCTTGTTGAGTCCAATTAAGACCACATGATGCTGTCTGGGTACGGGAGGGCGATTTTTGAAGAATTGAAACTTGGATGTGAGGAGTGCTTCAGTCAACAGGGCGTATAAAACCCCAATAAAGGCAGTTCCGATTAAAGTCAGGACAACCCCCAGCAGTTGGGATGTCCAAGTTATTTGCGTGTTGTCTGGGTTGAGTCCGCCAAAGATATCCGAGTAGCCGCCCAATAGTAAAGAAAACGAGGCTGAGAGAGCTTCTCGAAAGCTGACTTCTGGGTATTCCCAATGCAGCAGGATGGTGCCAAGGGTCAACAGCAAGAGTGTGAAAGTGCCACAAATCACCGCTACTCGTCGTGCTCGATATTGCTCCGTCGATCGCCACAAGTCGATGAACTGACGCTTGAGATTGGCAAAGGTCAATCGGGTAGCAAAGTGATGCCAACGATGAGGACGCTGGTTGGATGGTAATTCAGACGACTGATATCTGCGATCAACGGCTAAATGGGCAAACAGCACACGATCGGTCAGTTCAATGTAAACAACCGTATCACCTGCTTGCAGAATTGTGTCTCCGTCCCAGCCATAAAACTGCTCGATCGCCAACTCTCCGCTGGTGTGGCAAAGCACTCGGCGCGAGGAGGTATCTAAACTGCGAACGGCAGAGCGATTACACCAGCGATCGCCTTGCTTAACTTGATATTTCACCACTCGCAGGAGTTGGTTTTCTAGCTTGAAATAGCCCGGTATTTCGGACCCCAACGCCGCAAAGGCAAAGGCAGAAGCGGACAAATCGGTGGGTTCAAAGGCGATGAAATTGCCTAAGCTATTCTCCAAAAAATGATTCAGGTTGTGCTTGGACGATCGCACAATCAAGCGCACAGTAGGGTTGAGGAGTCGGGCAGCAAATGCCGCTTCTGTGTTAACTCGCTCATCATTCGTGACCAACAGAACAGCGCTACACTCCCGCACCATTCCCTGTTCTAATAATTCAGGCTTACGACAATCGCCAACGAACAGAGCATTGAGCAGGTTGGGTAATTCTGGAAGTTCCCAATCGTCTGGGCACATCGCATCGATCGCGTTCACCCTCGCGCCATACGCCTTCAAAACTGCCACACAGTTCTGCCCTACACTGCCCAGCCCACAAACGAGAAACAGGGAGGAGAGAGATTTGGCATCAAAAGCAGTTGAGACAGTTGCCTCTTCTCGATCAGCCTCGATCCGGTGTTCAGCATCAACACCGCGATGGTTAGACGGCACCATGAGACAACTCGCGGAGGGTGGATCACGGCGATTATACCGGAATCACTTGCACCGCGCAGGCTTTCAATTCAGGCTGTTTAGAATCGGGGCAACATTCGGGATGGGTGACGGCGTTGGCTTCTGCCTGGTCTGCCCAAAGTGCGCCCCAGTGGATGGGAACAAAGACAGTGCCTTTAGCGATCAGGCGGGTCAGGTTAACCGCAAAGCGAGCAGAACCCCGGCGCGATCGCACCTCCACCCAATCAGCCTCCTGAACGCCCAACTTCTCCGCATCCTGGGGGTGCATTTCCAGCAAAGGAGTGGGATACATCTGGCGAATTTTGTCGATTCTGCCTGTGCGCGTTTGTGTGTGCCAGTGCCCATAAAGCCGCCCTGTTGTCAGGATAAAGGGATAGTCTGGTTCGGGCGGTTCTGCCAACCCGCGCGAGTGAAACCCGCCAAACCGGGCGCGTCCATCCGGCGTGGGAAAGTTCAGGTCGGTGTAGAGGCGCTTGGTTGGGGTTGGAGGTGCCGCTTCCGTTGCACCAACGGGACAGGGCCATTGCATCGCGCCTTCCTGACGCAAGCGATCGTGACTCACGCCACTCATATCACAAACCCGCCCTTGAGTTAGTTGAACGTATTCGGCGTAGACTTCTGCCGAGGTGGTGAAGGGAAACTTATCTGCAAAGCCCAAGCGTCGTCCAACTTCAGCAATGATTTCCCAATCGGGACGAGCTTCACCAGGAGGCGATCGAAACGCCTGACATAAGGTGACTACCCGCTCGGAGTTGGTCATGGTGCCTGTTTTTTCTCCCCACTGGGCAGCAGGCAAAAGCAAATGGGCATATTCGGCGGTCTCTGTGGGATAGTAGGCATCCTGGCAAATGGTGAAGGGCGATCGCAGAAATGCCGCTTTCACTCGTTCCAGATCCGGCAGGCTCACCGCAGGATTGGTGGCAACAACCCACAATAGCCCCACTTCATCCGTTTCCAGCCCGGTAATCATCTCCCATGCGGTGCGTCCCCATTGGGATGAAATGCTGCCGGGAGGAAGTTGCCAAAATTGCTCAACCTCCGCGCGATGCTCTGGAAACATCACATGACGATAGCCCGGAAGCAGATTACACAACCCTCCGACCTCGCGCCCGCCCATGGCGTTGGGTTGACCCGTCAAGGAAAAAGGACCCGCTCCAGGCTTGCCAATTTGTCCGGTCAGGAGATGCAGGTTAATCAGCGATCGCACCTTGGCGTTGCCCTCGCTGGACTGATTGATCCCCATCGACCACAGAGACAAAACGCAATGAGACTCTCCCCACCAGCGGGCGGCAGTTTCCAGATCCGCGACAGAGATACCGCAACGTTGGGCGACGATTTCCGGTGGGTAATGCTGAACCACCTCGACAAACTCTGTAAATCCAGAAGTATGTTGCTGAATAAAAGCGGGATGAATCAGATCCCATTGCAGCAGCAAATACCCGATGCCGTTCAGCAAATCAATGTCTGTTCCGGGTTGAATTGCCAGATGCAAATCCGCATCCTCAGCCGTTGGAGTGCGGCGTGGATCCACCACAATCATTTTCATGGTGGGATGCTTTTTATGGTGCTTCTGCAAGCGGTTGTACGCGATCGGGTGGCATTCGGCAGCATTGGCTCCGATGATAAAGGCGCAATCTGTCAGTTCCAAATCTTCGTAACAGCAGGGCGGACCATCGGAACCAAGACTTTGCACATAGCCAGAAACCGCAGACGACATACAGAGTCGGGAGTTAGAATCAAAATTGTTCGTCCCTAAACAACCTTTGAGCAACTTCTGAGCAACATAATAGTCTTCAGTTTGCATCTGCCCGGAACCATACATACAAACAGCATTGGATCCTTGTGTACTCACTAAAGATTGAATCCGACTCACAATTAGACTGAATGCCTCATCCCAACTGATTCGTTGAAAGGGTCGATCAAGAGACTCCCGAAACATGGGATACAGCAAGCGACTCTTATCCAGCGCTTCAGCCACAGTTGCCCCTTTGACACACACCATGCCCTGGCTGGAAGGATGAGCACGATCGCCCCGCACTTTCCAATTTCCTGCTGGCTGATCCGAGTTAACGGGCTGATTTGCTTGCGGTGGAGTGATTACTTCCAACCCGCAACCCACACCACAGTAGGGGCAAAGTGTTTTTGCCGAAGTCGTCATCATTCGTTTGCCAGGTTTGTTTGCGAAACAGATGTTTGAGCAGCAGAAGTTGGTGAAACAGTCGTTTGTGAATCAGTTTCAGCTATGGGAGGCAGGGATGGTGAGGGTGGAAGACTCGGTTGACTCACTCGCAATTGCAAGCAAGGAATCCGCTGCAAAATGGTTTCCCCGGAGCTAGAACAGGAGTGAATTTCTAGAAGAGCCTCCGGACTCGCCTCAAACAAAATTCGCTGCAATGGGAAAACAACTTGCTCAAACAGCACCCTGGAAATACCCGAAATGCAGGCTTTTTGCAAATGAGCCGTCGTGTTGATGTAGTAACAGAGAATGCGATCGGGCAAGTCTGGCGGTGGGGAGCTAACGGTCGAAATCACTGCAACCCTCCTCAAAGTCAACAAGCTAGATGTTCAATAACCTGAGCGATCGCCTCTTTGTTAGTCAGTCGTTTTACGAGACCATCGCCACCAGTGCTTTAGTCGTCGTGATGAGCATAGCGTCCGAACAAAAAGTCGAGTGCCCGGTTCCGCAAGGTGTAGTACTCAGGGTCTTCCATCAACTGGCTGCGGTTGCGGGGATGGGGAAAATGAATTTCCATAATTTCACCAATTTTGGCAGCTGGTCCGTTTGTCATCATCACGATCCGATCTGCCAGGAGCAGCGCTTCATCAATGTCGTGGGTAATCATCATGATGGTGATGCGGTGCTCTTCCCAAATTTTCACCAACTCATCTTGCAGTTCTTCGCGAGTAATTGCATCCAGGGCACCAAATGGTTCATCCAGAATCAAAATGTCAGGATAAATTGAAAGGGCACGGGCGATCGACACACGTTGTTTCATCCCGCCTGACAACTGCCCTGGTTTTTTATTCGCCGCATCTTCCAATCCCACCATTACCAGGTGTTGGCGTACAATCTCGATCTTTTCGCTTTTGCTCTTTTCTGGATAAACGGCATTCACTGCCAGCAAGATGTTTTCAAACGCTGTTTTCCAGGGCAGCAGCGAGTAATTCTGGAACACAACCATGCGCTCTGGACCGGGACGGGTGATGACGTTACCGTTCAACCGAACTTCTCCAGTTGTGGGTTGGGCAAACCCAGAAACCATATTCAATAACGTGGACTTGCCGCAGCCGGAGTGCCCAATCACGCACACAAACTCCCCTTCTTGAACGGTAAGGTTGACTCCATCGAGAACGGTGTATTCCCCTCTGGGTGTGGGATATACCTTGGAAATGTTGTCAACTTCTAAAAAGCCGGATCGAGGTTGAACAGAGTTTGTAACTTGTGGGCTGGTGAGGGTTTGCATAAAAGCTTGGCAAATAAAGGACTATGAGGACTGATGTAGCGATTTCATTTGGAGTAGGGAAGTAGCAAATACGATCGTATTTTTTGTTGTACTTCCCTTCCCGCGAACGCTTTGTCTAAGCGGCTACCGTTGTGATGCCATCCAGGTTGATTTCTTCGATCCGAATTGTGCCGTGAATCGCAAAACTATTGAGATAACCGAGCGGATCATCTGGGTTAAACACCACTTCATCAAAGAGAGCGAAGGGTTTGCGATCGGGTTCGATCGGAGCCAATTCAAGTTGCTGCATCGCTTCCCGGAAAACATCCAGACGATGCGTTCGTTGCAACACTTCCACCCAGTTCTTAGGAAACGGGGTAATACCCCAACGCGCCAGTTGCGTCAAAATCCAAAGACTTTCAGATTGCTGCGGGTAGTTGCTGCGATCGACAAAAAATTGGTTGAAGCGCAATAAGCTCCGGGGTTCTTCGCCCATGCCATAACTGTAAGCATCAATGAAGCCAGGACGAGTGTATTCTGGAGCCGAACCCACATATTCGGGACGACACAGGAGTTCCAAAATTTCTTCCCGATTGCGGCGATCGTCACAATATTCACAGGCTTCCAGCAAGGCTTTGACCAGTGCCAGGTGAGTTTGGGGATATTGGTTTGCCCACTCTTCCTGAACGCCCAACACTTTCTCTGGATGTCCGGCCCAAATGTCCAGATCCGTCGCCACAACCACCCCTTGCCCTTCGTAGACCGCACGGGAGTTCCAGGGTTCACCGGCACAATATCCCGCGATATTGTTCGCTACCAGATTGGACACCATCTGAGCCGGGGGAATGGTTGTGATGCTGACTTCTTGATCGGGATTGACTCCCCCCGCTGCCAGCCAGTAGCGCAGCATCAAGTTGTGCATGGAAGTGGTATGCACCACGCCTAAAGTTTGGGGGCTATCTGGAGATTGCTTCACAAACTCGGCAAACGTTTCCAGGGATTGTACTCCCCGGTCAAAGATGTCTTTATCGAGGGTGATAGCGTTGCCGTTACGACTCAACACCAGGGAAGTCACGATCGGCAGGGGAGCCTTGCCCCCATATCCAAGCGTCATCGCCAGAGGCATAGCAGCCACCATTTGAGCCGCATCCAACCGCTTGGAAGCAACCCCTTCCATCACGGCTTTCCAACTGGGTTCGCGGGACAGGGTGACTTCCTCTAACCCATGTTTGGCAAAAAATCCCTTTTCTTTCGCCACCACTAAAGGCGCACAGTCGGTCAAGGGGACAAAGCCAATCTCCAGGTTGACTTTTTCCAAACCATGACGAGCGATCGCCGCTGCCTTCTTCGACTTGCGCTTCTTCTCCCGTTTCTGCTGGTTCAGGAAGTAAACAATTTCATTCCGCAGGGCGTAGTAACTGGGATGATTCACCACTTCTAGCTTGTGGCGTGGGTGGGGAATATTCACTTCCAGAATTTGCCCAATTTGGGCTTCAGGTCCGTTGGTCATCATCACAATGCGATCAGACAACAGCAACGCCTCGTCCACGTCGTGAGTCACCATGACGCTAGTAATTTGACTCTCTTCGCAAATTCGCATGAGTTGTTCTTGCAAATTGCCGCGAGTCAACGCATCCAGGGCACCCAGAGGCTCATCCAACAGCAACAGTTTGGGGCGAATTGCCAGGGCACGAGCGATCGCCACCCGTTGTTTCATCCCACCAGACAACTCTCTAGGCTTCTTGTGGACGGCATGGCGCAAACCCACCAGGTCAATGTGATGTTGAATGATGCTTTCCCGCTCTTCGGCAGGCAAGTTTTTCATCACTTTTTTGACGGCAAGTTCAATGTTTTGGTAAACCGTCAACCAGGGCAAGAGGGAGTAGTTTTGAAACACCACCATGCGATCGGGTCCGGGATGGGTAACCTCTCGCCCTTCCAGCACCACTCCACCATTGGAGGGGCGATCTAAACCAGCGATGATGTTCAACAGAGTGGATTTGCCACAGCCAGAGTGTCCGATCAGCGAGATAAATTCGCCCTGCCGGATTTGCAGGTCAATGTTTTTCAGCGCAATGTACTGCCCACCATCGGCAAGGGCAAAAATGCGATCGACGTGATCAACTTCTAGAAAGAAAGACATAAGCTTTGAGAATGGAGAATGGGTAACAGGGACTGGGGTTGGGTCTTCTACTTATCTGAGCTAACCAGGGTTGCCAGGAAGCCAACCAGTTTGTCGAGCAAAAAGCCAACGATCCCGATGTAGACCAGTGCCAGAATTACCTCACTAATTGCGCCGCTGTTGTAAGAGTTCCAGATGAAGAAGCCGATTCCGGTATCACCCCGCAGCATTTCCGCCGCCACGATCGCCAACCACGCCAAGCCAATGCCCAATTTCAACCCGGTGAACATATAAGGCACGATGGAAGGCAACAGAATATCAAAGAAGTACTCGCGACCCGAAAGACGCAGCACCTTAGCCACGTTCTTATAGTCTTGCGGCATCTGTTGCACACCAACGGCAGTGTTGTAGATGATGGGCCAAATTGCCGTGACAAAGATGATGAAAATACCCGCAGGACCGGAGTTTTTGAAAATAGCAAGGGCGATCGGCAACCAGGCAAGGGGCGGAACCGTCCGCAACACCTGAAACATGGGATCAACCGCTTCGTAGAGAATGGGGGCAACCCCGATCGCCACACCCACCAAAATTCCAACGATCGCCGCCAGGGTATACCCAACAGCAACCCGCTGCAAACTTGCCCACGTTTGCCAACCCAAACCCTTATCATCGCCCTCAGCGTAAAAAGGTTGGATAATCAAGGGATCCCAGGTATCTTGCACTACTTGAATCGGACCTGGAAGCGTCTTCGTAACTTCAGCAAAAATTTGCCATAGGGCAAGGGCAACGATTAATGCCAAGATCGGCGGAACGAAACGACGAGCAGTCTTCTGGAGTTGGTCTGGAAAATTTGAGAGAAAACTAGCTGGAAAACCAATATCTGCGCGTGTTGCCATGATGATTTTTAGAGATGGTTGAGAAAGATAGACAGGATCACAACATTCAAGGAAAGGTAAAGCATTTGGCAAGAATTTACTGTTCGAATGAATGCGATTCAGCCAAATGCTTTACCCAGATAAACAACTTCTAAGCTTTCAAGGCTTTGATCTTGAGGCTCTTGAGGTAAGCTTCTGGGTTTTCCGGATCAAACTTCGTGCCATCAAAGAAGGTTTCCACCCCGCGAGAAGTATCCTTGGGAATGTCAGCCGCTGCAACGTTAAGAGACTTCGCAGCTTCGCGCCAAATGTCTTCCCGGTTCACTTTCTTCACCAACGCTGCCCCATCTAAATCACCCGGCAGAT
The DNA here is from genome assembly GCA_033764965.1 of Leptolyngbyaceae cyanobacterium bins.302. Classification (GTDB taxonomy): domain Bacteria; phylum Cyanobacteriota; class Cyanobacteriia; order Leptolyngbyales; family Leptolyngbyaceae; genus JSC-12. Next base: position 4,978 of record JANRIN010000316.1, on the reverse strand, counting down.
ACCCCCAGCGCTTATCCTCAGTCACAAACCAGAGATCATGGCTCTGATAAGGATAGGAGGCACTGGTTTCACCGTTCTTCCAAAACTTCATGGCATGGGGGCTACTCTCCACAATCTTGCCATTGCCATAGTCGTACTTACCCTGAATCCGCTCCAGAATGTCTTTCTTATCGGTTTTCAGATATTCCCGCTTGGAGATCAGGGTTGCCATTTCTTCCTTATTTTCCGTCTTGTCGCACCACTGTTGTGCTTCCATGACTGCCATCAGTAAGGCTTTGGCTGCTTTGGGATTTTTATCCACCCACTCTGCTCGTAAGGTAAAGGCTTTTTCGGGATGCCCATTCCACAGTTCACCTGTGTTGATCGCAGTGTAACCAATGCCTTGATTCACCAGGCGGGCATTCCAGGGTTCGCCCACACAGAAAGCTTCCATTTGTCCTTCCTTCATGTTTGCTACCATTTGGGGCGGCGGAATCACAATCAGAGAAGCATCTTTGTTGGGATCAAGCCCGCCTGCGGTCAGCCAGTAGCGCATCCACAAATCGTGGTTTCCACCCGGAAACGTAACGGCGCAACGGGTATCTTTCCCACCTGCCTTAGCTTTTGCAAACGCTTCTTTCAACGGGGCGCTATCGACCCCCAGTTTCAAGTCCTTATAGGTGTTAGAAATGGAAATTGCCTGTCCGTCCAGATTTAACCGCGCCAGGATATACATGGGTACTTCCTTGCCGTCGGTAATTTTGCCAGTGGTCATCAGGTAGGGCATGGGGCTGAGGATGTGTGCGCCATCAATCCCGCCACCTTGAGAACCAGTCACCAGGTTGTCGCGAGTCGTTGCCCAGGAAGTTTGTTTCAACAACTTGACATCTTTCATGCCGTACTTAGTAAACATCCCTTTCTCAAGCGCAACGATCAGGGGTGCGCTATCGGTTAGGGCAATAAAACCGAGGGTAGCGTTGGTGACTTCGGGCGCATCTGCCGCACTGACATTGACTGCGGATGCTGCGGGAGAGGAATTAGTGGTTGAATTATTGGAACCGGAACTACATCCATGAACAAGCATGGTTCCAGCCGCAGTAGCGCCAGCGGTGATCAAAAACTTGCGTCTAGACAGATTCGACATACGAAATGAGATCCTTGAATTTGAGTGAAAGTGATTCAGGGTTTAGTTGAAAGCAAACTAGGCGTTGTCAGAGGTAATTTGCAGACTGGTTGCCAGGTTATCTGCAATCTCTGGGGGTGCTTCGCTACGAGGCTTGGCACCAAAGGATTGAACCAGCAAATCTCGCAGAATTGGTTTCAAATCATCGCAGGGAATGCCCTTTTGCACGCATTTGCCGAGTTCTGCTTCCTTGCCGACCTTGCCGCCCATGTATAGATCAACACCATCCACGGCTTTACCGTCTTTGCGGGTTTTGGTGCCCATCAAGCCGATGTCGGCAACTTGAGGCTGACCACAGGAGTTGGGGCAACCCGTCCAGTGAATGCGAACAGGCTGAGGACAATACAGCTCTTGATCAAGCTGTTTGGTCAGTGCCAATGCCCGCTGTTTGGTTTCCACTAAGGCGAAGTTGCAGAACTGTGCGCCTGTGCAGGAGACGAGCGATCGCACCAGGGTTGTTGGCTCAACGGAGAAGCGTTCCAGCAAGGCTTCTTGCAGCAGCAGCGGAATCCGGGAATTGGGGACATGGGGCAGGATGACATTTTGTTCCACGGTTAAGCGCAACTCGCCGCTACCGTAGACATCTGCGATTCGAGCCAGGTCAAACATATCGGTGTCCCGCAGCCGCCCGACGGGAACGTGTAACCCAACGTAGCTCAATCCTGGCTGGCTCTGAGCATAGACCCCGATGTGATCTCGCTTATCCCAGCAAAATTCATCTTTGGGTGCAGCGGGTTGCAGGGGTTTGCCCAGTTGATCCTCTGTCGCTTGCCGGAAGCGATCGAGTCCCCATTCATCAATCAGCCACATCAACCGAGCTTTTTGGCGATTGGCACGTAAGCCGTGATCCCGATACACCAGCAAAATTGCTTCGCACAAGGCAACGACATCGCCCGGTGGCACCCAAACGTTCATGGGAATCGCTGCCGCACACCGCTTGGCAGAAAAGAAGCCACCCACCAGGACGTTAAAGCCAAACACCGCATCTTTGAAGGCGGGCACAAAGGCGATATCGTTGATTTCAGCGTGAACGGAGTTATCTCGACAACCCGCGATCGCGATATTGAACTTGCGCGGCAGGTTGGTAAACGTGGGATTGCCCTGACCGTTGCTGGTAATCAGGTCTTGCACCTGCTGGCACAGTTCCCGTGTGTCATACAGTTCATCGGCATCAATGCCTGCAACGGGTGAACCGGTGATGTTGCGGACATTGTCCATGCCCGATTGAACGCTGGTTAACCCGACAGCTTCAAACTTGCGAAAAATATCTGGCAAATCCTCAATCCGAACCCCCCGCAGTTGGATGTTTTGGCGCGTGGTGATGTCGGCACTGCCATCCTCACCGTAGCGTTGCACAACGCCCGCCAGGGTTCGCAGTTGGTCGCTGGTGATAACTCCATTGGGAATCCGCAACCGCATCATGAATTTGCCCGGAGTGACGGGGCGAAAGAAAACCCCAACCCACTTCAGGCGATGGTCGCGATCGGTTTCATCCATTGCCTCCCAACCGATTTGGGCAAAGCGTTCTAGCTCTGCTTTGACTTTCAATCCATCTTTTTCAGCCTTAAACTTTTCAAACTTATTGAGGTTCGCCGCTGCTGGAACAGTGCTTGTCATGCTGACCTTCTCTTGCAGGAAATCTGGAAATCAATGGGCATCAGAATTGTGGGTATACGAGTCTGGCTCCAGTGTTGATGACTGGACGATAGACGATAATTAAATAAGTGCTTCTAGTGGTTCAGGAATTCAAAACCAGACCGATCTCGAAACTGGAACTCTCGAAACTGGAACGCAATCTCAAACTTGAAATTTAAGGCTGACTCAGTAAGTAACAATCTTTTAGGCATTAGACCGCGATGCGAATCAATGCGTTGTTAGAACCAAGTTAAAAGCAAGTCCAATGCAAAAACGTATACATAGTTACAAAATATTTCTGATTATGTAGAGTTCGCATCATAGCCATGCGTTTTCAACATTTACTCTGATTGCTCTAATGTAGATACCGTAGAAGTTAGATGAGTAGACCTTTATCAGAATTCACTTTCTTGACGTACCTCATTAGGGATTCATATCGATCAATCTTCAGAAAAGTTATTTTTTGTATGATTTGATACAGAAATCTGCTATATTGATCTGGAGAAGCGAAAATTTTATTTCTTACTTTGGAGAATCGAGATTATGGATACTCAAGATCAAGCTCGTGCATTGATGTTGCGTCATCAACATATGATCAAAAATCGTGAGCAATGCTTGTTGAGCCGTGCGGCGGATGAAATTGGGATGCCAGCGGAAGCGATCGCTCGTCAGGCTGAACACGGCAAAGCTCGCCCGAATCGGTTGAATTACGATCGCAGTAATGTGGGGCTGAGTTAGCCGAACTTAACGATTTATTACATCGTGGGCTGTTGTTGGGGTCGTGCCTTGTGCCGACCCTTACTTTTTAAATAGCACTTTTTTGAATAGTCACTAGCTTGAATGGTTCATTTAAATCGACGTGACCGTACCCGCTTGCCGCAAGGCTTGGACCGATTGGGTGACGTGGTGAATTGCCAGATCGATATCGGCTTCTGAATTCGATCGTCCAATCCCAAACCGAATTGAGGCGTAAGCCAGAGCACTAGAACGTCCGATCGCTTGTAGTACATGGGATGGCGAGGCTTTGGCGGAAGTGCAAGCGGAGCCAGAAGATACTGCAATATAAGGTTGCAGTGCAATCATCAGAGCTTGTCCATCAACTCCATCAATGCTGATGTTTAAGTTTCCAGATAACCGTTGGGTGGAGTGTCCGTTCAGATAAATTCCGCTCAGAGGTTGCAATCCTTGCCAGAGGCGATCGCGCAACTGGGTAATTCGCTCCGTTTCAGATGCCATTGATGCCACGCCAAGCTTTACAGCCCTTGCCAGTCCGACAATTTGAGGCGTGTAAAGGGTGCCCGATCGCATTCCGTGTTCGTGTCCTCCGCCATGCAATTGAGGGGCAAGCTGAACTCTAGGATTGCGTCGCCGCACATACAAGGCTCCAATCCCTTTGGGTCCATAGATTTTGTGGGCAGTGAGAGACATCAAATCAATGTGCATCGCTTGCACATCCAAGGGCACCTTGCCGATCGCTTGAGCCGCATCGGTATGAAACAAAATGCCGCGATGATGGCATAAAGTTCCAATCTGGGCGATCGGTTGGAGAACACCAATCTCATTATTGGCAGTCATGATGGAAACCAGGATTGTATCAGGACGCAGGGCATTCTCCAGATCCAGCAGATTGATTAAGCCATCCGCCCCCACGGGTAAAAAAGTGATATCGAAACCGAGCGATCGCAAGTAGCGGCAAGGATCGAGGACAGCATTATGCTCTGTTTCAACAGTAATCATGTGCTTGCCACGGCTGATATAAGCCTCTGCAACCCCTTTGATCGCCAAATTATTGGCTTCTGTTGCGCCGCTGGTAAAAACAATTTCCTCCGGAGTCGCGTTGATTGCCGTTGCCAACTGCTCTCGTGCCTGCTGGACTGCGGCATCCGCCTCCCAGCCATACTGATGGCTAATACTGGCAGGGTTGCCGAACAGATCTGTGAAATAGGGCAGCATTGCCTGCATCACGCGCACATCAACCGGTGTTGTGGCATGGCAATCGAGATAAACGGGGCGATGAGAAGACATTGACATAGATTGATACCCAGGGCAAACGCATCTAAATTATGGGAAGGGAGCGAGTGAGATACTGGTTTAACCCATGTATCCATATCGCTGATTGCCCCATGACTTCACCGACTGCAACGCTATTAGAGCATTTTACGAACTTAGAAGACCCCCGAG
>JANRIN010000099.1:0-13589 GCA_033764965.1 Leptolyngbyaceae cyanobacterium bins.302 | reverse complement strand
CGCTTCACACTCTCTGGCGTTGCTGCCCAGTCCTCTGGGCTGATGTCTGCAATCGTAAGGGGCTGTTTCTCTGCCATCCTGTTAGCCTAGCAGCACTTCCCATTTTCCTCAATTCCTTGCTTCAACCCCCTGAACGATTACGCCGCATCTTCTCCTCCTATCTCGCTGAACTTCTCGGTAGCCTGGGTTGTTGTCAGGCTCCGAATTGCGTCACCTTCCGGCGGAAAGTCGATCACGCGAATTCTGGTACCGCCTTTCGGAGGTGCCAACACCAAGCCGTTCTCTGCAGGCTCCCCAGACTGCCGATCAATCACAACTGGTGTCTCGCGGGTATTCCACACTTCGAAGAAGGTTGGACCACCTAGACCACCAATCTGTTGCACTCGATCGGGTGGTGCGTCGGACAGAATGATAGCACTTCCACCCTGGTCGTGCCCGGTCACGATCCGCCTGAAGTTTTTGCCTGCTTTGTTCGTTGTTGCCATTGATTTTTTCCCGTTGTGCTACGCCTTAGCGAAGGCGAGTAATGATTAATTCAGAAAATTAACATTTTCTTCAAAAATAGGTTCACGCATGCAAATTAAATCTCTGAACTCAATTACATTACTAAACCATCTTATTTAAAGGACGGCTAACGCCCCCGTTCACCCGCCGCAGATAACCTCAAACACTCACAGATAACCTCTCGACGGTCGGCGTGCAACGGGATTGTTAGACCGTACCTCGCAGATCGCTTATGATCAATATATCCTCGCATGTCTGGGAGTTTAAGCTATGTCTCTTGCTGAATTAATTCCTCTAGTCAATAATCTGAGCCAACTAGACAAATTATCACTCTTCAAACTTCTAGCCGCGCAAATCCCAGATGCTGAACTGCAAGTCATCTTTTCTGCATCAGAGTATCCAATTTGGTCACCCTACGACGCAACCGAAGCCGCAAACATTCTGATGCAGATGATTCAGGATGACCGAGAGGCATCTACTCATGCCTAGTACGGTTGAGTTCCCCTTTTCTGACGATGAAGCATTACCCACAATTCCCATCACTCTGAATTATTCAGGTTCCTCTGTTTCTGCGAACGCGCTGCTCGATACTGGGTCTACGGTTAATCTCTTACCTTATGACATAGGGCTACAGTTAGGTGCCATTTGGGAGGAACAAACTGTCCGCTTACCGTTGGCTGGAAATCTTGCGAGAGTTGAAGCACGGGGTTTGTTTGTGCATATTCAAATTGGGAACTTGGAACCAGTTCGCCTAGCGTTTGCTTGGGCGCAAGTCTCTCAGGTGCCCTTAATCCTTGGGCAAACGAACTTTTTTCGAGAATTTGATGTCTGTTTTCAACGATCGCGATGCACGATCAAAATTCCCCGATTCTAATAAGGGTCAATGTGTCGATGTGTTTTAGGTGAGATAGCGCTTTTGTCAGTGTTGATAGAGAAAAGCAATGCTGGGTTTCCTGATGTCAACCCAGCCTACGGCGATCGACGAGCCTACTAAGTCCGTTGGAGCAGCCTACTCTTGCAGATATACCCTTGAGATAGACGAGAACGTAGTGTTTCAGGCTGCTACTGCTGTGTTTTTACAAAGGTTGGACGCTCCTTAAGTCCTTTTGCTCAATAGAATATAAAATCTCGCTAGCTGATACTCCAGACCAAGTACCAGAGGAGGTAATCTCTGCCCCAGTCGTCTTAGAGTAACCTACCGCCGTGTAAGGAATGTCAGTTTGGATCATAGTCACCGTTGCTTTTGCAACTACAACGGAGCGAGGTGGAACATCAACGGTCAACTCATAACTTCGTGTATCTTCTTTAGATTCCTGTGTGCCAAAAGTCCATTTGTGTTCAGTCGATGTTTCCACTGCGACATCGGCAGAACCCACGAAAGGAACGTCCACCTTTGCTTCTGCCGAGACTTTAAAGGCAAATCCATGCTCTCGCTGAAAACTTGATGTTTCAATCGCTTTGCGCTCAAAAATAACCTTAACTCCCGATTGTGGTACCGACGTATCGTTTCTGACAGTTTGCGTTGATATAAAATCGGGTTTCGGGAACTGAGCTGCTTTATTGAGATTGAAATTCACCTTATCAATTTCAAAGTCTTCTGGAATGAGTTCCCACTGTTGGCGACCCGATTTGTCATCTTGGTCATACAAGTCAACCGTACCTCCATCTGGAGTACAGCTTAGATACGTCTCACCCGGATTCGTACCACCTCCAACCTTAATCTGAAAGCTATTGTTCATGAGAGGGATCAATTCCCATCTTTGACGACCAGTCCCATCATCTGTATTCCATAGGTCAATCCTCCCATCCGCACCACAACTCAAGTATTTTCTTGTGCCTGTCACTCCCGAGAACACTTCAATGTGATAAAGTTTGTCATTGCCATCAACTTTGGTAAATTTCCACCTTTGACGACCAGTCCCATCATCTTGAGTCCATAAATCAACCCTTGATCCATCTGGAGGGCAACTCAGTAATTTTCGGTCTGAAACTCCCCGAACTGGTCGCACGTTATATAGGACATCAACCGTCGGCATTAGTGGTTTTGGCATTTATCGACTCCTTACTCCTTATCTAGTAACTTCTGCACTTGCAGGCTAACGACTCAAATCAGCGGCGGCAGACAAACTCGAACTCAACACCAGCGGCTTTCAACCGTCCGCCTGCATTTGAATTGTTAGCTGGCTGACCTAGTAGCCATCATATTCTTCATTGCCCGGAAAGGGAAAACTTCCTAGATGTGGGTAGTTCAACGCCAAAAAACCATTACCCTCCCTTAACACTTTACTTAGGGCTAAGGGAAGGAGAAAAATCTTCTCTAAATCACAGTAGCTGTCTCCTGCACCAACAGCACAAGCCCTTGCAAAAAAGTCTTCTTCATCTACCTCCGCAAATAGTTGCTCAACATTCATCAAGGCATCTTGTAGTTCTTCCAATGGAATGAACATGTTTCCACAATAGCCTGGAAGTCTGCTTGCTCTTTTCCAACCTAAACCAGCGTAAAGAAATTGGCTAACACCAACACGAATAGATGATACAAACTCTACTGTTGCCTCACCTATTGCAATAGACATTATTGGGCTATCGCCGATGAAAAGCTGTTTAACCATTTTCTCAAATGCCTGTGGGAAGAAGAGGTCTGGCGTGTTATACATGTCCTCCCAGTCAAAGAAATCTGACGGATCAGAAATGTTTGCAAATGCCTGTGGATAAAATTCCCTCAACATCTCAGTGAATGGATATTCAGGTGTTGATGATGCAACATTGCGACTTTGTAAATAGTCCTGCAATTTCTGAGCAACTTTTGATTGTTTGATGGCTTTATTAAAAGCTCTCTTAACTTTTGCAGAGTCTTGAGGTTGAACTCGAAATAAACACCAGACAGGTTCGGCTCCCATAGCTTTAGGTTGAACTTAATTAAGTCTAGATTGCCCTGGAACTGAAATGGAGCAACATCTTCATTCAAGGATAGAGCCAGCTAACGTTCGCAATCACCGGACTCAGACAAGCCCAGCTACCAACCAGCATACTCTAGGGTTCCGGTGCATTGCGGTTGTTCGACTGCGCCTTCAGCGATTCCAAATTTAAGGTGTTAGAAAGCGCCATGCAGATTGCTCCAGACGTTTGTTAATAAGAAAGGCTAAGTAATCCAGCAGAGCAGAAATTCATGCTAGCTATTTATCAATTGAAATTCTCCAATGAAAAGCATTGTCAGTTTTATGGTATGAATGTACTATATAGGAGGCTGAAGTATGTAGGATGCTAATTGGGATCAAAAGTCCCCTAACTAATCTCAATTTTTCCTGATCCTTAGTAGAACTTTGTGTTATCTGCAATAAGTTCTACTGAGGAAATGGTTATGTCTTCTCATAATCGGATGGTTCGCATTGCAGCCGTTGCCTTACGTATGCTGGAGGAAATAGCGATGAATACTAATTCAAATAGTACTAGAGCAGAAATTATTCAGCTAAGAGCAGTTCTTAAAGCTGAACAAATTTCTTCAAAGCAGGGTGCTATAGATCCTAAACGATTGAAGCAGTATGAAGATAAAGTCAAGGCCATTCTCAATGATCAAATTGATGTAAATAAAATTGATATAGATGAGTGGTGGGATAACTTATGAACAGTGGATGAACCTTTGGTGCAGAGAAGATCACGAAGGCTTTTTCATGTGGTCTTTTCTAGGCACTGGTTTTTCAATATGAGATAAATTACCTAGGAGCCTAATGGAACAAAGCTTTTTAGGTATTTCGTTGCTAAATCTTTGGAGCCTTTATCCCTAGGAGCATTTCAAAGAATTTCCCTATATGAAAAACCAGTACCCTTTTCTGGTTTATGTTAGATTTTGGTGAATGGGAAATCATCGCTAATTTAGCTAACGAGGAATCCTAGTAGTTGATCAATTAATGATTGACGGGTCAATATTGCCTGAGAAATCCATTTTATCTAACGTTAGAGGATCCGCAGCTCGCCATTCTTTTATTGACTAACTACTAGTTTTGACGAAGGTTAGATGCTCGATCAGCAAAATGTTACAAGAACCCCTTTCTACTAGCAAAAATAATCGGGAGAGATGTAGGTCTGTGTATGAATCTCTTAATGAAGCTTCCTGAAAGTAGGGTTTCCGTGCAGACTGACCTATATTTCTGAATACTTTATCAACTCTTCTAATGCAGCTAAAATCCTTCGATCCATCTTATTAATTCACCTATTCTTTCTTGAATTGTTTTAATTGCGACAGCATCAACATATAAATTCAATCGTGATTGCTCCTGCAACATACGGTGAATACGCCGAAATACATCTAAGTAAAGGTGAACCTCTGGTGCATTGCGGCTTGGATAGTTCATACCAATTGTAGTTGCTGGCATTGATGTTCCAGAATCATTGTCAATACTACATATCATCCATGCTTGGAGGTAAGAGTAAACATCAAGGAAAAAGGTGTAATAGTCGGAACCATACTCCATTTTTAATTTCTCGTTCTTTTGTAATCCTAGTGTCTTCATCGAAGCTGCTAACGCAATCTCTTGAAAAACTTCGTCCGGGATACTATGAATCGAGCATCTAATAGATCTTAGTTGTTTCAGATAGGCAAATTCCATTTGAAGCTCTTTCTCATATTGAATTAGAGTTCGTTCTGTAATCCGCTCTTGTATTTGTGGGCTAATATCTCTAAGGACTAATTCTTCTAGCTTTCGTTGAGTTGTACCATTTGTACTAGTAAGTCGAGAAAGATAGTACAAATGACATTTTTCTTGGACTACACTAATAGACTCTGTTTGGCGATCTGCTTTTCCATTCTTTTCTCCTAAAGCGTAAGTTTCTGATAATCTTGATCTGATAATTTCAGAAGGCACCTCTTTAACAACATCGAATCCAATTAGAGCAGACAAAATTATTGGTAGAACAATCTCTAAACCCTTTGGGATTTGATCCTTAGCTCCGAGATATCCAAGGGTAAAGCAAACTAATCCTGAAATCAGGATGCATAGCAAGTTCCAAAGCACTACTTGACTGATAGCTTCATCATTACTGCTTTGCTTGGGCTTATACTTAAAAAACTTAGTTAGAATGTTAAAGTTTGACTCAACCAAGATTTTGCGGTAGATAGCTTGCAGCATAATGACAATTAAATTGCTCAATTTTGGGATGCAATCGTTTCTCAAAATTCTACAACAATTTCCACTCTCGTAGAATTACCGTAACTGAGAGAGGCAATGCTATCTGTCAATACCATCTAAGATTAGACCGTCACTGGCAACTTAAAGCAGTCGAACGGTTCGGGTCAGCGGTTGCCAGGGTCTTTGCATCTCACCCAATCGGCTTCGGTCAATCCGCTGCACCCGAATTGTTGTACTGCCGTTGCTTCTTTACTTTGTTTCTAAATATTCTAATGACTTTGGGCGTTGTCAATAAGGATCTTAAACTGCTCTTTGTTATATGAGTTATTTAATAACGGGATTACAAGCTCAGGAATGAACGATACATTATGAGACTTACAAACATGGACAAGCCGATGAGCCATTACAGCGTCTACCTTCTTTGACATTACTCGCTCAGACTCAGGTAAAAGAGCGGTTAAGATAGGTTCATCGTCCTGCTTTAGCTGTTGTTGAGAGACGAAACCTGCTTTGTAAAGGATGTAGATAGCTGCTCGTAACTCTCCACGAGTCCTGTTGTGACCAAATGACTCAATTAAATACTCAAACTCTTCACTTCTAGTAAAGCCTTCTGGAAAGCGAATTTTCAGCTTAGTTAGAGAGTCCCACAAGAAAGATGACTCGCACGATCTCCAACCACTTTTACGTAGAAAGCGCTTATATAAATCAGTCGTAGGCTCTACCAAGGTGGATTCTCTCTTATTGTTGTCAGATAAAATTTCACCTTGCTCTTTTCCTGCTTATACTTCCTTTGCATGCCAAGCTTGCTTAACTTGATAAACCGTAACCATTTCAGGTGCGCTCTGGAGAAACTTCATAAATCCAGAGAACCCTAAATTTTGCTCATCGAATGCTGAATCAAGTTCAAGCATTTCACTCTTTAAGGTCGAAAGACCAGCGCCATCTGGAAATTTATCAAGTACACGCTCCAGTAAATCTAATGCATCTTCACGTAACTGAGTAGTTTTTAAGGAACCAGATGAACTGTCAGATGTAGATTCTTCGTCAATGTAAATAAATCGATTGCAAGACTTTTTGACGGCTTCACTGAGAGCAGATCTTGGTCCAACACCCACCACAGACTTACCTAATTCTCTTAAACGCCTAAATAAAGGCGAAAAATCAGAATCTCCTGTAGCAAGAACAACCCACTCTAAATCAGGAATACGGGCTAAATATTCCATAACATCGACAACAATTTGGATGTCAGCAGAATTTTTACCCTTTACTGGATGATAAACATGGACAAACTCGAATCCGAGTAGATTTAGCTCTGGTTGGCGTACACTTACCGACTGAATACTGAAGTCTCCGTAAGCTCGACGTACAACAACACGTCCTAACTCATTAGCACGCTCCAGAAGTGTTTCTCCTCCGTCCGCTTTTAGCCAGCCTGATAAATTCTCAACATCCAAGAAGATTGCAACTTTATCTGCCATTGGGTGTTCTGCCAGGGCACTACTAACCTAATTCTTCCCCAAATACATGAATTCGCTAATCACACCCACATTAATTCTCTAAAACTTTCGCTATTTGCAGATAGATTTCAGTCACCGTCCCCACCGACAGCTTTAGGCAGTACAACGGTTCGCTTGAGCGGCTACCAGTATTCTATGCAACCCAACCGAGATCTCTAAATAGTCCGCTCCAACAGGATTGTTAGACGCATTATCTTTAAGTACGAAACCAGGAGTTTGTACTGCAAGAGTTTTACACTTTTATAAAGTTAGAATCTCTTATCTGCTCAATCTGAACACCCAACAACAATGCTAATTGATCACTACCGCGACTAATCAAGACATTGCGCCCTCTTTGAACAACATCTAAATTACCAGCTTTTATTCCTTTTGAAAGTCCAAGAAAATCTTGCCGTGGACGAAAATCTTGAATTATAGATTTTCCATTACCTCTGCTAAGCACAAAGATATCTCGATCGCTGCCACCAGTGAGTCTATTATTACCTTGACCTCCATCAAGTGCATCAACTCCACTTCCACCGACTAATTGATCGTTGCCAACTTGACCAAGCAGATAATCATTACCTTCACCACCAAAGACTTTATCGTTACCTTGCCCACCATCTAGTACATCATCTCCAGTATCACCGTTTACTGTATCATTTCCGGTTGCTGTAAATATCCTATCGTTTCCAGCACCACCACTAATATTGTCATTTCCCCTCCCAACTAATCCATTAAATCCCTGCACCAGATCAATCACATCGCCATTGAATGTTCCCTGTAAAGTCAAGCCTTGCTGTGAATTTGGATTGGAAACAGAAGAAACCTTAACTCGAAAGCTATCATTACCGCCGCCAACATCTGCTACATATAGATACAAGTTGGCAGATGAAATTGGACTGTTCAAAGTAAAAGTAATTTTGCCACCTTCACCAATTGAGACTCCGCCAAACTCTAAACCATTCTCCCCATCTAGAACACCAAGAGTTGCACTTGGAAAATTGACTCTTAAACCAGCAGTTCCAAAAAGGCGATCTTGATTCCAAATCTCTGGATCACCTGATTGCCAGGGTTGTAAGAATCCCGGTTGGAAAGAAGTAGTTAAATCGGAGAAGGTAAAAGCATTTGAGCCAACTAGAAAACTTGCTTGAAAAGCACTATTGGTTAACACTGGTGAAAGTTTAATCATATCTAGATCAAACCCGGATGCTGCTCCAGTACCGCCAGAGATAACGTTATCATCTTCGATTGTGATTGACTGAATAGAGGTAAGCCCTGATTCAGCTAAGTTTACGCGAAACACTCCTGAATCTCCAACGTCTCCTAAGTATGCCGGACTTAGGTTAGACTCACCTATTCCTATGGAATCAAGAGTTTCTGTAACTTCTCCAAAAACCCGATTATAAGTTCTTGAAATTATTGATTTGGCTTTCGCAATTCCTGCTCTCCCGGAAGCAAACAGTTTTTGAAGAGTCGCTCGTGTTTGAGGAGGAACCGCTGCCCCTAAAGATCCCCCGATGAAATCTGATAAATCTTCCTGATTGAACTGTAGGCTAGAAATTTTCTGCCAACTTCTAGCACGAACTTCTCGCCAGTATTCATATTCACCAGTAGCCACCTTTAAGTTTGCTTCCCTACCTCCTGGCTCATCAAACCGTCTACCCATCAATCTTTGAATATCCGGTCTCTTGAAGTAGTTACCTATTTCTGCGTCAAATGAATTGCTATCAATAGGTCCTCCACCGAAAAACGGTAAGGACTCGGGAATGCGATCGGAAGAATCAATGACACTAGAAATTGTTTGTATTGCAGCATGCACTCCGTATCCAACAGTTCCAGGTGGAAATCGTCGAGTAGCTTCCAACGCAGCTCTTCTAGATGAATCGTTTGAAGAGTTTGACAGTTTAGTGGGAGTTGTATCCATACACTTCAAGTTCGCTGTTGGGATAGGTAATTAGATTTTGCTTTTGAAACAGAGCGGTTAGCCGTCTAACGGCTCAAATCAGCGGCGGTAGATAACCTCAAACTCAACGCCAGCAACTCCCGACCGTCCGCTGCATTTGAATTGTTAGACCGCGCTATTGACCCCGCCCTGGTTTGCAATCTGCAAAACCCAACGCCTCTGTGTCTAGAAAACTTGCGATCGCCATCTCAATCACTGCTTCAATTGGGTATTCAATTTCAGCAGCACGATCAATAAGAGCTACTCGCATTCGCTCAGGCAATCGCCCTAAAATGACTTCAGCATCAGCCGGAGAAAGTTGCTCTTGGAGTTTGGCTTGCATGGCATCACCTTTCAGTGGGAATCTGGGCGTTGTAAGGGGGTTCAGTGGCTCTTAGAATAATGGCTTCTAGCTCCAATAGTAGCGCAGGGTTTCCCCAATGCGAAATGACCTGTACTGCGATCCGCACATCTTCGTCGTTGTACTTGTCAAGCCATGCCCACAAAAAAGCTTTATGCCCACCACTAAAGCGACCGCGTAAACTCTTTGTTTTACCGATATAGAGCAACCCATCAGTCTTGTGTCGAATTGCATAAATACCGGGACGCGCAGGAATACTACTAAACTCACGGTTTAATGGTTGGCACTGCTCAAAGGGGGTAAAGGCGATCGCATCCAGAATATTTCGGGCTTGAGCTTGCAGATCAGAGTCATCCGTTGTCATCGTTACAAAAGAATGATGCGAAAGTAGCCAATGGTTCTTTACTCTACATCAAAGAGGTTTAGTTGCGACTCTCTGCGTGAATCAACACCAGATATGAGGATAACATTCCTTGCATCAAATCGTTCGCTTAATTCTCGAAGTGCTTGAGGAGTAGCACTTTGAATAGCTCGGTCTCCAATAAAGCACTCAAAATGTTCCTTGTAAAATTGCCTCATTTTTCGGTTGGTTAGCTCATGAGGATTACAGTTTCTTGCTCCAACCACTTCTATCGCTGGAACTACCGAAATTCCCGACTGTTGGGAATACAAGAAAACATAAGATGCAGAAGAATGTTTGAGCATTTTTTCGCACTGCTCGCGCATCTTTTCAAAATTGGCGTTACTAAAGTTCTCGCTTGGCTCAATTAATTTTGACTGTGCCAAAAATCCCTTCTTGACTTGGTATCCTTGAAGATCAATTTCTAACGCAGCAAGAAAGTCTGCTCCATAGTTATTTTCCTGGCTTCCGCGTCCTCTATCCGTTAGGGTTTTGGCACGCCATTTTACCCCTGCAATTGTTTGATGATTCAGGAGATATTGCATAACTCCTAAAAGACGGTCTGTGACAGCAGGTTCCTGTTCAATTCTTTCGCTGATCAAGTCTGCTAATGTTTCTTTCTCTGCCTCACTGATTTTGGCTAGTAATCGGTTGACAAGTTTCTGATTGTTAAACACAAAGGATGGAATTAAGGAAAGGCTGTGTTACCAGTATTACCTGCTTGGATTGGTAGTTTAACAGGCAGATAAGCTTTAAGTATTGTCTCCACGGATAACTTAGCGGTCTAACGACCCCGTTCACCCGCCGCAGATAACCTCTCGTTCTCAACCAACTATCTCTCAGCGGTCGGGGTGCAACGGGCTTGTTAGCCTGCCGCTGCAACTAGAAGATAGAGTGAATCCCTGATTACTAAATTTACTTTATACAAAGTCTACACGATTAATGAAACGAAGATTTGTATCCTCAATTAGAAGTACATTACTTCTTCCTAGCTTCACCAACACATCATTACGCTGTTGTTGAAGAGTTAGTTGCCCAAAACCAATACCAACCAAATCAATCTTGTCTTGATTGTTGCGGAAATCAGTCACGCGATCGAATCCCTGCCCACGGCGAAGGACAATACGATCACGTCCTAAACCTGTCGTAATCACATCATTCCCTAATCCACCATCCAAAATATCGTTTCCAGTTCCACCAATCAGGGTATCATTACCCGCACCACCGATCAGGCGATCATTACCTGCATCACCTGATAAACGATCGTTACCACCTAAGCCAAGAATCGTATCGTTACCATTGAAGCCGCGAAGAATGTCCCTTCTTGGTGTTCCTGTTAAGTTGTCATCTCCGTTTAGATCTGGAGATGGAGTAGGGGTTGGATTTGTTTCTACGGCTACACTACCATACTGAAGATGATCAACTTCCCAGTTGTTCTTACCAGGCATTGATAACCGAATCGATGAAATGCCGCTAGAGTTGACTACTCCAAAGAATCTATCTTCTGAAGTAGTGCGTGAAATACTTGCATCACCTAACGAAAAAGGACCGATAGTTCCGAGAAGTTCCCCGGATGGTCCGAATGCTTCAAAAACTGTGTTGTTCACGAGGTCACTGGAGAATGGTGCGCCACCACCGTTCCTTCCAATATCTGTCCATACAACTCCAGCATGAGTTGGCAATCGACCACCTAACGCATTTGCAGAAAAATCAAAGGTAAAGCTGTTTGTGCTGAAATTCGAGAATAAACTGCTCGCACTTCCTGTAGCCTGCCCGTCAATGACACCGTCGTCGCCATCTACTGAGTCACTGAAGGCTGTCGAAATATTTGTTGTCGCAAACTCACGAATAGTGACCCCTGGCGTATTTAAGGTTCTATCCTCAAAATCTTCTAAATGAAAGTATGTGAAGTTAACTTGACTAAATGGACTAACAGCCATTCCAGCAGATGGATTGTTGAAAGCAGAGTAGGGAAGCGGACCAAAAAACTGAACATTGTTGGACATGGCTTATTTATTAAGGATTCTTGGTTACTTGATGCAGGCTAACGACTAAAGTAAGCGGCGGCGAATGAACTAGAACGAAGCACGAAGACTCTCAACTGTCCGCTCCACTGCGTTGTTAGCTAGCTTGTCAAAGCGATGTAATTCAAAAGACTCTCGTATCAATCGTGATCGATGAAGGCTTTTCCTTGCTTCACCTGATATCCAGACTTTTAAGACCTCCCCTCAACGACATCTACGAGAACCAGCATTAGCGTAATCGTCCCATGTGTTACATACAACCGAGTCGTCTTGTCGATTTCCCACATTTTGCTGATTCAGATGATCGCGAGCACGGTTAATTTCAGCAACTGTTTCAGAAAAACTTTGGGTATCACCCTGCTCTCGATATAGGCGTGCAGTTCCTTCTAACTCACTAATAAAAGCCCTTAGATCTCCATTTAACTTATACCGAGCAAGGGCGCGTCCATAATGGGCATCAGCATGATTGGATTGTAGTCGAAGCGCTTCGTTAAAATGAGCAAGAGCTTCTTCATTTTCACCTACGGCAAGTAGTAGCTGGCCAAAATCAGACCAAAGATCAGGTTGTTCTGCATAGTCAGGTTGCAGACGAAGTGCTGTCAAGAAATCATTAGACGAAGCCTCGTATGCTTCTACATACATATGAGCGAGTGCACGACCATAATAAGCTTCAGCATAGTTAGGTTTAAGGCGGATGGCTTCATTAAAATCTAAAATCGCGCCTCGGTCATCATACAAAAAATATCGAACCCGTCCACGTCCATAGTAAGCTTCAGCATAATTAGGATTCAAACGAAGCGCTTCATTAAAATCTGACCCCGCTCCTTGATAGTCTTGCCTCTGTAGCTTTGCCATCCCCTGCTCGTAAAAGCTCTCTGCACTTTGAGACTGGGCTAAGACTAAACTATGAAAAGTGGGACTCTGAGCCATTGCCGGATGGCTGGGCAGTAGCCAAAGGCTGGCTAAGCTGCCTAAAATAACTACTCCTGAGTTAAGAGCTAACTTGAACCTCATTAGAAATCTCCCAGATAGTCTATATTGCAGAGCGCATCAGAATAACTACTTAACTAAGTGTTGCAAAATTTCATTACCCAAAACTCTATAAATCCATATCTTTGCAAAGAATTTACGAAAGAGAACTCAAGTGGTCTTGAACTGCAATTTTTCATAATCGTACAGTCTTTCTACGCTTCAATTTGGTGCAAAGATGACCAGCTAACGCTTAGCTCAACGGCTGCCAACGCCTTTGTGACACCACCAACATCTATCGACAGTCCGTTGCAGCGCCGTGTTAGCCTGCGCTGCTTGGCGATCGCCCCCACAACATCTCTCCCATCCTCTCCTTCCCACAATCACCGCCATTGTACTTAACCTTGCGCTGAACACAGAAAATATTTCGGGACTTTTAACGTTGGGGCAAACCTTTAACAAACTACACCTTCGTTTGGGGGCGATCGCACTCCCACAGTCAACCTTCAAACCACGGTTCGGAAAGCCAAGACTCACAGGCGATCGCCCCCAGACACCTTTTGGAACTCTGAACGTTCTACAGTTACCGTTGTTAAACTACACGTTCACTTGTGTCGATAACACTCTGAAACTTGTCACTTGGAGTGTCAACTTTGATGTACTCAACCTCTCTGTTGGGGGGCGATCGCACCTCACCGATGACCTTGAAACACCGGGGTCTTCAGCCTCTCAACCCCTCAGTAACACTGCTGCAAAAGCTGGCTAAC
>JANRIN010000098.1:0-20739 GCA_033764965.1 Leptolyngbyaceae cyanobacterium bins.302 | reverse complement strand
ATGGGGCCCATGGACAACCCCCTGCAAAAACTTCCAAAAATTGGCCCAAAAAATTTTTGGTTGGTTGGGGGGTTTTGGGGGGGCATCAACGGATATTTACAATTGGTTGCAAAAGCTAAAAGCCCACCACCCAAATGATCGTAGACCATAGGATGGTGGGCTTAAATAGCGT
This sequence comes from Leptolyngbyaceae cyanobacterium bins.302, assembly GCA_033764965.1. GTDB lineage: Bacteria > Cyanobacteriota > Cyanobacteriia > Leptolyngbyales > Leptolyngbyaceae > JSC-12. The sequence continues at coordinate 20,567 of JANRIN010000098.1, read as the reverse complement.
CTAAACTATACCCCCAGGGGAATTCGAATCCCCGTCGCCTCCGTGAAAGGGAGGTGTCCTAGGCCTCTAGACGATGGGGGCTCAAGAACTTGACCTTTATAAGGGTAGCGAACATTACTAATGTCTGTCAACTCCCCTGACACATTTAAAATTAAAATCTATCTACAATAGGGCAACTTTTCTATGAGAACAGGCAGTTCTGTTTAAGCCAAATCCTTGGAATTGCGTAAACGGATGAGTTGGCGACGCATTTGTGGAGAAGCATCCATTTCAGAAATTTCTTGAGCCTCGACTTGAACCTGGACAGGCTCTAAGTACTCATCAGACCCACAGGCAAAAGCATCAAGTAACATCTCTAAAAGCTGATCGCGATCGCGCAGGGCACCTTTTTCCTCAATTAGTCTAAATTTGAGGTGAATTTCGCAATCATAGACACCGACTTCGGCATTAACAGGTTGATGCTCTAAAGAACTGGATTTCATCAGGGGAAACAACACCTAACGTGCTGCGATAAAAAGTCGTGGTGGGAGAGCAACAAAAATGTTGCTAATTCTTGGTCTAGAGATAGCTAAACCCTCTCTAAGGAGCAACGCTTTCAGATGTAAATCTAAGCTTTCGTTACCTAATGCTTAAGCTAACACTTCATTTGTGGAGAACAAATCCGCTAACTAGCTGAAATGAGATAAGCCAAAAGATTTTTTAGTGACTCAAAAATATTTCGCTGTTTAGCAATGAAACTAAACTTACTAATTAAGGATGAATAAACTGAACATATCATTCCCAATTGCCTATTAATAGATAGAGTCTATAAAGTGTCTGTAAGAAGTTGAACCTATCTTTACAGTCGCTTCAAACGGCTGCCAGACAACGTGCAGGTATGTTCTAGACGCTACTTCAAGTTAGATTGTTTTACTGAAGAAAACTCTTGGGTACTGATAGTAAGTGATGTGTAAAAAAGTATTCTGCAAAAACCAGTAAGTAAATTTTGTGGCTTCTGGTCAACAGTTCAGCCGTTTCTGTAATTAACAATTCTATCCGTTCTAAGAAAATCATGAGTTGATCTAAGTTGAGATGTAGCTAATATAACGACCACTGAGATTTGCAATAAGATGACAGGTAATAATTAATCTGTTTGAAATTTGTTGAGAATAATATCTAAGTTTTCTCAAAACTAGATTGAGTATTATTCTCACTGAATTCCTGTGCTCGTGTTTGGGCTTTTGAAGACCAATGGCAAAAGGCAACTGTTTAACTTCTTTAAATGATGAAGTGATATTAAAAGACTGTAAAGTTTAGGATGATTTTGGCTTTGTCTTACACGGCTCAGTCATTTCTAAAAGTCTTATTCCTTAACAAATCCATTTTTCATTAGAGTACTTGAGGCTCACTACGAGGTCACTTTGAGAAAACATAACCCCATCTGAAAGACCAGACATCGACTTAAACGCGTTATTAGAAAATTCGTGAGAAGCACTGAGACGATTGCCCTGAGGGGTGCTTTCCATCAGCGATCGCAAATTTGATTGAAGCCAGAGTCGCAATCCAGTTGTTGCTCCACCTAAGTTACTCTTCAGCCGTTGCTGAGCCATCATCCCAAGTTCGAGACTCATAGGCAGAGCAACCATCACAGGGACCCATCGGATTCACCGCACACCGAATATGGCTAGATCGGGCATTAAACCGACAGGTTATGTCTCCAATCATGTAGCCAACCCCATCTATATAGTGGTGGTCAGGTGAGAGGTGAAACCTGGGTAGCCCTCTGCTGGTCACTGAGTTTAGGGCAAGACGAAGCCGAGCTTGCGTCCTGACGTCGGCTTGCCGCATCAGCCAAATCGAGAATAGCGACGGGGTTAAACCAACCACAACAATTAAAAGTGCTTCTAACACAGGGTTTAAGTTGAGGATTTGAGATTGTTATTGATGAGCAGTGCTCCTTATCTATGGGTTATAGATCAATTTAGTGGGTTCTAGCCAAGGATATGGCAGGAGAATGCAGTTCGGCTACGCCACTGACCGGGGATGGGAAGCAGGAAATGGGTTCTTTATCATTTTTCTTTTTCTGGAAAAGCGACCGGATGCGATCGCCTATTGAGTGAAAAGTAGAGAAAATTCTCACCTCAGCCATGCAAAAAACAATTTATTCCGTGGCAGCTTTAACCCCTGCGTTGTTGATTGCAGGAGGATTAAAACCCGCCCAGGCACAGGATGTTCCGCAGAATGCTCGAACTCAGCAACTCTATGCAATGTTGCAGGGGGCAGTGTGCCAAAACGATTGGAACCAAGCATTAGGAGCCATTAGCCCACTGATTGGTGCACCTGAGATTACGTCAGAGTCTCGCTTAGACTTAATTCGGTTTCGCCATCAACTCGAAAACTGGCGAGCGGCAAAGTCTCGCATTACCAATATTGCGAATTGTGGTGAAGCGACCACTTCAGCCAGGGTTTTCCCTCGTGTCACGGCAAATCCCTCCAGATCTACGGTGTCACAGCAACAGAGCCAAGATGTCAGCGTGCAACAGCTTTATAGCGTGTTGCAACAGGCAGTATGTCGGAATGATTGGAACGGTGCTCTGGCCGTGATTAACCCAATGCTCGGCTCTCCAGATCTGACTCCAGCGTATCGTCAGCAGTTGTTGAGATTTCGGTATCAGCTAGAAGATTGGCGAGCCGCAAGAAGTGTTGTGGAAGATATTCCTAACTGCGGTGCAGTGGCAAGTGCTCCTGTGCCTGAGCAGATTGCTGCTGTGAATTGGGCAGGATAGGGAAAGAACAAAGGAAAAGAGAAAAGAATAGGGAAGACAGAGGGCACGCCTCTTATATGGTTTAACTTGTATGGTTTAATAAGTTCGATGGTTGAGGCAATAGCGTCAGCCGCAGTTGAGCGATAACCATGCAATCTGTACCCCAAACCCCAAACTCCCAACGAAGACCCTCTTGGGATGAATATTTTTTGATGCTAGCCAAGTTAGCGGCTACTCGGTCTACCTGTCTGGCTTTTCCAGTTGGGGCGGTGATCGTAAAGAACAAGCAGGTATTAGCTACTGGCTATAATGGCCCCCCATCTGGCTCAGCTCACTGTGTTGCTCAAGGTTATTGCTACCCTGGTTTGAGTAGTTGTGATGCCAGTCGAGATTTGCCGTCGCGGGCAGTTCATGCGGAGGCAAATGCGATCGCCCAAGCTGCAAAACATGGCATTTCAACACATGGGGCAAGTATCTATGTGACGTTAGAACCGTGTTTATATTGTCTGAAATTTATAATCTCAGCCGGAGTTCATGAGGTGTTTTACGAAACTCCTTTCATGGGTGAAAAGAGTGCAACCGTGCGAGATTCATTTGTTTTAGAGAACTTAATTCACTTAAAGCAGATCCAGCTCCCAAGTGAAATCGCTGAAAAAGCTGCCACTTCTCTTTTAAAGTCAACCTCTGTGGTTGACTTAAATCGAAACGATTTACTGCGTCTGCCAGATCTGACTTAGGCAAACTTGGCACCGGCAAACTTGACACGGGCAAAAGGTCAAGGGCGATAGCTCCGGCGCAACTCAGTGATTTGATCGGCAATCTCTAGAATGCGTTCGGGCATGTCTGGTCCGGTGAGAATGACATCAACCTGGCTGGGGCGATCGCGCAAAAACGTTAGCACCTCTGCTTCGGGGATCAAGCCAAAATTGATGGCTAGACTCAGTTCATCTAACACCACTAGGGTATATTTTCCTTGAGTCACCACGGTTTTAGTGTGCTCCCACAGTTCCAGGAGGGAGGTAGCTTCGGAGGCTTCCAAGTCAGGAGCATTGACCGATCGAGGGAGGTTGCACCGCAACCAGTCAAGGTGCTGACCCAACGTAACGGGGCGATCGCATCCTTGAGCAATTCCCCCTTTGAGAAATTGCACTACCAAGACTGGTGTACCCTGTCCTGCAATTCTCAAGGCTTGAGCGATGACATTGGCAAAAAAGCTGCGGTGCTGACAGGTAAAAACTTGAACTAACCCCTCAATAATGTAAGGGGGACGATTGGAGTCGAGAATGGGGGCTTCTAGCTGCGAAACCATAGGGCTATATCTGGCGAAGGAGACATCAGCGGTAGAGGCAATTAAGTGCGATTGAACGCTTACTCATCCTGAATTACTAATAACATTAGCAGTACATTAGTACGCGAATGAAATGCGCTCTAGAACTTAATAAACCAAAATGTAGTGTTTTGCTTTAATTTTCTTCCCCATCAAACACTACCTGTGAGAGTACGTCAATAGGCTTTTGGGATCAGAAAACTTGAGTTTTGCTATATAAAATCGACTTTTGTTGAGAGTCTCCTGTATTCTGAGTGAGGGTTTTTGAGGCAACTGTAATGACTTGGACACGTCCCGATGGTCGGGCACCCAATCAACTCCGTCCTGTGCGGTTTGAGCGGCAATTTACTCGGTTTGCGGCTGGTTCGGTGTTGGCACACTGCGGTGAAACTAAAGTTTTGTGTACGGTGACTGTGCAACCGGGAGTTCCCAAATTTTTGGAGGGATCAGGCAAGGGGTGGCTAACCGCCGAATATCGGATGCTGCCCTCTGCCACTGTGCAGCGTCAGCCCAGAGAATTTCTCAAGCTATCGGGGCGGACGCAAGAAATTCAGCGGTTAATTGGGCGATCGCTCCGCTCGGTACTAGATATGGAAGCCTTGGGAGAACGGACTCTCACTGTAGATGCCGATGTACTGCAAGCTGATGCAGGCACCCGCACCACATCGATTACCGGAGGATTTATTGCCCTGTGTGATGCCATTGATACCCTGGTGCAGAGTGGAGATTTGGAGCGATCGCCCATTTGCCACCAAGTAGCCGCAATTTCCGTCGGTTTGATCGAAGGCGAACCCTATCTCGATCTCAACTACCCCGAAGATGTTGCTGCCACAACCGACTTCAACATTGTGTTGAACGAAAAATTAGACGTGATTGAACTGCAAGGCACCGCTGAAGAAGGGAGTTTTAGCCGCCATCAACTCAACCAGATTCTCGACATGGCAGACGTTGGCATTAAGGAATTATTGGAATTACAACGTCAAACGTTGGAATAGGGGTATGAGCGATCGCAAGCATTACGAGTTGATGGCAGAGTATAGCCAGTGGATGAATCAAAAACTCTATGCCCTTTGTGTAGAGATTCCTGATGAAACCCGAAAGCAAGATTTAGGGGCGTTTTTTAAGTCCATTCATGGCACATTAAATCACATCTTGTTTGGCGATCGCGCCTGGATGGGACGCTTTATTAATCAACCCTTTGCCGCCAAGATTGGAGAAGAACTCTACAGTGATTTTGAGGAGTTACATCAAGAACGAATCAAGACCGATTTGCACATTTTGAAGTGGTCTAAAACACTAACAAATGAGTGGTTAAATCAACCTTTTACATACATGAGTGGTATCGATCAAAAAACTCGGACGTTGCCAACCTGGATCTTAGTAACACACATGTTTAATCACCAGACCCACCATCGTGGACAACTGACTACTTTACTCAATCAGTTGGGCTACGATCCGGGTGTAACTGATATTCCCTGGATGCTCAGTTTGAACACGAAACTCTGAGCCGTCGTTCCAAAATTAGTGTCTTAAAAAGCAGCATTGGCCACTGAAGTCGCAGAGAGACTCAGACGCTTGACGAAGCTCAGACGTTTGGCAAAGCTTAGCCGAGCCATTGAGTCGTCCAACACTACACAAGCAAAACCTGCCTCCGCAAATTACAGAAAACCTGGATGGGCTTGAGTCTGCCGTTGCGGGCTTGGTTCTTATAGTCGCGGTTTTAACTGCCGAAAACTTCTCAGCCATTCTCTGAAGCAATCAACCTATGAAAACTTTTGTCGGTCAACCAGGTCGAAACAGAGTTTGAGTTCTGTCACAACTCGTTAAGAATCATGTCAGATGGTTGGATCGAAATTGTTAGGAATAAATTTCAAGAAGCCTGATAAGTAGGGGTTTGAGCGATCGCCTCTGCCTTTTCTTCAACAATCTTTTCGATTCGTGGCTGCTCACAAACTCGACATCTTTGAGACAATCAATGGCAATAGCCTCATAGCCTTGTTAACAAGCCTCGTTAACACCTTGTCTGTTAATAGTCAGCCTCATCGGTCAGCCGACCCTTATTTCAACGGAGAATCCCTGATATGAAATTGGCTTACTGGATGTATGCAGGTCCCGCCCACATTGGCACCCTTCGCATTGCCAGTTCCTTTAAGAATGTCCACGCCATCATGCACGCACCTTTGGGCGATGACTATTTCAATGTCATGCGCTCGATGTTAGAGCGTGAGCGTGACTTTACCCCGGTCACGACCAGCGTTGTCGATCGCAATGTTTTGGCGCGTGGCTCGCAAGAAAAGGTTGTGGACAACATCACCCGCAAAGACCAGGAAGAATCCCCTGACTTGATTGTGTTGACTCCCACGTGCACCTCTAGCATTTTGCAAGAAGATTTGCAGAACTTTGTTCAGCGGGCTCAGCTCGAAGCCAAAGGTGACGTGATGTTGGCCGATGTCAACCACTATCGAGCCAATGAGCTACAAGCTGCCGATCGCACCTTGCATCAAATTGTGCAGTTTTATATTGAGAAAGCCCGCAAGAAGGGCGAGTTACCGACTGGTAAAACCGAGAAACCATCGGTCAACATCATTGGTACGACCACGATGGGGTTTCACAATCAGCACGACTGCCGCGAACTGCGGAAGCTGATGGCAGATTTAGGCATTGAAGTGAACGCAGTGGTTCCAGAAGGGGCAACAGTTCATGAGTTAAAGAAACTACCACAAGCGTGGTTTAATCTGGTGCCTTATCGAGAAATTGGGCTTTTAGCTGCAAACTACCTAAAAGAAGAGTTTGGCATTCCCTGTATCGACATTACTCCGATGGGAGTTGTAGAAACCGCGCGATGCTTGCGGGCGATTCAAAAGGCGTTGAACGAGCAGGGTGCTGATGTCAATTACGAAAACTACATCAATGAGCAAACCTTGTTTGTCTCGCAAGCGGCCTGGTTTTCTCGTTCAATTGACTGTCAAAACCTGACAGGTAAAAAAGCGGTGGTTTTTGGTGACAATACCCATGCGGCTGCGATTACCAAAATTCTTAGCCGTGAGATGGGCATTCATGTCGTCTGGGCAGGGACTTACTGCAAGTACGATGCTGATTGGTTCCGCGAGCAGGTCAAAGACTATTGCGATGAAGTAATTATCAGCGAAGACAATGGCGCAATTGGGGATGCGATCGCCCGTGCAGAACCCGCCGCTATCTTTGGCACCCAAATGGAGCGTCATGTCGGTAAACGATTGGATATTCCCTGTGGCGTGATTGCGGCTCCCATCCACATTCAAAACTTCCCAATTGGGTATAAACCGTTTGTGGGGTATGAAGGCAGTAACCAGATCGTAGACCTGATCTATAACTCCTTCACACTGGGTATGGAAGACCACCTGTTAGAGATCTTTGGCGGACACGACACCAAAGAAGTGGTCACTAAAACCATCTCTGCGGATTCTGACCTGAGTTGGAGCCGCGAAGCTCAAACGGAACTCAACAAAGTTCCGGGCTTTGTCCGCAGTAAGGTGAAACGCAATACCGAGAAATTTGCCCGCGATCGCAACTTTAGCGAAATCACTCTAGAAGTGATGTATGCCGCAAAAGAAGCTGTCGGTGCATAATTAAGCGTTGTCTTTGAAATCCCCGGAATCTCTAATGATTTCGGGGATTTGTTTTAAGAGATACCTTTGTTAGAGAACCTTGAGAGCGATCGCAGAGACATCTCCAACCCATTCCACATACAGTCCCAAAGAACCGGGCAAGCGATCGCCCAATCTGCACAAAATCCTCATATAGCAGTCCTAAATCGGTTGTGAGATTAGCAGGTTGTGAGAGGCACACCCCATTTGGGATTGCTATAGCTGTCCATTGGGTCTAGCGTTCCAGCAATGGCTGCATCCAACTGTTATAAAACTACCAAAACAGTTCATACACGAGGGTTTAGGGGCTTTGTCTTGACCTATGCCAACGCTTCAGTAGCTACATATCAGCATCGTGAATTAATGCTTGAAACTGGGGATGTTGTCGAATGGCGTCAAAATCAGGTTCATTTAAGGCTAACTTGCGATAGTCTGCATTGAGTTCAATAGATTTGGCAAGGCTCACCAGTGCCAGTTCTAACTTGCCCCAGACAGCATAACAGCGGGCTTTGTGATTCCAGGCTTTTGCATAATCGGGTTGAATCTGAATCGCTTGATCATAAGAGGCGATCGCCTCTTCATAGCGACCTAATTCCTTATAGGTGCTACCCAAATTATCCCAACTGCGATAGGCCTGGGGATCAAGTTGAATGGCTCGATCAAAACAGGCGATCGCCTCTTCATAACGACGATAGACTCTGAGGGTATAGCCCTTGGTATACCAGGCTCGACGGTAATCAGGATTTAACTCAATCGCTTTGTCATGGGAGGCGATCGCGTCTTCAAACTGTCCCAATTGTCTTAACGTAATGGCCTGGTTAATCCAGGTTTCAGGATCATCTGACTTTAAGCGAAGAGCTTCCCGATAGGAGTCTAGTGCCGCTTGATATCGCCCCTCAAAATAAAAGGCTTCTCCTTGCTTGCAATAATCACTTGCCGTCAACAACAACTTGGGTGTGCTGGATTGCAACTTAGTGAGTTCTTCGGTGAGCTCTTGAATGCGTTGTTGAATGTCGGTTGAGACAAAATCTTCGTGTGCTGGAGAAGGGGTCAGTTCATCAATTTCTTGCAACAATTGTACTTTAATCGGTTGTGCATTGAGTGCTTCAGCGGTCTGTAATTGCAACGTAGATAACTGTTTTGAAAACTCTGTTTGCAGCTCTTCTATCTGCTGTTTGACTTCAGCTACGGCTTGTCTCGCTTGTTGTTCTTCTTGTTGTAACCGTTTAATCGTTTCTGACACAATCTGTTCAACAACACTATCTCGCACCTCCTCTGCTAGCTGCTTTTCGACTTCTTCGCGTAATAATTTTCGAGTCTCAGAAACAGCTTCATAAACCACTCCTCGTCGCATTAAAAAAGAAACGATCGCGGTCAAAATAGGCGTTAACGTCAAGATCGTTAATAAAACATTGAGCAGTGTCGTATTGGTGTTATAGGCGCGATCGACCTCATCTTGCACCAAATTGCGGATCTCAGCATTGTTGTTTAACTGCTCTTTTAACACCGCTTCAATCTGCTTTTCTTGACGCAGTTGATTGAGTTCATCTTGCGGTGATAGAGGGGGTGTTGATGTTGGCGATGGTATTGGAGAGGGAGCAACCTGGGCGATCGCCATTGATGCGATGCTTGACCAAAAACAACCCACAACACCCGTAACAAACAATCCCCAATGTTGAGCCTTCATGCAAAACACAAACCAATATTTTGTATAGACTAGCACAGTGAATTTGGGTGTTCTTACGATGCGGGCGACTGGTCATGAGGGTTCAGCCGTAGTGGCGACATTAAGCGACTGACACCGAGAGATTGGGAGGGGCATTTGCACCATTTGCCCTGTTTTCATATGAAATTGGTAGAAGTAGAAAAACCCCATTAAACTCAAGTCAGAATTCGGGTTTTGCCGCCGCTCAACCCACTGCCAGGGAGATTTAGAGCGTTTCGACTGGGCTTAACGCCACCAGCCCATTGCAGTGAGTTGAAACCAACCATAGCGTCTACCAGGCGTGAGAAGGTACCCGTTAATCAGCCAACTGAGCGGAGAAAGGAAACTCTGTTGCTCGGAAGACGGTGTGGAGGATGGCTCACTCCCATAGGTGTCATCGCGGAGTTGTTGTAGCACAGTGGGAGTAAAGAGGGTTGCAGGAGATTGACCCGATCGGAGAGCATCGAGCCAGCTTTGCCGCTGTGCCTTAATTGTTTCGTCGTCAGTATGGTCAACCACAAACTGAAAATCTTCAATTGCTCCCTCAATATCACCTGTCAATGCACGCGCCAAACCGCGACTGTCATGAATAGACCAATTATTAGGAAACTTGTTAACAGCTTGATCACAGATAGAGAGAACTTTAGCCGCCTGGTTGTTGGTTGCGCCAAACCAGCAGAGGTTAGCCCAATGAGCGGCAGTCAGCCCAAGGTCAGGATACCGTTGTTGGAGTTGTTGAAACTGGGTTAAGGCTTGCTCGATGTTGCCCCACCCTGCCAGGGCGATCGCCCCATTTACTGCCGCATTGCGCTCTGCTTCAGCGATCGCTTGTCTCACCTCGTCACTTAACTCAACGTTTGGATACAGCTTTTGCAGTTGCCGAATCTGGTTCTGGGCTTGCTCAATGTTGCCTTGGCTTGCCAGGTCGATCGCCCCCTGTTGTGCCGCTTCAGCGATCGCGGTGTTATTGATGACAAATTGAGGATACTGCTGCTGGAGTTGCCGAATCTGGTTCAAGGCTTGCTCAAAGGTTCCCTGCTCTGCCAGCTCGATCGCTCCTCGCTGTGCGGATTCAGCAATGGCGGTGTCATCCAGTACGAAGTTGGAATACTGCTGCTGAAGTTGTTGAATTTGGCTTAGAGCTTGATAAAGATTACCTTGCCTTGCTAGAGCGATCGCTCCTTGTTGTGCGGCTTCGGCGATCGCGTTGTGATTCGGTATGAAGTTTGAGTACTGCTGTTGAATTTGCTGAATCTGAGCCTGGGATCGATAGAAATAACCTCGCCTCGCTAAATCGATCGCTCCTCTCTGTGCCGCTTCCGCGATAGCGGTGTCATCCAGTGCAGTGTTGGGGTACTGCTGTTGGAGTTGCCGGATCTGGTTCAGGGCTTGAGAGAAGTCTTCCTGCTCTGCCAGAGCGATCGCTCTAAGTTGAACTGCTCGGTTACTGGGGTTTAGCCCAAGACTGGAATTCCACTGTTGAGCAGTCTGATAGCCCTGAATGGCTGCTGGCAGATCACCCTGACGAGCAAGGTCATCACTCTCGGCTACCAGGGTGGGAGCTGCTGCCCAAAGTAGATCGGGGGTCTGACAAACGGTCAAGGCTTGCAGATCAGTCAGGCTGTTGATCAGGTAGCTCTGCAACAAACGACAGCCCTGACCCAGCAAACCCTCTAGATTGGCAACTGTGCCAACCGACCAGAGCTTGACACTGCCATCGTATCCACCCGTGGCCAGGGTTTGTCCATCCCCACTCCAGCTCACACTCAAGACAATGCGTTGCTGGGCATCGAGGGTTTTGATCAGCTCACCCGTGCGGCTCCACAGCTTCACACTGCCATCGTCTCCGCCGGTGGCGAGGGTTTGTCCATCCCCACTCCAGCTCACACTCCAGACAATGCTTTGCTGTGCATCGATGGTTTGGATCAGCTCGCCGCTGCGGCTCCACAGCTTCACACTGCCATCGGATCCGCTGGTGGCGAGGGTTTGCCCATCCCCACTCCAGCTCATACTCCAGACAATGCGTTGCTGGGCATCGAGGGTTTTGATCAGCTCGCCGCTGCGGCTCCACAGCTTCACACTGCCATCGGATCCACCCGTTGCCAGGGTTTGCCCATCCCCACTCCAGCTCACACTCAAGACACTGCCCTGACGAGTCGGAATGGCGTGCTGCCATTGAATATTGCTTAAGATCTGGTTGAGAGAGTAGATAGGGCTAATGGCGGGGTAAGCTGCCAATGCCAGTTTGCCATTTACCAGCGTGGCTCCGGGTGTCTGTTCCTTCTGGTGTACCAGGGTTTGCAGTTGTTCTCCTGTCTTCAATACCGCCATTAGCCCGCCGATCTGGTCGTTCTCAGCTTGACGTAGTGCCTGGGTGCTTTGTCGTTCTAGATCCGTTATCGTTTGTGCCTCGGCCAGGGTGGCTCGTGCCTGTCTTGTATCGGTTGCTGCCCGTTGAGCTTGCACCCGTGCGGTTTGAGCCTGGTCAATTGCCGTTCTTCGGGCTTGCTCTGCCTGAGTTTTAGCCTGATTCACCTGAGCTAACTGCGCTGCTGACCTCTCGATGGCTTGTCGTGCCTGTTGTTGAGCTTGTCGTGCTTGGGCGATCGCCCGTTGTCTTTCCTCCCGGCTTTGTTGTGCCTGTGTTCGGGCGGTGTTTGCCGCCTGTTGGTTGCGTTCTGCTTCATCTTTGGCAGCTTGCGCCCCTGTCTGGGCAGCTTGCGCCTCTGCCAGAGCATCTTTGGCAACGCTAAACCGATTTCCCGCAAGGCTAAATGCCCCGATCGCCACTACCGCCGCTCCAACTGCCAATGCCGACGTAATTCTCAACGTCCGACGATTACGCTTGACTTGCTGTGTGGTGTCGAGCAACTGCTGATTGGCAGATTCCAGTTCTGCTTCTGCCTGCTGTCGAGCTGCCATCAAAATCTGGTTTGCCTCTGCTTCGGCTGCCAGTCGTTGCCCTACCTCCGCCATTTCGGCATCCTGGCTCAACCGCAAAAAACGAGAGTCTTCGTCACTGATTTGTTTGCCTGCCGACCATGCCAGTGCCTCCTTCAGTGCCTCCCCGCGCAGCAGGTGCGAGTCATCGCTTGATGTTAGCCATGCGGCGATCGCCGCTCCATAGTAAACAGGGCGCAATTTCGCCAGTTCCGTCTCTACCCAATCCAGGTTAAACACCTGCTGATAGATGCGGTTATAGACCCGCAAGCAGCCATCCCGCTTGACCACCAATCCCGTCAGCCGCAGTTCCACCTGCTCTGGGCTATCGTTAGCGGAAATTGCTCCCTGCTGCACGATCTGCTGATAGATCCCCAGCAGCAGCCCACTCCGTTCTTCCCCACTGAGGAGGAGGCGATCGCGAATCGTCTTCAAGTGTTCGGGGGTGTCCTGCGCTTCCCAGTTTTCAATAATGCGCCTTTGCACCAGTGCCTCGACCCAGGCAGTTTCCTCGCCCGCAGGGACTCGATCAGGCGCACTCAAGATTAGCTTGCACACCTTTTGCGTCAAAAAGGGTTGCCCACCCGTCCATTCCAGCACCGCTGCCATCAGAGCCTCTGGCTGGCTAGCTTTGGCGGTTAACCCCTGCGCCAGGGGTTGCGCCTCCTCTGGCTGAAAACCCATTAGATCAATGGGGCGACCAATATTAAACGGCGTTCGCTGCTTGTCTTGCATCAAATCTGCCGGAGTCGTCACCCCCAGCAGGGCAATGGTCAGGCGGTGATAGTCACGTTTTTCTGCCCGACGGTTATACCAATCTCGGATCAGCGCAAAGAAATCGCCCAGCTTAAAAGGCATACTGAGAACGCTGTCGATCTCATCAATAAAGATCACGATCGGCTGAGGAATGGCAGGCAGCAGCACCTCATCAATAAACTTGTCAAAGCGACGCACAAAAGACAGCAGGTGATGGGTTTCCCACCAGTCATAGAGGTCGAAGCTGTCGTATAGCTCCAGACTGCTGACAATGCTATCGATCACGCTGCTATACCACTGCTCTGGCTCCATATCAGACGTGCCAATGCGGGTCAGGTCGATCGCCGCACAGGCGATCCCCTCCGCCTGCAACCGCTGCATCGTCTGCACCTTCAAGCTCGATTTGCCCATCTGCCGTGAGTTCAGCACATAGCAAAACTCCCCAGCCTTCAACGCCTGATAAAACAGATCATCCGACTGGCGTTTCACATAGGTTGAGGCATCGGCGGGCAAACTGCCACCCACCTGATAGGGATCAACCGGGGGCAGAGAAGAGGAAGACTCGTCAACCATTGGCTTACTCCGCTAGCTTCTGGGCGATCGCTTGAAATAGCTCATCAAAATCAGACTGGCTGTGCATCTCTGACGTCAGCGTATTCATATTCTTCAAAATGCCAGTGAGTTCCGCAATCGTATTGCGAATCTGCGTATATTGATCGATCTCTTCACGAAAGCCCTGCAAATTGGCAGCAGACACGCTCCGCATGGCTTCATCCAATTCCTTAATCTGGTCTTCCCAGTGACGCACGTATTTGATCCGTTCCATTGGGCGATAAATTTGGGCATCGGCTAACACCACCGGAAAGATGCGATCGTGGAACCGACCGTTCTCCGCAATCTGTACCAGCTCAAACATACAGTTGGGCGATTTCAGATACTTGTCGCTGATCACCGCAATCACACATTTACCGCGCCCAATCCGTTCCATAAACTCCCGGATTAGCCCCTTATAGCCCAGATTGCGCTTATCTCGGATCAGCGTCACTCCCTTACCTTGAAACGCTGCATCCAGTTGATTCACAAAGGTTTCGCTCTCGCCACCCCAAGCGTAGGAGAGATAGATTTCCTGGGCAGGTGCTTCGACGGTGGGTTGAACCGGGGGACTGGGTGGGGTAGAAAAGGAGGGGGCGATCGCCTCTTCGTCAAAATCCGCCAACCGTTCCCGAAAATACTGACGATACAGCGTACACACCGGAACGACATCACTACCTTGAAACCGCACCAGCCCCATACTGGTCAGCTTAAACGCCTCACTGGTGCCAATGGAAACGGGGTGATCCACAGCAATCACCTGCTTCATCGCTGCCAGCAGTTCCTCATCCCCTTCCAGGTTCAATAAATGTCGCCGCAAATGCTCCCCAAACAGCCCCCCTTCAGTGGGCGCAGTCTGCAACAGTTGCTCTAGAGACAGTTCACCTCGCGCCAGTTGATACAGTGCCATCCGCACCAGATAGGGATGCCCCCCTACCATTCCCATGAGTTGGGTGATCTCGTTCTCTGTCCAGTCCAACCCATGCCGCTGCACCAGGTCTAACACTTGGGATAGGGTCAATTGAGGTAGTTCAATCGGCACACCGACATTAAAGGGCGATTGGTTGATGTTGAGGGGAATGTAAACCTCTTTGGAATGCACAATCACCAAGCGTAGGTTTTTCCAGATGGGCTTAATTTTGGCATCCTCATGCCATGCCCGCAGCATTCCAAAAAAGTCAGTGGCGATCGTGGGATACTCAAACACCTGATCCACTTCATCCAAACACAACACGATCGGGTGCTGAACCGCTGGCAACAGATAACGCTGAAAATAGTTAGTGCATTTATTTTTGGGGCTGAAGGTTCCCTTCCAATAGTCAGCGAGCTTATTTTCTAGATTCAGTTCTTCGGTAATGCTGTTGCAGAACCATTGCAAAAACTGATCCAGGCTACTGAGGGACTCTCGATCCACCAATTGAAAGTTCAATACGGCTGATTGGTAGCTCTGCTCATTACCGTAGTTGAAGATGCGTAACATCAGGGAAGACTTCCCCATCTGCCGGGGAGCTTTGATCCGAATCAACGCACCTGGTTTGGCGATCGCCTCATAACAGCGGGCTTCTGTCGGTGGGCGATCTACATAAAACGGCGAATCCAGGGGCACCTGTCCCTCCGGTTCATCCAATACAGTCACCTTGGGGATGGATTTCTTCTTTCTGGCTGAACCACTCATGAAGGCAAGTCTCAGGTGCAGGGGGGCATCTAAAAGGAATGTTACCTCTTATCAAGAAATATTCAACCGTAACCCGAATAATTACAGATCTGTTTTATGAGTAGTGCTAGAAATGGCAGGATGAAGCAAAGGCAATGGTTCAAAACTCCCGTAATTTTGAGCCATTGCCTTTGCCTTAAGCTTTCTGACCAAAGCTATAGTGACTGATTCATCAAATTTGATTTCCCAGTGATTTAAAAATATCCGCTGCACAAAATCGATATATTGCAAAGCTTTTTCAAAGCCGTATCAGCTCTCTTGAATCAATCGCAACAACTCGTCAGTAGCGATCTTGCCGCTCATGTCACTGCCCTCTAGCAAACTGTCTGCCAGATCACGTTTGTGTTGGTGTAGTTCAACAATCTTGTCTTCGATGGTGTCTTTTGCCACCAGTCGATAGATCGTCACGGGGCGTTGTTGACCGATGCGATGGGCGCGATCGCTCGCTTGGTCTTCAACCGCAGGGTTCCACCAGGGATCCATATGGATGACATAATCGGCGGCAGTCAGATTGAGTCCGGTGCCTCCAGCTTTGAGGCTAATCAGAAAAACATCGCCTTCCCCAGCTTGAAAGGCATTCACCCGTTTTTTTCGTTCCGGAGCTGGAGTACTGCCATCAAGATATTGGTAGCGAATGTTTTGCTCGTCGAGATAATCGCGCAGGATGCGTAAGTGATCGACAAACTGACTAAAGACAAGGGCTTTATGGCGATTTTCTAGCAGTTCTGTCAGCACCTCACTAAACAGGTGCAGTTTAGAACTGGGCAAGGGCAGATCGGGTTTAACCAACCGGACGTTGCAACAGGCGCGCCGTAGTTTCATGATTTCTGCCAGCACTTGCAGATGTTTTGCCCCCGCTGTGGCGTCGCTGTCAGAAAGTTTGGCGATCGCTTCTCGTCGTAATGCCTCATAAAATGCCAGTTCTTCTTTGCTCAAATCGACACGCAGCAAGATTTCGGTTCGAGAGGGCAACTCTTCTAACACCTGATTTTTGGTGCGGCGCAACATAAAGGGTTGGATCAGTTTTTTCAGTTGGTTGCGGGCTTGCTTGTCGCCATGGCGTTCGATCGGGTTAGCAAAGCGTTGGTTGAAGTGCTCCAATGATCCGAGCAATCCAGGATTGATAAAGCGAAAGAGGTTCCACAGTTCACCCAAATGGTTTTCGATCGGGGTGCCTGTGGTCAGCAGTTTGAATCCACCTTGCAAATTCATCGCGGCTTGCGATCGCTTAGTAGCAAAGTTTTTGATCGATTGGGCTTCATCCAACACAATGGTTTGCCACTGCACTTTGGCTAGCATTTCAGCAACATCTTCTTGTTGCAACAGACCATAGGTGCAAACTAAGAGATCAAAGGGTTGCAGCTGATCTAACAACTTTTGGCGGTCGCTACTACCAAATTGAATCGGGTTGAGCGTTGGGGCAAACCGTTCAGCTTCACTGATCCAGTTCATGCCCACCGAGGTGGGTGCCACAATCAGGGTGGGCCCCTCGGCGGCACGAGTGAGGATCACCGCTAATGCTTGCAGAGTTTTGCCCAACCCCATGTCGTCTGCCAGACAGGCACCCACGCCCCAATGTGCCAATCGTGCCAGCCAGCGAAAGCCCTCGATCTGATAATCGCGCAAATCCGCTTGCAGGGTAGATGGCAAAACGGGGTCTAGATTTTGCACTTCCTTGAGTTTTTGGATGTGGGATTTCCAGTATTTATCAGCTTTTAGGGAGCCGACTTCATCGATCCAATCTTCTACGGCGATCGCGGCCAGGGGGTGGAGGCGCATGCTTTTGCCTGACTTTTCTGAAAAGGCACGCAACTCATCTAACCGTTTGCGAAACTCTTGGGTCAGTGCCAAAAATTGACCATCTCCTAATGGAATAAAGCGACTGGGGGTTTTTGCTAGCAACTCCATCAACTGCTGCATGTCGAGCACCTGTTGATTGCTCACCGTTAACTCGCCACTGGTAGCAAACCAATCGTTTTGGCGTTTGATGGTGAGCGAAAAATCTTTTAAGGTTGCCTGGTGATTGACGCGAAGTTTTTCGCCTTCGGGCCATTCCAACACAATGCTCTCTCCCAGGGCTTGCAGTTGCAGTAATAGCTCCAGGCAGTCTTCCGGATCTTCAATCAGCCACTCGCTGTTAACTGCATCGTTTTGCACCAGAATGGCACAGGCAGCGATCGCTGCATTGGCTAGGCGTTTTTCCTCTAGCAGGTTGCGGCTGGTTTGAAAGCGTTTGCCCTCAATCTCAGCAATCACCGTTGCACCTCCAGTTCCCGGACGATAATAGGGTCCCCCTTGCGTAAACGGACGCACCAAGACCGCCACTTTCAACCCATCCCCAGACGGCAGCAGGTGAATGTGAGGCTTGCTGTCAGCAGGCACATCTTCAGCACTCGCCACCGCTCCTCCAATATCTGAGTGAACCGTAACGACACTAGAGACTGCATTAATCGCAGCTAAAACACGTTCTTTGGCTTTTTCTGGCACGTCTAAGCGATTTTTTTTGCCCAAAATTTCAGCAATGCGGCGATGCTCTGCCGTAATCTCAATCACCTTCAACCGAGTTGGGCTTTCTTTAACCACTAAAATGTTTTTATTTTCTTTGAGATTGGGAGCAAATTGCAGCGTTAGTTGCCCTCCTTTGCCCTTCTTGACCAACAGTTCCGGTTCACCTTTAACGATCTCAACGCGGACGGTGGGAGCATTTTCCCAAAACACCAGAGGATGCCCTACCAGTAAGGCGATCGCCCGTTCACCAAAGGCGTATTCAGTTTTGTTCCAGCCATGTGCATAGGATTTGATCTGGGCGCAAACTTTGAGATCTTGTGGGGTGAGATAACTAAAAGCAGTCGTATCACTTTTTAGCCGTTTGAGGGCAATGGGGCGACCCTTACTCCACTCTCCTTTGGCATTAATAATTTGCTCACGCGGTTGCAGCACACAGCTATCGGTGAGAAAGGTAATCGTCCAGGCAAGGCGTTGGCTACTGGCGGACTTACTGGTGGGGGCGGTCTGGTCTGCTTTCTGCAAGCCAATTAAAGCATTCAAACATAACTCCCAGGTCTCCTGAGGCTGGAGCAACTCGATCAGCGATCGACTGCCAATCTGCTGCCGTAATTGAGTTGCCGTTTTGCCATAAGCACTGCGCGGTTTAAAGCGCGACAACAAATCTGCGGCTTCCATCGCAAACCAGTGATATCCAGCGGCTTCAGCTTGTTGATAAAACGGCTCTAAGCTTTTGGGTAAAGCGGTAGCCGCTTCTTTTGGTTCGACCCAATACAAACACAACGCCCGAATTAGCTTCTCTAAACTATAGTGGTGGGCATGGGGTTTAGCAGCGATCGCTATCTCTTTACGAGACAGATCGCCCTGCTGAAGTTTGATAAAGTTCTCCAGAACGCCATACACCTCACTCAGCCAATGGGCAGCTTGCCGTGCTATAGCACTATATTCCAAAGCTTCAGCCAGTTGAGCAGGCGAACCCTGTTTGAGCAACGCCAGGATGAAGAAGATCCCACTCATTGCCTGAAAATAAATCTTACGTTTGCCCGTATTTTTTTTGAGAAATTGCAACGCACTTGTGTAGTAGGCGATCGCTTTTTCATCTTCACCCTTTAAAAAAGACAACCATCCCCACAACGAGTCAAAATTATTCTCGTGTAACTGAGCGATTTGGTTTAACGTTTCTTGAGCCGTGTGTAAATTGCCCCGCAACATATCTTGCTCAAACAACACAACGTACTGCGAGAGTGATGCTTTAGGATCAGATGGGGATGACGAGGCCGCACAATTTGCTCGCAGCAGAGACAAGGCTTCATCAGCAGGCGTGAGTTCTAGGATTGCCGTGTTTAAGAGACTGACGAGAATCACTTCACGCAGATCTTGGGGCAGCGTCTGCAACCACTCGGCATCAAATGGGTTCTGACTGACTTGTTGATAGACGTCGATCGCAGAAATATCTTCCCGCTGTCGATATTTGTGGTAATCACTAAATTGTTGATAGATAAATTTGGTATCGTTGCGATAAATGCCAATCCGAACTTCACGAATCAACTGAGCTTCACTGCTAAAGACACGGGGGCCATCTTTCCAGCGGCGAGTAATCGGACTCTGCTTTTCAACAGCTTCGACTAACGCCTCAAATCGCCCAACTTTGACGGCATCCCGCGTTGCTACTTCAACCAGCAAAAAATGGCACTGGGGGCCTTGCCCCTGCTCTTGAACCAGGACACCTGTTTCGATTAAGTGATCGATATGGGGCTTTAAAGTTTGTGTTGTAAATGCTTTACCCTGTAGATCGGTGGCTTTCATTTGGCTTAGACAAGCCAGCACTGTAGTGCGATTGACAGGTGTATAAAACACTGAAAACAACTGCGTCATCATTTGCTCGACAGGAGGCAACTTGAAGTACACCTCTACCAGTTGGTTGCGCTGTAGGATTGTTTGTGGAGATGCTAGGGTCTTGAGATCTACAGTCATAGGTGGATTGCCGTCGTAACAAGGGCGATCGCAGTTAGGAATGATGCGTTACACGCCAAGATGAAAATCTTTTTAGCATAAGACTCATCCCAAAAATGGATGGAACAGCACCATAAAGCCTTATTTTAGAGTTATTTTAAGCGTTTGAGATCTAATCCTTAAGCCGATGGCGGGATTTGAACCCGCGACCGCTCGATTACGAATCGAGTGCTCTACCACTGAGCCACATCGGCAGCCATTCAGCACAAGTATTTAGTGCTAGATCAGTATAGCAGTCCAACCCAATCCTTGTGAGAGTGACCATTCAGTAAACAAACCATTGCCTCAAAATTTTTGAAATTTTAGTGAGGTGTTACCACAATCGGCGACGACGTTTTGACTGACGCAGCCTCATTGCTACTTTCTATCCCTATCAGCTATTCCAATTAGCAAACTTTTGAAAGAAGTCTAGTGCTTCGTCAAAACTAGGAATTAGGGTTGGCAACTGCGTCTAGATCGGCGACGGTGTATAAAGCGCGAGGGTGCTTTATGCAGAAGAAATACAGTAATCGTTCAGGGGGTTGAAGCAAGGAATTGAGGAAAATGGGAAGTGCTGCTAGGCTAACAGGATGGCAGAGAAACAGCCCCTTACGATTGCAGACATCAGCCCAGAGGACTGGGCAGCAACGCCAGAGAGTGTGAAGCG
>JANRIN010000095.1:0-11759 GCA_033764965.1 Leptolyngbyaceae cyanobacterium bins.302 | reverse complement strand
ACTTTTGACTTGCTCCCAAACTTCATCGGGCAAGCGAAAGGCGGGGTCAATCGCTGTAAAGCTCATTCAGGTTAAATGTCTAGAACTCAGTCTCCTCCAGTATCTCACCTTTTATAGGGTTTCCGGATAGGCTCTAAGAATGCCAGTCAAACCTACTTTGCCAGGGCAGGTTCCGGAATTTCATCGACCACATGAATCCAATCCGTGTGGTAAGTGCCTTCCTTGTCCACTCGTTCATAGGTGTGGGCACCAAAGTAGTCCCGCTGTGCCTGAGTCAGATTCTGAGGCAGGCGATCGCGGCGGTAGCTATCGAAATAATCCAACGACGCACTGAACGCCGGAACCGGAATGCCCACTTTCGCAGCCGTAGCAATCACATCTCGCCATGCGGTTTGGCGATCGAGAATCGATTGTTTGAATTCTGGAGCCAGCAACAGGTTGGGCAGAGCCGGATTTGCATCAAAAGCTCGCTTGATTTTGTTCAAGAATCTCGCCCGAATGATACAACCTCCTTTCCAGATTCGAGCGCACTCGCCCAAATTCAGGTTGAAATCGTAAACTTCAGAGGCTTTCCTGAGCAACGCCATGCCCTGAGCATAGGAACACATCTTGGAACAGTAGAGCGCATCTCGCACCTTGTTCACAAATTCCTTGGTATCTCCCTCAAAGGAAATAGCCGGACCTGACAACTGCTTCGAGGCTTCCACCCGCTCTTTTTTGTAGGAGGACATAATCCGAGCCGTCACGGCGGCAATGATGGTGGGAATCGGGACACCCAACTCTAGAGCCGTGTCTACCGTCCAGCGTCCGGTGCCCTTTTGTCCAGCCGCATCCAGAATAATGTCTACCAGTGGGCTACCCGTTTCAGGATCGGTGACTTTGAACACGTCACGAGTAATTTCAATCAAATAAGAATCCAATTCGTCCGTGGTGTTCCATTCAGCAAACACTTCATGCAGTTCAGCCGCATTCAAGCCCAGCACATTTTTCATGATGTCGTAGGCTTCGGCAATCAACTGCATATCACCGTATTCAATGCCGTTGTGTACCATTTTGACGTAATGTCCGGCACCACCGGGACCGATGTAGGTGACACAGGGTCCGTCATCCACCTGAGCCGCAATCTTGGTCAGAATTGGCTCCAAGTTATCGTAGGCTTGCTTCGTCCCACCCGGCATCAAGCTGGGACCAAGCAGGGCACCTTCTTCCCCACCGCTGACCCCCATGCCGATGAAGGTAAATTTCTCAGCCTCCAAGGCGGCTGCGCGGCGTTGAGTGTCGGTAAAGAGGGAATTTCCGCCATCAATCAACACATCGCCTTCGTCGAGCAAGGGCTTGAGTTGATCAATCACGGCATCCACGGGAGCACCCGCTTTCACCATAATCAAAATGCGGCGAGGACGTTCTAGCGAAGCAACAAACTCTTCTAGAGTGTAGGCAGCAACGCAGTTCTTGCCCTGGGCGCGGGTTGCCATGAATTGATCGGTTTTATCGCGGCTACGGTTGTAGACGGAAATAGGGAATCCATTACGCTCGACGTTCAATGCCAGGTTCTCGCCCATGACGGCAAGACCGATTACACCAAATTGCTGTGCCATAAGACTCTCTAGTAACTTTGCAAGATGCTGAGGCTGTCATTTTTTTCAGGGTAGCTCGATCGCTTCGATCCCGCTTGGAAGAAGATCTTAAGACTGACCCGTAAAAAGGAACTTGTTTTTGCTCCTGGATCAACTCCAAAGAGCACACCTGTAGAGCAATCAGCGGTTTTCTCTGCAACGATCGAACGGAAAAGTGCGATCGCAATTTGTCATTATTTGCTTGTATTCGTTCTTTGCTCATAGCTCAAAAGATCTCCCTCACAAACTTTCCAAGGTATCGTTATGTCTCCCGATTCTCTACAACCAATTTTGACTGCCCAGGATGTTCACAAGTGGTACGGCAACTTTCATGTGTTGAAGGGAGTTAGTTTGAGCGTGAATTCGGGGGAAGTCGTGGTCATCATGGGTCCCTCTGGGTCGGGAAAGTCCACATTCATCCGCACGTTCAATGCACTGGAAGACTATCAGCAAGGGCGAATTGCAGTGGATGGGATAGAACTAACCAAGGATATGCGTCATGTAGAGGCAATTCAGCGGGAAGTGGGCATGGTGTTTCAGCAATTTAATTTATTTCCCCATTTGACTGTGATGGAGAATATTACGCTGGCTCCTCGCTGGGTGCGGAAATGGACGAAGGCAGAAGCTCAGGACGTTGCTTTGCAGTTATTAGAACGAGTTGGCATTTTGGAGCAGGCAGGAAAATATCCAGGGCAATTATCCGGTGGACAGCAACAACGAGTGGCGATCGCCCGTGCTCTGGCAATGCAACCGAAGGTGATGCTATTTGATGAACCGACCTCTGCCCTGGACCCGGAGATGGTGCGGGAAGTGCTGGACGTGATGCGATCATTAGCGAAATCGGGCATGACGATGATTGTTGTGACCCATGAGGTGGGATTTGCGCGGGAAGTCGCCGATCGCATTGTGTTGATGGATGAAGGAATTTTGGTGGAAGAAGCTACGCCCACCGAATTCTTTCAAAACCCTCAAGCAGACCGCACACGCCGCTTTTTAGCGCAGATCTTGTAGCTAAAAGAGGAGAAGAGCGAATCGGAAAAATCAGTCTAAAGGCATAAACAACTATAGAAACTAACTAAGGACTAAGGCTTGAGCATTGAAAATGGTTGTTGTCGATCCGCTTAAAACTAATTAATACTTTGAAAGGTAACTTTACGATTATCCGAAGGTTATTTATGACGATTCAATTGTTTGCCTCCTCACATTCCAAAGCAGCGGCATTAGTTGCCCTTGTAATTGCTGGTAGCGTCTTGCCCTCAGCCGCTTCGGCAAAAGAGTGTCCTGGAGGGACAAATTCAGCAAAAGCCCTGAACCAAGCTGTTGCGGCTTCATCCAGTACAGAGCCAACTTTGGTTAGTAATGCGCCTGAATCGACTGGAGCGAAAGCAGCAGGTACGATCGTGGATGTTGCCGCTTCTAACGCCTCTTTCAAAACTTTGGTTGCAGCGGTTAAAGCCGCCGGATTAACCGAAGTGTTGGCTGGAAAAGGTCCTTTTACGGTCTTCGCGCCCACCGATGAAGCCTTTGCCGCTCTGCCTCCCGGAGCTTTGCAAGCGCTGCTGAAACCGGAAAACAAGGCAATTTTAAGGCAAATTTTGACTTATCACGTTGTTCCTGGGTCTGTCACATCTACAGCTATCAAGCCCGGACAAGTCACCACGGTGGAAGGGAAACCCGTGACGTTGAGTACCAGCGGCGATCGAATCACGGTCAACAATGCCACTGTCACCTCCGCAGACATTAAAGCCAGCAACGGGGTGATTCATGTGATCGATAAAGTGATCATTCCCCCCGGATTGCAATAACTCAGTTTGAGAGTCCGCTTTTTGCTTGCAGGGGCAGACGGTTGCTCTGCCTCTGCAATGCCCAAATCTTCTATCCTACTCAATCTTCGATCGCTACCCCTCGGCAGGTTCCATGAACCGTGGCAGGCTGATCACATAGCGAAATCCGTTTTCGGCGCTACCTTGAACCGCGATCGAACCTTTGTGCAGTTCTGCAAGTTGCTGACTAAGCAACAACCCCAAATTTTTGCGGGGAGCCTCTTTGACAGGTTCTGATTTTGGTGCCGAAACGGGTTCTGGACTTTCGTCTGCTATTTCCATTTGCATCACTGCACTGCCATTCAACTCGTACTCGTAGCTGTTGGCACCCACTCCCACCAGGGACGGTTCCGAGTAGACTTCGGCATAGGGAAGTCCTTCCCCCAACCAGGGATGAGAAACCCAAATGGACATATTCAGGTCATTGTCTCGCCGCGAAACGTGCAACCGAATGATGCTGCCTGCGGTAGAGGATTGAATCACGCTGAAAATAAGGTGATACAGCATTTGACGAATTTTATCTTTGTCAACTAACCAAATGCGGCGGCTGGGTTCTACGGTCAGGCGAATCTTTTGCTCCCGACGCTGGGCTGCGTGTTCCAGCGTGTTGATTGCCTGCTGACATAACATTTCAATATCCACAGAGCTAAGGTTTAGACTTTGATTCGCCTCTTTCACTTCGGAAAGTTCGATAATCTCACTCATCAACGACAACAAATATTGTCCGCTGGTGTGGATGATGTTGAGATATTCTTTCTGTTTGCCCGTTAGAGGTCCGTAAATTTCACGGTTAAGGACGCTTGCCATGCCCATCACAGAGGTCAGAGGAGTGCGAAGTTCTTGAGCTAAATGACTTAACAGCTCAACTCGTACTTGATTTGTAGCGGATAACGTTTCTAATTGTGGTTGGGAGGTTGGGGAGGGAAGGGTGGGTATAGAGGAGGGATGGAGAGTGAGCTGCGATCGTTCGTACTCGCTCATGCTCCAGCGTGCCATCAGCGACAAAAATTCTGCATCCTGAACCGTGAATTGCCGTGGTACAACATCCATAACTGCCAGAGTACCAATGCACCAGCCGGTTGACGTAATCAGAGGTGCCCCCATGAACGACCTCACTTCGTACTGGTGGACTAGATGACTTGTGGCAAACGCTGGGTGGGTCAGGGTATCTTCGATCACCAAAAGCTGTTGACTATCAACCACATGGGTACTGAGAGAGTTCTCGCGGGGAAGTTGGCGGGTCGTGGCTAATTCATTCATTAACCCTAAACGAGATAGCCCGATCGCGGTTTTAATTCGTTCTCGCTCTGGCTCCATCAACCCCAGGAAACAAATGGGTGTCCCCAACATTTGGGCTGCGGTTTGAGTGGCTTCTTCAAACACGGGGACATTTTCAGCCTGGAGTAAGCCTAGCTCTGTTATAGTCTTCAGGCGTTGCTGCTCACGAGCCTCAGTAGTCAACCCATCAAGGCGACAAAATAACCGCTTTTCTTGACTGATCATGCTGACTCGACTCTCCCGTATATCGCTGTGTCTGCGTGTAGAAGATAGAAAACTGCATCTATCTCTACCAAGCATTCCCAGTGGCAGAAGCCGATGAACGCTTTTCAGGCAAGGGAGATTACGGAACTTTTCAAAAATGTGTTTAGGAAGAGGGGAAGAATTACGGATTCCAAGCAGGATGCGCCATCAGGGAAGCAATGACTCGCACTCCCCGCAGTTGATTTGACAATGGCAGATGTCCTTTGGGAGCCGAGAGATCCCAGGTGAATCCTTGTGGGTAGCGAGTCCAGTTGTTCCCGTCTTTCCAACCAATTTTTGACCATAGTTTATCCCAGTTTTTGCCCAGGCTCAACCAGAGTTCCCGTTGAACGGAAAACCCAAATTTGCCGTCAGAATGCACCAACCACAAGGCGTTAATGGTTTGTAAATCGATCGCCGGAAACTGCTCAACCTCAGTAAAGTAAATCCATTTCCGTTGAACAGCGGATTCTCCGGCTAATTCACACAGTTTTTGCAGCGTAAGCTGATCCGCTGCTTGAAAATCTTGCTTTGCTAAAAGAATTTGCAAGGGGTGATAGTCAATTGCTTTTTGCGATCGCAACGGCACAATTCCCGTCGGAAAGCAGGTTTGCAAAAAGTCCATACAAACCGGAGAGTGAATCTGAAATAGGGTTTGATAAATTTTACCTGCAATGAAATCTGCGGTGGGTGTTGTTGGAGGGGTCGCGACCTGACAACGCTTTTGCAGGTATTGCATCAGGGCAGTTTGCCCGACTGAATCCTGAGCCAGTTCTGCAATCAGGGCAGGCAGATTTTTGGCTGGAGTAGAGTCCAGTTGGGTCAGGTGGTCGAGGACGCGATCGCCAGCATCAGAGCTTATGCCAATATCAACGGGATTAGTATCAACGGAATCGGTAGAAAAACTGTTCATCTGCAAGATTTTTGATGATTGGTCAAAAAATTAGGAGTTAACCGGATTCATAATCCGTTGAATAATTGCGGAAGTCGAACTGGGGACTTCAATTTGAATTAATTCAACGTTTCCACCGTAAGCATGGACAATCTTAGCTTCTGGCAGGGTTGCTAGAGTATAGTCACCTCCTTTAACATACACATCGGGCTGAAGGGCAGTAATGAGGTCACTAGCGGTTGGTTCTGAAAAAATCACCACTCCATCTACGGCTTTGAGCGCTGCCAACACCTCGGCTCTTTGCGCTTCCGGCACGATCGGGCGAGGGGGAAATCCAGACGCTTGAGGTTTGATCATCCCCACTGAGCGATCGCTATTCAACCCCACCACCAGCGCTCGACCAAAGGCTCTTGCGGCTTGCAGGTATCGCACATGACCCGCGTGTAATAAATCGAAACATCCATTCGTGAACACCAACGGTCTCCAGCGCTCAGGCTCAGTCCGAATGGCGTGTTGCAATTCAGCAACTGTATATAGACCAGAAATCATGCGATTGAAAAAGAGACTAAGGACTATCCTTGAAACAAGCTAGACGCAGAAGGGCACACTTGAGCTACAACATCTTTATTTAGCATCCCATACTGGGGCTACCGTTCACAGGAGAAACCTCGCATGGCTGACCTATCTGCCGAGTTGCTTGAAAAGATTCGCCGCCAATTTGATACTGCCCCCTATCCCAAAATTGCCCTGGATCAGTCTCCTAAAGGAGATTTGAAATATCTTTACCCGCATGATCTGGCAGTTCCTTACTACAATCGCAATCAGCGCGTCATTAGTTCAGCAGGCAAAGTGATTTTAGATGCGGGGTGTGGCTCAGGGTACAAAGCTTTAGCCCTAGCAGAAGCAAACCCTGGAGCCAAAATTGTGGGAGTCGATTTATCCGATGAATCGGTGAAACTAGCTCGTGAACGGTTGAAATATCACGGATTTGAGAATGCGGAATTTCACACCCTGACGATCGAAGCATTGCCCAGTTTAGGGTTGGAATTTGACTACATCAACTGTGATGAAGTGCTGTATTTGCTGCCGGACCCCGTGGTAGGGCTGCAAGCCATGAAAGCCGTCCTCAAATCCGATGGGATTATTCGGGCTAACTTTCACCACCGCTTGCAACGGGCGCACTTTCACCAAGCCCAGGAATTTTTTACCCGCTTAGGGTTGATGGAACAGTCTCCCAACGAAACTGAACTGACAGCGGTGCGAGAGGTGATGAAAGCCCTGAAAAGTTTTGTCCTGGTCAAAGAACGCACCTGGCGACCAGAATACGAAGAGAATGATGACTTGTTGCTGGCAAATCATCTACTTCGAGGCGACAAAGGAACCACCATTCCTGAATTTTTTAGCATTTTGCGACAGGCAGACCTGGAATTTATCAACATGGTGAACTGGTGGCAGTGGGATTTGGTGGAACTGTTTGAAGATTTCAGTGAACTGCCCGTAGAAGTTGCCCTCACCTTTGCGGATAAGAGCATTGAAGAACAACTGCATCTCTTTGCCCTGATTCATCCCTGTCATCGTCTGCTTGACCTGTGGTGTGGGCATCCCGGACAGTCTCAACCCTACACTGCCGTAGAAAACTGGACTGAGGAGCAATGGCGAAAAGCAAAAGTGCACCTTTACTCCCAATTTAAGGTGCCAGTCTTCAAACAGGAAATGATCAATGCGATCGAGAGTTCTAGCTTTCTTGAAATCAGTCGCTACTTCCATCGCACTCCAGAATTAATTAACCTGGACAGCCTCTTAACGGCTTGCCTGCTGCCCTTACTGGATGCGCCTCAATCTGTAGCCACGATCGCTCAACGCTGGAAACAACTTCGTCCGCTCAACCTAGTGACACTGCAACCAACCACCGATGCCGAAGCTTTTGAAGTGATCAAACAGCGTTTAACGGAGTTAGAGCAGAAAGGCTACATCTTGTTGGAACTGGCAGATTGAGAACGGATGCTTGAGAAACGGGGTGAAGGACTGGCGGACAAGCAGTAGCAGGCATTCAACCCAACCCCAACCCCCGATTCCTAACGCCTAACCCAACGGCTAATCTCGACTTTTCAATTTCAAATACTTTAAAAGTTTGAAGAAAGGTTAAGAAGTTTACTAAAATAAGTAGTAATTTACGATCGTTCCGGTTACGGTTAATAAAAATTGAGGACATTTCATGAGATATACAGTAGAAGACGGTGGGCGTTTAAACAACTTTGCGGTTGAACCCAAGATGTATCAAGCAGAACCTCCAACAACCTCTCAAAAGCGAAATTTCATTGTCTTGGGCGCGATCGGAGCAACGCTGGTTGGGTTGCTGGTTGTCGTAGCCGCTTCTGTGTCCTGAGACGATCGCCTTAGTGGTTTAATTAATATCGGTAAATAGAAAACTTTTCAAATTTGCCTGGATTTATGAGCCGTAGGAATGCTAAGAGCAATGTTCCTGCGGCTTTTGTATGGATTCCTTCTGCCTAAGCGTGTAGCTCAAAAATACCAATTTGTAGCTGTAGCCCTGTGTAACGTGGCGAAAGCAAGTTAGAGCGCCTCACCCAGCATTGGCTTTTCAGCTTTTTCTTTTCAGCTTTTTCCTTGTTCTAAGCATCCCCACCAAAGCTATCTCTCTCGCCGCCTTCTCTCACCCATCCACCACTCCATCCCTCTGCCTTTTATTGATAGAATCTAATCTTCCTTTGACCGCTCTGATTCCGATTTAGCATTTATCTACCAATATCGGGGGCATTTATGGCGAACGAACAGAATGGCTCTAAGCCAAAGCATATTGTGTTAACGTCTCATCCTGCCCGCTTTGGTCCAAAACCGATTCCGATCCATTGGGGGAAAGCAGATCCGCTTCAACGGGGAGCGATCGTCGGCACTCTATCCAAAGCTTCTCATCGCAATGTGATTGGAACTCATTCTGGTTCTTACGGAGTATACCGAGCCTTGGCGATCGCCAGCGGGCAGCTCCAGTCAGACCATCGCGCCGATCTCACCAACACCTCTCCCGCCGAGCACATCGGTCCCCATCCATCCTGGGCTGACTCGGATAAGATTGTCTCTCTCGATCCGTTTGGGGCATTGGTAGGGGAAGTATATCTCTCGCTATACGAGACTGGCTACGACATTCGCCCTACGATCGCCATCACCAAAGCTCACATCAATATGCCGGAATTGGTGGAAGCGGTTGCCAAAGGGCGGCTCGAAGTGGATGGCACATTTATGAAAGAAGGGGGAGATCTGGTGGTTACAAAAGCCGCGATCGAACCCGTGTGGTATCTTCCCGGCATCGCGAAACGACTCGGAGTGACGGAAACCGATCTGCGGCGGGCATTGTTTGAACAAACGGGGGGAATGTTCCCGGAACTGGTGACTCGCCCCGATTTGCACGTTTTCTTACCGCCGATCGGTGGCTCCACGGTTTATATCTTCGGTGATCCCGCGAGCATTCCTGACCCCACTAAATTACTGACAGTCCGGATTCACGATGAATGTAACGGCTCTGATGTGTTCGGATCTGATATTTGCACCTGTCGTCCTTATTTAGCACATGGCATTGAAGAGTGTGTAAAAACGGCTCAAGTTGGGGGAGTGGGCGTGATTGTCTACCTCCGCAAAGAAGGGCGGGCATTGGGAGAGGTGACCAAGTTCCTCGTTTACAATGCGCGGAAACGGCAGGAGGGTGGCGATCGTGCCGATGCCTACTTCACCCGAACTGAGTGTGTTGCTGGTGTGCAAGATATGCGCTTCCAGGAACTCATGCCCGACATTTTGCACTGGTTGGGGGTAACTCGCATCGATCGCCTCATTTCCATGAGCAATATGAAATACAACGCCATCACCCAATCCGGCATTGAAGTCATAGAGCGCGTCCCGATTCCGCCCGAGCTGATTCCCGCCGATGCCCAGGTAGAAATTGAAGCAAAAAAAGCCGCAGGCTATTACACAGAAGGCGAGGTTCTACCCGAAGTCGCCCTGGCAACGGTCAAAGGACGCAGCTTGACAGAGTAGTTCAGGAGAACGACTGGTTTACAATCAAGGCATCCCTACTGGTTGAAGACAGTTTATGGTTCAAGTCCCCGCTACTGAGTCATCAGCGGTTCATTACCCAGATAGTGATGGACAACCGATGGCAGATAACACCAAACAATTTCGCTGGATTGTCGTGATTGAGCAAAACCTGGAACGGCTCTTTGCTGATGATCCGGATGTGTTTGTCGCGGGTGATTTGCTCTGGTATCCCGTGGAAGGGAATAACAAAATTCGTCAGGCTCCCGATGCCTTGGTGGTGTTTGGTCGTCCAAAAGGAGATCGTGGCTCTTATCAGCAATGGAAAGAGAACAACATCCCGCCTCAAGTCGTGTTTGAGGTGCTGTCTCCAGGCAATACGCGGCGAGAAATGGAACGAAAGTTACTGTTTTACGATCGCTATGGCGTTGAAGAATACTATGTCTACGATCCTGACAGCAATGATTTCAATGCCTGGTTACGCAGCGAGACTGGCGAACTGGCACCGATCGAACTCACTGTTGGCTGGACGAGTCCCCGCTTAAGCATCTGGTTTAACCTGGCAAGCGAGGAACTCCAAATTTACACTGCCGCTGGTCAACCGTTTTTGTCCTACGTTGAAGTCACAGATTTGCTAGAAGCCGAGCAGCAACGGGCAGAAACCGCACAACAACAGGCTGAGGCTGAACGCCAACGCGCTGAAGAAGAACGCCAACGCGCCGAACAAGCAGAAGCACGGGCAGCGGAAATTGAAGCATTGTTGCAGCAATATCGCGATCGCTTTGGGGAGCTACCAGAGTAATGACAGAAGGTGGAAGGCAAAAGGCAGAAGGTAGCGGGGAAGCAGATATCATCGCTTATTTGCGATCGCCCCAGGCTATCCGAGCTCGCTGTGGTCAACTGTTTGATCTGGCGTGTGCGGATCAGTTGCGCTACTTCCGGGTGGATTTGTCCCGTTTGGCAAAGACTGCCGACTACGTGCTGCAAGTGATGCGGGAAAACTATCCCGATTTGGAGATTCCTTTCCATAGCCGCTGGCGACATTTTGAGGTGGGCAAAATCTCTCGTCTGCAACAGTTGAACGAGAAATTGAATCACTTGACTGCCATCGATCGCGCCAAAGCCAAGTTTGACCTGGCGATCGTCAGCGTTTTGCTGGATGCCGGAGCCGGAGCCGATTGGAAATATATTGAACCTACTACGGGAGAAGTGTTTCAACGCTCCGAAGGACTTGCCGTCGCCAGCTTGCAAATGTTTCGCGATGGAGTGTTCGCGTCCGATCGTAGTTTGCAAGTAGACGCGATCGCGCTTCAATCCTTGACCCTGGAGCACCTGGCGCAAGCCTTCCAGGTCAGCGAAACTAATCCCCTCGTCGGCTTAGAAGGTCGGCTCAAATTGCTCCAACAACTTGGTTCCGCCCTGATTCAACATCCCCCTGACCGCTTTGGCTCCTTCCCGTCCCGCCCTGGCAACTTAGTCGATTATCTACTTCAACAAACAATCGACAATCAACTCCCTGCCAGCACCGTCCTCACCGCTATCCTGCAAGGTTTGGGCGACATCTGGGCAGGACGCTTAACCCTCAACGGCATCAACCTTGGTGATGTCTGGGTTCACTCTGCATTAAGCGATCGCCCTTTACCATCAAATTCTGCCTTGGGCGAAAACCTTTCGCCTCTAAACTCTGCTTTGGGCGAAAACCTTTCGCCGCTACAAGTGCCACCCATCCATACCCCCCCCCCCCCCCAAACCCCCCCCCCCCCCCCCCCCCCCCCCCCCCCCCCCCCCCCCCCCCCCCCCCCCCCCCCCCCCGGCCCCCCCCCCCGGCCCCCCCCCCCCCCCCCCCCCACGTCGGCCAGCCCC
>JANRIN010000094.1:0-18627 GCA_033764965.1 Leptolyngbyaceae cyanobacterium bins.302 | reverse complement strand
ACTTTTGACTTGCTCCCAAACTTCATCGGGCAAGCGAAAGGCGGGGTCAATCGCTGTAAAGCTCATTCAGGTTAAATGTCTAGAACTCAGTCTCCTCCAGTATCTCACCTTTTATAGGGTTTCCGGATAGGCTCTAAGAATTTGGAAGCTCAAACACCAGAAGAGCGAGGATGGCAACCTGGTTTTTTTGAAGAAGTGATTGGTAGTTGGGAAGGAGAACCATTAGTTCGTCCAGAGCAACTACCGCAAGAAATTCGCGAGAGCTTAACGTGGGGGGAACGTGACTTATCTGCTTGACTCAAATACCTGTATTCGCCTTTTGAATGAAGATCAAACGACAAATGTAGCTCAGCGATTGGCTGCATTAAACCCAGAGGACATTTCTTTGTGTTCAGTTGTTAAAGCAGAACTCTATTATGGGGCGCTTAGAGGTTCACAACGGGACAGGAACTTATCAAAATTAAGCCGTTTCTTTAGTCAGTTTAGCAGTTTGCCTTTTGACGATGCCTCTGCCCAAGTTGCCGGACAAATTCGTGCCAGTCTTGCGGCAAAAGGAACTCCCATCGGCGCTAATGATATTTAGATTGCTGCAATCGCCCTGGCAAACAACCTGACGCTGGTGACTCATAACATTGGCGAGTTCAGTCGAGTGGATGGATTGAGTTATGAGGATTGGGAGTGAGGTTGAACAGTCGTATAACGAGCAGTACGGCAAAAGACCAGGCGATCTCCAATAGCCAGCCTGCCACTACATCACTGGGATAGTGCATTCCCAAATAAATCCGTGTCCAGCCAATTGCTAGAACAAATAAACTCCCACCAACCAGCACCAGCCAACGCCAGCGAGTGTTCCATGCCAGTACAATCAACACCATCACAAAGGAAGCACTCGCCATCGCGTGACCACTGGGAAAAACGTAACTCAAAATCTATTAGGGGCGATGTTACTTTGGCATAATTCTCCTCCGGGGGTGGCAACGGGTTCGCTTCTGGGGCAATTACACGTTTGGTGGCGGCATACCACAGCTTTAGGTTGGCAAACTCCCCCACCCATGCAGCGCCTTTGTTAACCTCCTGAGAATTACGACTCCAGAACAACACTGGTTACACCATCAAAAAGTGACTCATGCCTTTGGGAATATTTTTACCTGCTTTGAGCAGCCTGCCAAAGTCTGGTTTCGTTATCTCAGGTGGTTTAGATGGTATGGGCGATCGCCGATCAATGTACTCCACGATTGAGTCAAATCAGCCATCCACCATGAGTATCAATCGTGCTGGATCGAGTTGCACAAACCAGGGAAAGGATCGATCTTTGATGGTGTTCCACTGTTCTTTGAATACCTCTGCCTGGATGTGGTAGTCCTGGGAATCGGTGGGTGTTGTATTGAATTTAAGAAATAGGGTCATTCGGTGGGGCGTTTCACTGGTGGATGCTAACCAGCAGGGATAAGTGTTGCTGCTGCAACTGGAGTTGGCGATAATGTTGGCGACAATGCGGATTTGGTGAGCGCGAATACCAACATCCGTCAGGTGATCGGGAATGGCTTCCAAGACGTGTAAGGTGATGCCCCAGTCAGTTGCTTCGATTAAACTGGCGCTGTGTATTGCAGCACGGGAAAAGTTTTTACAACCTGTGAGTTGGGCAACCCGAAACGTTTTTGGATGTTCAAAGATCTGGTGTTTTGAGTCGTAAGCGATCGCGGTTCCACCGGACATCACCATCAGAGTTTCACAAATTCGATAGGCTTCTTCCAAATTATGGGTGACAAACAAAGTAATTCCTCGATAGGAGGACAAAGTTTCCAGCAATTGCCGTTCCATCTGACTACGAAGATAGGTATCCAGGGCGGAAAAGGGTTCATCCAGGAGTAACACTTCCGGTTCCGTGACCAAGGCTCTTGCGAGTGCGACTCGTTGCTGCTGTCCGCCGGAGAGTTGATGAGGATAGCGATCGCCTAAATCTTGCAATTGCACTTGGGCAAGATGCTGGCGCACCTGTTGATGGCGCTGTTTTTGAGCTAAATGCTGCAAGCCAAAGGCAATATTTTGAGTTACTGTCATGTGAGGAAAGAGGGCATAGTTTTGAAACACCAGACTCACATTGCGTTTGTGGCAAGGTACATGAATCAGTTGTTCAGAATCAAACAGAGTGCGCCCGTTTAAAACAATTCGCCCCTGAGAGGGAGTTTCTACCCCTGCAATGCAGCGGAGAGTCATACTTTTGCCCGAACCCGAACCACCTAAAATGCCCAAATTCCCAACCTGAGCGGTAAATGCCAGATCCAGCTTAAAGGTTGCCAGTCGTTTTTCAATCTCAACTTGTAGGGCAGCAGAATTGGGCGATCGGTGTGCTTTGAGTTGTGCTTTGAAAGGTCTTAACAGTGCAGATTCCGTCCGTTTTCCACCTCGATGCACTGGCTCGTCGGCTTCCAGCATTCCGGCTTGATACCCCTGTATTTTCCGCTCGTACTGTTTCTGCCACAGGTTCACCAGGGCAAGGCTGGACAGGGAGATCAGGATAATTGCGATCGCCCAAAACCAGGCTTCCTCCAGGGCACCCGCCTCGACTGCAAAATAAATTGCCATTGGCATGGTTTGAGTTTGTCCAGGAATATTTCCTGCTAACATGAGTGTGGCACCAAACTCTCCCAATGCTCGGGCAAAAGACAAGGTAGCGCCTGCCAATAGCCCAGGAATTGCCAGGGGTAACAGAACTTGCAGAAACACTCTTTGTTCTGATGCGCCTAAAGTACGAGCGACTTGCAACAGGCTACGATCAATTTGTTCAAAAGCTCCTAATGCGGTTTTATACATTAGGGGGAAAGAGACGACAACAGCAGTGATGACAGCAGCATACCAGGTAAAGACGATCGTGAAATCAAACTGCCACATCCACTGTCCCAGCAACCCATTCATGCCAAACAACAGTAACAACAAAAAACCTACCACCGTAGGAGGTAGGATTAGAGGAGCAATCAAAACCCCTTCAATCAAAGATTTCCAGCGTCCTTGATAACCCAGCATCCCATAGGCAGCGGCAGTTCCGGTCAAAAAGGTGACAAGGGTTGCCACACTAGCAACCTTCAAGGAAATCCACAGCGGAGAAAGATCCAGTTCCATATCTAATAGGTTGTAGCTTGCTAGTTAAATTTAGTTTGTAACTGTAGTAAATCCATACTTCTCAAACACTTTTTGGGCAGTTTGACTAAACAGAAACCGGACAAAGTTTCGGGAAGTAGTTTGGTTTCTACTATTTTTTAGAACTGCGATCGGATAAATGATTCCGGAATGCAAATTGGCTGGAATCATTTGAGCAATTTTCACTTTGCCACTGGCTTTTGCATCCGTTAAATAAACCAGTCCTGCGTCTGCATTGCCCGCTTCCACAAATTGCAATACCTGCCGCACATTGCTGGCTAACACGTATTTAGATTTTAATTGGTTCCACAAACCCACTTTTGTTAAAGCTTCCTGGGCATATTGTCCAGCAGGCACACTCCGGGGATCGCCGATCGCAATTCGCTTGACTCGGACATCCGCTAGACTTTTCAAGTTAGTAATACCAGACCTATTGTTGGGGATGATTAGCACAAGACGATTACTCAGCAAATTACGGCGACTAGCAGCAACAAGCAAGTTTTTTTGGTGCAGGGCATCCATTTGCCTATCTGCCGCTGAGATGAAGACATCAACCGGGGCACCATTTTCAATCTGTTGTTGTAACGCTCCAGAACTGGCGAAGTTATATCGCACTCTGCTAGAGCGGGATTGCTGATAGAGGGGTGCCAGTTCCTTGAGTGCATCCGTCAGACTGGCAGCAGCAGAAACAATGATTTGAGAGTTTGCCTGGGCGATCGCGCTGGAAGACAAGAACCCTCGCAGACTGAAAGATATACTAAAAAACAGCATTACAAGGGTAATCAATGTAAAAATCTGCCATTGTTTCATAAAAACTCTGCCAAGAAACAATACTCTATTAATCCTGAGCATCAGGTAGACAAATGCTACCACAGGCTTCACGTTGCCGTACTCATCCTCCCTAACCCGTACCTATGGAGCCGTTTAGAAATAGCTGCAATCGGCTGTTAGCTATTAGCTATTAGCCAACAGTTAGCAGCAGTCGAAAGCATAAAGTTATTTTTAACAAGCCTTATAACAAATAACTAATGATTAATGACTAATGACCAATAATCAACAGCAAGCAGTAAATTGATCAGAATAACTTTCTGCCAACCAAGGGAACGCTGCTATTTGTTTGCTTCTAAAATTAAATCTGGTGTGGCAAACCAGGTACTCAGTAGATCAAGCGATCGTCCGACTGCTAATATCCCCATGAAAGGTAACAGGCTGAGAACATCCATAGGTTTCACAAATCCTTTAGGCTAAAAGTCCTTCATACCTCTATCTCATCTGGGTAAGCCACTTGTAGCATCTTGAGATAGATTTGTTTGCGATAGAAGTATAGATTCTGACTTGGGTTAAAAAGATGGTGCATCACTGCAACGGTTTCACGATGGATTGGTGTTTAATTAAGATATTCATGGATAAATCGTAAAGCGGTTTATTGCTTTATTTAGGGAAGTCATGCTAAAAGTTTTTGCCGATCGCGGTGGCACCTTTACAGATCTGGTCGCAATCACCGATCAATCTAGTATCATTACCAGACTCGCGACCCTGCCGGAACGGTTTCAACTGGTGGCATTGCCCCATGATGAATGGGTGATTGTTTACAAGCTGCTTTCAGAACAGCCCGCCCAGTATCAGGATGCTGTGATTCAGGGTATTCGAGATATTTTGGGACTTTCTGCGACAGAGCCGATTCCCGCCGACCAAATTGAAGTCATCAAAATGGGCACCACGGTTGCAACGAATGCCTTGCTAGAGCGCAAGGGCGATCGCACCGCGTTAGTGATCACAAAAGGCTTTCGGGATGCTTTGCGAATTGGATATCAAAATCGTCCCCAGATTTTTGCTCGTCACATTGTTCTGCCAGAGATGGTCTACGAACAAGTGATTGAAGTGGAGGAGCGCTACACGGCTCAGGGGGAGGAACTTATCCCCATTACGGCTCCAACCACCGCGTGTCTGACGGCTGCATTACAAGCTGCCTACGACAGTGGGATTTGTGCCTGCGCGATCGTTCTGTTACATGGTTATCGCTATCCAGCTCATGAACAACAGGTGGCAGAGATTGCACGGGCGATCGGCTTTCCACAAATCTCGGTGTCTCATGAGGTCAGTCCCTTGATGAAGCTAGTGAGTCGTGGCGATACGACTGTCGTGGATGCCTACCTGTCTCCCATCCTGCGCCGCTATGTGGAACAGGTTGCCACTGCCCTGGAAGGCACGGCTAACCCAGGTGATGCACCCAAGCTGGAATTTATGAAATCGGATGGTGGCTTAACAGATGCCCGCTTGTTTCAGGGGAAAGACAGCATTCTTTCCGGTCCTGCTGGGGGCATCGTGGGCGCGATCAAAACCAGTGTTGCGGCTGGATTTGGTCAGGTGATCGGCTTTGACATGGGCGGCACCTCCACCGATGTTTCCCACTTCAATGGCGAGTATGAACGCACCTTTGAAACGGAGGTGGCAGGAGTCCGGTTACGTGCTCCGATGCTGTCGATTCACACGGTTGCTGCGGGGGGCGGTTCCATTCTGATGTTTGATGGATCGCGCTATCGAGTCGGCCCAGAATCCGCTGGAGCGCATCCGGGACCGGCTTGCTACCGCAAAGGCGGTCCGCTAACCGTGACGGATTGCAATGTGATGCTGGGCAAAGTTCAACCAGAGTTTTTTCCCCGTGTGTTTGGACTGGAGGGCAATCAACCGCTGGATTGGGCGGTTGTGCAGGAAAAATTTGCTACCCTGACCACAGGGATTTATTCGCAAACGGGAGACGATCGCTCTCCACAACAAGTCGCGGCTGGTTTCCTGGCGATCGCGATCGACAAAATGGCAAGTGCAATCAAAAAAATCTCGATTCAGCGCGGTTATGACGTAACGGAATACACACTTTGCTGTTTTGGCGGTGCAGGCGGACAACACGCCTGCCTAATTGCCGAAGCGCTAGGCATTCCCCAAATTTTCATTCATCCCTATGCTGGGGTGCTTTCTGCCTACGGGATTGGGTTGGCAGATTTGCGTTCTTTAAAAGAACACGCGATCGAAAGCTGCTTAACAGAGGAGATCATCCCCACCTTGCAGCAAACCTTAGAGACGCTGGCTACCGAGGGACGATCGCAAATCCTGGCGCAAGGAGTTCCCCGCGATCGCCTCCAGGTCTTACTCAAAGCTCACTTGCGCTACGAGGGTACGGATTCTGCTCTGATCATAGACTTTGGGGATGTTGCCACGATGCAAACCCAGTTTGAGCAAGCATATCAGCAGCGCTATGGCTTCACCATGCCGAACAAAGCCTTGATTGTGGAAGCTGTTGCCGTCGAAGTAGTGGGACAATCAACGGCAATTCCAGAACCCTGGATACCCCTGGGCAGAACCACTCCGCTCCACCCGATCGCTACTACCCAAATCTACACCAAAGGCGGCTGGCATACGGCTCCCATCTACCAACGTCACGACTTGAAACCAGGCGATCGGATCTCTGGCGCGGCTTTGATCCTTGAACCCACGGGCACGAACGTCATTGAACCGGGATGGTGCGCTGAATTGACGCAACAGAATCACTTAATTTTGCAAAAGGATCCCAATCAGTCTGCATCTACGAACCTTGGAGATTCCCCCGCCTGCGGCACCCCCCTTGATAAGGGGGGAAGGGGGGATCTGCTCTCTGCGCGTACAAACCTTGGAGATCCCCCCGCCTGCGGCACCCCCCTTGATAAGGGGGGGAGGGGGGATCTGCTCTCTGCGCGTACAAACCTTGGAGATCCCCCCGCCTGCGGCACCCCCCTTGATAAGGGGGGCAGGGGGGATCTGCCTTTTACATTGACTTCTGTAGATCCCCCCGCCTGCGGCACCCTTCTTGATAAGGGGGGCAGGGGGGATCCGGCTGCTGCAACCATTCCTGATCCGGTTCTGCTGGAAATTTTCAACAACCTCCTCCGGGCGATCGCCGAGGAAATGGGCATCACCCTGCAAAACACCAGCTACTCCGTCAACATCAAAGAGCGATTAGACTTCTCCTGCGCCATTTTCGACCAACAGGGGCAACTGGTTGCCAACGCTCCCCATATTCCCGTGCATCTCGGTTCCATGAGCGAAAGCGTGCGGAGCCTGATCACCGCCAAAGGGAATCAGCTTCAACCGGGGGATGTCTATGTCTCCAACAATCCCTATAACGGTGGCACCCACTTGCCAGACATTACCGTCATCACCCCCGTCTTCCCCCACCCTCCCATCCTCCCACCCTCCCACTCCCCCACTCCCCTTTTCTACGTCGCTTCCCGTGGACACCATGCCGACATTGGCGGAATTACCCCCGGTTCCATGCCACCTCACAGCACCACGATCGAGCAGGAAGGCATTTTGTTAGACAATGTGCAACTCGTCGATCGGGGACAGTTTCAGGAAGCGGAACTGGTGCAACTCCTGACTGCTGGAGCTTATCCCGTTCGCAACTTGACGCAGAACTTGGCAGATTTACAGGCACAAATTGCAGCCAATGCGCGAGGGGTTCAAGAACTGTTGCGAATGGTGGGTCATTACGGCTTGGATACGGTGCAGGCTTATATGCAGCACGTTCAAGATAATGCGGAAGAGTCGGTGCGGCGCGTAATTGAAGTACTCAACGATGGACAGTTTCAGTATCAAATGGATGCTGGTTGTGAGATTCAGGTGGCGATCGCCATCGATCGCGACACTCGCACGGCTCACATTGATTTTACGGGCACCTCTCCCCAACAACCTTCTAACCTGAATGCCCCTTTAGCCA
The DNA here is from genome assembly GCA_033764965.1 of Leptolyngbyaceae cyanobacterium bins.302. Taxonomy (GTDB): domain Bacteria; phylum Cyanobacteriota; class Cyanobacteriia; order Leptolyngbyales; family Leptolyngbyaceae; genus JSC-12. The sequence goes on along the minus strand of JANRIN010000094.1, from coordinate 10,739 downwards.
TTGGCAAAGCGGTTGTATTGTATGTTTTTCGGACATTAGTGAATGATGATATTCCCTTGAATGCAGGTTGTCTCAAACCACTGAAGCTCACCATTCCGGCGGGGTGTTTGCTCAACCCCCACTATCCAGCGGCGGTGGTGGCTGGTAATGTGGAAACATCTCAAGCGATCGCCAATGCCTTGTACGGCGCTCTGGGCGTGATGGCAGCATCTCAGGGCACCATGAACAACTTCACCTTTGGCAATCAACAGCATCAGTATTACGAGACCATTTGTGGCGGATCGGGAGCCGGAGCCGACTTTGATGGCACCGATGCCGTACAGACGCACATGACCAACTCCCGCCTCACCGATCCGGAGGTGCTGGAGTGGCGCTTTCCAGTACTGGTGGAAGAGTTTGCCATTCGTGCCCATTCTGGCGGCAAGGGTCAGCACTCTGGCGGGAATGGAGTGCTTCGTCGGATTCGGTTTCGAGCAGCAATGACCGCAGCAATTCTATCAGGGCATCGAGTTATCCCGCCCTTTGGTTTAGCAGGCGGAGAACCGGGCGCGATCGGGCGCAATTGGGTAGAACGAGTCAATGGCACCATCGAATTGTTAGGCAGCAATGCGGAAGTACAGATGCAACCGGGAGATGGGTTTGGAATTGAAACTCCGGGAGGGGGCGGCTTTGGTCAACCCTCCACAATCACCCAGTAGGTGCCATCTGGAGCAATCAACCCGAAAGACGGCTCACCAAATTCATTCTGGGTGATGGGTGTCACCGCAGTCGCAGCGCTGGCATGGACGCGATCGTATATCGGTTGCAGAGTTTGGACTTGATAGGTAAACAACGATAAGCCCAACGCACCCGGTTGAGCCAAATCACGCTGATCAGGAGTGGCATACAGGGGGCTATAAACCTGCAACATCCCAACGGTTGTATTAGGAGAAACGAAGGCAGACAGGTAAAATTCTTGTCCCGCATCCAACATCAAGGTTTGGCGAGTGGAAGGATTTTGGTAGCCCGATCGCTTGCCGTTAAAGTCCAGGGGCACTAACCCAAACACCTCTGCATAAAAAGTTGCCTGGGTATGGTCTGCGGTCACAATGCTGGAATGGGTGCCCTCACTCGCGCCCAGCGGTGAATCTGGCGAAATGGTGCCATAGCCAGGACGAGTGTAGTTGTAGCGCTGAAAAAATGCCTGTCGGGTTTCTGCTCCAATCACAAACAGTTCTCGCACTCCCACAAAGCGATCGTAAAAGCTGGTTGCGGGTTTGCCAACTCCCTCGATCGCGCGAGTCGGTTCCGTCATCAGCCAATTGCCACCGAGCGCCTTATCATCGCTGTAGGCATCAGCAACAGTAAAAATATCCTGCACCAAGGAGGCAAACCAGCGGCTACCAATAGTTAGAGGTAAAGCATTTCCTAAGCCTGGATTACGCGGTTCTTGCCATTGCATCACTCGAATCAATCCATGATCCTGTGCTTGCCCATTTTGTAACCGAATTGCAGTTAAGTCAGAACTGTATCCATATAATTGTGCAGCAGCGTTTGCAGACAGATCTCCTCGTTGAATTTCTCGATACCCAAATTCTGCCCAGTATTGTAGCGCTGCTTCTATGTCGCTAGAGCCAATACAGTTTTCAAAGATGCCACTAATCATACAGCCATTCCTATTTGAATAAATCACATCTTGTGTAAGGGCGGATGGCGGTTCGCCCTTAGAAGCTGTTTGTAAATAGAGGTAAATGTGGCTCAAAAGCAAGCTCTGAAGAGATCCTCCCTAACCCTTCTTCATAAGGAGGGAACCAAGCTCTAAGTCTGAAGTCCCTCTTTTGAAGGGGGATTTAAGGGGGATCGAAACATTGATTTACAAACACTTTCTTACACAAGATGTGGCTAACCGGTGATGGATTAGAAATGTGGGTTTCGACTCCGCTCAACCCGCACTCACAGTGTGTTGAGCGAAGCCGAAACACAGATCTAACACACTACCCGGTAAGTCAGGTTTACCACGGACTTCCAATGACTGTAAAGGCTGACCAGTAGTAGGGGTGGGAAAGGGAAAGAGAAGCATTTGCTCTATTGCTAGGTTCGGTGACTGTGACCTGTCCTCGAATCAGTGCTAGTTGGGTTTGGCGCAGGGCTTCCGCTTTGATTGGTGCGGTGCGAAGATCTTGATAAAACCGAGTCATCAACGATGTTGTGGCTACATCGCTGACATTCCACAGGCTGGCAATGGCGGTTTTTACGCCCGTTTTCACAGCTAATCCGGCAAAGCCCAGTTCCGCATCCCGATCGCCCAGCGCCGTAGCACAAGCACTCAACACCAGCATTTGCACCTGGCGATTGTTCAACCCTAATTGCTGAACCTGATTCAGATGTAGTCGTTGATTCCAAAGCTGGATGTAGGAATTATCTAATGCCCCCGCTTGAAAGTTGGCGTGGGTTGCCAGATGGACAATTCCAAACGGTTGTTGCGATCGAATTGCTTCCAGATTTTCCAAAGTAGCATCCTGGTTGAACACTAATCGTCCTCGCCAGAAGCGGCTCAGGTTTGTGACTTCTTCGGTGACTCCGGGAAGGGGTGGCTGGCCCTGAGTACTTTCTGAAATACCGATTCCCAACATTTGAGTTTGACGGATATCTTCATAGCGAGTATCGGTGAGGCTGAGGCTGGGCATTAATCCCAGGCTATACTGCTCAACTAAAAAGCTTTTGTCATCGTGCAACGCCGCAAAGGGCAGCGATCGCAAGCCCTCATCTACAATAAACACGAGATTGGTAATTTCCCGCAGTTGTAACTCTGGTTGCAAGGGCGCAATCAACCACCGATAAAGTTGTTGAGCTGATTGCAGATATGCAGTAGACCGAGTTTTGCGCGGGTCAGCCACCTCAGCTCGAAACTGATTTGCCAGGGCGATCGCCTGTTCACGAGTGACGTTTATTCGTTGACGCACAGGCGCACCTTTTGCCGTAACGATGATTAACTCCAACTGGTCTTTTGCCCGCCGTGGATCAGACCTGATCACGTTGAGGGAATCTGTGAGGATGGGTGTGATGGATTGGGCATCCACTGGCACAAAGCTGATATAGAAAAATGCGGGTTTTGCTCCTGTTGCCTGTTCAATTTCGCTGGCAATTTGCTGCATCGCCTCGATCGAGGGTGGTGCGCCCGGAGCAACTCCCAAATAGGCAGCATATTCCCCACTGAAGCGTTCTTCTGGAATCGCAGAAATTAGGATTGGTAAACTACTCGTGGGGGTTGTAGGCAGGGAAGGCAACGGCACTCGATAGCCACAGTTAATCGTGCAGGGAGGCAAGGGTGGAATCGGCGGAGCAGGGGCGTTCGAGGAAGATCCGGCAATTCCGGCAACATTGATCGAGATTGGCACTGGGTTGGAGGCGGAGACGCGATCGTTTGCCTGCAGCGTGAAGACAGGAACAACTCCTACCGCATTGAGGGGTGGGGTAACTTCCAGCGTGTCGGTGGTAGAGAGAGTGGTGACACCCGCAACAGCAAGGATGCCATTGACTCGCAGGATGACACCAGGTGAGATCGCCACGATCGTCACGGTTGTATTATCAGTGTCTATATCAGATGCCACAACTCCCAGAGATGCGGCAGAAAAGGTCAGGGGTTGATTGACTTGAGCACTGGATACGACAGGGTTGGCGCTTAGAACTGGCGGCGTATTCACAGAACTAACAACAATTCTGGCGGGAGTTGGAATCAAGGAAGGTCCCCCATTAGGCGAAACCGGAAAACTGGCACCGGCTCCCAACCCTGATCCACCTCCCGCATTCAACCCCGCCGCCGTCCCGTTAATTGTCGAGTTCCCCACCGTAAAGGGATCATTGTTAATGCCGCCCCCGTGGGTAATGGCGATCGTTCCAGGAAGAGCATTGCCCCCAAAAGCGCTGGCTTGGGAGACTGTCGCAATGCTAGAGTTCTGTCCCTCCAGGTCTGTAAATGCTCCCGTTATACGAATGGCTCCAGCGCCGTTCGTGGTTAGGCTCACCGCACCCCCGATCGCATTTCCGTCTCCGGCAGTAGCAATACTCGCCTGAGCATTAATGGCTGTCAGGGTGATATCTCTGGCAGAAGTTGCATTGACCCTGCCTGCTGCGGCTCCCACGGGAAGGGTGCCACTCCCCGTACCATTGGTGCCACTGCTATTCAAGCTTGCGGCAACGATCGACCCTGTGGTGCTGGTCAGAGTAATATCGCCACCCAATGCCTGTCCCTCGCCGCCTGCATCCTGGCTGGTATCAATGTTTCCGATTGTGATACTGCTACCGGTAATAGAAACGTTAGAACCAGAGGTGATGATATCCTGCCCAGCACCATTGACGTTCCCCCCGGCATTAAAAGTCAGATTGCTTAAGGGGTTGATTGGCGTGGTCAAGTTGATGTCTCCAGATGCCTGGATCGTCGTGCCTGTAAACGATTGCACATCGCCAAGGGTAACGTTCGTTGCAGCGATCGTCAAAGCGCCAGAGGCGAGGATGCTTTGTCCTGCTGCATTGAAGTTTCTTCCTGCCGTAAACGTAATGCCCCCTGTAAACAAATTCAAAGAAGTTGTGAGATTAATATCTCGACTGGCTTGAAGAATAATATCTCCTACGATGCCTTCCAGGGTCGTTCCCCCAATCTCAAAGTCGGTGTTGGCACCGCCATCCGCAAATAGAATCGTATTGTCGGCGGTCACTTGGGCATCGTCGGCACCTGTTCCGGGCACGATGTTGATATCGCGCGGATCAAAGAGAACGGTTCCAGTCGTACCGACTGGGGCAGTAACATCTGCCTTACCTGTGAAAGACAGATTTTGTTTACCAGAAATTTCGACAAACCCACCATTGCCAAACTGACTGCCGCCTTTAGCAGTGACGCGACCCGAAAAAACGGTTGTGTCCTCTGCCCACACAATGACTCTGCCACCCTTGCCACTTTGCAAAGCATCAGCATTAATCATAGAGTTGCGATCGACCAGAGTACGAGAAGCATTGGGGATTGTTCCTTGCCCTTGATAATCCCCACCGATCCGCACAGTGCCGCCCTGGTGCATCCCAGAAGCATTGATCGTGCCGTCAATCACGCCAACTCGATCGCCAATCAGATTCACCGTTCCCCCCCCCTGCCCCGAAACATCAATCTTGCCAGAGGTGATCGCAGTACCGGACAGGGTAGGAATCCTGGCACCAGAACTGGAAAGCTGCACTGAGCCATTGGGATTCACGCTCAACCCAGTTGCACTGGTCTGGTTTCCCCCGGTCAACAGTTGGGGCAGGGAAAGCGGCGTAAAGGGCAGAGGCGCGAGACCCGGAGCAGCAGGCAGGGGAGCAAACTCCAGACTCAAAAGACTCCCCTGCTGATTCAACCGCACCCACTGTTGTCCCGGTACTGCCGTCACTGTTACCTGTCCATCCGGCGCTGAGAGTTGTCCGGTGTTGACGACGGTGCCCCCAACCAACGTCAGGCTTTGTCCGGTTCCTACGGTTAGATTGCCCGCATTGACGATCGCTCCTGGCTGGCTGGCAGAAAACACGAAGCTGTGAGGATTGCCCACCAGATTGGTGTAGTCATTGCTGCCGATCGCATTCCACCATTGATTACCAAAACCCAGAGCATTTGCAGTCGTGGCAGTGAAGGCGGCTGGCACATTGAGACGGGCAGACGCACCAAAAATGATACCCGCCGGATTCATCAGGTAAAGATTGGAGTTGCCTCCTGTCACCTGGATTAAGCCATTAATTACCGAGGGATCCCCTCCCACAATCCGCCCCAAAATGTTCTGGATTTGAGGATTAGACAGGAAGTTAGCAATTTGTCCCTGAGACAACCCAAACTGCTGAAAACTATGGAACAGATTTGCCCCATTGCCGGAGAGGGTGCCACCGCTGATGTTCAGTTGATTGCCGCTGGGGGTGACGATCGTCCCGGTGCCGTCGTTTGCAGGCGTAACAGGCTGGGCGATCGCCGCCGTGGTCAAAATCGTGGCGACTAAAGGAAGCGCAGCGATGCCCAAAGCAACTTTAGAGATGAAATGCTCAGGATATTTTCTGACTTGGGGAGTACAAACTACTTTTTGAGGCTTTGTCAGGACTCGAATGTAAACAATCATAACAGGGACAACCAGGAGTGGCAGGGAAAGATAAGGTTCTGCTCGAAGTGTTCCCAATGTACCTTTCAAAGAATCAATCCAAGTTTGAACATTCTTGACTTTTTGCTAAAAATTGCAATAAAAGCTCCTTCAATATCCCCTTGAAAAGCTTCTCTACACTAAAAAGAATTAATTAAGAGATGTTTATTCAAATACACTAAAAAGTAGGACTTATGCAGTTGAACTTCTTGATCTGGAGCTAGTGTAGAGATCCTCCCAACCCCCTTTTAATCAGGGAATGTCGCAGGCGGGGAGATCGCGCAAAGCCGATAAGTTCATCTCAGTGCATAACTTCTGAAAAGATAAATTAACTCATTAAAACTCAACTTAGCCTGAATCATTCATCGTGCCAGAAAACTCTTGAGAGTATAACCTAAATCCCCCCTGCTTCACCCTAAATATCCAATAATCAATAACTAATGACCAATAACTAACTATGGTAATCGCCAAAGTTGAATATCTCCCTTACGTCCCCCTGTCACCAATGTTTTTCCATCCTTGCTAATCGCGATCGACAAACCTCTGACCTGTTCTCCAAACCGATGCACCAGTTCACCCGTGCAAGCATTCCAGGCAGTAACGGCATAGTTACGACCACCAGAGCCATCCGCAGTCGCAAACAGAGTTTTGTCATCGGGACTAAAAGCAATGGCAAATGGTTGTCCCTGATGCCCCCGCAGGGTTTTGATCGGCTGATACATATAGGGTCTGGTTTGCATATCCCAAAGCCGAATACCGCCCTGCATCCCGCTGGCAGAAGCCAGAATGCGCCCGGTTGAGTTGAACGCGATCGCATCCACATTCCAACCATGAATCGGCATGGCGACCTGTTCTCCTGTAGCAAGAAACATGACCTGCACGGCATTTGCCTGATCAGACCCCACTGCCACCATCTGGTCATCTGGAGTGATTGCCAGCTTTTGGGCTGAAAAGCGCGTGCTCAGGCGGTTCATTTGCCCCGTTTGCAGGCTCCAGCGCTTAATGGTGTGATCAAGACCTCCACTGATCAGAAATTTGCCATTTGAGCTAAAGGCTAACTGATAGACTAAACTCCCATGAGAGAGGCTACGTTGAAGTTTTCCAGTCTTAAAGTCCCATAGGGAGATAGTGCCCTTTTCATCGCCTGTGGCGATCGTCTGTCCAGCAGGATCAAGCGCAACGGCATAAACAAATTCAGTTTGGCGATCGAGGGTGCGGAGACGAATGCGCTTTGAGAGATCCAATATTCTCACCGACTTGCCACCGCTAATCAAAGTATTGCCATCTGGTGTAATCACTAAGGAGGTAATGCCATAGCCGGATGGTTGAGTCAGTACTGTTCCTGCGTCCTGCGATCGCCATGCCTCCGGTGGGGGCGCAGATCTAGAGGCGCGATCGAGGCAAGCGTTAGCACTTTCTCGTGCAGGAATTAAATTCCCATCTAAGTCTCTAATTGCGCCGTCAGAGTCTATGACGACTCCTCGCTGCTGTTGACTAATCCAAATCATATGGCGAATCTCTGCCCACTGATTATGCAAATGCTCTGAGAGTGGTTTTGAGCTAGATGTTATGCGATACCACAGGTCTAAGCCCCAAATTCCTAACAGAATCAACGTGATTAAAGCGGCGGTAATTCGGATGAATGAGCCGAAGCATCCCAAAATCGGGGATCTACGAGGGCGGGAGCTAGCAGACTGTTTGGGCTTTGCCATGACCTGTAACCGATAGAATTTAAACCTGTCCACATCTTAAGAGCTATCTCTTCAATAGGAGGAGTTGAACAATATAGTCGTGACTTATGGTGGATGGAAAAGCATTATGTTGCAAACATCATGAAGTTGTAAATCTAAAAAAGCCAACATCCGAGTTGAGCAGCATCATGATTATTAGTCAGCCAATTCCACTCAACACACTTAGAAATAGCATTTGGATTATAGGAATACTATCCTGTTTCTATGGAGTCGTTGATCGAGTTATTGCTATATTTGCTGACAATTATGTGTCCTATTGGGAATTTACCAGTTTCTTAATCCCAGTATTTTTATTATTTAGCTGGGTTATTCTTAAGCCAGAAATTATCGAGAACTTTAGCACGATCGAGCAACTTGAGGGTGGCAAGCTCAACCCTAATCTCTACCGAGATCATGATTACTTCTCGACAACAAAAGCTCGGATGCTTGAGCTTAAGGACTATCACGTCATCAGCCAACTACACTTGTTACCGTTTCCTTACCTCAGTCAAATCTATCACCTGCTTAATCTAAAACATTTAGAAACCGTTCATAGCACCAGCTTAGGCAGTCTAAGAGTGCTGAATGTTTGTAGTGTTGAATCTACCCGTTTGGGTGGCTCGGTGAAGTTTAGAACCACTTTGAATTCTCCTATCAATGCTTTGAAGATTTGGAGGAAATCGATCGTTGATGTTGAACTAACCCTTCACACACCTCACACGATAGAATTAAAAGTTCCAGTCTATGGTGGAAAAACAATGATTGTTCTATTCAATGTTTTTCCTGTCACTGAAACCGCCCATGAATTTCTAATTGACATCTACACCGATTTGCCATATCCCAAATTTCTACTGCGGATAGTCTTGCATCTCGCCTCGCTGTTTACTCTGTACGAGGATCTTCCTTACCTCAAGCAGTTATCAGAACGGGGCATAGAGAAGTTATTCAACCCTGCTAGAGCGTCGAGCCATCAAACAATGTGGTTGTTTAATCGCTTTGTCAGTCTACACGCTTCCCAGTCCTGTTATCGCGCAGCTTCTGACTCTCCTTCGACCCCCATAGCCATTGCATTGTAGCCTGATTCTCAACCTTGTCCTGACCTCCCCAATTCTACCGGGCTACCGGACTGGAAAACACCTTCATGTTTTCATGTGCTTGCTGCCGGTCTAAAATTGAACGGATTGGGGAAGAGCCAATTCGGGATGATTCGATCTTTTGGGTTTGATGCGTGGATGGGTAGGTGTTTATGAACGAAAGCTTGTTTTACAGGCTAAACTTCTTGCTTGGTGGGGCTTGCAGCTATTTCAAGGAGAATTGCGATCCGCGCAAGTGTTCAAACAGTTGCCAGGAAGGGCATTGGGCTTGAATTATTCTGTTATATTCCCTGAACTTTAGCTATTTCGATGTTATGATTAACGTATTCGCGCTAGGGCACCTTGAAAACCAAATACATCAATGCTTTCAGACTCCCGCCATCGCGAAACCTCTGAATCCCTTACAGGGATTGAAACGCGTCAGGTGGAAAGTTTTTCTGTAAGAGCGCCAGATCGCGAAACCTCTGAATCCCTTACAGGGATTGAAACTTATTCTCTGAGCAATCGTAGATTTTATCGGACTTATCGCGAAACCTCTGAATCCCTTACAGGGATTGAAACTGTGCAAACTGGGGACGCTGGGCAAACCTACACCATCGCGAAACCTCTGAATCCCTTACAGGGATTGAAACAAGATCGAGGCAGATCCATTGCCCGACAAAACCCATCGCGAAACCTCTGAATCCCTTACAGGGATTGAAACCGGAATGCTTACTGGGCTGCACAAGGGAAAGAGCTTGATCGCGAAACCTCTGAATCCCTTACAGGGATTGAAACAAGATATTCTGGGCGATCACTAAGTTCGCCTCGATCGCTAATCGCGAAACCTCTGAATCCCTTACAGGGATTGAAACCTCGATGACTGGCTCAAGTTTGCCGAGATGACAACTATCGCGAAACCTCTGAATCCCTTACAGGGATTGAAACAAATCGAACAACTCTGGAGCGATGAATCCGATAGATCGCGAAACCTCTGAATCCCTTACAGGGATTGAAACATGCTCATTCTGTTTGCTGTCTTCAGAGTCATATATCGCGAAACCTCTGAATCCCTTACAGGGATTGAAACTTGGAGGTGTCCAATTGCTTGCCCACTAAATTCAGATCGCGAAACCTCTGAATCCCTTACAGGGATTGAAACCAACCCCTTCCTGAATCTTCTCCGCCAGGTTGGGATCGCGAAACCTCTGAATCCCTTACAGGGATTGAAACACACTCCGCAGGCTCAAAGGCGGTCGCGCCAATAATCGCGAAACCTCTGAATCCCTTACAGGGATTGAAACACCGGAGCATCTCATTTGGATGAGTTGTCGAAAGAATCGCGAAACCTCTGAATCCCTTACAGGGATTGAAACCTCATCCGGCTTCACCGCTCTCGCTTCAATGAGCATCGCGAAACCTCTGAATCCCTTACAGGGATTGAAACTGCAAAGAGCGAGATGTTGGCTGGGTTTGCGTTCGCATCGCGAAACCTCTGAATCCCTTACAGGGATTGAAACTCGCTCTAGCTCTGCTTTTACCTCTTTGCCCCTCTATCGCGAAACCTCTGAATCCCTTACAGGGATTGAAACTGGCAACCTCAAGATCGGGAAGAAATTGCTGTTTAATCGCGAAACCTCTGAATCCCTTACAGGGATTGAAACACCACTGTGAACCCTGAGTCGGCATCAGTGCTGATGGATCGCGAAACCTCTGAATCCCTTACAGGGATTGAAACTGCTCCTGCTCTCGCACTGAGGCGATCGCTGCTTATCGCGAAACCTCTGAATCCCTTACAGGGATTGAAACTG
>JANRIN010000093.1:0-11419 GCA_033764965.1 Leptolyngbyaceae cyanobacterium bins.302 | reverse complement strand
GGAAGTGGTTATGAAAGAGGCGGGAATGGTGCCGCCTCTAGTTAGCCATACCAGTGTTTCCGTCCCCTTGCGGGGAAGTGGTTATGAAAGAGGAAGGCTCAACACTAGAAGAACCAAGATCAGAAGCCAGTTTCCGTCCCCTTGCGGGGAAGTGGTTATGAAAGGCAAAAGCCACGATCAATGCTTACCAACAGGAGGCAAACGGTTTCCGTCCCCTTGCGGGGAAGTGGTTATGAAAGACCCTGTTGAGCAAGGCGATCACTCAACGGATGACGGCTTTCGGTTTCCGTCCCCTTGCGGGGAAGTGGTTATGAAAGTGTCCGGGGCTAATTTGTCCGGGGCTAATTTGTCCAGGGCTGTTTCCGTCCCCTTGCGGGGAAGTGGTTATGAAAGCAGTGAATTTCTACCCACTCAGGTAAACTGGATTTCTCGTTTCCGTCCCCTTGCGGGGAAGTGGTTATGAAAGAATAGGTAACTCAAATGCTAACTATCTCCACTAAAAATATACTTTTTCCGTCCCCTTGCGGGGAAGTGGTTATGAAAGAACTCTTGCGGGATTGGTTTGCCAACGTCCATGACTCAGTTTTCCGTCCCCTTGCGGGGAAGTGGTTATGAAAGGTTAATAGCAGATGTGGGAGTTGAACCCACTAAGGAAAAGTTTTCCGTCCCCTTGCGGGGAAGTGGTTATGAAAGAATCACTGACCAAATCAGTCTGCACAAGGTTACAGGGTTTCCGTCCCCTTGCGGGGAAGTGGTTATGAAAGTAAAGAACAAAGAGATTATGAAAACTATCAACATTGGTTTCCGTCCCCTTGCGGGGAAGTGGTTATGAAAGAACAGCCCTCGAATGCCTTCTGGCTTCATTCCTTCAAAGGTTTCCGTCCCCTTGCGGGGAAGTGGTTATGAAAGTTTTTAGAAGGTAACGAGGAGTTTTAATCATGACAGTTTCCGTCCCCTTGCGGGGAAGTGGTTATGAAAGACCCCTTCACCCTCGGTTGGCAATATCCAAAATCCATGCCCGTTTCCGTCCCCTTGCGGGGAAGTGGTTATGAAAGCCTCCTACACTCAAGAAAACCAAAAACATCGAGTGGTATGTTTCCGTCCCCTTGCGGGGAAGTGGTTATGAAAGTTCTCTTCTAGAAATCCTCTTCCCACTTAGGCTTTAGCACATAAATCGACGCACGGATAAATAACTAAGGGAAGAAAAACAATTTCGCTCAAGATGCAGCTCATTTCATTCCTCAAACCCCTTGCTGCGTCAAACATCGACACACATCAACGTAATATTTTGTTTTCCAGGTACGGGAGTGGTGCATCGGCACCAAACTTACTAGACACCACGCTATTCTATCCACCGATCCAGGTCAAGCCATTGTCACAGTCGCTCAAATAATGTAAACATTCGGGGGTGGTTCTGGCGTTTGACTGCCAATCGTCAGCGATCGCTCCACCGCATCCGCCGGAATCCAGTAAAACCGCACATTATCCTCTGTAGACTTGACCCGTTTTTGCACCTGCTTGTAGAGCGATCGCATCTCGTCCAAGCTCAAAAAACACTCAAACGCACTCTTTTGCACCCGTCGCCCATACCCTTCCAAAAAGTTGGATAGCTTTTGACGGCGGCGATTATCTGGGATGTCATAGATGATAAGGACAAGCATAAGAAAGAAGGAAGGTCGAAGAGGGAAGAAGGAAAAAGGCGACAGGTGAAAGGCGAGAGATGAAAGGGCTGTTTCTTCTGCCTTCTATCTTTTGCCTTGCTACACTGCCCGCAAAAATGGCTTATACGGTTCCGAGTGCAGCAGACTGCGTTTGTAGCACCGGATCTGGAGCTGGATTGCCCGTCGATAGGTTACGGGATTCTGGACATCTGAGTGCGTGATTTGAGTACTCATGCGTTGCTCAAAATAGTTCAAAAAACGACGACGAGCCGCATCCATCAAATACACTCCACCATTAGCCGCTTGAGTAAACTCATCCGGCTTAATCACTACTTTATTGGTCAGCACCAGCACCAGCGTATCGATGATAGGAGAGCGAAACTCTTCCATCAAATCAAATGCCAAGTGTGGCTCCTTGCGATCGGACCGATGCAAATTTCCCAAATAAGGATTGAGTCCTTCTGCCAACAGCAAACTCAACACATTGTTAAACAGCAGCGTGTAGCCATAACTCAACATGGCATTGACTGGATCAGTGGGTGGACGGCGGTTGCGCTGGGCAAAATTCCAATCCTGATTTAGGAGCAATTGCCCAAATGCGGGAAAATACCGCGCTGCCGCACTGCCTTCATAGCCTCGCAGGGCATCCAAATGATCGGTTTTCGCTGCCTGACGCATGTCTTGAGCAATCCCCGCGATCGCGGTGGTCAGTAAGTCTGAGCTGCGTTTGCGATTGAGCCGCAACAACAATTGGCGGCAGTTGTTGAGTTTACCCAACACGAGCGATCGTGCCGTTTCCAGTTGAAAACTTGCCTCATTGAAGCGATTAAATTGGGCAAATTCCGTATTGAGGCTGCCTTGCTCTGCACTCCATAAATGCCCCTTGTACGCGCCTGATTGTGCCAGAAACAACACGGGAATTCCCGCATCAAGACAGGCAGAAATCGCACTGGTGGTTAACTGAATATTGCCAAAGACCAAAACCTGTTCCACTTCTCGGATGGGAATTTCCAACAGCGGCGGGGCTTTCTCCGCGTCCTTGGATTTCACCAACAATCGCCCTTGTTCCTTCCGCAGGGTCGTTCCTTGCTGCACCAGGTAAATCGTCGCCATTCATTCCCCCGATTGATGATGGGTTTTTCTGTGATCAACGACACCCTGAAGTTTTGCTGCTTCCATCAGCTTACCCAAACCGTTGAAACAACAACCAGAAGTACATTTGATCCGATTTAAGTAAGAACGGTCAAGAAAATTCCTTTCTTTTTATAAAAAGTCAGTTCATCCAGGCTTTTCTTGCATATAAAGAGAAGTTAAATTCTAGGTGGCATCTGCTCTAGATACGGTTAACGTTGAAGGAATTTAGCAGGTTACTATTGTTAGCTCTGATGGCTATGGCTTTAGGACTTGCTCAGTTGTCTGTTTATCCTCGGTAGGCATGGTTTTGCAGAACACGGATCATTCAGAAAGCCAAAGGCAAACAATCTTGGCGATCACCTGGTGCCTTGCCTGGGGAAGGGGTGTAAAGCCTCAGCATACGGATGTGATTACGCAGGTAAAGCAGGCTTTGCAAAACAATCAGCCGTTGCCTGATTCTGCTCAACCATTTCTGGCTCTGGCTCAACAGCTTCATGAGTTAGCATTTCCTGCCACCAGTGCTGATCTGGAAACCCAGGTTCGTCAGCATCCAGACTTGTGGAATGCTCAGATTGGACTGGTGTACGGGGGAGCGACCAAAATTAAGCAATATGTGTTTGAAGCGGCAAAACTGCCAGATATTCGGGGTGCCTCAGCGTTGCTCGATCGGATTAACTTAGTCGATCTGCCTGCATTCTTTGGTAGAGATCCCGATGATGAAACCCGATATCGTCGGCTGGAAACGGTCGATGACTGGTTAGACGCTAATCAGTTTGGTACTTTAAAGGATGCACTGATTCCTGAACTGATTGTCTATTCCACAGGCGGCAATATTCTGGCGTTTTGTCCAGCAGCGGTTGTGAGTGAACTGGCAAATGCGATTGAAAAGCGATACACCGAAGAGACCTTAACAGCAAACTCTTGTGCGATCGGTGCAACCTTTCGCCCCTTAGAAATTCGGTTTGGCTTGTTGCAAGATCCAATTGAGCAGACATTCTGGTTTGACAAACTCCAGACCCAGAAAGATAATCCGGCAATTCACGCGTATTTTGGCTTATCAAAACCAGCGAAAGACGTGTCTGATGCTGATCTGCGAAAGGCATTTGCAGAACGGAAAAACTTCAATGAGTTAGTAGGCAAGCTAGCGACCCAATTTAACCTGCGACGCAGTGGTTTTGATCAAGAACCTGAACGCCCGAGTCGGCGCTATCCACCCATGTTAGAAACCCATCCTTATTTAAGACGGGATGACAGCGATCGCAGTTCGGCTGTGTTTCAAATTGAGGATCTGCCCAGTAAGCCCTGGGTTTCTGAACCGCTGGCACGCAAACGTAAAATTGGGGAACTAACCAAACAAGAAAGTGCTGAAGATCGAAAATGGTATACAAAAACTTGCCTGAAATGGGGTGCTGAAGCCCCCTCCAGTTGGGTCAGCAAGTTTGAGCAATTTCTTGTTCAGGAACAACTTGTTGAAGTTTACGATTCAGACTATCAGATTTTCAATCCAAACTATCGAACCCTTGAGGAGCATCAACAAGTAAGGAGCTTGCCTGATCGTGAAGCGCGATCGCTGAAGGAAATTAGCGAGGTGAGTGATGGGTTTGTTGCCTATATCTATGCGGATGGCAACAATATGGGGCAGTACATTCGCGACCAAATTAAGACGCCGCAAATTTATCAACAGTTTAGCGAAGACATTTTTGAGGCAACGGAGCGATCGGTTTATCATGCGCTGGCTCACCATTTAAAGCCGCATTACCATACCCCAGATGCTCAATCCAATCGAACCAACAAAAGCCCTGTGTGGCTTCACCCATTTGAAATTGTGACGATCGGTGGGGATGATGTGCTGTTGATTGTGCCAGCAAACCAGGCGTTGGAAATCGCGAAAATGATTGGTGAGAAGTTTGAAGATATTCTGGTTGGCAAGGGTCGATATCCAATTCAGGCTGCTTCACAGAGATCCCCCCAGACCCCACTTCAAAAGGGGGGTAGCGATCGCATTCATCGCTATAAACCCGATCAGGCGATTTCGCGAGACTGTTGCTTGAGTATTTCAAGTGGGGTTCTCATCACAGCCGATAATACGCCGATTTACTATGCGGATAAGCTGGTTTCGCAATTGCTCAAGTCTGCCAAAAAACGGGCTAAGGTATTGAAAGACAAGGGTTACTATGGCGGCACGGTCGATTTTCTGACGCTCAAAGCGGTGACGATGATTTCCTCTAACATTGAGGCGTTTCGGAAAGAAGGCTTGACCATTAACCGTCCGGGGCAACAGTTGAAGCTCTATGCTGCACCCTATACGCTGCACGAATTGGGAGGATTATTGGAAACGGCGAAAGCACTCAAGAAAGCGAAGTTTCCGCGATCGCAGCTTTACCAAATTCGCAGTTTACTAGAGCGAGGTAAACGCACTGCTATTCTGAACTATCGCTATTTTCGCGTGCGATTGGATAAGGATAAACAAGTACTGCTGCAAACCGATTTTGAGAATGCCTGGTGTGAAGCCGAAACCAATAACGGGAATTTAGCCCCGTGGCTGACGGCAAACAGAGGAGAGGATAAAACGATTTACGAGACCCTATGGCGTGAGCTAGTTGAACTTTACCCTTTTATCGATGAGCCAGACTCTGAATCGGCATCAACGTCTGAAGCGGTTGAGCAAGGGGGAACCGTCCGATGATTCGACTAGCTGACCTCAATCAACAAGCCTCACAGACTAATATCATTTCACTCCATGCTGTGATTGACACTGCCCTCTGTGTCGGTGCAGGTGGGTCTGCTGGTTCTCTGGCAGACAAACCGATTCTCAAAAACGCAGCAGGTCACCTGGTGATTCCGGCTTCGCAACTCAAGGGACGGCTCCGCCATGAGTGCGAAAAACTGACCAAAGCCTTGCAATTGCCTACCTGCGAATCCCCGGTAGCGGCAACGATGTGCCCTCAGAGAGCCGGACTCACCGAAGAGTTTCATCGTCCTGAGTACGCGATCAATGATTCGGAAGGGAACCCCCGTTATCACTGCCAGATCTGCCAGATCTTTGGCAATCCTGCGCTGCCTTCCAGGGTGCTGTTTAATGACTTGATTTGCACCGAAAAACCGGAGAATATTCCTGAGGTGTTGCGTCCGGGTGTGACGATCAACCGCCGCCGCCGCACCGCTGAGGAGAAAAAGCTGTACTTTCTGGAGACCTCTCCTGCCAATGCCAAACTGCGGTTTGAAGGAACCCTGATGCTTCAAACCGGTACGCCAGCCTTTGCTAAAGCTTTACTGCTGGCAGGCTTGCAACATATTCATGCCCTGGGAGGCAGCAAATCGAGTGGGTTAGGCTGGCTCCACTGGGAATTCCCTCAATCAGAACAGATTCAACTGCCTGAAAATGCCTGGAATGCCCTCAAACTGGGAGGTGGGCGTGAAACGAATTGATTTGACGATTACGGCACAGGCTCCGCTGGCAATCGGACAGCGCAAACCTGGTGGCTCCGTCAGCGAAGCGATGGATTACATTCCGGGGGGAGCCATTCGCGGGGCGATCGCGGCCAAGATCCTCGATCAGGCACCATCAGCACCCGCTGTAGACACAGAAGGCAATGGGGATGATTTTCATAAGCTGTTCTTAAATGAGCAAGCAGCAATCTTTCAGAATGCCTATCCTGCGATCGCTAAAGCTGGGGATGACAAGTACGAAAGAAGCACAGACGTTCGTCTACTCCCGGCAACTGCCCTCAGTTCCAAAACCAATTCAGGTTTTAAGCCTTCCCCTGATTCAGAGAAGCCTGGAGTATTTGATTCCCTGATTGATGGCTTTTGTGCCAGAGCGCAGAGGCTTTTTTATGAGCCGAATGACTTGACGGGCGATCGGGTTGAACCTTTCAGCGGCTTCTACAGCAAAGCAGGTAACACTTATCGCTCTCATGCCGTCAGCAAACGGCTTTTGACGCGAGTTGGCATCAATCGGCGACGGGCAACGGCGCAAGAAGAAATTCTCTACAGCCTTGAAGTGTTAGATGAACTTCAGGGCAAAGATCACCCTCAAACTATGATCTACCGGAGTTCGATTCTGGTTCAGGAGAATAGTTTGGCAGAACAACTGCATCAGTTTATTCAACACAATCACGATCAATTTCGGCTGGGAGGTGCAGCCTCCCGTGGACTGGGACGTGTTGCAATCACAGCCGAAATCAATGATATACACTCCCAAACGGATGCTGTTAAACAACGCATCGCAGACTTTAAGACCAAAATGGAAGTACGCTGGCAGTCGTGGGCAGTCTTTGGATCTGCACAGCCCCTACCAGAGATAACTTTTTTCACGATCAATCTTCAATCCGATGCGGTGCTGACCGAACAATGGCTACGCACAATGGTTATTTCTGAAACGATGCTGCGTCAGTTTGCACATCTAAATGAAGCTGACGATCCAACCCTCAAACTTGAGACTGCCTACAGCAGCTACGACTATCGCTCTGGCTGGAATGCCGCTTGGGGATTGCAAAAAGATTTGGAACTGGTAACCAAAATGGGTGGAGTCTTTTTGTTTAGCACGCAGAAACCTGAACTCTGGTATGACAAGCTAGCGGCATTGGAATTGTGGGGCGTGGGCGATCGCACCAGCGAAGGCTTTGGTCAAATCCAAATTTGTGACGAGTTTCATCTCATCTTTCGGGAGAATGCCGTATGAGTCAGGCTGTGGAACAACCATCAAACGAGCAATCATTACAGCAAAAGGAACTTGCTCTACAAAAGGGCATTCGCCAAACAGAAGACAATTTAGTGCAATGGATCGAGAAAGCCCTTAAAGAAGGGAAATACACAAAAACAGGAGATAAAAAGCTGGAAGAGTCGCAATTCCGCAACTTGTTACGAGTTGCCGAAACAACCGAGAGTCCCGAGGTGATTAAGAATTTTCTGCGTTATCAGGTGGGACGAGAAGAGAAATGGGGGCGTGGTAAAGATTCACTAGCAGAGAAAATTGTTCATGACATTGATCATGCTCTGCGAACACAAGCTCAAGCTATCCAAACAGAAACGCACTATGAGCGCTTGCATGAGATTTGGATCAAACTCATTCGCCTTTATCTAGGGTACGGAGCACGTCGGCTAAAGTACTTGAATTTTGAAGCAGAAAATCAAGAAACTGAGCGTAAGCAAGATAAATCTAAACGGTAATTGAGGCTAGGCTGGAATGTTTGATACGTTCAAAAATCGTCTGGAATTGAAAGGGGTACTGACTACTGTGACGGCTCTCCGCATTAGTCAGGGGCGATCGATGGAACCGATCGGTTCTGACTTGCCCGTTGTCAAAGATGCTTTAGGGAGACCATTGATTCCCGGATCGAGTTTTAAGGGGGCGCTGCGATCGCGCCTTGAGAGCTTTCTACGAGGAATTTTGGGCAGCAATCGCGAACTGGTCAGCAATCCAGCGATCGAGGAAGAATGGTCAATTACATCAAATGAATTAAGAGATTTGAAAAATCAGTTTTCAAATGATGTTGCGCTCACAAATACAATTCTGGCAAAAACCGATCTAGTCTCTCAGTTATTTGGTTCTCCTTGGCTGTCCAGCAAACTTCAAATTCAAGACTTAAATGTAGTTGAAGATGCCTGGTTTGGGCAGTACCAGGAGCGGGATGGGGTTGCCATCGATCGCGATACCGAAACTGCTGCCGATGGTAAGCTCTACGATTTTCAAGTGGTGCCAGCAGGAACCTCGTTCCATTTCCGTGCCATTGTCGAAAATGCCGAAGAGTGGGAATTGGGGCTACTGATGATTGGGTTACACCAGTTTGAGACGGAGCAAATTCCTTTAGGTGGGGGGCGATCGCGGGGTTTAGGTGTGGTGCGACTAAATGTTGATCGCGCCCAGTGGTTTGACACAGAAAATAATCCAGAGCGGTTATTAGGTTATTTGCAACAAATAGTTCAAGGAGATTTAAGCACGTATGCCTGTAGCCAAGAGCGTTTGGAAGCATTAAAGGCTGAATGGACTGAAGCTTTAATTGGCAAGCTGAGAACCATGCTGCAAGGGACTCAATCTACAGCCTCAGAGCAGACTCATTCAGCCTCATGAACCAATTTTCTTGCCCGTACTTAGGAGGTGAAGTTGAGTTAACTGAGGAACGAGAGCAACACATCACGGCGACGCATCCAGATTTGCTGCCAGCTTATATGGCTCAAATTCGCGAGACTTTACTAGACCCCGACCAGGTTCGCCAAAGCAGTCGTCTCAGCACCGCGCGTTTGTTCACCCGTTGGTTCGATACAGTGAAGGAGGGTAAGTATATCGTAGTGGTCGTTGTGACCGATGCAAGTGCTCAAAATCGATACTGGATTGTAACCGCCTACATTGCCCGTAAACTCAGCGGAGGAACAGTCGAATGGCAGAAAAGTTAAGCTTCAAATATGACCGGGAAGGCGACATTCTCTATATCGATCGCCTGCCTGCCTACCCAGAACAGGAATCTGAAGAACTAGGGGATGATGTGATTGCGCGTCTGAACCCCCAGACGGGTGAAGTCGAGAATTTGGAAGTGCTATTTTTCTCGCAACGGCTTCAGCAACAATCTTTTCTGGAGTTACCGATTATTGCCAATTTCAACCTGGCAGCATCCTGAGTATTGATATTGTCATTATGCACAAACGATTTGTTAACCACTGCACCATTGAGCTAAACCTGATTCCAGATGGACCAATTTTGATTAAATCGGGTAAAGAGGGAGCCGATCCAACAAAACCAGATATGGAGTTCGTTGAAACCTATCATCAAGGCGGACGAACGGTTTATTTACCCGGCAGTTCTTTGAAAGGAGCAATACGCGCCCATGCTGAGCGGATTGTACGAACAGTAGGCAAGGATAAAAATCCCAGCGATCCGGATGTACTTTGGGCGGGTAATCCACTGGATGACAAGCATAGAGAGGATAATCCTAATCTTTATCTGGAAGATTGGAAAAGTAAGCAGAAAAAGAAGGATCTGAAAGATAGACATCCGTATCCAGGCGCAGAATTATACAAATTGTCCTGCTTTGTGTCTCAGCTATTTGGAAGCACGTCTGTTGCCAGTCGCCTGCGGATTGAAGATGCCTATCCGGTTGACCCTAAGCAACTAAAGTTAGAAGAACGGAATGGGGTAGCGATCGATCGCGTGTTTGGCTCCGTTGCCGTTGGTCCGTTCAACTATCAAGTCTGCACTGGTGGTGCATTTCGCACCAAGATTCATCTGAAGAACTTCACCCTGGCGCAACTGGGCTTAATTGGTTTGGTGCTGCGTGATCTCAATGATGGTTGGTTCGGGATTGGGTTTGCCAAATCGAGAGGGTTAGGAACTGTACAGGTAGAACTTAGCTCGGCTGTCGTGCAGTATCCCGGTTGTGAATTGAGAGATGGAAAAATTTCTGTCATTGGAAGTCAGCAGCAGTGGACACATAATCACTGGCTACTAGGGGTTAGAGAATTCTTGAGCGATAAGGATTCGGACAGTTACGGTTTCACGAACCAGGGATTACCCAAAGAAGATCGGAAAGAGATCTCTGTAGAAGCAAAACCTATGACCTACAACTTTGGGCTTCAAATGCGTTGGGCAAATGATGAGGTGGCGGATGTCACAGAGTTGTTCACTAAGGCAGTTGAGTCTTGGAGTTCTCGGTTGCCTCGGAGGGTAGCATGATTGGATATGTAGGCTATCAACAGGTTGATAAAGCTAGATTGGAGCAATTGATTCAAGATCCAAAATTAGCGATCGCTCCCAGCTACTACTTCCTCCGCTGGTTTCACAAGGTCAGCGGCATTCAGATGAAGTTGCCCGATGACTTTCCCAGTCCTGAAGGGCAGTTATTCAATGCAGAACTTGAACTGCGATGGAAACAACGAGGGGCAACCTATGAGGTCTTGCTTCTTAGCAAAGCTGAACCGGATGCCAAACTAGATTTCTCACCGTTACGGGGGGATTGGGAGTGGGAATGGTGCGATCGCAATGCCTACTGCTACGACAGCGATGAGACTAAATTCCCGAAAGGGTTTCTCTATCAAGATGCGGAAGGTAACGTTCTATCTCCTAAAGAAGAGCCACTGAACCAGGTAAAGCAACGATACTTTCGAGATGCTCGAACCACAACTGTTCACTTTGTCGCGCTTACTGTGGAGAATATAAATGACTAATGATCATGGCTTTTCTAGAAAATCTGGCACATCTTTTGAGCGTGGACCTACACCCTACAAACTAATTTCATTCCCGAACAAACCTCTGCCTCGGAACAATCCTCCTGGACACCATAAATACTTACCTAATCATCTGCACGGCACACTATTTCTTATCTTAAAGGTTGAGACTGCACTTCATATTTCAGTTGGAGCAGTAGTGAGGGGTAGTGATATAGGGAAAAATATTTCTCTGATTAAGGCTATGGTACAGGGATCTAATCAGAGACTATTGATACAAGGTAGTTCATTAAAAGGCTGTATCCGCTCAGTTTATGAAGCAATTACTAAGAGCCTATCCGGAAACCCTATAAAAGGTGAGATACTGGAGGAGACTGAGTTCTAGACATTTAACCTGAATGAGCTTTACAGCGATTGACCCCGCCTTTCGCTTGCCCGATGAAGTTTGGGAGCAAGTCAAAAGT
>JANRIN010000265.1:0-15482 GCA_033764965.1 Leptolyngbyaceae cyanobacterium bins.302 | reverse complement strand
ACAACCAAAGTTGTCCCTGCGGTGAAACTAGGAATTCTAGAAATTGGCATATCTTGGTTGCAACTGTTGACGATTCGCTATGCCTTATAACTGTTACTCGTCAATGCTTTCAATGCTCCTATCCACCGGAACCAGTGCCGTTGATAATGGTGGGCATAATACTAGCGTCAGCGACCCGCAACCCTTGAATGCCGTGAACTTGCAATCGATCATTCACCACTGCCATCGCATCGTTGCCCATTTTGCAGGTGCCAACAGGATGATAAATTGTTTGAACGTTATTACGAATGAATTCCTTAATTTCCTCATCGGTTTGCACATCTTTTCCTGGCAAAAACTCTTCACCGCGATAGTCGTCAAACGCAGGCGATGCCAAAATTTGTCGTCCTAGCTTCACACCTGTTAGCAAAACGTCCATTTCCGCTTCATCAGCAAGATAATTAGGATTGATCTTAGGCGGCTCAGTTGGGTCAGCAGAACGCAATTCCAGCGATCCTCGGCTTTTTGTGCCAACGAGTCCGGGAAGCAAGCTGTAACCGTGCGGCTCTGATGGATTACCTAAGCCGTGAAACACAAACCACCCTGGAACAAAGTGATATTGCAATTCAGGGGCAAGAGATGCCGCATTTAATTTCACCAAACCGCCTGCTTCAACCTGGTTTGAGGTCAATAAGCCTTTACGTTCTTCCACATATTGTCTGTACGTTTGTCCTGAACCTGCCCCACCTAATGTAATCGGCTGGGTACAATGAACGGCGATCGGCACTAGAACATGGTCTTGATAATTCTGTCCCACACCTGATAGATGTGCCACAACATTAATGCCCAGTGCTTCTAGCTTTTCTCTATCCCCAATCCCTGACAGCATCAATAGTTGGGGTGAATTGATTGCACCACCGGACAGAATGACTTCACAATTGGCTGAAACCGTATGCTCCTGACCATCCTTGCGATACACCACCCCTGTGCAGCGTGTGCCGTTGAATGTGAGCCGCAGGACTAGCGCGTTAGTAATCGCGGTAAAGTTTTCGCGTTCCAGTGCAGGATAAAGGTAGGCGACTGCTGCACTGTGACGCATCCCATTTTTCTGCGTTACTTGATACAGTCCAAATCCTTCCTGCGAGTCACCGTTAAAATCGTTGTTGAGCGGTAATTCCGCTTCAGCAGCAGCTCGCACAAATGCTTTGGCTAATGGATTTGGGTCTTGTAGGTCAGCAACATTGATTGAACCACCAACCGCGTGATGTTCTGATGCGCCGCGTTCATTGTTTTCGGATTTGAGGAAATAGGGCTTTACATCGTCCCAACTCCATCCCTCATTGCCCAGCTTACTCCAAGCGTCGTAATTGGCAGGGTTGCCGCGCATATAGATCATGCCGTTCATGGAGCTTGATCCGCCAAACATTTTGCCACGCGGCATATAGTCTGGTTTGTTGTTGCAGTGTTCTTGCGGTTCGATCGCGTATGCCCAGTCATTTGACGTTTTGAACAAGTAGGGAAATGCAGCAGGGATATGAATAGTTTGGGCATCATCTGGGCTACCTGCTTCGACGAGTAAAACCCTGAACTTACCATTTTCGGAAAGGCGACCTGCGACAGCGCAGCCTGCGGAACCCGCACCAACAATGATGTAATCGTAATTCTGTTCTGTTGACATTGCCCATTCTCCTTTCATGTAGATTGCTTGAAACTACTCTTACCAATCTCGATCGCCCATTCCGAGATAAATTGCATGACCTGGATTTTGTAGAGCAGCACCCAAAGAGTGGTAGTTATTGGTCTTGGGCACATTCATAGGCGAGTCAACAGGTCGGGTATCCACCGTTGAATGCATATACGGCGCGAACAAAGCCCGTTCTTCTAGAAGAAATCGTCTTGGGCGCATTGTTTGTCTATCTACAAACAATGCTTTTTGCCAACCTTCTGCTACCAGCGTTTTCTGGTCGTTATAAAAGTTGAACTGGATGATAGTAGAGGCATTTTTCAGTTCAGAAAGCCACAATTCCACCTGCACGCGATCGCCCATGTAGAGTGGCGATTTATAGGTGATGTTAGTTTGAGCCAGAACTGGAGCGATCCCTTGCTGAAAAAGTTGATGGGCTGGCATTCCAATGGCTTCTAGCAGTTTTGTCCGACCAATCTCCATCCATTGAATATAGATAGCACTGTTCACATGCCCAATGAGATCAATGTGGAAAGAATATACCTCTAACTCAAAAGCAATCTTTTGCATATTGAGACCTCAAAGTCGTTAGCTGGCGACATACGTTGAAAACAGCGCCCAAAATTTAGATGCAGATTAAATATCGATCGCTGAACACTCTGAGAGAATCTGTTGATACTTTGTACTCACCTGTTCTAAATCGTAGGTTGGAGCGACAGTTTCAACTTTGAGCGATTTGAGTTGCCCAACACACTCACTTGCCTCCGTTAGTTGTTCGGTTTCTTGTAGCTTTGCCGTGACCGTAACACCTGCTGAACACACAGCCGCAAATAGGCAAGCTGCCTTCCAGGTTTTTGCAGTGCCGATCGTTCCTGCCAAACCAGCTAGGACGGCAGCCACAGCAGCCAAAATAGTGTTTGCAGTCACGTATCGGGAGTTTTTGCGTTTGAGTGTATTCCTCTGAGCTTGTGCTTTTTCAAGGCTGCTGGAGATTTGTTCTCTCATCGCATCGAATTGTGTTTCTGGAACAAGCAAGTTTGTATCCATGAGTTTTGCCCTCAAAGCCTAATTGTTGTGTCCGGTAGTTCTCCAGGCGCACCCAAAATTTCATCACCGAGCGCGGCAGAAATGCATTCAAACAATTCCATGTTCGGCATTTCTTTTTCATCCAGTGTGCCTACTGCTGCAATCAACCGAGCAAAGCCACTAGGTGCAGCGACCACTAATCCACGAGCGGGGCGATCGCCAAGAACAGCAACCACATGGGGTGTACTGGGAGAAATCAAGAAGCTTTCACCTGCGTTCAGCACAACCTTTTCTTCACCTGCCCAGACCGTGAACTCCCCTTCTAATACATAAAGTTGTTCAGAATAGCGGGTATGGCGATGGGGAGGAGTTTGTGTGCCGGGAGGAAAGTAGCCTTCGATCAAGTCGTATTGACCTCCAGTTGTTGTGTGATCAGCAAGGATGTTCAGACGAGTACCAAATAGCCAGAGTGATTGTGACATGAGATTACTCCTTTGGTTAAGTTGGTTAGCTTGATCAGATTGAATCTCAGTCAGCTAAAAAATTTGCGATGCTACGGTTCCCCTTGTTGGAGAAGAACATGTGGACTTCAAAGAAGCGCTGGTTGAGCTTCCTTACCTGAACTTTTGTTGGATTTAGGGAATAATAAACTTAATTATTTGGAGGAATAATGGCTGCCATCAACCGTTTAATATTCCAGCGATCGCGATAGCGAATTCCGTTAATAAACAAAGCTGGGGTAGTTGTTACTCCACTTCTAATTCCACTTTCAATGTCTTGGTTGATGCGATCGAGATGGGCTTGTTTGGATATATCCTGCAAAAATTGGGGAATATCCAGCCCTAGATGATTGGCATACTCTACGAGGTAATCATTTCCTAATGCCTGTTGATGGGTGAATAAAATGTCATGCATTTGCCAAAATCGACCTTGAGTAGCTGATGCTTCAACCGCTTCGGCTGCACGTACAGCACAAGGATGAATTTCTGGCTGAGGGAAGTGGCGAAAGACAAAACATAGATCATTAACCTGCTGCTGAATTACCTTGATTAATTTGTGAACTTCGCCACAGGTCAGGCATTGGTAGTCGCCATATTCAACGAGTGTCACCGAAGCACTGACCAATCCTTGAATATGATCTTGTTCTAAAATTGGTACAACTAACTGATCATCATCAAAACTCATTGGCACCTCTTGTGAAAGGAGTGCAGCAGGTAGAAACAGATGATTGCTATGAAATCTCCTCACAATTCAAGTAAACGATTACCGTTCTGTATCTGTTGCATACTCTCAATTTAGAGAGTTTAATCGCTTTTGTCGCTGAGATAGATCTCAGAAGATAAGCTGGCAAATTTGCTCACTGATCCACTGTCAGATTTATCAGGTGTGATGCTACAGGACAACAATCCCTCGCCTTAATGCGACGACCACAGCCTGGGTGCGATCGTCCACATCCAACTTACTTAAAATATGATTGATGTGAAAGTTGACCGTGCGTTCAGTAATATGGAGAGCTTGACTAATGGCTTGGGTGCTGTTGCCTATTGTGATTAGTTGCAGTACTTCTAACTCGCGATCGCTCAATTCTGGACTTGCCATGCGATCCAGGAGCTTGGCTCCAATGTGGGGTGGAACGTGCTTTTGTCCTTGTTGAACGGCACGGATCGCAGACAGCAGTTCTTCTGGCTTCGCATCTTTGAGTAAATAGCCTCTGGCTCCTGCTCGCAAGCCCTGATAAATGTCTTCATCGCCCTCGTAAGTTGTCAATACAATGAGCCGAGCAGCAGGAAACTCAGTGCAGATGGCAGTAATCGCAGCAACTCCATCCATTTCAGGCATTCGTAAGTCCATCAAAGTGACATCTGGCTGTTCTTGACGAAAGACAGCAAGCGCCTCCTGACCATTCCCTGCTTGTCCAACCACCAGAATATCGGGTGCTTCTTCCAGCATTGCAACTAAGCCCTGACGCACAACCGGATGATCATCGACAACGAGAATACGAATGACATTGGATTGGCTCATGATGGGTTTTCCTGCTGATTTACGGACACCACAATTTCTGTTCCCTGTCCAGGGGCACTCTGGATCTGGATCTGTGCCCCAATCAGAGCGGCTCGTTCTGCCATCCCTAACAAACCAAAGCCACTGTGACTGGCAGAACTGTGACTGGCAGAATGATCAAGTGCAAATCCCTGTCCATCGTCTTTGATTCGTAAGATGCATTGTGTGGACTGATAAATGAGTTCAACCTGAATTTCGGTAGCTTTGGCGTACCTTAGTGCATTCGTCAATGCTTCCTGTCCAATCCTCAGCAGATTATTCTCTACTTCAGAAGGTAGCGGGTAGGGGATACCAACGGCTTCACACATCACGGGTGTCCCCGTAGATGACTCTAGCTGACTGGTCAGATGTTTAAATGCGCTGAGCAAATCATTACTTTCCAATAAGTAAGGGCGACGCAGTGCTTCGACAGAGCGACGAGCTTCTGAAAGTCCAGTTTGGGCTAAGTTCTGAACCTGAACCAGATAGTCTTGAGCTTTATCTGGGTCTACTGTGATCTGATTAGCAGCAGATCTCGCGTGAATGAGAATTCCCGTGAAGGACTGTGCTAGCGTATCGTGAATTTCTCGCGCCATGCGGTTGCGTTCCTCCAGAATGGAAGCGGTTTCAGCACGTTTGCGATCGCTAATGTCTGTGATTAGCCCGTAGTATCCTCTGACCTGACCGTTGGAATCGGTATTAGGAATCAGGAAACCACTGGTGTATTTTTTGCCAAACACACAAGGAATTTCTGCCTCGTAAGTTGTGGGTTGTCCTGCCAAGGCTTGATTAATGTAAGGTTGTGCAATTTGATAAGACTCTTCGCCCAGCAGTTCACGAATATGCTTGCCTAAAAATTCATCTCGGCTGCACTGGAACCAGATTTCATAAGTGCGATTGATAAATTGATAGCGCTGATTGGCATCTACGTAGCTGATACAAACTGGGAGAGCGTCGGTAATCAACCGTAATTCCTGTTCCCGTGAGCGAAGCTCGTCGAAGACATGGCGCAGTGCTGCTTCACTTGCCTGTAACGCCGCTGTTCGTTCCGCAACTTGTTGTTCCAAAGTGTGGTTATAATCAGCTAGCAGTTGCTCGGATTGTTTGCGTTCAGTAATATCTCGTGTTACTGCCAGAAGTGCGATGATGTTTTGGCTTTGATCTCTTAGCGGAACAGCATGGGTTTCTAACCAGCGATGGGTTCCCTTCAGTCCAATAATTTCAAACTCTAGTACGCTAGATTCTCCCTGAAAAATGCATTTTATTAGGTTTCTCAATGCAACACGATACTTCTCAACTGCAATCGAGTAAATCGGCTGCCCCTGAACCTGCTTGAGAGAATCTGCTTCAATCATGGCAAGTCCTGCTGGATTCATCTCTAGAAGCACACCATCAGCCGCCAGCAGCTTTACACACTCCGGTTCAGATTGCACGATCGTTCTCAGCAGGGTTTCGCTTTTTGCCAGTTGTGCCTCAGCTTGTTTTCGCTCGGTGATATCTTGAAAGGTGGCGATCGCGTAAACCACATTCCCCTGTTCATCAAAGACGGGAGTTCCCCAAATCTCTACAGGAATGATGGTATCGCCTTGGTGAATCTCTAAATCATCCGTTCTCGTGCGTTCGCCTCTTAACGCCCGGTATAGATTTAGTTTCTCAGTTGGATATTTTTGATTTGTTCCGGCTAGATAAGTTTGATAGGTTTCCGTCAGTTGATCCATTGTCACAGAAGAAACAACTCCTTTGCCTGTTAGCTGAGTTGCCCGTTGATTGAAGTAATACGGACGACCCGCTGTATCCACGACTGCAACACCTAACGGAATCGCCTCTAAAAACTGAGTCACCCGACTTTTACTGGCGTGCAGTTCTGAATAAAGTTTGGCATTTTCAATCGCGATCGCTGCTTGAGTGGAGAGTAGATTCAGAACTTGCGATCGCTCTGGTGTAAAGACTCCAGTTGCTAATTGATTTTCTAGATACAATACGCTAACAAGCTTACTTTGATTCAACAACGGCAAACAGAGAAGCGATTGAGTTTGATTGTGTTGTATATAGGGATCATTCGTAAAATTACCTTTACGAGTTGCATCATTTAACAGAACAGATTCCTGAGTCCGGATTACATATTGAATGATTGATTCAGGCAAGCGATTTGCTATTGGAATCGATTGCAGCACTTGTGTAGAAACGTTCTCACCATCATTCAGTTCACAAGAAGCTTCGATCACCCATGCTTCCGCGTTTTCCAAAATCAGATATCCAGTCTGTGCGCCAGCATTCTCGATTAAGATCTGCATTAGGGAACGGAGCAACTGATCCAGTTCAATTTCACGAGCGATCGCCTGTGATGCTTTCATTACCGTTGCCAAATCAAAAGCACTGGGTGAGGTATTCGAGGTAGTTCCGGCAGTAGTGCGAATTGGTGTAGGAGCAATGCTTAACGATTGAGAGAAGAACTGTGGATAGCGTGTTTCTAAATCTTTGACTTTTGTAGTTGCTCCCCAGCGTTCATAGCAATAGTGGGCTTCTTTCATATAAGTTTGAGCAATCTTCTGCCGACCTCGCGCCAGGTAATGCTTAGCGGCTAGTTCATAAGCTAGGGCTTCTTCTTGGAGATATTCATTTTCCCTAGCTCCTTGAATTGCTTGCTCATACAATTCTTCTGCCTCAAACCATTGACTCAAAACTTGCGCTTTCTCTGCTTCAACCAAATGATATTTATGCAAATAATTCATTGACGCATAATGTGCCCATTGCTTCATTGATTTCTGGTTAACTGCAACATCTTCAAGAATTTCTGCTTTTAATTGAGGATTGCTTTCAGAATACGTTGCAAGTTTTGCCAGAGAATTATACAGATAATATAGGGGTTCAATTGGCGTTGTTCTTCCTTGAGTGAAATAACTTGCCGCTGGCTTTGAATTTTCAACAGCTTGAGCATATTGAGAAAATGAATAACATAGGATAAGTTTACTGAGATGTACAAAAGAGACGGCGAATCCATCTATTTCTTGCTGTAGTGGCCTATTTCTTTCATCATAAGATTCACCAATTAGAAAAGTTGGATTGGTCGAGTGTTCAATCAGGTTTAAAACAGACTGATGCAGTATTTGAAGCCAGGAAAGTGCTATTTCCTGTTTACTTTGAAGAACTATTTCACTGTATATCTTTATCTCGTTTTCAAGCTCTGCAAGTTTCTTTCCAACAGCAAAGAGTTGGAAGCA
This sequence comes from Leptolyngbyaceae cyanobacterium bins.302, assembly GCA_033764965.1. GTDB lineage: Bacteria > Cyanobacteriota > Cyanobacteriia > Leptolyngbyales > Leptolyngbyaceae > JSC-12. The sequence goes on along the minus strand of JANRIN010000265.1, from coordinate 7,532 downwards.
GTAAGAGAAAATACAGAAGGAGGCAAACCCTAAGTCTCCCGTTTCTAATCCACTTTGATATCCTTCTAATAATGGTTCCAATGTTTCTCTAGTATGCTTTTTCCGATGAATGACAAAGTAGTGTACGAGGTGCGCTGCCTGCGCTTTAAGGGAATAGCTATCTGGTCGTGATAGCAACTTTAAGGCAAGCTGTCCGAACTCATAGCCAGCCTCTATATCTTTAGCTATTCCATGAAGAATTACTCCAAAGCCAGCATAGGCAATGCAAGACACAGATGCATTGCCATATTGAATTGACAAACTCACCAGTTTAGATGTGAGTAAAGGCATCAGGTGAGGCGCAGAAATATAGGCAATAATCATAATTTTTGATAGAAGTCGCATTGCCGCCAACTTAACCGATTCGGTCATGTCTGGCAGATAGAACAAAGCCTCAACCTGTCTGTCTCTCAAAAGATGTGTGATGGTGTTAAGTTCTTGCTGAACATCTAGTCGAGTGGGTGTTTCAGGAAAACTAATTTCTAACTGCTGCAAAACTTGTAATGCCGTATTAATTGCTTCCGATGGCTGCTTCTGTGCAGTGTAAGTTTGAATTTTGACCTCGTAAACTTTAACAGTGTCGAGAACTGTTTTAGCGTTTTGCAAAACAATCTCGCTCCAGTGTTCTACTTGCTCAAACTCACCACACAGATATGCGACTTCTGTCATTTCTGAATACAGCGCCAAGGTCAAGTCATAGTTGGTTTGCCAGCTAGAAGCTGCCAGCCATGCTCGACCTGTCGCTAAATATTTTTCAGCTACACGATGAGCGATCGCTGCCTTTGCTTTCTGACCTACCATTAAATTCAGTCTGGCAATTTCATCTCGTTCTGATTGTTCAGTGACTAACTCAATTCCATAATTTAGATGATCAACAATTTCAAATAGCCGCTCTGGTAATCGTTCTGCTGGAGTCTTTTCAAACAGATTGCGACCAATTTGCAGATGAACGATCTGTTTCTGTGCGTCATCGATTAAAGCATAGGCAGCTTGCTGGACGCGATCGTGTAAGAACTTATACTCTTGAACCAAAAGATTCTCGTCTAATTCAGATAAGGGTTGAATCAGTCCAGCTTGTATCGCTGTCAGTAAATTCAGAGAAATTACTGCCGGAGATTGCTCACAAACGATCGCTAACGTCTCTAGATCAAACTCAGCCCCAATACAGGCAGCTAAGCGAAGAATTTGCTGGGTTACCTCTGGTAGTTTCTTTAACCGAAGGAGCAGCAACTCCACCACATTATCAGTAATATTCTGGGCTTGAATTTGGGCAATGTTCCACTGCCAGCCTCGTTTCTCAGTATCAAAAGTCAACCAGGTCTCGCCATATAACATTCGCAAAAACTCGTTGACGAAGAAGGGATTGCCTTCGGTTTTACGCAGCACTAACTGGGCTAAGGGACGAACAGTACCGATATCTTGATGCAGCGTCTCAGCAATCAACTGGCTCAATGGCTCCAGCGTCAAGGGTGCTAAAACAATCTCTTGAAGCATTGCTCCCTGTTGTATCAGCTTATCTAGCGTTAATAAAAGTGGATGGGTTGAATTGACTTCATTGTCTCGATAAGCCCCAATCAAAAATAGGGATTGAATTTGCTCGTCAAGCATTATCAGTTCGATTAACTTCAGCGTAGCTGAATCAATCCACTGCAAATCATCCAGGAAGATCACCAATGGATGTTCTTTTGAACAAAACACCCGCATAAACGATTGAAAAACTCGATTGAAACGATTTTGAGCTTCTGTTGCTCCAACTTCTGGTACGGGTGATTGCTTACCAATAATTAACTCAATCTCCGGGATCACATCAACGATGAGTTGTCCATTATTCCCCAACGCCGTGAGTAGACGCGATCGCCACTGCTGCACCTGTTCGTCCGGTTCACCCAGCAGTTGCTGCACCAATTTTTGCAGGGCATGGGCGATCGCGCTGTAGGGGATATTGCGCTGGAACTGGTCAAACTTACCAGAGATGAAATAACCGCGTTTCGCTGTGATGGGTTTGTAGAGTTCCTGCACTAACACTGATTTGCCAATGCCAGCGTAGCCAGATACCAACATCATTTCGACGTTAAATCGAGAATTCTCTCGTGCGGCTACTCGATCAAACGCGGTTAATAATGTCCCAATCTCCACTTCACGCCCATATAGTTTTTGAGGAATGTGAAATTGATCGGAAACATCTTGCAAACCTAATTCAATTGGGTTAATTTGTCCTGTTGTTATAAATTGCTCTGCACAGCATTCTAAATCTGCTTTGATTCCCCAAGCACTCTGATAACGATCCTCTGCATTTTTCGCCATCAATTTCAGAATGATCTCTGAAACAGGTTTGGGAATTGTTGTATTCAGTTCATGCGGCGGCACAGGTTGTTTAGCAATATGACAATGGACTAGTTCTAGACTGTCTGTAGTAGGAAACGGTAACTGTCCAGTGAGCAATTGGTAGAATGTCACGCCAAGCGAGTAGAAATCGGTGCGGTAATCAAGCAAGCGATTCATTCGCCCGGTTTGCTCCGGTGATAAGTAAGCAAGCGTGCCCTCTAGCACATGAGGACTTTTGAACGTCGGATGCGTGCGGTTAAACTGGGTAGCAATTCCGAAGTCAATGATTTTGACAACGCCAGTATCGAGATTGAGGACAATATTTCCGGGATTGATATCTTTGTGAATGATATTGGCACTATGAACCCTACCAAGAGTATCTGTAAGGTCGATTGCAAATTGTAAGAAACTAGACAAAGGCATCGGATACAAGTCTGGACGATTTCGCATCCACCATTCGATAGATTCTCCGCCAAAGTCCTCTAAAAGAATGACGAGCGTGCGTTGATAGTCCTGCTGGCTATATGCTTTAACTACGCCTTCCAGGTTAAGAGACCGGGTGATTTGATATTCTTGTCTGTAGCGCGTTAATTCTTGAGAGGAGGGATAATCTTGCTTCAGCAGTTTGACGACGACCCTTGCGGTATCTGCACAGCAGTGCGCCAGACCATCCTCTTCCCTAATGCCTCGATACACTAGAGAATTAGAGCTTTCGTAAATTCTGCTTTGAATCGTGACTCCAGGTAGGGCAATCATTAAAATTTCTCCCGATGAACTTCATGCCTTCAATTAACCGGAATCATGTCAGGGCAGTGAGTGAGCGACTAGCACTATCCTTCTGGCTGTACCCTCAATTTGTTATAGCTATGCTCCATTTTTCAACATTCCTTCAATTCACACCACTTAAGTTGATTAAGTTGACCCCTAACTTGACTAGCTCAGTCACCTAAAATTTAGGAAGACGAGCGCACTCTACCCCATTGACCCTGATGCCACCGCAAAAGACTAAACACTACCGGGGAGTTATTCTAACCAGACAGGGATGGGATAGATTTCAGGTTGCCAAAACTCAAGCCGAGTTAAATGAGAATGCCGGGGATCGCTTCACCCAGGAAGAACTGAGCGATCGCATGGGGCTGTCTTTAACCACAATTTCCAAAGTGTTGAGACGTTCAGCACCTGTTGATCAGCAGTCGTTGCAGCAGGCATTTCGCGCCTTTGGCTTAGAGTTAAGCAAGCACGACTATACTCGACCCGATGCGACAAACGAAGGCGAAGTTTTGCCTAGCGAGGAGAGTCCCATTCAATCGGACAGCTCTGATTGGGAGAGTCCCCTTGATACCTCTAGCTTCTGTGGGCGCAATGAGGAATTGGTGTGTCTCCAGCAGTGGATTTTAGAGGAACGTTGCCGTCTCGTCTTGCTGCTGGGTATTGGTGGAGTTGGCAAAAGCACCCTGGCTGCGAAACTGGTACAACAGATTCAAATTCAGTTTGAGGTCGTGGTGTGGCGATCGCTACAAAACGCTCCACCATTGGAAGAATGGTTAGAAAGTGTGCTGTCTGTTCTATTACGAGCACAGGGAGAAGACGTTGTTGTACCGAATAGTTTGGATGGAAAACTGCTGAAGTTGATGGCAGGGTTACGCACTTGTCGCTGTTTGCTAATTCTAGACAATGCCGAAATCATCCTCAGCGCAGGACAAATCGGACAGTATCGAGCGGGCTATGAGAGCTATGGGCAATTGTTCAAGGCGATCGGGGAGGCATCCCATCAGAGTTGCTTGCTCCTCACTAGCCGGGAAAAGCCGAGAGAGATTGTGCTGCTTGAAGGGAGGGAGCGATCGGTACGCACTCTGTTGCTTAAAGGACTAAATCCAGAAGCTGGACAAGAACTGTTTCGCTACACGGGGACATTTACGGGTACGGAGTCCGAATGGCAGATGTTAGTAGAACATTATGGCGGCAATCCCTTAGCGTTGAAACTGGTAGCAGCTACCACGCAAGAACTCTTCAATGGCAGAATTGCCGAAGTATTGGATTATGTGCAACAGGGGTTAGCCATTTTTGCTGATATTCGAGATGTATTGCAGCGACAGTTCGATCGCTTGTCTGACATTGAGCAGGAAATAGTACTCTGGTTAGCCATTAATCGGGAGCCTATCCCGCTGCTTGAGTTGCGTGAGGATATTGACACCACAGCTTCTAAACGCAGATTACCAGATGGAATCCAGTCGTTGCTGCGGCGATGTCTCATAGAGACCGCTCCGCGCACACTGATCGAAAAAGAAGACACACGTTTCTTCCTCCAACCTGTTGTGTTGGAGTACGTCACAGAACGTTTGATTGAGCAAGTTTGTAGTGAATTAGGGCAATCATTCGTCATTCATTATTCGTCAGCAGAAGAACTACAAAGGATCAGTGATAAAGAACAAAAGACCACTCTATTACAACGTCATGCACTAATCAAAGCACAAACAAAGGACTACATCCGAGAGATGCAGAAGCGGTTGATTATTGAGCCGATTGCTGAACAATTACTAATCCAATTTGGCAACCCTCAAGCGATTGAGCAGCAGTTAAAAGCTGTATTGGAGTGGCAACAGCAGCGATTACCTCAATCAAGTTACATAGCAGGTAATCTGCTCAACCTATTGGTGCATCTGCAAGCAGATATAGGCAACTGCGACTTCTCAGAAATGGCAGTGTGGCAAGCCGATCTGCGGCACACAAATTTGGCAGGAGTCAATTTTCGCAATGCTGACTTGGCAACATCTGTGTTTGCAGAAACGCTAAGTGGTGTTGCATCAGTCGCTTTTAGCCCAGACGGTCAACAGTTAGCCACGAGTGGTATCGATGGAACACTCCACCTGTGGCAAGTGGCAGATGGAAAACAGTTACTCACGTTTCAAGGACATGGGAGTTGGGTTTTCTGTGTCAGCTTTAGCCCGGATGGTCAAACGATCGCCAGTAGCAGTGAAGACTCCACCATTTGCTTATGGGATGTAGCATCGGGCGAATGCCTCAAAACCTTAAAAGGACATGCAAATTCTGTCTACTCAGTTAGCTTTAGTTCCGATGGCAGGACGTTAGCTAGTAGCAGCGAGGACGCTACCGTTCGCCTGTGGGATGTAGCATCTGGTCGATGTCTCAGGACATTAGAGGGGCATATTGGGCGAGTTTGGTCAGTCTGCTTCAGCCCGGATGGTCAAACGATCGCCAGTGGCAGTAACGATACAACCATTCGTTCATGGAATGTGCAGGACGGTCAATGCCTCAACGTGCTGCATGGTCATGAAACTTGGATTTGGTCAGTGCGATTTAGCCCGAATGGTCAAACGATCGCAAGCTGCGACAATGATGGAATCATTCGTCTATGGAATGTGCAAAACGGTCAATGTCTTAACGTATTGCACGGTCATACAAAGGACATCCGATCAGTCCGTTTCAGTCCTGATGGTCAGACTCTTGCAAGTGGCAGTTTTGATACAACCGTTCGCCTGTGGGATGTGCAAAACGGTCAGTGTCTTAAAGTATTGAATGGTCATACCGGTGGCATTCAGTCGATCAGCTTTAGCCCGGATGGTCAGGCGATCGCAAGCGGCAGCTATGACTTCTCAATTCGCCTGTGGAGCATCCAGCGGGGTCAATGTCTCAAAGTCCTACAGGGAAATTCCTGTGGCATTCATTCCATCCATTTCAGCCCTGATAGTCAGACTTTAGTGAGTGGTGGTGAGGACGCAGTCATTCGACTATGGAATGCACAAAATGGTCAGTGTCTTAAGGTCTTACAAGGTCATACCGCTTGGATTTGGTCGGTCAGATTCAGCCCTGATGGTCAAACGATCGCCAGTGGCAGCAATGACCAAACAGTACGATTGTGGAACGCGCAGAGTGGTCAGTGTATTAGAGAAATGCGAGGTCATACCGCTTGGATTTGGTCAGTTCACTTCAGTCCCGATGGTCAGATGATCGCCAGTGGCAGTCAAGACAACACAATTCGCTTATGGAATGTGCAAGACGGTCGCTGTCTAAGAGTGATACACGGTCATACAGATTGGGTTTGGCCCGTCAGCTTTACTTCTGATGGACAGTTTCTAGTGAGCGGCAGTTTTGACCAAACGGTGCGGCTGTGGAATGTGCAGGACGGTGAGTGTGTCAAGGTATTACCCACCCCCAGTGGTATTTGCTCTGTCTGCTTCAGTCGTAATGACCAAACCTTAGTCACAGGTCATCATGATGGGGCTATTCGGCTTTGGGATATTCACAGCGGCGAATGTCTCAAGGTGTTGCAGGGGCATACAGGCTATGTTTGGTCAATTAACTATGCACCACTCGGTGGTTCCGTTGTCAGTGCAGATGATCAGATTTTGGCAAGCAGCAGTTTCGATGCATCAATTCGTTTGTGGAATGTGCAGAACGGTGAATGTTTGAAGATATTGCAGGGTCACACAGGTGCAGTCTACTCTAGCAGTTTTAATCCTGATGCTCAGACTTTTGCCAGTGGCAGTCAGGACGAAACGATTAAATTTTGGGATGTAAGAACGGGTGAATGTCTCAGAACACTGCGGGGCGATCGACTCTACGAAAATATGAATATTCAGGGTGCTCAAGGATTAACCGCCGCGCAGCAAGCAACACTCTTGGCATTAGGGGCTGTCGTAAGCTAAACCGAACTCAATTCCTACGAGCGCAGTACTGATCAAATTTGACGATGCTCAGGCAGTAAGGATTGAGGAGATGTTAGCGAAGCTTTCCGAACGAGAGCTCAGTATTCGTTCCGACAGAGCAACTCGCTAGGCAGCGATCGCATTCAGTCTAATTTCAATCTCAACGATCACCGGACACTCTGTTCAGGCTGTTCGTAAATGCTCAACATCCCGGATCGGCGGCGCACCAAACATCCGAGAATATTCGCGGCTGAACTGGGAAGCACTCTCATATCCCACTTGATAGGCAGCATTGGACGCATCGGAGTTTTCAGCAAGCATCGAGCGACGCGCTTCTAACAATCTTAATTGCTTTTGATATCAATGGTTCGGACGGAATTAGGCAGTAATAATGCCGTAATTGCAGAGGCTGGAGTAGTTGGGATGGGATTTAATGTGACTCGGCTCCAGATCTAAGTTGCAAATAAATCGCTCCAACAGATGCTCATTGAGCATTCGACG
>JANRIN010000255.1:0-3845 GCA_033764965.1 Leptolyngbyaceae cyanobacterium bins.302 | reverse complement strand
CGGTTGAAACCGCAACTACAGGAGCAAAACCGACCTGCGTCGGTTCACTCACCCCTTGATTCTCCGTAGTTCGCGAAGGCGAACTTCGCTCTGATAGCTGCGAATTTATTCGCTAGGCTCTTAAACCGAACTGACGTTAATTAAATGCTTACCCAAGAAACTAAGCGGTCTAACGGTGAAGCGCAGCGGTGGCAGATAATCTTAAACTTTCACCGATCATCTCTCTACCGTTCGCACCAATGCAATGTTAGCTGGTTGGCAACTACTCAAGTTTTACTCCAATAACCAAGCAAACAAATCTTTGATTGTAAGCTGTAGCTCACTTGAAAACGATGGTACAGGAACAACTTCATCTGGCTCATCCAATACTTCAGGTTCTTGCTTGGGACGATAGACAAACACGGTTTGTTCATCTGGATCGATTAACCAACCCATCTGGGTTCCGTATCGTAGACAGTGAAGGATATTCTTGGTAACTTTTGTTTGGCTTTGGTCAGGAGACAGGATTTTAATTGTCCAATCTGGCGCAGCAGGAAACGTGTTGGCGACCTCTCCATTCTCATCACGAGGAATTCGGCTCCAAAGAAACACTGCAATATCAGGAACAGTTGAACGACCACCAAAGATACTGCGTAGCTCAGGAAATGCACGAGCAATACGCCTGGACTTAACTACCCCATTGATAGCAGGTACAAGTTCCCCTTGGATAGCACTATGTTTCCCTTGAGGCATCGGTTTCTGAATAATTTGACCATCAATGTATTCACTCGCAGGTTTCGTTTCTGGTAGTTGCAAAAACTCTGCCAATGTCAGTGTTTTAGATGGTGTTTGTACCATTTGGGTTTACCCTCTCACCAGCCAAATCAGAAACTGATCTCTAGTTTACTCAGAAACGCATGAGGTTAACTGTTTTGTCTCAACTGATAGCCCAAGCAAGCTAAAGAATCTATGTAAGCCTTGGGAAAGTAGAAGAAACGACTCAAATTGGATCACCTAACAACAACAGGTAAGGGTGAGACAGCATCGGATCAATCCAGACTTCAACAAAGTTCCACTCACTCTTGGCTGGGTCGAGTACGCGGGATGGCAGGGTATTGATTTTCACCTCTCCATAAAATAACGGAGTGCTTGAACCATCTTCAGGACTCATTCGATAACCGATTGATTCAGTAAAAAACAAGCCGTAACGCTCGTATCCTCGAATGATTCGTGTAAACTCTCCTCGCTCAATGATGGCTTGGGCAACTCCCGATCGCTCTCTTCGGTCGGTATGCAACAGGCGTGTTAGACCGTTTATTTTCGTTTCAGATTATTATTACCATCTTATTTCAGGATAAAGAGTAGTACGGCCTCTTAATGCTTGTTTAGCAGCAACCGTAGCTGATAGAACCTGAACTCCAGCAAATATTGGAAAAAAGAAATAATCAAACCCCAGTATTAGGAAGACATTACTTGCCAAAGCATCTGGTGCTGGTTTGAGTAAAGCTAGCAAAATTAAAAAAGCTGCATGAATGACTATCGAATAGCTCGCCAACTTCAACTGAAATCTTAGAGCCTCTCTACCATGATTTTTGATAAAAGGATGGATGTTTTCTCTCATCCGCAATAGAACAAAAATCATGAGGATACTAACAAAGGGCAAGCTCCAAAGTAGAACTATCTTAGCAAGGGTCACTAGAAATAGGGTGAATAGAATCTGATCATTGCATTCTGGAATTGGTTTGAAAACACACGCTGAATTCATTCCATCCATAGCATTTACAGCAGGAAGCAGCAGTTTGAAAAATACTAAGAGCAGCGGAACTAAGACGACTACGCTGAGATGATATGCTGCTGCCCATATACGAATGGATAGAGGTAGGAGAGACACTTTTTACCACGAACGTTACCGCCTCTAGTATTCCCATGACACAGGTATCCTTCCAGCACTCTCCTAACAGATAGCCTATCGGTCTAACGGCGAAAGTGAGCGGCGGTGAGAGAACTGGAACGAAGCGCAAAGACTCTGTACTGTCCGCTCCACTACATTGTTAGAACGTGCCTCACCGACTATTACTGATTTACCAATCCTTGCAGGTCTTTAATGTCGATATCAATTCCTTGACGCTTCAGATATTGACTCAGATTGATCTGGATGAATAAATCTTTGAGTTCTTCAGCAATCTCTGCGGGCGGATTACCTGATAATGCAGTTGTAATTAGACGCTCTGCTGTTCGTATCTCGCCGCACTCAACCGCTAATGATGCTGCGCTGCGGTGCAGCACGGAACGAGTGGGTTCAGCATCAAGGATACTAGCAATTAAGGCTGCGGCTTGAGTTTCCTGCTCAAAAGCTTGCCGCATCAATTGTACAGCTTCCTCCGATGCACCTCTTAAACGGGCAACTGCTGCTGCCTCAGCTAAATCCATTGCTTGTTGATGGAGCGTTTGAATCTGGCTCATTGAAGTAAGGCTCCCTTGGGGTTCTGTTTTGCGCTAACGACGGAAATTGGGCGACTGAACTCTATCACAATGATATAGGCTGGCAACCCTTCTGCGTCTGACGCGCCAGTTTGTTCGGTTTTCTGCTTGACTCTGGCATTGATCTGACTCCGATTTCCTTTACGAATTCCAGACACTTCAAGCCGAGCCATGCGCTGGAACGGCAGCATCGTCGTTGAATCTTGACTTCCCAGCCAATAGTCGAACCCAGTTCCCTTACGAGAACGTTCAATTACCGTTAGATCGGTCAATTGCAGAATTAACAGAAATGCAATGCCATAAGCTGCTTGCTCGGTCGTGTATTCCTCATCATTCCAGCATCGCTGCGCTTGTTCCGTAACGGGCTGCCAATCCAACTGGAAGCGAGTAGAAAATTCTCCTTCGACTTCGAGAATTACTCCTGGCTGATGGGCTTCACTCGTTAGACAAATTGCACCTGCTTCTACGATCGCGGTTCCAAAAGCGGGTGTAATTGCCGGAAGCCCTTGCTCAAGACTTTGCAAGTTTAAGACTGGAATCTGACTCAAAACGGTGTTGCCCCATAAAAACTAGCGGGTCGATTTTACTCGCGATCGCTACAGATTGGATCATTCCCTTTGCTCTGTATTTTCGTTACCTTCATGTCTCAGAAGGCAACAAAGCAGCTTCAAGGGTTTGTGAAAAGTCATCAATCACTTGAATATCTTCAACAGATGATTCAGATACTTGACCATCTTCAAAGTAAATTAAAGTCGCCTCCTCTAGAGAGTCAGCTTCAAGGTTACGGTAATACCCAACCAAACCAGAGGTCGAACTGATAGAAGCTAACCAACTGCTTAATTCATACCAAGTGTTGAATAACAAATCCTCATGAGTCACTTCACGAACTGCCAATCTACCTTCAAAGAATGAGCTTCCAAAGCTGCCTTCCATATATTCTTCAAATTCACTGTACCCACATCTAAAAAAAGCTGTGCCACGCAGGTACAACGTGCATTGTTATTCCTGAAGGTTGGACAACGGTGCGTACAGGTTCAGAAAATATAGGATTATCGAGTGATGACGCAAAATCCAAGTTTCGCCCCTCAACCATGTGTTGCAGTGTAGTGATCGCTTCTTGTTCAATATCTGATTTAACGGTTAGTAATAAGGCAAACTCATAAAAATCACTCATTGGACTTTCTCCATTTCTAGGTAACTTCAAGGAGCAACGCCTACAGAGTACCCACCAACTGCCTATCGGTCTAAAGAATCTATGTAAGCCGTGGGAAAGTAGAAGAAACGACTCAAACCACCTTCCCACCCTTGGAGGATAACATGAAGATTCTGGCCATTGACCTGGGTAAATACAATTCGGTTGCTTGTTCATTCGATACTGCCACGAA
>JANRIN010000254.1:0-2178 GCA_033764965.1 Leptolyngbyaceae cyanobacterium bins.302 | reverse complement strand
TTGCCTAGGGAGGCTTCAATTTAGATTGGGGTGCCAACAACTCTTGGGCAACCTCGATTCTAATTTAGGATCATGATTGGATCTCAGGTAAGGCTTGTTCAGTAATTTACAAGTGCTGTGTTTCGAGCAGATTGACAGGTTTACAGGTGATTTGAAGCATGATCCTTTGGGCATCACTCTCAACAGTACGATCGTTTAATCTAACAGTGCGATCGTTCGCTTTCTGTGTTCATTGAGGTGAGGACAATGTCATTAACAACATTGCAGGGGATGATTATCAAACTGATCCTTGGGTTGAGTCTTGCCGTGGCTGTTTTACTAGGAGGCTGTAGTAGCCAGTCCAATGCAACCATATCCATCTCTGATCAATCGTTACAGATACCACCGAAGCCAGCCCAGCAGGTGAGCGAAGTTTCACCGCCCAACGTAATTCAACAGTTACGGCAGTTAACGGAGGGCTATCAACCTCAGGTCTCAATCCTTAGCCCCAAACCCGATGAAGTCTTAAACACGGATCAAGTGAATCTTCAGTTTCAGGTGAATGGTTTACCGCTGTTCAATGATCCCGATCTTGGCATGGGGCCACATCTTGAAGTGATTCTGGATAATCAACCTTATTTCATGGTGTACGACCTGAGCCAACCATTCACTCTTCAGGATCTAGAACCAGGAACCCATACGCTGCGAGTGTTTGCTGCTCGTCCTTGGCACGAAAGCTTCAAGAATGAGGGAGCCTATGTCCAAACCACCTTTCATGTCTTTACAAAAACCGACACCAATACACCGAACCCTGCGCTCCCGTTGTTGAGCTATAGCCGACCGACCGGCACCTATGGTGCCGAACCTATTCTCTTAGATTTTTATCTAACCAATGCACCCTTGCATTTGGTAGCGCAGGAAAGTGCGGAAGACGATATTGGTGACTGGCGCATTCGCTGCACGGTAAATGGCGAAAGCTTTGTGGTCGATCGTTGGCAACCCATCTACTTAAAAGGATTTAAGAAAGGCAAAAACTGGGTCAAGCTCGAACTCCTCAATGAGAATGGAGAGCCTATAAAAAACGAATTCAACACCACAGTGCGAGTGTTTAACTACGAACCGAATGGCCAAGACACTCTATCCAAGCTAATGCGGGGTAAGCTCACGCTTGCGCAAGCACGAGGCATGGTAGATGCGACTTATACCACTCCTGAACCAGAGCAGCCAACGGAACCCCAGCCTACTGAAACTGCCCCTGTTGAACCTTCCCCAGAACCCTCGCTGACAACCCCAGCAGAAGCGCCTGAACCAGCAGCCTTACCAGAAGATAGCCTGGAAACTGCTTCCTCCAATGATTCAACAACGAATCAACCAGAACCAGTCACGGAGGTTTCTCCAAACTTGGCACAGCCAGAAACTCCAGCAGAAATTCTAGAAGCTCCGATCGACGCTTCTCCAGTTCCCAATTCTGAACCTGAGATTAATGCCAAGACTATGGCTGAAGAGGCTCAATCCTCCTCTCCAGAGGTTGAGTCAGCAAGTCCATCCATGACAGTTCCCGAAGCAGAAACGCCAACCATCCTGGAGAACAGTATTGAAGTTGAGGACAGTATTGAGGAAGGTGACAAGAGCATGTCAGACTCAACGGATAGTTCTCAAACCGATCGTTCTCCAGCAGAGGAACCGACTGTCGTTGAGTAGCCCTCTGGCTAAGCTTGTAGCATGGGTATAGCCCTACGGGCGTGACTACGCCAAAGGCGATCGCCGTAATCCATAAAAGGTACATTTGCTGCGCTGCCGCTGGGAATGTTCCAGCGAAGCGCTGCCTTGAGTATATTTAGCTTGCATTATTCATGACTCTTGACAGAAAAGCCTGCTGCTTCCTTCGCAGGCAACTAGGTCTTGTTTTCTCCTTATACTGGGATTATAAATTTTGCGTTGTTTGCAAGTGTCCCTCCCGATACCGTCATGACTGATGTTGCCACTCAAGTTGATACTCAACTGGATATTCCCCGTGGTTTTCCTGACCATACCCAACTGCCAGAGTCGGATGGTACTTTTGTGAAAAATTTCCAGGAGCATCCCCAAAGTATTTTGCTGACTGATTCGCTGGGGCCTGTTTTGCAACGGTTGCACCCCGACGGACAGTATTGCATTGGTCAGGATAGCGGGATTTACTGGCGTGAGACGGACCCACCG
>JANRIN010000249.1:0-40192 GCA_033764965.1 Leptolyngbyaceae cyanobacterium bins.302 | reverse complement strand
CTACATCACCCGGCCCGTTGTGGCCTGAATTTCTTGCAGGTTTTTTTCTTGTTGTTTTTGTGTTTTTTATTGGGGTTTTGGGGTTGGGGAATAGGGAAGAGTTTTGAGCTTTGCTTCTACTTTCGTCTGCCATCTTCCAGTTCCTACCTACCTAGTTCCTTTCTACCCCTTTAACTGACTTCCGCTTTATAGTCCCTTAACATCAGGGCGGCGACGGCAGCTTGAGGGGTAATGTTGCCTTGCAATAGCTGGTATACCTGGTGAGAAATGGGGACGGCAATGTGTTGTTGCTCCGCCAGTCGCACTAATACATCTGCTGTGTTTACGCCTTCAGCCGTACCAGCCAGGGATGCCAGCACTGTTGCTAGAGATTTGCCCTGGGCGAGTCCGTAACCCACTCGATAGTTACGACTGAGGGGACTGTTACAGGTGGCTAAGAGATCGCCCAAGCCCGCCAAGCCATAAAAAGTGTCGGGTTTGGCTCCCCAATAGCTACCAACGCGGATGATTTCAGTTAAACCTCGTGTGACTAGGGCGGCTTTGGCATTGGTGCCGAGTTGTAAACCGTCACAAGCTCCTACAGCGATCGCAATTACATTTTTCAAAATTCCACCCAACTCAACTCCCAGCAAGTCTGGATTGGTGTAAACGCGAAAATGATTGGATGACAAAGCCAGTTGAATGGTGTTGGTAGCTGTGCTGTCGTTGCCAGCGATGACGGTTGCGGCGGGTAATCCTTGCTGAATTTCTTCTGCCAAGTTCGGACCCGATAAGACTACAACCCGGTGATGCGGCAAGGCAGACTGCCAGATTTGTGAAGGGAGCAACGGTAATTGAGTGGCGCTACCAGAACTTGCATCTAGCCCTTTGGTGGCAGAAATCACGATCGCCGTAGAGGGTAGGCTGAGGGACTGAACGTGTTCCACCACCGATCGCACCCCTTTCATCGATACCGCAGAAATGACGATCTCTGCCCCGTCTAAAACTGATTGCAAACTGGTTGTACTGCGGCGTGACCAAACTTGCACCGTGTGGCCTCTGCGAGTTGCGAGGGTTGCCAGGGTAGACCCCCATGCGCCTGCCCCAATCAACGCAATTTTGGTAATGGGAGACGTTGAAGCTGGATTGGCAGAACTCATAGGTTGGCTCTGAGCCTGGAACCGCGGGGATGCTGCTCCATCAGGGTTCTAACTTGTTCTGCATGATAGGAACTGCGGGTGAGAGGAGAGGAGACAACCTGTAAAAAGCCGATCGCTGCTCCAAATTCGCGCCAGGAGTCAAACTGCTCTGGCGTGACGAAATCCTGTACGCCTAAATGCTTTTGGGTTGGTTGGAGGTATTGTCCAATGGTGAGAATGTCGCAGTGGACAGTTCGCAGATCTTGCATGACTTGTCTGACTTCATCGTCAGTTTCCCCTAAACCCACCATAATGCCGCTTTTGGTGTAAACCTGAGGGGCGATGGCGTGAACTCGTTGCAGCAATTCCAGCGATCGCGCGTAGTCTCCTTGGGGACGAACTTTGCGATACAGGCGGGGAACCGTTTCTGTGTTGTGGTTTAGAACTTCTGGATTAGCCCGAATAATGGTTGCCAGCGCTTCCCACTTGCCACATAAATCGGGAATCAAAACTTCGATCGTGGTGCCCGGAGAAGCCTGACGGATGGCTTGAATACAGCGATCGAATTGAGTAGCCCCCCCATCGGGCAAATCATCTCGATTCACAGAAGTCACAACAACATGATTTAAATTCATGCGTCGTACCGCTTCGGCTAATCGTTCTGGCTCTGTAGGGTCAAGCGGTTTGGGCTTCTTCTCAAAGTCAATATCGCAATAAGGGCAGGCACGAGTACACGCCGGACCCATGATCAAAAAGGTAGCCGTTCCGTTGTTGAAGCATTCGCCAATATTGGGACAGGAGGCTTCCTCGCAAACAGTATTCAGTCCCAAATCTCGCAAGATTTCTTTGACACTGCCCACCCGCTCCCATTGCGGTGCCTTGACCCGTAACCAATCTGGCTTAACAACCACGCTTCAACCCTGCTGAACAACTATTGTCAGTATATCGCCGTCGCTGTGTAAAACGTGGCATTGCACCTCGTATAGTAGTCGCCCCGGAATTTACAGCGATTTACAGATGAATAGACCCCAGTAGGGGTAGATGAGGCGGCGGGTGGATGAGGAGGTGGGTAGCTTAACCAAGTTTATTTGCTGAATGGAATGCCTCGAATCGAGTAATCCAGCAGTTGCATGGGATGGAGCACTGGAACGGTTTTGCCTTGCAGTTGCAAATGGCGGCTGATTTGAACAAAGCAACCAATGTTGGCAGACGCAATGATCGAAGCGCCTGTGTTGGTCAAATTCTGCACTTTTTGTTGTCCTAGCTCATGAGCCACATCGGGCTGGAGGATGTTATACACTCCCGCACTCCCGCAGCACAACGCCGCATCGATAGGTTCACGCAATTTCACCCCAGGGATTTGCCGTAACAATTGGCGCGGTTGCACACTGATCTTCTGTCCGTGCAGCATATGGCAAGCATCTTGATAGACCAGCGTGAGCGGCTCATCTTGTAAAGGAGAGAGGGGTGCCGTGAGTCCCACTTCTGCCAAAAACTCCTGCACATCGCGCACTTTGGCGGCAAAGTCTTTGGCTTGCTGGCGATAGGCTGGGTCGTCTGCCAGAATGTTGCCGTACTCTTTCAGCGTGTGTCCACAGCCAGACGCATTGATCAACACAAAATCAATGTCTTGATCGGCAAAGCTGTCGATGAGTTGCCTCGCTAAGGTTTTGGTTTGTTCTTCCTGTCCCTGATGATGGGTGAGGGCAGCACAACACCCTTGGGATTTTGGGATGACAACGTCGCAGCCATTCGCGGTGAGTACTCGGACTGTGGCTTGGTTCACTTCGGGATTGAATAATCGCTGCACACAACCCAACAGCATCCCTACTCGATAGCGCTTTTCCCCCTCGGCTGGAATCAGTTCAGGCAGGGTATCTTGGAAAGCTTGGGGTGGAATTGACGGCAGCATGGCTTCCATTGCTGCCAGTTCAGGCGAGAGTTGCTTGAGAAAACCCAGCGATCGCACCCATTTCTGCAACCCCGTTTTTTGATAAAACCCCATCGGGCGTAGCAATACCCGCATCCGGCGGGGATAGGGAAACAAGGAAAAGATGAATTGGCGCAAAAGTTTTTCGGGCAGCGATCGAGGATGGTTTCGTTCCACCTGTTGCCGAGTTGCTTCAATCAATTTGTCGTAGCGCACCCCAGAGGGACAGGTCGTAACACATGCCAGACACCCCAGGCAGGAGTCGAAATGTTGCACTGTGGCAGACGACAACGGAATTTCGCCCTCATTCACCCCGTCCATGAGATAAATGCGCCCTCTGGGAGAATCTGTTTCCTTGCCAATCACTCGGTAGCTGGGGCAGGTCGAGAGGCAAAATCCACAATGCACACAGGCATCAATCAATTTGGGGTCGGGGGGATGCTTGGCATCGAAGCTGGGTTGATCGGCAATGAAGGACTGAGGGCTGAGGACTGAGGACTGAGGGTTAGAGTCTTGCTGCATAGGGTGAGACGGGTCAACAGGAATTGAAGTAGGGGCGAGTTCTACTGGGAGTACGTTCGTCTTTCCTCACCCTACACCTTAAAACCAGTGATCTGGTGTTAAATTCCGCCAACAAAGCGGTGCGGACTGAGGCGATCGCTTGGATCAAACTGCTGTTTAATCTGGCGCATCAGGCTTAGGGCATTGCCGGAATACCCCCAAACCTCGATTTGCTGTTTAAACGCGATCGGCGCTTCCAGAATGGTCAAAAATCCTCGGTTTTCTTCACAAATTGCTCGAATTTGCGTTAGAGCGGTGGGAGTGATGCAAGCATCTTGGATGAACAGTTTTCCGAGTCCGCTTGCCGCATGAATTTGGGCATACCAACCAGGATGCGATAATTGGTCAGCTTGCAGAAGTTCTATGGTCTGCGATGGCTGTATTCCTATTTTGCAGGCGATCGCTCCTGTTGTAGTGGCTGGAGTCATGCAATCTTGTAATCGTTGCCAGAACGCAATTTCAGCTTCATCTACAAAAGTTTGACTGGAGACTTGGAACGATTGCCCTAGGGCGAAGACTTTGCTGGTTTGCTCCTGCACGCTGGCGGCAATACTTTGAAACCGCGCGACCAAGCCGATTCCTGCCCCAATGCCTAACTGCTGTACAACGGAAGCCGAAATCAAATCAACACTGACCGGCGTAAGGGAGGATTTCAAAATGGTTTGGTTGAGTTGAGCGATCGCGGGGGCTGCTCCGGTCAGCACGATCGTTTGAGAGGCTTGCGGCAAGGGATATACCCGAAACGTAAGCTGAGTCAAAATTCCCAGTGTCCCGTAGGAACCCGTGAATAACTTCATCAGGTCGTAGCCCGCCACATTTTTGACCACTCTGCCGCCTGCCTTTGCGACTTGCCCATCTGCTCTCACAAAGGAAATTCCCAGCAACATATCTCGCACACTGTTGTACCGCTGTCGCAACGAGCCAGTGTCCGCTGTTGCCACAATTCCGCCGATCGTCGCTTGGTCTGGATAAGTGGGGTCGATCGCTAAAAATTGTCCCGCTTTTGCCAGGATCTGCTGCAATTCGGCAAACTTCATTCCTGCGTCTACGGTGACAGTCAAATCTCCAACCGCGTGATCAATTAACCGATCGAGGCGAGAGGTGCTGACGACAAGGAGGGGATAGGGGATGGGGGATGGGTCAGGCTTCTGTTTAACTTGGATTATGCCGCCCCAACTCAGCTTGCTACCATTGCCACAGGGTAGAACAGGATATTGCTGGTGATGTGCGTAGGTGAGGATGGCGGCAAGTTCTTCCGGTGTGTTAGGAAACGCGACACAGGCGATCGCGGTGTCTGCTGCAACGGTTTGGCTGATCTGATACGTCCAGTTTTCATCGATTGTTTCCTTAGCAAAAACGTTGGAGTCGCCAATCATTTGGGCGATCGCGTCTTTGATTGTCGAACTCACTTCCATCCCAGCTTGCTCTCACACAACTACTCTTCTAGAATCCACTCCGAAGCTCGATCGCCCAACTCCAGTGGAATACTCACCGCTTTTCCCAGGCGTGGGCGCTCCTTCGTCTGCTCAATAAATGCCTGAACTTGAGTCCCTACGCCCCATTCCTGCAAATAAGAACAAACAGTGTCCAGATGCTCTAAATATTCCGCCTCGGTCATCGGGAAAGAGACCTGCTCCAGATACTTCCACATCACGAGGACAAAGATTTTACCTTGAACACGGCGCACCTGGATATCGTAGGAACGCCCCCATTTACCTAGCAGTAGTTGATGCAATGCTTGTCCAGTCATACGGTTTCAGTATCGCATAGAAGGCAGGGCAGCAAAGGGGAGCAGGCGTAAGGACGCAGCAAACTTTTAGTATGGAAAACGCCTGCCCTCCCCTTAACATTTCGTATCATTCCAAAAAGCGCTGTTTCTTCCTTAAGGATGCTTAACGTCTGCAATAATTACCATTGATACCTACAAGTGGCTTTAGATCATTCCTTAGCACTGTTTAACAATCATGACTCAACTCTCTGGATCCTCCGATGTGCCTGATATGGGTCGTCGCCAATTTATGAACCTGCTCATGGTCGGCACAGGCGCAGGCACTGTCCTGGGTATGCTTTATCCAGTTGTTAACTATTTCATTCCGCCTTCCTCTGGTGGCGGAAGTGGTGGGGTGACTGCCAAAGATGCGCTTGGTAACGACATTGGCGTAACTGATTTCCTGGCATCTCACAACGCTGGCGATCACGTTCTAGCGCAAGGGCTGAAGGGCGATCCAACCTATGTGATTGTTCAGGAAGATAAGTCGATCGCCAGCTTCGGACTAAATGCGGTTTGCACTCACCTGGGTTGTGTTGTGCCCTGGAACGCCAGCGAGAACAAGTTTATGTGCCCCTGTCACGGGTCTCAATACAACAGTGAGGGCAAAAAGATTCGTGGACCTGCGCCTCTGTCTCTGGCACTGGTTCATGCCAATGTCGAGAACGATAAGATTTCCTTTACTCCCTGGATTGAAACAGACTTCCGCACCGATGAAGATCCCTGGTGGGTATAGAACTCATTGTGTTTGAATGCTTTTTTTGGTGGCATTGTTTCGCCTAAGTTGTGAAACGATCTCCTGGTTTTCTGTAATGAACCTACCCTCCTGCCCATCCCGCTATTGAACATAACCCAGACATGAGAACATTTTTCACTCCAGACTCGTTGCTCAAAAGGGTTTATACCCTGAAGCACGTCACCACTCTTACGATCGCAACCGTTGCAATGATCTTGGTCAGCAGTTTAGCCCTGCCCCAAGCCGCGATCGCCTATCCCATCTTTGCCCAACAAGCTTACGAAAATCCCCGTGAAGCCACGGGACGCATTGTTTGTGCTAACTGCCACCTGGCAGCCAAGCCAACCTATGTGGAAGTGCCCCAATCCGTTCTCCCTGACACGGTGTTTGAAGCAGTGGTCAAAATTCCCTACGACACCAGCGTTCAGCAAGTTGTTGCCGGGGGAGAGAAAGGACCGTTGAACGTGGGCGCGGTGTTGATGCTGCCCAAGGGCTTTAAGCTGGCTCCCGAAGATCGGATTCCTGAGGAAATGAAGGAAAAGGTACAGGATCTTTACTTCATGCCTTACAGCGAACAACAAGACAATATTGTTGTCGTTGGACCTTTACCCGGTGAGCAGTATCAAGAAATTACCTTCCCTGTGCTGTCTCCCGATCCCAAAACAGATAAATCAATTCGCTTTGGTAAATACTCAGTCCACGTTGGTGGCAACCGGGGTCGCGGACAGGTTTATCCCACGGGCGAAAAGAGTAACAATGGGGTCTTTACTGCTCCTGGCAATGGCGTGATCAGCCAAATTGTCAAAACTGAAGAAGGTAGCTACGAGGTCACAGTTCAGGAGGACAGCGGTAAGACGGTTGTCGAATCTATCCCTGCCGGACCAACACTCCTGGTTGCTGAGGGTCAAGAAGTGAAAGCAGGTGATCCGCTGACGGATAACCCCAACGTGGGTGGTTTTGGTCAGGTTGATGGGGAAATTGTGCTGCAAAGTCCTAACCGGATTCTGGGTTTGTTGGCATTCTTCGCGATCGTGATTCTGGCTCAGATCATGCTAGTGCTGAAGAAGAAGCAAATCGAGAAAGTTCAAGCTGCGGAAATGCAGTTCTAAACGAATTGAAATTTGACTTTACTTAAAAGGGCGCAGAGGATTCTCTGCGCCCTTTTGCTATCTATCGCTGTTTCCGTTCTGCCTTGTTCTCTAATCGAATCAACCACACCATCAGGGCAACAACTGCCAATTGCACCCCAAAGTTGGGCAATGCTTCTGCAACGTCCCGTCCAGCAAGCAATTGGGTAAAAAAGATCACCCCCCCAACCACGCCAGAGGCAGCAAAAGAATAATAGAGGAATCGCCGTAACCCTCGGTAGGGCGCGATCGCTTCTGCCTTGAGGCGAGCAAAGGTTTCGTCATCCATGCTCGGTGGTTTTGTGGGGCGGCGATCGTTCGGTCGATTAGTCATGATTCCTGGTTGAAACAGTTTATGCCTATCCTGACACGAAGCAGCGCTTTGGTTGGCGACATTAATTGACAGATTGAATTGTTAAGCGATCACCCGCTTTAATGCCCAATTCTTTTGCCCGTCCACCCCGCAACTCAATCACTTGATCAATAACGGCTGTTGCAGGTCCGTAAACCGGACATGGATCGGCTTTGCAGGGCGGAACGTTACTGGCGATCGCGACGACCTTGCCATTCCGCAAAAACACCATATCCAGGTCAATCAACACATTCTTCATCCAAAAGGTGACAGGACGCGGAGGATTGAAAGGAAATAGCATCCCCCGATTCGGCTCTAACTCCGATCGAAACATCAATCCCATTGCTTGCTGCTCAGGGGTTTTGGCGACTTCTAGCTGAATGACTTGTCCACCTAGATTAACTTTGGCAGAAACGGGAAGGGATTGCCCTGAATTAGAAATTTGCACCACTTGACCTGAGTTTGTTTCTGGAGGGGTTTCAGGAGTTGAGGAAGCACAGCTCAGGATTAACATACTCAATCCAACCACAACTCCAACGCCTGCATAATGCCGCTGCCGCAAGGATCTCTCCTGATCTCGAACAAATTTTTTCATTGCTATCCGCTCTAGCCTATCTTAAGCTTCTCGCAGCACATACCCCACGCCCCGGACAGTTTGGATCAGGCGTTTTTCTCCCTCATCCTCAATTTTGAGTCGCAGGTAGCGAATATATACTTCAATCACATTTGATTCGCCCACAAAATCGTAACCCCACACATTCTCCAGAATTTGCTCACGGGTTAGCACCTCGCGGGGATGCTCCATCAGATATTTCAACAATTCAAATTCCTTCATTGTCAGATCGATCGCCCGTCCATTGCGAATTGCCCGCCGAGTCGCCAGATCCAGCACCAGATCGCCAAACCGCAATTTTTCTGAACTTTGAGTATCCGGTTGCAGATACATCCGCACCAACTGCAAAAACTCATCGGAACGGTAAGGCTTCAGGAAGTAATCGTCTGCCCCAGCTTCCAGACAGGCGACTCGATCGTCCACCGCATCCCGTGCCATGAGCATCAGCACTGGAATCCGTTCTCCCATCGTTCGCAGGCGATTACAAAACCATAATCCCGATTCTCCCGCCAGCATACGATCGACGACAACTAACAAAGGCGATCGCTCCGCGACGTATCGCAACCCGATCGACGCATCGGGTGCAACCACTGCCTCATAACCAGACTCTTTCAAATCTGCACTCACACTTCGCGCCAATAATTCATCAGTTTCCACAACCAGGATGCAAGAATTTTCGGAGGAAGTCGCATTCATAAGGATGAGGGGTTAGATGGTTTCTTGTTTCTTAGCAAGCCCTAAGTTTAGCGGGTTTGATGTCCTTCCTGTTGTAGCACGTTTGGACTCGCTCACTAGGGCAACTCAACGGAGGTGGGCTTTGCGACGTGGGGCAAGCCCCAGCCTAGCTTCTCCCGCAAAACGTGGAAAAACTCTGGGGGGTGTAGCCGGATAAAGCGGGCATTGTAGGGCGATCGTTGAATGCGGACTCGATCTTCTGGCAGCACGTAACACCCGCCATTGCCATCCACCACCATCACAAGTTGGGTGGGATGAGCCGGATAGATGGTAACGGGTTCTGTATCGGCAAAGACTAAGGCTCGTGAGGCGAGGGAGTGAGGACAGATGGGAACAAGCTGCATCACAGGAACAGTAGGTGTAATCACTGGACCGCCCGCCGACAATGAATAGGCAGTGGAACCAGTTGGGGTGGAGATAATCACTCCGTCTGCGGCAATATCCACAGGAGAATGGCGACCAATTTCTACCTCAAAATGACACATACTGGTCAACGGTTCTCGATGAATCACCATTTCGTTCAAGCAAAGCGCTTCCCATAGCAGGTAATCATCCCGGAACAATTGCACCGAGAGCATGGCTCGTTGTTCCAGTTCGTAGGTTTTGGCTAACACAACCTCAAGCGCCTGGGGCAAGTTGTTGAGGTAGGTTTCAGTCAAAAATCCCATGTGACCCGTGTTTACCGCCAGCACAGGAATATCGTAGGGTGCAAGTTGGCGGCAGGCGGACAGCACGGTTCCGTCTCCCCCCAGGACGATCGCGAATTCCATGTCAAAGTCAAATCCCGGCGGATTCAAGCGATCGATCGGAGTATGGCAAACGGGACTCCGAGGACTGGAATAACCCAAGATTCCACCAATCCCTGTTGCCGTACACACGTCAAATCCCACCGCAGCCAGCTTGTCCTGAATCTCCTGAGCAGCTCGACAGGCAACGGGTTTGATATCGTTATAAATAATGCCAGCTTTAGGCACGTCAAACGGTAGGCGGAAGGGCAGAATAAAATCGAGTATTAGGGACTATACCATCCTGAGTGGTGCGATCGAGCGATCTCTACCGACTAGATTTCTCAGGGTGATGGTTAAAACCTGGGATAGCGCTTTTTCTCTGACTTTTTCTTCTTTTGCTTCTCATAATCTAGTTCGCGCAACTTCTTCATGATGCGCTCAAAGTATTCTTGTAAGTAGAACTCTAGCGTTGTCATGTCAGTTGGATTCAAACCAAATGCTGGATACACATCGTCCATGGAGGCAGTTAGAGGTTTGCCAGTCGTGACCACCTCTGCAAATGCCAGACGATCAGAAATGTTCCAAGTCCATTGGAACAGTTGAGTTGCTTTACGCGAGAAGCGCAGCAAACCAACCGGAGCGCGAGTAATTTTGGCTTCTCGTCCTGAAAGCTTTTCGCAGAGTTGAATGATTTCGTCTGCGCCCCAGGCACGGGCACCGGCGATCGGAAAGGTTTTCTTTTCGGTTTCAGGGACTTTCAGTGCTTGAATCGCGAACTTAGCAATGTCCTGGGTATCCATATAGGCGATCGGAGATGTATTACCCATGACCCAAATCGACTGATTCTCCAAAATAGGAATCGCGTACTGCCCAATCAGCCCTTGCAGAAAGCCACAGGGACGCAGAATGGTGTAGTTCAAGCCAGACTCTGCCAGGTATAACTCAACACAGCGCTTAATCTCCATCAACGGAACATGGGGAAATTTCTCTGCATCCAGAATGGAGAAAAAGATGAATCGCTCTACCCCAGCCGCTTTCGTTGCCTGAATTAAATTAACATTGCCTTGCCAATCCACCTGCTTGATGCTTAAAGAATCTGTGGCTCTTGCGGTTGCAGCATCAATGACGGCTGAAACCCCTTCTAAGGCAGGCGGCAGGGTTTCGGGGCGACACAGGTCTCCAGGGACTAACTCGGCTCCCCACTCTTTCAGGAAGGCTGCTTTCTTCTGGCTTCGAACCAAGCAGCGTACCTCGTATCCCTCATCCAGAGCACGACGGGCGATTTGTCTACCTAAAGTGCCAGTGGCACCAACTACAAGAATTTTCATGAGGGATTGAATCGCGAAGTTTTAACTTTTTATAAGAGTCTATCAGAATTGCCGATCGTACTAGGGCATCAATAGACAGAAATTTGCTCAATCTGAACGGAACCTGGCGTAAGACGTTACGCTGAGAAAAGAATACGAAGCGTTCTTGCTGGGTCACTCCCTCCTTAAACCCGCTCTAATATGCCAAAAGCCAAATCCATCCCGGTTTCGCTCCCTCAGCCTGAACTCACTGTTATTAAGCATGAGGATGAAGGGCTAAATTGCACTGTCCATCATCCGGTTGATTTAATTCATGTTCGCCACTTACATCAAGAACTCATCAGCCAGGACAAAGCACAGCGCATGGCTGAATTTTTTAGCTTGCTGGGAGACCCCAATCGGTTGAGGATTTTGTCGGCGTTGGCGATCGAGGAACTGTGTGTATGTGACCTGGCAGCAGTAGTCAAAATGACGGAATCTGCTGTTTCTCATCAACTGCGGACGCTGCGATCGATGCGCTTAGTGGGGTATCGTCGCCAGGGTCGTAATGTGTTCTACTACCTTAAAGATAGCCATGTGCTCAACCTCTACCGCGAGGTTGCCGAGCACTTAGACGAACCGGAAGACTCCTAAATTTGACTATTGATGAATTCTGATTAACCTTTCAGTTGATCAGAATTCATTAGAGAGAACACTGGATTTGTAAAGCTTTTCGTAACAAATCCCGGTAGTCATCATTCCGAACAATGTAGGCACCGAACCGCTCCAGGTGGGGGTTCATCATTTGTGCGTCAAAAAAGACAAAGTTGCGATCGCGGAGCCGCTCCACCAACTTCACCATCGCCACTTTAGAGCCGTCAGGAATGCGGAAAAACATCGATTCCCCGATGAAAGCTCCCCCAATCACAATGCCGAGAATCCCGCCCGCTAACTGGTCATCTTGCCAGGTTTCAAAACTATGCGCCCAGCCTGCCTCGTGCAGTGCCCAATAAATTTCCTTCAAATCGTCTGAAATCCAGGTCGTTTCGCGGTTGGCACAACCTTCCACAACGCTGCCAAAATCGCGATCAACTGCCACCTGAAACCGATTCTGATTCAATACTCGCTGTAAGGATTTGGGATAGCGGAAGCGATCGTCTAACGGGATGAGAGTGCGGTTGCGACTGGAGTACCAACTCAGGTCTTTCCCCGCCTCGTCTGCCATCAAAAAATATCCCTGAGCATAGCCCTGCACGATGGATTGAATATCAAACCGATTGTTCACAGACTGCGATCGCCTCTTTGCAAAATCCCCAAAGTTGCTATTTATGTTAACGAAGTAAGGCTTTCTGCTCAAATTGCTTAACACCCGTGGCAGACTAACAGAAAGAATTGAGCATCGAGAAAGGTTATGTCGATGGTGGAGCCAATTCCAAATATTGTTCTGCCCCCTGCTCAAAATCCTCAGCAAGAGGGGCTTTGGCTGAAGAGTTCGCTACTCAACTGGCTAAATCAAGAATTTCTACCAGAGCAAGTCAATGAAGAGATTGCCAACCGTGCGGCTCAGATTTTTGTGCGGCAACGGATGGAAGGGGAGAATGATCTCATTTCTCTGGTGATGGCGATCGTCACGGAAATGGAAGCCTTTGACTTTTCTAACAGCTTTTATGGTCAGTTCGCGATCGCCAATGCCGTTAGCGATTTGTTGTTGAATAGTTTGGGCATCGATCATTGTTGTGGGCAGTAGCAACCCCAAAAAATAGGCAAAGACTAGATCGCTCCAAATCTTTGCCTATTCTGCATCGCTCGAATTGGTTTTGAGCCTGAAGCGCGATCGTCCTCTACCGTTTGGTCGTCACTTCACAGGTTAGAGGGCACGCTGCATAAACTGATTCGTGTTTCGGATTCGCTTGACCACTCATCCAGGGCAACCAGCTCACGTCACTGGGATGAATTTTTCTGAGCGTGAGAATTGCGGCGGCAACCAAAACCCCCACCACTTGAACCCCAATCACACTACCAGCGACCAGCAAAATCCCCACTCCCGGCAGCACCGAGTGCAAGACCATTGCCAGGAGCGAGCCTACCGTCACGATCAAAATCCCAACAGGAAACCCGATAATCAGCAAGCAAACCGTCAAAATTCCTGCCCACAGCAGAAAGCTTCTCAACATCAACCCATAGTCAGACTGTCTTACCATCTGGCTTTGAGATAGAGTCACGTTTTACCTCCAAGAATTTATTAAATAAGTAAACAGATTGCTTGCGCGTTGCGATGGCTTACACCGATCGGCATTTGAGTCAGTCTATAGAAATTCCTTGAGGAACATAAGAGTTCTTCTAAAAAGTTAACAATTCAACAGATTGATTGATGAATGGAAGGAGAAAGGTGAGTACTTACTCCAATTTTCTCAGAGAAAAGCTATTCTCTCATTTTTCTGGAGATAGCCCTGGACAGGCATCTCTAGCGATCTGGAACCCTCTTGCATCTAAAGTTCAAGCGAAGCCACGCCCGATCTCATCCTTAATTGGAAGAGGAAGAGGAAATAGTTTGTTTAGAAAGTTTACAGTATTCTCATATTCCTCAAGCCGAGTGAGCGCAAAACCCGGTGCCCCGCTTCTGAAGGTCTGTACTGGGAAGGTCTGTACTGGGAAGGTCTGTAATGTGAAACAGTATTAGTTTAGGTGTCGTCGAATTAAGGCAGATATGTTGGCAGCGTTGTTATACGGCAAGGAAGATTTGCGTTTAGAGCAGGTAGAAGCCCCTACGCCTGCCCCCGGTGAAGTGGTATTGCGGGTAAAAGCTGCAACAACCTGCGGCACCGATTTGAAGGTGTGGCGGCGGGGTGGACACGCCAAAATGTTGACTCCTCCAACCTTGTTTGGGCATGAAGCGGCGGGCGAAATTGTGGCGATCGGTGCAGGTGTAACAGAGTGGCAGGTGGGCGATCATGTGGTGGCGAATAATTCTGCCCCTTGTATGAAGTGCTTCTTTTGCCATAAACAAGAATATTCTCTGTGTCAGAATTTGCTGTTTAATAATGGCACGTTTGCCGAATATCTCCGGATTCCTGCGCCGATCGTGCAACACAACCTGCTGCCTATTCCGGATGATGTGCCGTTTGAACTGGCATCCATGACGGAACCCCTCGCCTGTGTACTGCATGGTGCGGCTCGATCAAATGTGAAACCAGGCGATCGAGTCGTTGTGCTGGGTGATGGGGCGATCGGGCTAATGTTTGTTGCTGCGCTTGCCTCTGGGCAGGGCAATTGGTTTCCTGAGATTCAGCCTTCACTTCCGACTCCCTTTTCCCAAGTCTTCCTATTTGGTGGCAACGATCAGCGGTTAGCGATTGGCGAAAAATTAGGGGCAGCTAAAACTTTTAACTATAAGCAGGTTGAAGACGTCCCAGGTTTAGTTAAGGATCTAACAGATGGTTGGGGTGCTGACGTGGTGATTGAAGCGACTGGAGTTCCGGCTGTGTGGGAGATGGGGATCGCCTGCGCCCGACCCGGAGCCACAGTCAATCTGTTTGGGGGTTGTCCTCGCGATACAACCATCACGGTCAATACGGAACAATTGCACTACAGTGAATTAACCTTGAAAGGTGTATTTCATAATACGCCTCAGTACGTCCGGGCAGCGCTAGAACTCCTCAGCAGCCGAGCCGTTCCATTGGAATTGCTGATTACTGATCATGCTCCTCTAACCGACCTGGCAAAAGTTTTTGAAGCGATGCGGCAACGGCAAGTGGTCAAAGTGGCGATCGTTCCCAGCTAATCACTTTTTGCCTGGCTTCTTCGGATCGCGAGGCGGCGGGATCACAAGCACATTGCCATCCTTCTCAACAAAACGTCCACCCAGTGCTAGTATCTCTTTTTTGGCGCGGGTTGCTGTTTGCTTATCCTCCAATGCCATAGCTTGTTCATAAATCGACCCCCAGGACACAACTCGAACGGGCTTGCTGTTGGGGTCTGTGCGTAAGAAATCAGCCGTTCCCCGCAAAATTGGCTCAATCTCGGCGTAAGACGTTCCTTTAGTCCAGTTGGCAGCTTGTTCAAAGGATTTGATTGCTCCAGGAATATCCCCCAGCAATAGCAACTGATCCAAAGCTTGCAGTCGCCAAACCTGAAAAGCAGAATCATCAATTTGCGGAGAAAGGGCGACGGTGCCTCTCTGCATCATGGCGATCGCCAACTCTGGTTTACCAAGCTGATAAGACACACTACCTGACAAGAACAGATACGCCATTGTGAAGCGGGGATCGCGCTGAGTGATGATGTCGAAATAATCAGGACTGAGACCAAAGCCTGTTTTCTTTCTAGCCTCCTCATCTCCGTAATACTGAAGAAAGTTGAGGAATACCCAATCTGCGGATAGATTATCGAACCCAAAGGTTGGAGTTTGTTTCAGCATCTGGAGTCTCAGCTTTTCCTGCTCAGTTGCTTGAGCGGGATTCTCAATCCACAGAGAGGGTTGTTTGAGGCGGGACTGCTGCAACAGAATAACTCCACTAAGCGTTAATGCGACGATCGCAACAAATCCCAGAGGCTGCCACCATCGCTTAAGAGGCTGATTCAACCCAAGTTCCATCGTCCCTATCCTTCCAAGCGCTTTGGCTTGAATTAACAAAACGCAACCCAGTTAATCTCTAGAGGTAAAAACTTAAATAAAGTTTACGCGAAGACCACTAGGCGAAATCCTTCATTTTTGGTTAGATTGTCGCAAAGACTTTCTCTTTAAAGTTTAGCTCTGGCTTTAGGCTAGAGTCCGGGCAGTTTAACAGTTTAGTGGCTAACCCAGTCAAGACAATTGGTAAACTGTCATCACTTTTCTAGATCTTCAGGTGGTCTCTCGCTACCCTAAGATCCAGAGTTTACAATAGCAGTCATTCGCTAAATTTCCGGTTAAACCAAATTTCTGGTGGTAATAAAATAACGTTGACTCGCAGCTTTAGTTCTGTTGAGGAAACGATGTATGTGCTCTTCGTGACCTATCTGTAATATTTGAGCGCTAATCAATGAATCGATCCCTGAAGCACCAATCTCTCTCCAAAGTGGCTCTTTGTGGGGGAGCAGTTGCAGCAACTGCTGCTCTTTCTCTATTTGGTCCAGGTTTAGGACGTGTCCGAGCGGCGTTGCAGGACAGTCCAAAGGCAGTTTTGGATGAAGCATGGCAAATCGTGCATCGGGAATATGTGGATGGTTCATTCAATCGAGTGAATTGGCAGGCTGAACGACAAAAGCTGCTAGATAAAAACTACTCTTCTCGGCAAGAAGCCTATTCCGCACTTCGTAAAACCCTTGAAAAACTCAATGATCCCTATACCCGCTTCATGGATCCAAAGCAGTACGAGGCACTGACGAATCAAACTGCTGGAGAAGTGTCTGGAGTTGGGATTCGGCTAGAGGTGAATGAACAAACGAAAGCTTTAACTGTAGTTGAACCGATCGATAATTCGCCTGCCAGTCGAGCCGGACTCCAGTCTGGTGATCACATTTTGGCGATCAATGGCAAACCGACGAAAGGAATGTCTGTAGAAGATGCTTCCAATCTAATTCGGGGAGAAGTGGGAACTAAGGTCAGTTTGGAAATTCGCCGAGCACCCACTCAAAACAGTTTTACAGTGTCCTTAATGCGTGCTCGCATTGAGCTGCCTACTGTACGGTACTCCATGAAGCAAGAAGGCAAGAGCAAGATTGGGTATATTCGTTTGAACGAGTTTAGTGCCCATGCTGCGGATCAAATGCGGCGAGCTATTCAAGAACTTTCTAAGCAGCAGGTGGATGGCTTTGTGCTGGATTTACGCGGCAATCCGGGTGGACTATTGCAAGCCAGCATCGAGATCAGCCGAATGTGGATGGATCAGGGGGCGATCGTGAAGACCGTTGATCGCAAAGGCAGAGATGAGGAAGTCAGCGCCAATCAGTCTGCTTTGACGAAGCTGCCTATGGTTGTATTGGTTGATGGTAATTCTGCAAGTTCCAGTGAAATTCTGACGGGAGCCTTGAAAGATAATGGTCGCGCTACGGTCGTTGGCAGTCAAACCTTTGGCAAAGCGTTAGTGCAATCGGTTCACAATCTGGCAGATGGTTCAGGCTTGGCAGTGACGATCGCCCACTACTATACGCCTAGAGGGACAGACATCAGCCACAAAGGAATCGCTCCTGATGTAAAAATTGACTTAACGGAAGCAGATCAGAAAAAGCTGGCATCGAATCCCAAACTGTTTGCCACCATGCAAGACCCTCAATATGCTCAGGCTGTTTCAGAGCTAGAGAAGATTATTTTGGCTCGACCCAGCGTGCCCAACAAGCAAGCTAGTATGGTGCAGCCCTAGCTTCTCAATTGCATAATTAAGTGGCGTAGCTCTGGCAAGATCAACTTTTGCATTGCCAGAGTTACGGCGTTGCTAGAACCTGGAATAGAAAAGATCAGGCTTCCTTGATACACTCCTGCGATTGCCCGCGACGAAAGCGATCGTGAACCAATTTCCTGGTAGCTCAACCAACGAAATAATTCGCCGAAACCAGGCAAGGTTTTTTCCAGAAGGAACTCTATTGCGTCGTAAGTTGTATCTCTGGAAGCAATTCCAGTGCCCCCATTTAAGATGAAGGCTGAAATATTTTGTCTCTGGTGTAGATGCTCAATCTGAGTAATAATTTCCTCTGGCTCATCTTTGAGAACCGTGTAGGCAGCGATGGTGTGCCCAGCTTCAGCAAGTAATTGTTGAATAATTTGACCACTGCGATCGGTATCTACTGTGCGGCTATCACTAACCGTAATCACAGCGCACGGTACGGCAAACTGAGAGACATCTGGGTGAGGCGTGGAAACCATACATTCTGGTGCAGCACTTAGCGTTACTGGAAGTTGGTATGACTAGAAGTAGTTGAGCAGGGGAGTCATTGATTCATCCCCCACTCGCTCAACTGAATCAAGACTTTGTAAACCCTAAATCATTTTCTTCCGCAAACCGCTCCATGAATCGGAGGAACCGCTCCCACTCGTCAACCGATTTCATCACATACAACGCCTCGATCGCATCAGGCTGACCATTTACAAACTTAGCTTTCACTTCGCGAGTGCTAATTTCACCCTCGTCATCAATCAAGTACATACCCGTAATGCCCTCAGTCATGCTGTTAGAGAGGGCTTTGGGGCTTTGAAAATAGAATGTTGCAGTACCACTGCTGCCATCCTTAGCACGAGTGATTCGCACATCGGGAATCACATCCTCATCGATCCCTCTAGCAAACTGAATTCGAGCCACCATGATTCTATGCTTCCGTAAACGTTAAAAATTGATATCCCTTCATCATCTCACACCCGATTTACAGGAGATGAAAAAACAACATGTTGAGTGATTATTGCGAATCCATAACACGAACGTAGGTCAAATGAGGGGACTCTAGTAGAATTAGAGACTGTCCTTTCGCAAAAGCGTTGTTTGCTCAACCGCGTTGTTCGCGTCTATCCACTCAAAGAACTAAGGGTTATGACTTCTTCAATTCGCTTCCTGATGTGTGCGCCTGACCACTACGACGTGGACTATGTAATTAATCCCTGGATGGAGGGAAATATCCACAAATCTTCTCGCGATCGTGCTGTTGAACAGTGGCAAGGGCTGTTTCATATTCTCAAAGACCGCGCTGTTGTTGATCTGGTAAAACCTCAAAAGGGTGTTCCAGACATGGTGTTCACTGCCAACGCAGGCTTGATTTTGGGCAATGATGTGGTGCTCAGTCGCTTCTACCATAAGGAGCGTCAAGGAGAAGAACCCTTTTTCCAGGAGTGGTTTGAAGCCCAAGGCTTTACCGTTCATGTATTGCCTAAGGATTTGCCGTTTGAAGGAGCCGGAGATGCGTTGCTCGATCGCGAAGGGCGCTGGCTATGGGCTGGCTATGGATTCCGCTCAGAATTAGACTCCCATCCTTACCTGGCAAAGTGGCTGAATATTGAAGTGCTGTCCCTGCGGTTGATGGATGAGCGGTTCTATCACCTGGATACTTGTTTTTGCCCTTTGACCGATGGGTATTTACTCTACTACCCCCCCGCCTTTGACTCCTACTCCAATCGGTTGATTGAACTGCGAGTTCCGGCAGAAAAACGCATTGCTGTCGATGAGAAGGATGCCGTTGCCTTTGCCTGTAATGCAGTGAATGTGAATCGGACTGTGATTATGAATCAGGCAACCGATGAGCTAAAACAGCGTTTATCATCTTTGGGTTTTGAAGTCGTGGAAACCCCCTTAACGGAATTTTTGAAGGCAGGTGGAGCCGCGAAATGCTTGACCTTGCGGGTTACGGAACCGATTATGTCTGATCATCGGGCGATCGCCACAGTGGAAAGCCGCATCATTCGCATGGAAGGACACCTGCTGGATGCTGGCTTGATCAACCAGGCATTAGATCTGATTGTGGAAGGTGGTGGCAGTTTCCAGGTGTTGAACTTCCAACTGGGCGAACAACGGCAAAGCACTTCTGCGGCGGATGTGAAAGTCACCGCTCCCTCCCACGAAGTGCTGGAAGCGTTGATGTCTCAGTTAATCGATTTGGGTGCAGTCCCACCGCCTCAAGAAGTCTGCGACATCGTCTGGGAAGTCGTGGAGCAGGATGGAGTTGCCCCAGATGATTTCTATGTGACGACGATTTATCCGACAGAAGTGCGGGTGAATTGCCAGTGGGTGCCTGTGCAGAAGCAACGCATGGATGCGGCGATCGCGGTTAGCCCAGACGGAAAAACGGCTCAATGCAAACTCTTGCGGGATTTGCAAAAGGGCGATCGGGTGGTCGTTGGTGTAGAAGGGATTCGCACCGTTCGCAAGACGGAATCCCGTGAGCAGCGCAACACCCAAGAGTTCAGCTTCATGGGTTCTGGGGTTTCCAGTGAACGGCGGGTGGAACTGGTGGTCGAGCAAATTGCCTGGGAAATGCGCCAAATTCGAGATCAGGGTGGCAAGGTGGTTGTCACGGCTGGACCTGTGGTGATTCACACAGGCGGCGGTGAACATCTGGCGCGGTTGATTCGCGGGGGGTACGTGCAGGCACTCCTGGGTGGCAACGCGATCGCCGTACACGATCTGGAACAGTCCATGCTGGGAACCTCTTTGGGTGTGGATATGAAGCGGGGAGTCTCTGTTCGGGGCGGACACCGCCATCACTTGAAAGTGATTAACACGGTTCGCCGCTACGGCAGCATTGCCAAGGCGGTAGAGCAAGGCGTGGTCACGAGTGGCGTGCTGTATGAATGTGTCAAGCACGATGTACCTTTCGCGTTGGCTGGTTCCATTCGAGATGATGGACCATTGCCGGATACTGAAATGGATTTGCTCAAGGCACAAACTGCTTATGCTCAGTTGATTGAAGGCGCAGATTTGATTTTGATGTTGTCTTCGATGCTGCACTCGATCGGGGTCGGGAATATGACTCCTGCTGGCGTGAAGATGGTTTGCGTGGATATCAATCCAGCCGTGGTGACGAAGTTGAGCGATCGAGGTTCCGTTGAATCTGTCGGCGTTGTCACGGATGTTGGCTTGTTCCTGAGCTTGCTGACTCAACAACTCGAACGTTTGACCAGCCCTTACCAACTCCAAGCGGTCTAAAAGTCGAGACCAGATAGTAGGAGTCAGAAGATCGGTAGCTTTTCTGACTCCTACATCTGGATAAGTCATCTATCACATTCAAGGGAAAGTGGCAAGGGTCTTAACATCCAAAAACCTTACTGAATAGGGGAACGCTTCCAAAAAGAGAGCCTTCTACAATAGCGGTATAGTCACAGTCATGTTGGCAATGGCTAAAACGAGTCAGCCCTACCTGGATAGGCTCTTCAGCAATTAGTCCTTTCTAAAGCTGGCTGACCAATGCTATGTTACAGTCCCCTAATAGGTTCCCGCATTATGGAATTCGCTAATATCTATCTGGCATTCGACCAAGAAGTTGGGCGTGGTTGTGCAGATTCTACCCCCGCACCTACTGCCTGGGCACGACCAATTGGCAGCGATCGCGGCTCTCATGCTGCGAAGTCGGCTCAACCTGCCTACGAGTACCAAGCTCCAACCATGCCAGAAGCGGATAGAGATTTCGAGTTGCACTCCTACCCTTCGTTCTACCTGTAGCATTTGCTTGTTTGCGTTGGGCAGACAGATGCTGCTGCCCTCACTGGCTTGCTGGGTTTTGATTCTACAAAGGTCGATACACTTTGTAGTTAATGTTGGGAAAAATGTTGTCGATCGCTTCGACTTTTTCTAACCAACCCGCATCAATCTTTTCTGCCAGCACATCTTCGTAGAGTTTGTGGAATCGCATCAGGTGCGATCGCGTGCGTCGTACTGCATAAGGCACCATTGTTCCGGTTCGCATGATGAACGCCCAATCTGAAGATTGCGCTAAGAGCAATTCACGCGCCGCTTGATTCAAAGCACGGGTTTCCAGCTCGTCTATCGCATTTCGATTTGAAAGCTCAATCATGCGTTCTGCGGCTTTGTGCAAGTGTGGGTAAATCCAGGAATTGGTTTCGTTCAGCCAGTACTCGTGGAAACCTTTGTATCCCCAACTGGACTGAGCCGGATGAATCACTTGTTGTGTTGGATTCTCTCGCAAGTAATCTGCCAGATGAGCCATTTCATAGGTACTTTGGTCAAACCAGGTTTTGCGGAATAGAAAATCCAGGAACCAGGGACCTTCGTACCACCAGTGCCCAAACAACTCTGCATCGTAAGGTGAAACAATAATGGGCTTGCGTTGCATGATGCCGTATAAATGCTCTACCTGCTGCACGCGATTGAACATGAAATTACCTGCATGTTCGGCAGCTTTCTCCCTTGCCCAGTGGGGATCGTAGAGTTGCTTATCCCCTAACCCCAAGCCGCGCCCCGTAATTTTGTGATATTTGATGCCTACATTTTTGCGTTGACCGTTGGGCATGACGTAGGGCTTGATGTACTCATATTCCGCATCCCAGCCCAAATCTCGATAAAACTCACGATATTCTGGGGCACCGGGATAGCCGACTTCTGATGACCATACCTGCTGGGACGATTCGTGATCTCGCCCGAAGGCTGCTACGCCTGTGGAGGTGAATACGGGGGCATAGGTGCCAAAGCGAGGACGCGGACGACCATACAAAATGCCATGTCCGTCTGTTAAAAAGTAGCGTAGCCCTGCATCTGCCAGCATTCGCTCTAGCCCTTCGTAGTAGGCACATTCTGGTAGCCAGATACCCGCAGGAGCGCGACCAAAGGTTTGCTCGTAATGTTCACAGGCGACTTGAATCTGCGCCCACACGGCTTGAGGATACATTTTCATCAAGGGCAGGTAGCCGTGGGTTGCGCCGCAGGTGATGATCTCCAGATTGTTACTGTCAAAAAATTGCTTGAAGGCTTTGATCAGATTGCCACCATATTTTTCCCAGGTTCGGCGAACTCCGTTAAATTCCTTCGCGTTATGTTCTGCCAGGTACTTCAAATGTCCGTTGTGAATATTGCGATCGATCTCCATCTCTGCCAGTTCTTCCAGCTTGGCAAGATGTTCGTCGTACCGCTCCTGCAAGAGCGGATCAAGCAGCATGGAAACAAGCGGCGGGGTCAGGCTCATGGTGAGCTTGAAGTTCACCCCATCCTGTCTTAGCCCTTCAAAACTCTGAATGAGAGGAATATAAGTTTCTGTAATTGCTTCAAATAGCCACTCTTCTTCTAAGACATAATCGCTTTCGGGATGGCGAACAAAGGGCAGGTGAGCGTGTAGAACGAGTGCAAGATATCCGATACTCATAAAGCCAGGACTGGAAAGGGCAAATTAGGATTGCCAAGATTGTAAAGCGAAATGGTTCCGAAAAACGTGCTGGGCTAACGACTTGTATGAAGCCTGCGGTTTGACCCATTGCCGCCTTCAATTCGCCGACTCATCGTCGATAAGGTGTAGCAAAATACCCAGTAGATTAAGCCAACGAATAAATAAACCTCGGCATAGCGTCCGAGAAACTGTGGCTGAGCCAGGATCGATCGCCCAATTCCAGTGAGTTCAAGTAAAGCAAAGAGGGCGAGGAGGGAAGTGTCCTTAAACAGAGAAATGAATTGACCCACGATCGCCGGAATGGCAATCCGTAATGCCTGGGGCAAGATGATCAAGTACAAAGTGAGCGGCAGATTGAGTCCTAAGGCTCTGGCAGCTTCCGTTTGCCCTCTGGGAATGGATTGCAACCCGCCGCGCACACTTTCTGCCAGGTAAGCTGCATTAAATAGAACCAATCCCACGATCGCCCGGATGACGCGATCGATACTGGGTTGCCCTGGTAGCACCAACGGCAACATCACCTGCGCCATGAACAAAATGCCGATGAGAGGCAACCCTCGAACAATTTCGATATAAGCGGTGCAAAATCCTTGTAATACAGGCAGCGAACTTTGCCGTCCCAGCGCCAGCAAAACCCCAAAAGGAAACGCCAGTAGGGTACTGGTCATGGCAACAATCAGCGTTAGCAACAAGCCGCCCCAGAGATTAGTGCCTACTTTTGGTAAGCCAAAACTGCCTGCCAGCAGCCAGAGGATGAGGACAAAGGCGATGGGGATGTAGGGCAATGGGGAGTGGGTGCGTGGAGAAGTGGGTGGGTGGAGAAGTGGGGGAATGTTGGTTTCTTCCTGTCTCCTACTGGCTAAATTCCTTTTCCTTCTTTTCTTGCTTTCGGCTAAAACCGATAGTCCAATCATGCTGACTACGATCGCGAGCACCACCCACACTCGCCAAATTTGTTGGATTGGATAGCGTCCGACCAAAAAGAGGCGTAGGTTTGTGGTGACGACTGTCCATTGAGCTTGAGTGATTGCCCACTGGAGTAGGTTTGTCGCCGCCCAGAGAATGAGAATCAGCAGGGCGATCGTCAAAAAGCTGTTGAACCAACCGTCGAACAGGTTGCGCTTGAGCCAGTGTCGTAGGGATAGGGATGGTTGAGCAGGACGGGGCAAAGGTTCGGGAGTCATCGTTCCACCAGTTGCACACGACGATTGTAAAGATTGAGCAAGAGCGCAATGATCAGGCTAATTGTGAGATAGGTCAAGCTAATTAAGACCATGACTTCGACCGCTCGCCCCGTTTGATTAAACGTTGTCGAGGCAACCGCATAGAGATCAGGAAAGCCAACCGCGATCGCCAGACTGGAGTTTTTCGCCAAGTTCAAGTATTGGTTGCCCAGAGGAGGTACGATCGCCCGCAAAGCTTGGGGGAAGATTACCAATCGCATCATCTGAGCTGGTTTCAGCCCAAGAGATTTTGCGGCTTCCCATTGCCCTTTGGGAACCGATTGAATTCCACCCCGTACAATCTCGGCAATAAAGGTCGCCGTGTAAATCGAAAGCCCCAACAGTAGAGCAGAGAATTCAGGAGATAACTGAAGCTCACCTGGAAGCGTAACCCCACTCTTACTGAAGCGAAATCCCAACAACCCCAAGGGATTATCAGACTGAGGCAGGCTCAGAAAAACGGCAAAGTACCAGAAAAAGAGTTGCAGGAGTAACGGTGTGTTACGCAGCACTTCTACGTAGACTATTGCCAGATGGCGAACCAGCCAGTTACTCGACAGCCGAGCGATCCCAGCCGTGACTCCAATCAGGGTTGCCAGAACCAGTCCAACCAGAATCACCAGCAAGGAGTTGAGCAAACCTACGAGCAAAGCGCGACTGTAGGAATCGGAAGATTGGTAGGGAATGAGGGATTCGCCGATGCTGAATCCTGCCTGAGTTTGGAGAAAGGCAAAACTAGGGCGAATGCCCAGTTGGGCAAGATTGCGGTTGAGGTTGACCCACAGAAAACCCAGCATGGAGAATATGAGGACAACCGCGATCGCCTGCCCGAAAAATCTCCAGAATCTTACGTCGCGCCAATTCCAAAGAAACTTCACGGGGCTAACTCAGCAGGATCAATGCCGCGATCGCGCAATTGTTGGCGAAGAGCTTCTAACTCAGCCGCAATCTGTTCAGCCCGTTGTCTGGCAGTTTCAGCTTCTTGTCTGGCAGTTTCAGCTTCTTGGCGAGAGATTTCAGCTTCTTGTCTGGCAGTTTCAGCTTCACGTTGAGCAGCCTCAGCAATCGTGGGAATCCAGTTGCCGTCTGCATCATACCAGCGCAACCAGAGTCGAGTGATGCCTTCAAAAGTGCCGTACCATAACCCTAAGCCACACTGAAGAGTGGGCAACCAAACTCTAGAGTCAGAAAGCTCCATCTCTCGATAGTGACTATCCTCTAGCATGAATGCCACCAGCGTATTGGTGTAGCGATCGAAAATGACGTAATAAGGAATCCGTAGAATCTGTTCATAAACTTGCCATTTAGTCGGTGGTGCATTGGGTTCTGCAGTCGTTCTGCCCATGTCTTCATCCTCGGTGCCAGGTGATAACAATTCCACTGCCACCATTGGACTGACGCGCTCCTGCCAAACCACAAAGCTAAGGCGCAGGTCCGTTTTATCGTATAACCGAGGCACACCCAGGACAAGAAACCAGTCGGGACGCTTATGCCAAAGAGGATGGCGAATGTCATAGTAAACATTCATATCAGTGCCCGTGAAGATTTCACCAGGAGAATACCCAGTTAAGCGAACTGTGGCACTGAGCAGATGGGGTTGGAGATCGTGAAATTCATCCGGCAAGCCAGGTTCCTCTGGATCTTCACTGGGGAGATCATACATGGTAGGCAGAATATCTGGACTGGCATCGCTCAGAGCCTCCTGGCATGGAGAAGGTAGCCTAAGTTGATCAGTGGGATAGGTCAGTTTTGCCCAATCCATGACAGCCTCCACAGAAGCGGACGGAACTAAAAAAGGAGGATCAAGCCTGAAGCCTATTTCAGCTTCTTCAATTTCACTTCCAAACAGTTGCATTGCCAAATAACTTCTCTTAGAGAGAGTTGCTTGAATGCTTCGTCCTCAGACACCAAAAATTTCGTTAAATACCTTTTCAACCTTATAACCTGAATCGATCGATTCCAGGGGGTCTTTCCGCAACCGATGGCGTAAGCAGAGAGTAACAACTCGGCGAATGTCATCGTTCGTTGCTTCATCCCGACCTTCAAAGGCTGCCAGGGCTTTAGCCGCACGATTGGTTACAATGTCGCCCCGTAGCCCATCCACATCCAACTCGGAGCAAACCTGGGAAATTTTGACCCGCAATTCATAGTCAATTTCCACAGCCCTTAATCGATTTTGGGCATCCACCAGTTTTTGGCGGAGTTCGTCTTGCTGCGGTTGATATTTTTCCAGAAACTCCTGAGGGTTCTGGTCAAACTCCGTGCGTTGTTCTACGATTTGCACTCGTAGGGCGGGTTCTTTGACCGTGCGGATTTCGGCGTGCATCCCAAAGCGATCGAGCAACTGGGGACGCAATTCTCCTTCTTCGGGGTTTCCTGAACCAACGAGCACAAATCGGGCGGGGTGGCGAATCGAGATACCTTCCCGCTCAACCGTGTTCCAGCCAGAAGCGGCAGAGTCTAGCAGCACATCCACCAGGTGGTCATCCAATAGGTTCACTTCGTCTACGTAAAGAATGCCACGATTCGCTTTTGCCAGCAGTCCTGGCTCAAATGCCTTGACCCCTTCAGACAAAGCTTTTTCAATGTCGATCGTGCCGCACACTCGGTCTTCCGTTGCACCCAGGGGTAAATCGACCATTTGCACTTTTTTCAGAACCACAGACAGTTCTAATCCTTGCTCGGTGCGGTGTTTGACCTCATCCCCCATCAGTTCAGGATCTTTGGGGCAACTATTGAAGGGATCGTCCGCAACCACTTCAATTTCTGGCAGTAAATCTGCTAAAGCACGAATCGTAGTGGATTTGCCTGTACCGCGATCGCCCATGATCATCACGCCACCAATCTTGGGATCGATCACATTCAACAGCAATGCCAGCTTCATCTCATCCTGCCCTACGATCGCCGTAAAGGGAAATACCGGACGACGACGA
This sequence comes from Leptolyngbyaceae cyanobacterium bins.302, assembly GCA_033764965.1. Taxonomy (GTDB): domain Bacteria; phylum Cyanobacteriota; class Cyanobacteriia; order Leptolyngbyales; family Leptolyngbyaceae; genus JSC-12. Next base: position 13,289 of record JANRIN010000249.1, on the reverse strand, counting down.
ACAGTTTGAGCAGAGCGACCATTTTCTGTAGCGGGTGCGTTTGCAGTGATCACGGGCTTACCTGAAGAGTTAGTAACAGTTGTTGACTGTTCTTCATTGTGCCATAAGGGGTAGAACGATTAGTGCCAACTAAAAAAGCGGCAGATGCAGATCTACCGCTCCAGGCTAATCAGAGTCTTACTTTGGTGAAAAATTAAGCGATCGAGAGCAGCTTTGAAGCTTCTGCTTTCAACAGTTCAGCTTTGTCAGTTTGCTCCCAGGGCAAATCCAAATCTAGCCGTCCCAGGTGTCCATAAGCAGCAACATCCTGGTAAAACCGTCCGCCCCGCTCTGCTGGTAAGCTTCGCAGATTAAACGCCTGAATAATGCCAGCCGGACGTAACTCGAAATGGTCTGTCACCAACTTGAGCAAACGCTCATCGTCGATTTTACCAGTGCCAAAGGTTTCCACCATGATTGAAACCGGACGAGCAACTCCGATCGCGTAGCTGAGTTGAACTTCACATTTGTCAGCTAACCCGGCGGCAACAATATTCTTGGCAACGTAGCGGCAGGCGTAGGCAGCACTGCGATCGACCTTTGTGGGATCTTTTCCAGAAAAGGCTCCGCCCCCATGCCGGGAGTACCCGCCGTAGGTATCAACAATAATCTTGCGTCCGGTTAAGCCAGCATCCCCTTGAGGGCCGCCAATTACAAACTTACCCGTCGGGTTCACTAGGTAACGAGTATTGCTATCCGGTTTAACGTCTAAATCTGCGAAGACTGGCAGGACTACTAAAGACCACAGATCCTCTTTGATTTTCGCTTGAACCGCCGCTTCGTCAGTAATGTCACCAATGGTTGGCGCGTGCTGAGTCGAAATCAAAATAGTATCGATCCCCACAGGGCGATCGTCTTCGTAGGCGATCGAAACTTGGGTCTTGCCATCGGGACGCAAGTACGGAAGTTGTCCTGTTTTGCGAACGGCTGCCAATTTCCGTGAAATCCGGTGGGCTAAACAAATGGGCAATGGCATTAACTCTGGCGTTTCATTGCAGGCAAACCCAAACATGATCCCTTGGTCGCCCGCTCCGATCGCATCCAGTTCATCGCTGGACAGTTGACGCGCTTCTTGGGCTGTATTGACCCCTTGAGCAATATCAGGAGACTGAGCATCCAGGGCGATGAGCACAGAGCAACTGTTCGCCGAAAATCCACTGTCCACACCGGTATAACCAATTTCATTAATCTTTTGTCTAGCAAGATCAATGTAGTTAACCTGGGCTTTTGAAGTGATTTCGCCCGTTATTAGAACTAGACCCGTGTTAACCACAACTTCAGCGGCAACTCGGCTTGTTGGATCCTGGGTCAAAAGAGCATCCAGAATTGTGTCTGAAATTTGGTCACAGATTTTGTCTGGATGACCCTCAGTAACAGATTCAGAAGTAAATAAGTAACGGCGAGACAAGGGCAACTCCTATCTTCTAGCTAAGGTTAGGGAACGACCAATTTGGAGCAATGGCTATTACGGGGTTAACCAACCTTGGGACAAAATGGGTAAACTTCAGCGAATCATATCACTACTAGGCACCCGTATAAAGCGTAGATTAACGACTCGCTGGAAGACGAGACTCCAGGATAGACGATCTGGATCAATTGAACTTTCTACTAACTTTCTATTAATCAACGACTCGAATTTCAGAACTGGATTGAATGACTGCGTTGGCGCGACTGAGTTCCACGCGCGTTGACCATCCCCAGGCAACCCCAACGCAACCAGCCGCCCCAGCAGATCGAGCCAGTTCAATATCAGAAGGAGAGTCCCCGATGATGAGCGTTGCTTGAGGACAAATGCCGAAAGTTTCACAGGCTTTGTGCAGTAGAGCCGGATCGGGCTTGCTCAATCCTGGCTCAGAGCCGATCGCAACTGCAATGAGTGCCTCTAACTCGTATCGTTTTACAAAATCTTGGACATTAGCGGGCGAATCCGAGGAAATAATGCCAATTTGGATATTCGCCTTCGCTAACCGCGTCAAGAGGTCTACCATCCCCGCAAACAAAGGCGTTTCATCCGCTTTGCGTTGGAATAATAAATCTGCCTCAGTGAACGCAGATCGTGCCATAGCCAGTGCTTCTATCCAATCGCGTCCAGTTTCAGCAATATACGCAGCCGCAGCAATTTCGTTTTCTTCACGAGTGCCAACGGCTAAGAGTCCCGCTGGATTGAGGCGATCTTGCTCTAACCCAAACGCTAAAAGTAAGGGAGCTTCTACCCCAGGAACCTGGGCATCAAGCAAGCGAGCACGTTTTTGTCCTAAATTTCGCAAAAAGCGTTGAGAGTCTGCCAGTGTTCCGTCTTTATCGAAAATAACTGCCTCGATAGCAGCAAATTCAACCGAACCGCATTGAAGTTTGACCAATGTATCAGACCCCATTAAGCACAATAAAAAAGAGGGCAACCCCTCTTTAAGAAGAGAGATTAGAGGCAGTCAAATATCCTCTAATCTCAAACTTTTATGTTTAACCAAGTTACTCTTCAATCGCAGGAGGCAACTCTTCGATTTCCTCTTCCGCGATCGCCGCAGGAGCTTCGTAACCGTTGCCATTCACATCTTGAGCTTGCTGCTGCTGTTGCTGTTGTTTCGCAAGCATCTGCTCCCGATACCGAACAGCCATCTCCTCAGCTTTGTCGTAAACCACTTGGGGATTCTTGACCATGTCGCCGGGTTCGGGTTCAAGCTGCTTGGTTGACAGTGAAATGCGTCCCCGTTCCGCATCGAGATCAATAATCATGACCTTTAATTCATCGTTCACATTGAAAACACTGTGGGGGGTGTCGATGTGATCATGAGAAATTTCGGAAATATGGAGTAGCCCACTGACGCCACCAATATCGATAAAGGCGCCGTAGGGCTTGATCCCGCGCACCGTACCAATCACCACCTCGCCGACTTCAAGTCGATTCATCTTGCGCTCAACCAAGGCGCGACGGTGGCTCAACACTAGACGATTTCGCTCCTCGTCAACTTCCAGAAACTTAAGGGGTAGTTCTTCCCCAACTAGCTCCTCTTTGGGTTTGCGGGTGCTGATGTGGGAACCGGGGATAAAGCCACGCAGACCTTCGATACGAACAAGCGCACCGCCTCGATTTGTAGCGAATACAAGCGATCGCACAGTTGCGTCTTCTGTCTGAAGTTGGCGAACCCGCTCCCAAGCCCGCATATACTCAATCCGGCGAATAGAGAGGGTTAGCTGCCCATCTTCGTTCTCATCCGCCAGAATGAAAAACTCACGGGTTTCGTCTGCCTGGAGGACTTCGTCAGGATTGTCAATGCGATTAATTGACATTTCCTGAATGGGAATGTAAGCAGCCGTTTTCGCACCAATGTCAATCAGAGCACCGCGCGGCTCAAGACTAAACACGGTGCCAGCCACGACATCTCCGGGACTGAAATGATAATCGTACTTGTCGAGTCGGGCAGCAAATTCTTCGTAACTGAAGCCAACGTCTAATGTTGTTGTGTCCTGATTGACCATGCGAATCGTTTCCTAAAGGTTTTCTCCGTGAAAGTGTGCCTCCTGCGGATGTATACGCACTCAATGTATGTGCTACTACACGCTGGAAAAATCTCCTCAAATCAATTGTAGGAGATCTCTTAAAAGAATATAGGCTCGGAAGAATTATCATAGCCTAACTTCTGCGTCACTGCACCCACTTGATTTAGATTCATCTTGAACGTTCCAGGGATGAAATACCGCGATGCTGCGCGAATCAAGCTGCTTCAAAACCTTAGACAATGGATGTCAATTAGCAGAGATCGCGATCGAACTTTCATCGGATACGGTTGAGTCAGTTGAGCGTCCCTCAGAGGATGCCGACTTCTCGCCATTGCGATTTGGCTTCTGGAGCTGATCTAAAGTTTCGACAAAATCTCGAATCCCTTGAAATTTCCGATAGACGGAGGCAAAACGAATGTAAGCCACTTCATTCAGGCTCTGAAGATGGTGTAGAACCAGTTCTCCAATTTCACTACTGGGAACTTCTCGGATGGCTCGTTGCTGTAGTTCCGATTCAATCTCATCAACAACTCGCTCCATTTGAGGAGAGGTGATCCCGGTTTTTTCACAGGCACGCGCTAAACCCTTGAGTAATTTGTATCGGTCAAAGGATTCGCGATCGCCATCTCGCTTAATCACCGTAATCGGGACAAATTCAATCCGCTCATAGGTCGTAAATCGACGAGCGCACTTCAAACATTCACGCCGCCGTCGGACACTTTGACCTGCCTCTGCTGAGCGCGATTCAAGGACACGATTATCAGTGTGCTGGCAAAATGGGCAGCGCATGATGAAATGCTCCGGACTTGGTGTGGTTCCCATTCACGATTATGCCCGATTTGCTTAAATCGCTTTAACTATTTTCTATGGGTTTCTATGGGTATCATTTGAAATAGCATGACTCAGTAAACTTTTATAAAGAAAAACATACAGAAATTGGCGGGATGCAGTTACAAACTAAAGCAGCAGGGGAAATCTAAGGAAGAATCACAATCAGCTTGTTGTTTTGAGCAGACCATGTTGAAATTTTAGAGGTTTGGGTTTTCCGATAAATAAGGGTTTAAACAAGAGATTTGCTTAAACTGAAGGGGTACATTACGGTTAAGCCAAACCGATTGAAGAGCAAGGCTCAGGTAGGACAGCAAGACTCTAACTGCACAGTTCAAACCGCTATCTATGTGTGGATTGGTTGTGATCCGCAGGAAAGTTTAGGGTGCTTCAAGGGGTGCTTCACCAGTAGCACTACTGCTAAAGAAAAAGAGTAAGTAATCTACTGCCAAGTCGCAGGAGTACGGTTCATGAAGGTCCAGCCGAATAACAAACCAAAAATTCTGGTGGTGGATGATGAACCAGACAACCTGGATTTGCTTTATCGGACGTTCTATCGTGAATTTAAGGTGTTGCGGGCAGAAAATGGTCCTGCGGCACTCGATATTCTGGCAAATGAGGGGGATGTAGCGGTCATTATTTCCGATCAACGAATGCCCCACATGAGCGGAACGGAATTTTTGAGCCTGACTGCCACTCAGTATCCTGACATTATTCGGATCATCTTGACTGGCTACACCGACGTAGAAGATTTGGTCGAAGCAATTAATGCAGGCAAAGTTTTTAAGTATGTTACGAAGCCCTGGAACGACGGGGAATTAAAAGCAGTTGTGCGTCAAGCAGTTGATACGCATAACGTTTTACGAGCTAGAACTCGCGAATTGCGCCGATCGCTGCGGCAAGAATCTTTGTTAAACGCTGTTACGAGTACCATTCGCAGTGCTCTGAGTTATCGACAGATTTTGCAAACGATCGGGCAAACTGTGGGACACATTTTTGAAGTAACTTACTGTCTTGTCTGTCCAGTGCAGGAGGGTTGTGTAGAGGACGATTGCTTTGTCTACATCACATCCGATGGTTCCACCCAAACGCATGGGGACGTTTCAGAAGATGGGCGATCGTACAAAGAACTTTTAGCAAAAACAGTTTGGGCAACTCAGGATATTCAAATCATTGAAGATGTCGAAACTGATCCACGCTTACAAGGCACCAATGCTGAAGATCGGGAACGCTTTCGAGCCTATGCAGCCTTAGGAATTCGCTCCAGTCTGATTGTGCCCCTCTGGTACAAACAAGAACTCATTACCGTTTTGGCGTTGCATCAAACTGGAAAGCCTCGCAGTTGGCAGGATGATGAAGTGCAACTTTTGGCAATGGTTGCTGACCAAGCTGCCCTGGCACTGTCTCAAGCGAGAGCCTACGAGCAAATTCAAGCCTGGGCAAAACGAGAAGCGTTGATTAACACCATCACAACGGCAATTCGTTCTAGCCTGGATCCTCAAGATATCTTTGCTGCTATTACCCAACAATTAGGGCAAGCGCTCCATGCGGATGGATGTGCTTTGTCTTTGTGGACAGATGAGGATGAATTTGTTCAATGTGTTGGTCTACACGATGCTGCGCGTTCTGGGCAATCCGTTGAGTTGAAGTCCGATGTTGAAGCGATCATTCCTGCCCCTTTGAGGGAAGTACTCCTGGATGGGGTGGGGTTCCATTCCACGGAGGAGGTTGCTCGTTTGATGCCCCAGTCGAGGGTTCCGATCGAGCGCAATCCTGTGCTCAAACAACTCATGCTGACGAAGCAGCCCGTCATCCTGAATGATCTGGCTTTATATCCAGAGATGTCGGTTGAGGAACAGTCCTTTCGTAACCCTACGCGAGCATTGCTGGTAGTCCCTTTGCTGTCTGATGGCAAGATCATTGGCAGTATTTCTTTAAGGCAAAATAATAATCCGCGTCGCTGGCTCTTATCAGAAATAGAACTGGCGCAGGCGGTTGCAGCGCAAGCAGCGATCGCCGTTCAGCAAGCCCGTCTCTACCAAAAAACACGGCAACAAGCTGAACAACTACTGGAACTCGATCGGCAAAAGACTGAGTTCTTCCAAAATATTTCCCATGAGTTCCGCACCCCCCTAACCTTAACCATCGGTCCCTTAGAAGGTGCTGTCGCAAAGGAACAGGGACTATCCTACGACCAGGCAGTGATTGCGCTGCGGAATTCTCGCCGCTTACTGCGACTGGTGAACCAATTGCTTGATCTGCAACGGTTAGATGCGGGTCGAATGCAACCTAGCTTTCGTCCTTGCGACTTAGTAGAGTTTGTGAGCCAGACGGTGGAATCATTCCGTGCCTACTGCGATCGTAAAGGGGTGCAACTCATCACTCAGCTTGAGCCTTGTTCCTCGGTTTATTTAGACTTGGAAAAATTTGACAAAGTTCTGTATAACTTGCTGTCCAATGCTATGAAGTTCACTCCAGCAGGGGGAAGCATTTCTGTCTCATTGAAACCTGCCGGGGATCATTGCTTGCTGAAAGTTATCGATACCGGGATCGGCATTCGCCCTGACCAAATCCCTCATCTATTTGAGCGATTCCGCCAAGCAGAAGGCTCTGCCAATCGCAGCTATGAAGGAAGTGGTTTGGGTTTAGCTTTAGTGAAGGAACTGGTTGAGCTTCATGGTGGGCAAATTTCTGTCGATTCAACCTATGGAGAAGGGTCTACTTTTACGATTTGGGTGCAAACAGGAGTGGCTCATCTACCACCGCATCAAGTGATTGATGTTCAGGCGGAACTTCAGCAAAATCGAGCTGCGGTTGAATTAGCAGATATAGAAGCCGATCTCCAGGAGCAAGAGTCTTTACTCTTTGAGGAGCCTCTGTCAGAAATCAGTGCCATCGAGCAACCGATAGATGTGCCCTCTACGGCTTCAGCCAGGGTGCTGATTGTGGACGATAATCCCGATGTCCGAACCTATATTTCCGGCATTTTGCGGGAGAGAGGCTATCAGGTTTTAACCGCCCGCAATGGGGCAGAAGGGTTAAAGAGTGCTGAAATTCAACCACCACACCTGATCGTCACGGATCTGATGATGCCTCAAGTTTCGGGGCTGGACATGATCCGCCTGATTCGGCAGAACGAAATCTTGAAAGGGATTCCCATTATTTTGCTCACCGCCAAAGCCAATGAAGATACGCGAATTGAAGGCGTTGAGCAAGGCGCAGATGCGTATTTATCCAAACCATTTAACGATCGCGAGTTGTTAGCAGAAGTTAGAAACCTGCTGGCTTTGAAGGAAAATGAGCGGCGAGTTGCTGAACTCAACTCTTACCTGACAGGCTCAGTCCTCAAGCGTTTTTTGCCCTCCTCAATGGTAGATCGGGCGGCGAAGGGAGAGTTGGTGTTGGATTTGCGCCCCGAACCCCGTTTAGTCACTGTCTTATTCAGCGATATTGTTGGGTTTACTCAGTTATCCAACACGCTGCGATCGCGCAGAGTTGCCGAGCTATTGAATGAGTATCTGGCAGAGATGACTCAAAATATTTTCGACAATGGCGGCACGATCGACAAATTCATGGGTGATGCTATCCTGGCGTTATTTGGTGCGCCAGAAGAACTGACTCCCAATGAACAGGTTCGGCGGGCGATCGCGGCTGCCCGTGGAATGCGAAAATCCCTGGAGAACTTGAACCTACGCTGGCACGAACAAGGCATTGAGCAGGTGCAATTCCGCTGTGGCATTCATCAAGGAACAGCAGTCGTCGGGATGTTTGGCTCTTCAGAACGGTCTGACTATACCGCGATCGGTCCTAGCGTTAACATTGCGGCTCGGATTCAAGAAGCCGCTGACCCTGACTGCATCCTTGTTTCTGCGGCTGTTGCTGATTATTTAGAGGAAGGTGAAATCATCAAATTTAGCCCTTTGAAGCTTAAAGGGGTTGACGAAACTGTCTTGACATTTGCGGTTAAGCCAGAATCACCCCACCTCTAAAAACACAGCTATGCCCTTCAGCAGTACCTCTACACTTTGCCCTTGAGATTGCTCTTCCGGGCAAAGGTAAAGTGCTGAAATATTATTTCCTACGATGCTTTCTTCATCTACAACCTGTTCAAATTGATCCCAAAACTCTGGTTGGGCGCAGGGGGTTGAAACATTTCCAAGGGATGAGTATCCGATAGAACTTTGGATGGCACATGAAATAAATCTTTAGGAATGGGACTGCTGGAGCGGGGAGAACTTCCAGACTCTCCGGTGACAGGATTTGCCTGAATTGAGTCAGCAATACGGCTGAGTTTATTCGCATCAAACACGGTGCTGGGCTGATCTACAGATTTCGATCGCTCAACCGTCAGAGGATAGGTGGTCAAAAGTTCGCTCTGGTTTTGAGGTTCAGCACTGGAGAGCATCTCAGGACTTTGAGACAAGGCTGGTGTAACAGGTACGATCGCGCTTACGAGTCCCAACACAACAAACGACGCACATTTCATAAGTGTTTTCCTAGATGGGTTAAGGTCAGCCAATACAATCTGCAAAACCTATCCAGGGGCGATCGATAGATTATGCAAGTAATAGCTCTTCCTACAATAAATTTTACGTTTCTTTACCTTGTTTTGCCTGGTTAAGATCCCGGATTCCACCAACCTTTATGCCAGTGTGAACTACCCCGCATAAGGCTCAAACCGAACTCCGTCGCCAGAATCCACCACATCTGTTAAGTTGTGTTAAGAGGAAGTTCTCAGGTTTTCCTATGTCATTCAAATCCCTTACTAGCTTTTTATTTGCAGCCATCTTGATGGTATTTACCCCAGCACTTTCAGCCGTCGCGACTCCTTTGGGGGGTCCGCTGCCAGCGCTGCATCAGCCTGCCCCAGCTTTCACCTTGCCCACCAACACAGGGGACGGCACCATTTCCCTATCCGACTACCGGGGAAAGTGGGTTGTGGCGTACTTTTATCCGCGTGATTTTACGCCTGGTTGCACTCTGGAAGCTCGGCGGTTTCAAGAAGATATGCCGAAATACTTGGCTCACAAGGCTCAAGTCATCGGTATCAGCGTTGATGATGTGGATTCTCATGCGGAATTTTGTGACTCAGAGGGGCTAAAATTTCCCCTGCTGGCGGATGAGGATGGAGCAGTCAGCAAAGCCTATGGTGCCTGGTTAGCGCCTTTGTCCCTGCGGCATACCTACATCATTGATCCAGATGGGCAATTGCAAGCTATTTTTACGGGAGTTCGTCCTGCTATTCACAGTGCCGAGGTGTTGGCGAAGCTGGATGAGTTGCAACAGAGTTAAGGGACGATAGCACATAGGTGGATGAGCAAATACCACACCCGCCCCTCTACTCATCCACCCACCCACTCATTCCCCTCTACAATGGATCTCAATCCTGCGATTTATTGCCATCTATGCAGCCCAAATCCCAAGGTCAGTCTCAAGCACCTGTTCCAGTTCCAGAGTTTGCTGAACCTGTCGTTCGGAAACCCCTGATCTTGCTCCGGGACACCGAGCGATCGCTGCGAGTGAAAACCGTTGAGACGATCGCGCCTTTGTTGCCAGAACAGATCGCGGAGAACTTGGGCGAGGCTTCCATCGTTGCTGATAAATCCCTGGAGCAACTAGCTAAAATCGATCTAGACACTATTACGCCAGCAGAGTTAAAACCAGCCCGAATGCAAATGGGAATGTTGTTTGTTGGATTTGGGGCACTGGCGATAACTTTTCTGTTAATGTTTCAGTCTCTTCTGCCCTCACAGATGGATATTGCCGAGCAGGTTCGTCGCTCCTGGCATCAATACGTCTGGTTCGTGGGTTTGGGAATTACAGGATTGTTTATGATGGGGCGGGAAGCCATGCGCCCTGTGGAATTACCGGATGAATTAGAAAATCGTTCCGATCGCGGGTAGTTTAGCGGTGGATATAAACTAGATGGTAGTCTAAGTTACAATCAATCCTGCATTTTATGACCGCTTTGATCAGTGCTGCTGAGTGGGAACACCACTTTATTGAAACCAACCGCATCCGCTTACATTACGTGACCCAAGGAGCGGGAGAACTCGTTCTTCTACTGCACGGCTTTCCAGAATTTTGGTACTCCTGGCGACACCAGATTCCGGCACTCTCTCGCTATTTCAAAGTAGTCGTACCAGATTTGCGGGGATATAACGATTCTGATAAACCCACAACCGGGTATGACCTGGACACTTTAGCAGCAGATATCCAGGGATTGATTGAAAGTTTGGGCTACAAGCGGGCGCATATCGTGGGGCATGACTGGGGTGGGGCGATCGCCTGGCACATGGCGCAAAAATTTCCCCAATCCCTCAACCGCATGGCGATCTTGAGTGCGGCTCCCGTGCAGCGGTTTGTGCAAGAACTGGTGAGCAATGTGGATCAATTGCGGCGGAGTTGGTACATTCTAGGATTTCAGATTCCTGGGATTCCAGAGTGGCTGATCCAACAAAACCTTTCTGAGTTCGTCAAAAACCTGTTGCGAGAGCAAGCCATTCGCAAAGGAGCTTTTAGCCAAGAAGACACGCAAATTTACCAATCTGCTCTGGCAAAACCGGGAGTACTCTCAGCCGCACTGAGCTATTACCGTCAAATGCTCTCTCCGTGGAACTGGATGCGCGACTGGCTGACCGCCCCCAATCCCATCACCGTTCCAACCTTGGTGTTGTGGGGCGAGGAAGATTCCCTCGTCACGCCCAAAGTCACTCAAGGCCTAGAGCAATTGATCGCGGCACCGTTTAATTTGAAACTGATTCCACACTGTGGGCATTGGATTCAGCAGGAAGCCCCTCAAACGGTTAACCGCGAGTTGTTGGCTTTTCTCCGAAAATAATGGCATCGGAGATCGCGTTTTTCTGCTGTTCTCCCTGGTTGTCTTTCCCTCTTCCTGCTCTGGAAGCTGTTTGCGACGGTTCCGATGGTGAAGCAGACGGAATGCGGGCGATGGAGCCATTCTCCTTCTCATAAGCTGCTAACGCTTTGGAAATCATGCCCATGCGACGATCTTGATCGCGGCGAATGCTTTCCTCTTTGCTGATGTCGTCGTAGGCACGCAACCCGGGCGCATCCCACCCCCCTTTGCCGCTATCCCAAAAGGACCAAATGCGGGCATTCAAAATCGCTTCTTCTCCAGACAATCCCTTTTGTTTTGCTTCTGCCAACCGTTCGATGTACCCCCCCTCTTCAGTAACGGTTAAAGGTGCCTGGTTGATCAAATCAATGCCGTTAATTTCTTCCTCTACAGTGAGGGGCGCAACCCCGTGCTGCTCGGCTTTGGGCACCATCACCGATTCATAGATGCGCTTGATTTTGGCTAGTTGGCGGCGATCGGCTTCGTCCGGAGTCAAATTCTCAGTGTTACCAAATTGATAGGAAAACGTGCCCCGGTTCCACACACCGTTTCCCGGATCAGTGTGTCCATGATAGTTTTGGGTTTTGCCACCATCTGCTGTGCGAGTTCCTTCGGCAGCGCCCACCGTTCGAGCCACTAAAGAGTCGGATCCCCCCTCAAAAAAGTCGTTTGTTTTGCTGGTTGCTGATTTGGTTGCTTCACCACTATTGACGGGTTTGGCTCCGCCACTATTGACGGGTTTGGCTCCGCCAAAGTCTCGCTTGACTGGGGATTCTGGTGGAGAGGGCTTTTCCTGGGATGGGGGTTGAGGCGGGCGAGACGCGATCTCTGGCGGGGCAGGGTCACGGGAGGCGCGAGATGGAGGTGGCTCAAAGTTCAGCGCTCCAGAAGATTCTGTGTAGGAGGATTCCTGTAAAACGGGCATATCTCCCGCATTGGTTTGCAAAAGTAGCTCAGATGACGTTCCTGGGGAGTTATCTGAGTCGGATGCAGCAGGAGATGCCTCAGATGAAACCGGAAGTTCGGTAATGTCGTTGGACTCAGGTTCAGAGGAAGGGGATGTGGTTGCGCCTGCTTGTAAGGGCACAGCGATCGTAGCCGCCATTCCTAAGGCGACTGGAATCAAGGAATGCTTCATAACGGCTCAAGGTTTGGACAGGATTTTTTCAATCATGGGTTTGCTAGGTTCAACGATCGCCCAGGTGCCATCGGGTTGTTTGCGGAGGGTGGCAAAATGCACCATTGCTCCACTGCCGAGGGTGTCCCCTTGCTGGCGATCGCCCAAGCGCAAATCAGACAATCCACAGAGGCGAAACAAATAGGCAGGAACATCTGGCGTGGAGAAAATCAAGCATCCTCGCTGGTCTTTTTGTGCCCGTCCATCAAAGGGAGCATAAACCGATTTACCATCTAGCGCGATGGAAATATCTCCCAACCCCGCCAGAACGGTATGTCCATTGACAGCATCACCTGGCTGAAGTTGCCATTTCTGATAAACTTCGAGCTTGATGGTGTTGTTCTCGTCGGAAGTCGAGTTGCAACCCGTCAACAGGGCGGAAAGGGCGATCGCCAGCCAACTAACCGTTTTAATTGCGATAGTCAAACGAGTATCCGACATGGGACACTCCATAGGGATCCTCCTCGCTCCAAGGGATGAGTACGATTGTACTATGAATTCCTGGTAAAGATTATAGTGAAATACTTTAGCTGAGATCTTGTACCCGTTGCAGGAAGAGCCTTGAAATCAATTTCAGGCTCAAAGCTAAAACCCACTAAAACGAGTTGAAACCCCTGGCTGACTGACACATCTTCTAATGTAGGTTGAGTTGAACGGCGCGAAACCCAACACCATCAACGCTTCCGTTGGGTTACGCTGACGCTAATCCAACCTATGAAAGAATCAGGGCTGCAAGAGTTGTGTCAGCTGATTGACTGACACAATTCCTGAAACTCCTTGAGCACCGTAGGTTGCGGTTAGCGACAGCGTAACCCAACAGGATCAGGACTATCGTTGGGTTTTACGCTGTTCAACCCAACCTACCAAAGAAGATGTGTCAGTCAACCA
>JANRIN010000248.1:0-15429 GCA_033764965.1 Leptolyngbyaceae cyanobacterium bins.302 | reverse complement strand
TGGTTGACTGACACATCTTCTTTGGTAGGTTGGGTTGAACAGCGTAAAACCCAACGATAGTCCTGATCCTGTTGGGTTACGCTGTCGCTAACCGCAACCTACGGTGCTCAAGGAGTTTCAGGAATTGTGTCAGTCAATCAGGTGCCCAGGGTTAAATGAGACGAACCAAAAATAATGCGATCGGCTCGTTGTTCAGCGTCCTCAGGTTGAGAAGGATTGGGTGAGGAAGCCATCGGACGGATTGCGACTTTGGCAGCGGGATCGGCAGCGGGATCAGCGGCGGCAGGTGCTTGATCGCTTGGGGCACGTTCGGCGATCGCTCCGTGCTGTTGTTCGTAAGCCGCTAAAGCATCCTCAATCATGCCCATGCGGCGTTTCTGGTCGTGGCGGATGCTGGCTTCTTTGCCCATATCATCGTAAGCCCGGAGTCCAGGAGCATCCCATCCGCCCCGAGAAGCATCCCAAAACGACCAGATGCGGGCTTCTAAAATTGCTTCCTGCCCGGAGAGTCCCTTTTTGGTTTTAGCTTCGGCTAACCGCTCGATATAGCCGCCATCCTCCGTCACCGTGAGGGGAGCCTGATTAATCAAATCAATGCCATTCAATTCTTCTGCCAGCGTCAGGGGAGCCACTCCATGCTGCTCTGCTTTGGGCAGCATCACCGACTCGTAGATGCGTTTGATCTTTGCCACTTGGCGGCGATCGGCTTCTTCTGCCGATAGATTTTCTTCGTTGCCAAACTGGTAAGAAAACGTGCCCCGATTCCAAACCCCATTTCCCGGATCGACGTGCCCCTCGTAGATGTCGGTTTTGCCCCCATCCGCAGAGCGGGTGCCTTCTGCAGCTCCCACCGTTCTGGCAACAATAGATTCTGACCCGCCAGCGAACAAATCCTTGCGAGAAGAATCTGATCCAGAAGCAACCCCTGCCCGGTCTCCAGGTTCGGTAGGAGCTTGGGGCGATGGCGCTGGAGCATTTTCGGGAGGAATACTATCCGCATTGCGATGAGAGGCTGGCATGGTGGTTGCCTGGGGGGGTTCAAAGTTGAGAGCGATCGCATCTCGTCCAGCGGTACTCGTTTCTGCCACTGCTTCAACGGGCATCTCCGTCTGACCCAATTCCGTTTCGGGCATGGAATCGTCTGCTTGAGCCGGGGTCGCCCAGGGTAGATCCGCCAGAGTACAGGTGGCAGTCAATCCTAACGCCAGGGTAAAAAATTGCTTCATGATGCTACACCGCCGCCTTATCGATGAAAGCTAAAGGAATACCCAACGTACTCTTCTCCCTCGTACATCACGACTAACCAGGTCTTGGGATCAAAGGCGAGGGGATACGCTTCTCGGGTTGCCGTACCACCCGCCCGCGCCTGGATATCAGGCATCTGGCAGTAAGGTTCTTGCATCACCTGACGAATTTGAGCTTTGTTAGAGCGCTCAGGGATGGTGAGCAGTTGGGACAGCCGATCGCGGGACAGCACTGCCTTAGGCTGAACCACCTCCTGACAAATGTCTTTAGTGGGGGCAATTTTGGACATCAGGGCTTGCGGCTCAACTAATAAGCCAAGCGCCGCGACAACGGTTCCCCCCGCCAACATATACTTGATACCGGACGCATTGATAATTGAGTGTCTGTGGTGCTCCATCGTTTTGTTTCTCCTGGTGGCAATGAGCCGATCGCTGAGGTTAGGTTGAGCAAAAGTCCATCTGTGGATTGATTTGCGAGTTGAACATTTGCCCTCAAGTTGCTTCTCAAGCGAGATGCGTACAATTGTACTACAACGAGCAGGAATTGCAAGCAAAATTTCGATCCTGGCAACTTCCGTCCTCCCACCTGACCTGGCTGAGAACTGAAGCACGCCATAAACCCCGTTCATCAGTTGCCACCACCAATCACTGCCATTCTTTAACAATCAGGCTTGACCACAGGACAAAACTCACCACCGCCAGACACGATATTGCATCAGTCCAGATGAAAAAGTGCATTTTGAAAGAAAACTGAGAGAAAGCACCGTAGAGATAATGTCCTGGACTGGCTAATCCAGTAGTGGAGTAGATGATCAAGCAAATGTAAGCAAGCCATAATTTTTTGAATCGATAGAGCCAGTAACCCACAATGCCGATCGCGGTTAGAAGTAACCAGGATTGGTAAATAGTCGGCGCAGTGATCCAGGTAGGCTGGGGATATAGGTCAATAAAACGATAATTATCAATAAAATGAATTGCGGTTGAAACAATGCTGACAATCAAAATAGACTTTAACCAGACCTGATAATTTACTTTAGAATTCATCATTCTATTCCTCTTAGAGAAAATCCCTTCAATACAACACTCCACCCGTAGATACATCGCAAACTAACAAATTAAGTTCACTCAAGTGGACTATACCCCTCCCATCCTGCTTTAGCAGACTTTCGCTCTCAACCCGCACTTCAGTGGATGGGCACAATGGGGAGAATCCTCACCCACAATTTGTAGTTTGTTCATAACGTCATCCTCATCACCGACTAATCTTTCCACATTTGGCATACTGACGGAGTTCTCTCCTGTCTCCAGGTTGCCATGTCTGCTTTCCCTCATCGCACGAAGATTGTTGCCACGATCGGACCTGCCAGCAACTCTCCTGACATGATCCGCAAATTGCTCAAAGCTGGCATGAACGTGGCGCGGCTGAACTTTTCCCACGGTAGTTACGAGGCTCACGCCAAAAATATTCAAATGTTGCGATCGGTGGCAGAAGAACTGCATCTGCCTTTAGCTCTCTTGCAAGATCTCCAGGGTCCCAAAATTCGAGTTGGACAGGTGCCCGATGCAGGGATTCACTTAATTGAAGGCGAAAGGTTGACTCTGGTGCCCGTAGACGATCAGGCAAAGTATCCCGACTCAGTTGGCATCGACTATCCCCACCTGGCAGAAGAAGCCCAAGCGGGAACGCAAGTGCTGTTAGCCGATGGCTTGATGGAACTGAAAGTGGAGGAAGTAAAAGATCAAGCAGTGGTTTGCCGAGTGGTGGAAGGGGGAATTCTCACTAGCCGTAAGGGAGTTAATCTTCCCAGCTTGAATTTGCGCCTGCCCTCCATGACCGAAAAGGACAAGCAAGACTTAGAGTTTGGCATTGAGCAAGGGGTAGACATTATTTCGCTGAGCTTTGTGCGGACGGCTGAGGATGTGCGGGAATTGAAAAACTTGCTCAAGGCGAAAGGGGCAGATATTCCCGTATTGGCAAAGATTGAGAAGCCGCAAGCCGTGGCAAACATTGAAGCGATCGCGGATGAGGTTGATGCAATTATGGTGGCGCGGGGGGATTTGGGGGTAGAAATGCGTCCGGAAAAGGTGCCTGCCATCCAAAAACGCATCATTCGACTGTGCAATCAGCGGGGCATTCCGGTGATTACTGCCACCCAAATGCTGGAGAGTATGATTCACAATGCCCGTCCGACTCGTGCCGAAGCCAGCGATGTTGCCAACGCGATCATTGATGGCACCGATGCCGTGATGTTGTCGGGGGAATCTGCCGTGGGCGATTTTCCAGTGCAGGCGGTGGAGATGTTGTCTCGCATCGCGGCTGAAATTGAACCCACGATCGAGTTTCCCAATTTGCCGCCTAATAAGTTGGATGAAACTCACGCCATCAGTGAAGCCCTCAATACCATCGATCGCATTCTAAATTTACGTTGCATTTGTGCGTTTACCCTGACGGGGCTGACCGCCAGCCTTGCTGCCGCTGAACGTCCCCGCGCTCCCATCATCGCCTTCACCAGCGATCGCAAAATCTACAATCGCCTCAACTTAATTTGGGGAGTGCAACCGTTGCTTTTAGCAGCACCCATTACCTCGGTGGATGAATTGGCAGCACTTGCCGAAACGACTTTGTACGATCGCCAGATGGCGCAACCAGGGGAGCAAGTCTTAATTCTGGGTGGCAACCCAATTCAAACCGCAAAAACCACCAACTTTTTAACCATTCACACCTTGCGATCCCTCTCCTGATCCTGAAGACATAGCGTGAGTGTAGAGTATAAGTACTACAAGAAGGTGGCTTTATGTCGCTTCAGGAAATCAAAGAGCAAGCTTTCAAGTTGTCGGTGAGCGATCGGCTTGCATTAGTAAGCGCGATTATTGAGTCTTTACAAGATGATTCTGTCTCGACACCTGAACGCTCTAATGCCATTAGACGGATGCGAGGTTTACTAAAAACAGATCAGTCAGCTCCAACTGATGAAGAAGTCACCACCATGTTAGAAGAACGACGGGTGGAGAAGTATCTTCAGTGAGAGTTTTAATTTGAAGATGCAGTTCAAATCTTTTGTGCAGTTGCTCAAGGTCTTGATGCTATTCTGACACGAGATCCCCAAGGTTCTTTGAATTCGGTCGTACCTGTGTTGTCCGTCCAAGAAATGTTGCAGCGAATAGGGTCGCAAAATAGTAGCTAAATCGGTAGCTCAACCGAAACGTTGCAAACTTAACAAGTTTCCCCAAGTCTGTCTATGTCCGCTCTGCACTGCACATCACCAAAAACAAGCAAGGAGAGAATCTATGGGCACAATCACCACAAAAGACGGCACTCAAATTTACTACAAAGACTGGGGCGCAGGGCAGCCGATCGTATTTAGCCACGGCTGGCCCCTGAGTGCAGATGCTTGGGAATCGCAGATGTTTTTTCTTGCCTCTCACGGGTATCGCTGCATTGCCCACGATCGCCGGGGGCATGGGCGATCAAGCCAACCCTGGGACGGCAACGATATGGATACTTATGCTGATGATTTGGCGGAACTCTTTGAGGCGCTCGATCTGCAAGATGCGGTGATGATTGGTCATTCGACTGGCGGCGGTGAGGTGGCACGCTTCATTGGGCGACATGGTACGAAGCGCGTATCTAAAGCGGTGTTGGTTGGTGCAGTGCCACCGCTGATGCTCAAGACAGACGCGAATCCAGGAGGACTCCCGATCGAAGTGTTTGACGACTTTCGCGCCAACTTCTTAGCCGATCGATCGCAGTTTTTTCTGAATATCGCCAGTGGTCCATTTTTTGGGTTTAACCGACCCGGTGCCAAAGTCTCCCAGGGGTTGATCAATTCCTGGTGTACACAGGGCATGATGGCTGGACACAAAAATACTTACGACTGCATCAAGGCATTTTCGGAAACAGATTTCACGGAAGATCTCAAGAAATTTGATGTGCCAACGCTGATTATTCATGGGGATGATGATCAGATTGTGCCGATCGCAGCCTCTGCCCTACTTTCTGCAAAACTGGTCAAGGATGCCATTTTGAAAGTGTATCCAGGCGGAACTCATGCCCTGGGTGATGTCAGCAAAGATCAACTCAACGCCGATCTGCTTGAATTCATTCAATCTTGAGCCAAATCATGCTCCTTTCCTGGAGTATTTGTGATCTTTGATACATCTCTTCCAGGAGCGATCGCCTTAATTGAAAGCAGCAAAGCCTCTAAAACACTCTCCGGAGTAGGACTCAACGGAATTTGTTTGGAGGCTGAGTAAAGAAAACTTTCAGCATTTAAGATCACTGGGAATGGTGTGAGAGGACACGATGAAACTGAATCGCTTTTGGCAATTAGCAGCACTGGCAACGCTTTTGGGTGCTTGTGGATCACCCCAAACGGCTCCCGGAACCGGGGAATCACCCGCCGCAACCCAGGATTTTACAGTGGGCATGATTTTGGTGGGTCCCAAGAATGATGCGGGTTGGAACCAGGCACATTTTGAGGGCATTGAAAAAGTCACCAAAGATCAGAACATCAAGCTGGAGTTTGCCGATAAGGTGAATCCTGCCGATCGCCCCAACGTCACTGGTGCCCAGGTGGCAGATGAATTGATTGCCAAAGGTGCCAAGATGGTGATCTTCAACTCGGATGATTTCAAGGATGATGCCCTAGCAACCGCCAAGAAACACCCAGAAGTTCCAGTCGTTCATGCCTCTGGAGACTACGCCTGGAAAGAGGGCAAGAACTTCAAAAACCAGCCCAACCTGGGCAACATCATGGGCAAGATGGAATACGGCAAGATGATGGCGGGGTGTGCCGCTGCCTTGGGCACCGAAACCGGCAAAATCGGCTATCTCGGTCCCTTGATCAACGACGAAACTCGGCGCTATGTCTCTTCTGCCTACCTGGGTGCCAAGTATTGCTGGGAAAACTACCGTAAAAAAGATGTCAAAGACCTGGAGTTCAAAGTCACCTGGATTGGCTTCTGGTTCAACATTCCCGGTAAAACCCTTGACCCTACCAAAGTTGCAGACGACTACTACAACGGCGGTTATGATGTGGTGATGTCCGGCATCGACACGCCAGAAGCCGCGATTCAAGGCAAGAAAGCCGCCGAAGCGGGTAAGCCGATCAAGTTTGTGCATTACGATTACCAGAAAGGGTGCGACCTGGCTCCGGACATTTGTTTAGGCGTGCCGTTCTACAACTGGGCGCTGACCTATGGAGAAGCGGTGAAAACAGCCGTGGGTGGCAAGATACCCAACGAATTTGTCTGGTCTGGTCCCGATTACGCCAACATCAGCGACCCCCAAACAGGGATGATCGGGTTCTTGAAGGGCAAAGCCCTGGGTGAAAACGAGAAACTCCTGGACGAGTTCATCAAAGGTATGGGGGATGGCAGCATTAACCTATTCAAAGGTCCAATCAATTTGCAAGATGGTACGGTTTATGTGAAGGCTGGCGAAACGGCAACGGATCAACAAGTTTGGTACTTGCCGCAATTGCTGGCTGGTATGACTGGACCGAGTAAGTAAAGAGTGGAACCTATGCTGACTGCTCAACAGGCAGAAGACCTGATCTTGAATCTGGTGCATCCATTCGCAGACTTTCATACAGAAACCGTTGGGTTGTTGGATGCCTCAGGACGAGTTCTGGCAGCGCCCGTGAGTAGTCAGCTTGATTTTCCCCATTGGGATAATTCTGCAATGGATGGCTATGCAGTGCGGCATGAGGATGTGCAAGCTGCTTCGGCAGAGCATCCCATTACCTTGACCATTGGGGAGGAAATTCCTGCCGGATACCAGCCGCAGAACACAGTCACAACCGGACAGGCAGCGAGAATTTTCACAGGCGCGATCGTTCCTCCCGGAGCAGACACGATCGTCATGCAGGAAGACACTCAACGAGACGGCACCCAGGTTGCAATTCTGGTGGCTCCTAAACCTCAAGCCTTTGTGCGGCGTAAAGGGGCGTATTACAAAGCGGGGGAACCCCTCCTTTCAACTGGGTGCAAACTGGGAGCCGCAGAAATTGCCGTTCTAGCCGCCGCCCAGTGTCCGCGAATCAACGTCTTTCGTCGTCCCCGTGTGGCGATCTTCTCTACTGGGGATGAGTTAGTCAGCCTCGATCGCCCCCTGCAACCCGGACAAATCGTAGACTCCAATCGCTACGCCCTGCTGACTCTGGTAACTCAAGCCGGATGTGAACCGATCGATCTAGGAGTCATCCCCGATCAGCCCGCAGCATTGAGCCGCACGATCGCTCAAGCCATCACTGCTGCCGATGTGGTGCTGTCCTCCGGTGGCGTTTCCGTCGGCGACTACGATTACATTGATCAGATCCTTGCCGACTTAGGTGCCACAATTCACATTCGATCGGTTGCCATCAAACCCGGAAAACCCCTCACCGTAGCCACCTTCCCTCCCCTAACCCCCTTTGCGAAGCGTGGCGCAGCCCTCCCCCAACCCCTCTACTTCGGACTCCCTGGCAACCCCGTCTCCGCCCTGGTCACCTTTTGGCGTTTTGTGCTGCCGGCTATCCGAAAATTGTCGGGTGTGGCTCAACCCTGGCAAGCCCCCTTTGTCACTGCGACCACGCGCCAGGCGTTGAAATCGGATGGCAAGCGAGAATCTTATGTGTGGGGCAAGCTAACGTTAGTGAATGGACAGTACGAATTTGAACTGGCAAGCGGGAGCCACATTTCTGGAAATTTGATTAATTTGGCGGGTACGAACGGGTTAGCGGTTGTACCGTTGGGAGAAACCGCGATCGCTCAAGCTGAAACTGTTCAGGTTTTACCAATGGATTATTAAGTTCACAATCCTTAGCAGTTTTGTTTAGCTCAAAGTCAGCATAATTGCTAAACTGTCTTGCCCTGGCAGTTCACAAAACCAACTTTGCTGAGGTCTGAAGACCAATGATCAATGACGAAAAAATTAGAAAGTGTTTGTAAATCAATGGTTCGATCCCCCTAAATCCCCATTCAAAAGGGGGACTTCAGACTGAGGGCTTGGTTCCCTCCTTATGAAGGAGGGTTAGGGAGGATCTCTTCAGAGCTTGCTTTTTAGCCACATTCACACCTGTTTACAAACAGCTTCTAATGCAAAGTCCCTTTGAATCCATGAGCAATTTTTTTCAAAGATTGAGGAACCCATGATTAAGTCGCTCTCGATCGTTGTACCTGTGATGAATAAGGAACACGAAATTCTACGAACTTTAGAGAGCGTGGAAGCGAGTATCCAGTATTTTTATCAACACTATCAAGGGGAACCTGTTGCAGCCGAAATTGTTGTGGTGAATGAAGGTTCCACTGATCGATCGCCCGAAATCATTCAAGCATTTAGCCAATCCCATCCCCATTGCAAAGTCATCCATCACTACAAACGCACCTCCGCGGGTACGGCTAGAAATGTGGGTGCAAATGCGGCAAAAGGAGATCTTTTGTTCTTTTGTGATGGTGATGATTTGTACTTTAAAGAACACATTTATTTGTGCTATCGCTTGCTAAGTCACGACCCACTCACCGCAAAAGAAACAACCTTTATCTTGAAGCGCGATCGAGATGAGCAGCCCATCACATTACCCGATCAGCCTGTTGGGGTGGTGCGGACTGCGGTACACATGGCAGATCCAGTGTTGCCGTTTTGGAAAACCGCGATCGAAAACTCCATTCCTCAAAATATTTGTATTCGGCGAGAATGTCATGATTTTGTGGAAGGATTTCCTGAGGAAAAAATTCCTTACAATGAAACTGGCTGTGAAGATATTTCCTATCAGCTTTGGCTATCTAAATTCTTCAAGATTCTAAAAGTGAATCTTGAAACTGTGGAGTATATTCGCTATCCCGGCAACAACTTCGATCGTCAACTTAAAAAGTTTCAGACTCCACCGGAGCAATATCAGGAAGATATGCCACCTGAAACGAAAGAGCTACATCTCGTTCGTCACAAAATTGAACAAAATCATGCGTTGTATTTACTAGAAAAATTAAAGCGCATGGAAAAAAGTCAGGAATTCCTATCCTTCCTGAACTGGCAACAGATCAGCAATGATTGTATGAGCCAGAATGATTTTCAAGCAGCGATTCCATTACTGGAGTACGGGCTTGCTCTAGATCCAACTAATCTAAACACCAGAAACTTATTAGCCGCAGCTTATAATAATGCTGGTTCAGCCGTCAGAACTCAAGGCAATTTGACAGAAGCCACTGACTACTACAAAAAATCCATCGAGTTAAATCCAGCATTTTCAAAAAATGACTTAGCACGAGTTAATTTCAATGCGGCTCTCACTTTGCGCGATCAACAACAGTTTGAGCAGGCATTGAATTATTTACAGAAAACGTTGGAGTTAGACCCAGAATTTAAGGACGCGATCGCCGAATTACCCCGGCTCAAATATCAAGCCCAGGTTGCTCAGCGCGGCTATGAATTTACCCAAGATTGGTTCAGTATTAATATCCCCGTTTGGCAACACTTTTTAGTTCACCTCGTCAACTTACCTGATTTCAAAGTATTAGAAATTGGTAGCTGGGAAGGACGCTCTACCTGCTGGATGCTGGATAACTTGCTACTCCATCCCTCTGCTCGAATTACTTGTGTTGACACGTTTGCAGGCAGTGTGGAACATGAGGTGCTGTGTGAGCAGGAACAAGTTCGCACGATCGAACAGCGATTCGATGCAAACATTGCGAAAACAGGTTCTTCCGAGAAAGTTAGAAAATTAGTCGGAAGTTCTCAGTCCGTTTTGCGATCGCTGATTCCAAATTCCTATGACCTGGCTTATATCGATGCCTCCCATGTGGCGGCTGATGTTTTGGAAGATACGATGCTAACCTGGCGCTTGGTAAAAGTGGGTGGCACAATTATTTTTGATGACTACGGCTTTCAATTTCCTGAAGGCGTAACAGAAGCCCCACCGAAAGTGGCAATTGATGCCTTTCTTAGCATTTTCAAGCAAAAGGTGCGATTGATTCATCAAGGCTATCAGGTGCTTGTTGAAAAACTTGCTGAATAAAATGAAGTAAAAACTTTAACAAAAGAAGGAAACCCATTGAGCTTTGGTCACAGAATCACCTCATTGAAATAAAGCGTTTTGTAACCAGGTTCTAAGTAATACCAATTTCAGCGGTGATAGTGGCACATTCCTCGCACTGATCCCCCTCAGTCCCCCTTGATAAGAGGGATGCCGCAGGACGTTCGGCGATGCTCAGGCTTCGACGGGCGCTCAGTCGAGTCGCCGAGCCGCAGGGGGATCTTTATCTGTAGCGTGTCGAAAGCAAATCGGATAACTTTAAGTCTGAGCAAGTTTCAAGAAGGTTTGTGGAATCTTAAAATAAGAGTTCATGCTAGAAAATTATTAGTTTGTCTACATATTCTTCATCTCAATCCCTTTTTAGGGTAGGTTTATCCCCACGTGAATTCTTCTAATGAGAATCAATCGACTGATCCCGTTGACAATTCACTGAGCCTGCAATCTCTCACTCAGTCCACGTACGATCGCTCCCTACAGGCATTATTCGATAGCTCCTTAGATGCCATGCTTGTCGCGGATGATGATGGATACTATCTAGATGTGAATCCTGCTGCGTGTGAACTGTTGGGGTTGCCGAAAGAGCAGTTGTTAGGGAAACAAATTCGTGATTTTTCAGCCCAAGAATTTGATTTCGATCAAATGTGGCAAGCCTTTCTACACCAGGGGCAAAGCAAGGGAGAATTTGAAGTGGTTCGGGCAGATGGTACCCGGCGAATCGTGGAATATGCGGCAACTGCTAATTTCATGCCCCATCGCCATTTGTCAGTGTTGCGGGACATTAGCGATCGCAAGCAAGCAGAAGCAGAAGTATTGCGGCTAAACCAGGAATTGGAACAACGGGTTTGGGAACGCACCTACGAACTAGAGTATGCCAATCACCGCTTGCGGCAGGAGATTCAAGCCCGCCAGCAAGTCGAAGCTCAACTTCAGCACAGTGAACAACGGTTAAACAGTATTCTGAGTAGCTTAGACGATGTGATCTGGTCTGCGTCTGCCAACAAGGACAAAGTGCTTTATCTGAATCCGGCGATCGAGCAGATTTCGGGGTATCCTATGCAAGCATTTATGGCGGATCCAAACTTTTGGTTAGAAACCGTTCACCCGGACGATCGGGAGCGGGTTCAACAGGATATGTCTCAGCTTCAGGCGCAGGGCAGGGTTGAGCTACTGTATCGGATTGTGCGCCCTGATGGAGTCATTCGCTGGATTCGAGATCGAGTTCAGATGATCACAAATTCCGACGGTCAACCGCTTCGCATCGACGGCATTGCGACCGATATCACCGATCGTAAACAGGTCGAAGCAGCCCTACGAACGCGGGACGAAATGCTGCGAAAAATTTCCCTGCAAATTCCAGGCGTTGTTTACCAATTTCAGCAATATCCAGACGGGCGCAGTTGCTTTCCCTATGCCAGTGAAGCGATTCGGCAAATTTATGGAACCACGCCTGAACAAGTGCAAGAAACTGCCGATCCTGTGATCAACACCTTGCACCCGGAGGATCTTGCCCAAGTGATGGGATCGATTCAGCACTCGTCAGAGACGCTGGAACTATGGCAGGACGAATATCGCGTTGTGCTTCCACGAGGAGTGCGCTGGCTAGAAGGACACGCCAGACCCGAAAAACTGCCGGATGGTAGCGTACTCTGGCATGGCTACATTTGGGACATTACGGAACGGAAGCAAATTGAACAAGAACTGCGCCAGCAAGCAGAACGAGAACGGTTGCTGATCAACATTACGCAGCATTTACGCCAAAGTTTAGATCTAGATACGATCCTCAAAACCACCGTGCAGGAAGTGCTGAACGTTTTACAGTGCGATCGGGTTTTGGTCTACCAACTGGAAGCTACCGAATCAGAAGGGGAAGGCAGAGTAGCCGCAGAGGCTCTGGCAGCGGGCTATCCATCCCTGCACA
Organism: Leptolyngbyaceae cyanobacterium bins.302; assembly: GCA_033764965.1. Lineage (GTDB taxonomy): Bacteria > Cyanobacteriota > Cyanobacteriia > Leptolyngbyales > Leptolyngbyaceae > JSC-12. The sequence continues at coordinate 3,256 of JANRIN010000248.1, read as the reverse complement.
ACGAGGTTTACTTCACCAGTTGCCGCAAAACTTGCTACCCCACAGGATGCCCGATTATCCCTCAACCAGGAGCGGTGGCAGTTTTGGATCTGGCAATAGATCAGGGAATGGACTGCCCCACCAGTTATCTCTTTAGCCAAAATGCCAGGGCGCAATTAATTATCCCAATTCTGCACCAAGAGCATCTTTGGGGGATGTTGATTGTGCATCAATGTGGAGATGAGCGTCGCTGGCAACAATGGGAAAGGGATCTTCTGCGGGCGATCGCCGATCAAGTCAGCATTGCAATTCACCAATCCTATCTCTATCAACAGGTGCAGCAGTTTAACGTCCGCCTGGAACGCCAGGTAGAAGAACGCACCTTGGAGTTGCAACAGTCGCTCCGATTTGAATCACTCCTCAAGCGCATCACCGATCGGGTGCGAGACAGCCTGAACCCAGATCAAATTTTGCAAACGGCAGTTCAGGAACTTGCCAATGGCTTAGGGGTGGTCTGTTGTGATGCAGCGATTTACTCCGCAGACAGCAAAACCTGCACCATCACCCATGAAAGTAGTTCCCTCCCCACTTCGGCAAAAGGGCAAACGCTTGATATAACTGAAACATCGCACATTCACGCCCAACTTCTCCAGGGGCAACTCGTGCAAGTGTGCTTGCTCCAGCCTGACTCGGCGAGAGTGTGCGCCACAGATTACACGGTGCTTGCCTGTCCATTGCTGGATACTCAAAAAGTGATTGGCAATCTCTGGTTGTTTAAACCCAAGGGTGAGCAATTTAATGACCTGGAAATTCGCTTGGCGCAACAGGTGGCAAATCAATGTGCGATCGCCCTACGGCAATCTCGGTTATACCAATCTGCTCAGGCACAGGTGCGTGAGTTGGAGCGGTTGAATCAGTTGAAGGATGACTTTCTGAATACGGTTTCCCATGAGTTGCGTACACCCATGTCGAACATCAAAATGGCAACTCGGATGCTGGAAGTAATTCTGCAACAAGCGGGGTGGTTAAATCAGAATGAGTCTTCCAGCGATCCCAGCTATCTTCGAGCGGCTCAGTATTTTCAGATTCTGAACAATGAATGCAGCCGCGAAACCAATCTAATTAACGATTTGTTGGATTTGTCTCGCATGGAAGCTGAAACGGATCCATTCCTGTGGACAACGATTCGATTGCAGGACTGGATTCCGGCGATCGCAGAACCCTTCGAGTACAAAACTCGCGCCCAGAACCAACAACTGCTGCTCCAAATTGCAGACGATTTGCCGTCCATGATCACCGATCTGCAATATCTGGAGCGCATCTTAACAGAGTTGCTCCAAAATGCTTGTAAATATAGCCCCACGGGAGAAACTATTGCCGTTGCCGTTTCCCTGCGTTTAGAAGCCGCGACTCAGAACGAAGAGCCCACAGCCATTCAGATCACGGTTCGCAACACTGGAGTTGAAATTCCTCTGGAGGAGTTATCTCATGTGTTCGATAAGTTCTATCGCGTGCCCAATAACGATCCCTGGAAACATGGCGGGACAGGGTTAGGACTGGCGCTGATTAAAAAATTAGTGGAACGGATGCACGGCACGATCGCGGCTCACAGCAGCCAGGGCGAAACTCAATTTGTGGTGACGCTGCCGTTAAAACCGCCACTGTCGCTCTAATAAGGGGTTGGGATTTAGCAGGGCGATCGCCGGGTTATGCCAATTTGATCGCGATCCGCTATGGACTGATACCAACTTGCTTTCGACACGCTACAGATGAAGATCCCCCTCAGTCCCCCTATCAAGGGGAACTGAGGGGGATCAGTGCAAGGAATATGCCACTATCACTGCTTAAATCGGTATTACACCTTGGCTAACTCCAAAACGGCTCCCAACCCAGCGCTCATTTCCTCAGGAGAAATTTTGCCATCGTGGTCTTCATCCAGCGCATCGAATACCGCATCGGTGCCCATCCACTCTTCGCGGGTAATGAAACCATCCCCATCCAGATCGTAGGCATGGAAAATATCTTCCGCCGCATGGTTGACGGTTTCTCCAGTTTCCAACCGAGACAAACGATTTGCCAGCAGTTGTTCTAGAGTTTCTAGTGCCTTGGTAAAACCCTGAATGCCTTCCGTCAATTTTTCGGAAGCCATCTTGTCTGCCGCGTGCATTGCGTCGAAGGTAGCTTTGTCGATCGAAATCTTCTCCATGTCCATTGTCGCTGCTTTAGCGGGATCAAGTTTGCGCGGCAACTCTCCGTCCGCTGCATGAAGTTCCGCTAGCAACTTGGGAGAAATAGTCAACAGATCGCAGCCTGCCAACTCAATGATTTCACCCACATTGCGGAAGCTGGCACCCATAACTTCCGTAGCGTAACCAAACTTTTTGTAGTAGTTGTAGATTTTCGTGACCGATTGCACACCGGGATCGTCGGCTCCCTGATACTGTTGTCCGGTTTCTTTGACGTACCAATCTAAGATGCGACCAACAAAGGGAGAAATCAAAGTAATGCCTGCCTCAGCACAGGCGATCGCTTGATGCAAACCAAACAGCAGGGTCAGATTACAGTGAATTCCTTCTTTTTCAAGGATTTCCCCTGCCTTGATCCCTTCCCAGGTCGAGGCAATTTTGATCAACACACGATCGCGTGCGATCCCCGCTTTTTCATACTCGGAGATCAGGTAACGGGCTTTCGCTACCGTAGCTTCTGTATCGTAGGATAGACGCGCATCTACCTCGGTTGAAACGCGCTTGGGCACAACATCCAGAATCTTGATGCCAAAGGACACTGCCAAGCGATCGAACGCCAGCGTGGCGACTTCGGTATCTGTCGCGCCCGATCCCGCATCCTGCTTTGCCTGTAACAGTGTGTCATCCACAATACTTTGATATTCGGGCATTTGAGCCGCAGCGGTAATCAAGGAGGGGTTCGTCGTTGCATCGCGGGGAGTAAACTTCTCGATCGCTTGCAAATCGCCCGTATCCGCCACAACCACGGTCATGTCCCGCAATTGCTCAAGTAACGTCTTCGCCATAATTTAGGGTCCTTTAGGTAATGGTGCTTAAACAGGACGGAAAGGAATCAGGGAAAGTAGGGTGAGTGGGTGAGTAGATGGGTGTTGTTGGTTATTACTGCGTAGCTGATTGACTGACACAATTCCTGAAACTCCTTGAGCGCCGTAGGTTGCGGTTAGCGACAGCGTAACCCAACAGGATCAGGACTATCGTTGGGTTTTACGCTGTTCAACCCAACCTACCAAAGAAGATGTGTCAGTCAACCA
>JANRIN010000242.1:0-3180 GCA_033764965.1 Leptolyngbyaceae cyanobacterium bins.302 | reverse complement strand
GGGTTGAGTTTGAGGTGGTTGAGTCGAAAACTGAGAAGGAATTAGGTTTTGATCCGGCTGCGGGTAGTTCACGAGGCAATTCAACCTGCCGACATTGTGGTGCAACCTTGGATGTTAAATACATCAAAAACGAGGGGGTTGCAGGTCGTATCAATCAACAACCAATGGCAATCGTTTGTACAACCACAGGAGAGAAGGGAAAAACTTACTTAGCTGGCAAGCAGTTTGATAGTCATATTCCAAATGAAAGCCAGTTACAAGAGCAGTTGGGCGAGCTTTGTGAAGAAACAAAGTTAACGCTCCCAACAGAACCTCTACCGGAATATGGAACACTCGGATTTCGAGTGCAACCCTATGGACTTCTAAAATGGGCTGATTTATTTACTTCTCGGCAACTGTTGGCACTAATGACGTTTGCGAAGTGGGTCAGGTTGGCGCATCAGAAAATGGAGCAACAGGGATATGAAGAAGAATTTGGAAAGGCGATCGCTACATACCTTGGCTTAATGATCAACAGGGTTGCAGATCGAGCCAGTACCTTATGTACCTATGACCCAAATCCTACAGCTAGCGGAGTGAACCACACATTTGTTAGGCAAGCATTACCAATGCTATGGGATTTTGCAGAAGGATGTCCTACTGGCATCACTTCTGGAAGCGCAAGTAACTCCCTACCCTGGATTCTAAATGTCATCAAGCAGGAAGCCAACTGTGGAGAGCCAGCAATTTGCAAGCGTGGCTCATCAATGGCTTTACCGATAGAGTCTGAATCACTTGATGCAGTCATCACCGATCCGCCCTATTTTGATTCCGTTCCATACGCTGATTTGTCTGATTTCTTTTACATCTGGCTGAAACGATCTATTGGGCATCTCTACCCGGAGCATCTTTCAGGACAACTCACACCAAAAAAAAATGAAGCCATCATGGAACCCATCCGCCATGATGGAGACAAAAAGAAGGCAGCGAAGGCTTACGAAGATATGATGCATCAGGCATTCTGCGAGGGAAGTAGAGTGCTAAAGGCAGAGGGCATGATGGTTGTAGTGTATGCCCATAAAACGACAGCAGGCTGGGCAACCCTAATTGATTCCCTCCGTCGTGCTGGTTTTACCATTACCGAAGCATGGCCTCTTGATACTGAAATGGGCACTCGCCTTCGCGCTACCAACTCCGCCGCACTCGCTTCAAGCATTTTCCTGGTTGCCCGCAAACGCAAAGGTGCAACTGTTGGTGACTATGCAATGGATGTAAAGCCGGAGCTATCGCAAATCGTCCGCGAACGAGTCACAACCCTAATGGCAGAAGGTGTCAGTGGAGCCGATTTAGTAATTGCCTGCATTGGTGCCGGACTCCGCGCCTACACCCAATACGAACGAGTCGAACTGCCTAATGGTGACGAGCTTGACGCAAACTCCTTTTTAGGTGAAGTGCAAAAAGAAGTCGTCGAAGCCGTTCTAACCAGCGTCATGCAGTGCGATCGGCGCGGCGTGAGCCTGGTAGACAAACCCACCCAGTACTACATTATGGGTCGCTACGAATATGGCGAACTGGCAGTTGAGTTTGATGAAGCCAATACCCTCGCCAAAGGAGTCGGGGTCGAACTTGATGGTGTGGGCGGGTTAACCGATGGCAAACTGGCACTCGTCACCAAAACTAAAACTACCGTTCAACTACGAGACTACAGCGATCGGGGTGCTTACGAAGATCTGGGCATCCAGCGCACCGAAGGACGGCAAACCTTCAACGTCAAACCACAGGGAATTGGAACTGCACCAACTCTCATCGACGTGCTACATCGCCTCCTCTGGTTGGCAGACCATAAACCTAGCGAGATTCCCATATTCCTCAACCTCGCCCAACCGGACGCAACCCAGTTACGCCTAGTCGCTCAAGCTCTTGCAGGTCGTGCCCTCACCCCAGAACCTGGACAAGAAATCACCACAGCCCAGCGCACGAAAGAGCAATCTGCCATTGATACCTTGTTAGCATCCTGGAAGAGACTGGTCGAAGATAACTTATTTACTCAAAGCCGATAAATCAGGAGCAGGGAGAACACCAATGGCATACAGCAATTTCACTCTCAGTAAAGTCAAAGCCGATTTTGGCATCGTCACCAACGAAACCCAAGATCTATTTACCGAAATCAGGGCGATCGCCCCCAGTGAGTTGCTGACTCTCACCCTCAAAGATCAACTACCCCTTGCCAGTGCAATCAACACTGAGAAAGCGCGATCTGAATTGCTGGTCATGCCCATCTTGATAGAAGTCCGACGACTGCTTCAGAATCAAATCTCGGTCTTTTCTGGCAGCACCTTTGAGGTTGCTCCAGAGCAGGGTTTAGAAGGGCGCTGTGACTTCATCTTGAGCCGTTCTACCGAACAGTACTACATCACTAGCCCGGTTATGACGATCGTGGAAGCCAAAAACGAAAGCATCCCCAGTGGATTAGGGCAATGTATCGCCACCATGATTGCAGCTCGGTTGTTTAATGAGCAAGAGAAAAACCCAACCGATCCAGTCTATGGAGCCGTCACTACTGGCACCGATTGGAAATTTCTCAAGCTTGAAGGACAAACTGCCTTCATCGATGTCAGTGATTATTACATCAAAGAGGTCAACAAAATTCTCGGCATTCTCGTTTCCACTCTCCAACCAGAATCCGATCTGGTCGGCGTTCGCTAACCCTATCCCCATCGTTTACCTCCCACACACCCTATGAGCAGCGCATACCAACTCAAACCCTGGACTCAAGTTGCCATCCCCCACCAAGACATCCTGGATGGCAAACTTGATAATTCTGTTTACGCTGCCAAACTGGGTGCGGTGGTGCGACAAGACCCGACTTGCCCTCCCATCTATCGCTACGCGGGTCAATTCTTTTCAGCCACCTACCTTACGTCAGAATTAAAAAATCTTCTGACTAGTGTGGTGCAACGTCTGTGTGGCGAAGCGGGCGATCGCGTTCTGCAACTGCGGACTCCTTTCGGTGGCGGCAAAACCCATGCCTTAATCAGCCTCTACCACATCACCAAGAATCGCCAGGATCTATTAGAGCATCCAGACTTTGCTAAACTGCCAAACCCCGGCACTGTAGATGTTGCCACCTTCATCGGCGATGACTTTAGTGCGACTCAGGGAACTGAGATTCCTGACGGTCCACAGATATTAACCCCTTGG
>JANRIN010000234.1:0-11147 GCA_033764965.1 Leptolyngbyaceae cyanobacterium bins.302 | reverse complement strand
TTTTGCTTTAGTGTATTCAATCTTGCCCTGATGCAATACTTCGAGTACATCACTGGGAAGTTTCAGTAAGGGTAGATAGTTAGTTCTAAAGCTTTCCGGCGTAATTTTGTCAGGCAACTCGTGAAAGAAAGCTTCTAGAGTTTTCCATTGTTCTGTACGGGTAACGTTATCCGTATGTTGCTTGCGCTGGTTAGCCGCCTTATCCAGTAACTGCCTAACTCCTTCAGGTGAAGTCCCAAGCTTAATTGCAGCAAGATTCAAGATTCCTTCTGTTTTCTCTACAGGATTAAGATCCTCTCGCAGCAGGTTTTCCGTCAAAGCTAATTCTCGTGCTTCTTCGTCCGTAATGGTGTCGTCTACAAAGGCTAAAACATCTGTGTAATTAGCTTTTTCATGGGCAATCTTACGCTGCTCTCCAAAAACTAACTCATAGGCATCTTCTCCAGGAACGGGACGAACTAGGATAACTGTTTTTGGACGAATGCCAGCTTCGCGATATTGACGGAATTTATCCGCCATCTTTTGAATCTTTTCATAATTGAAGAACGATCGCGGTTGAAAAGGAGATTTTCGAATTTTTGAAAGTGGAATGAGGACAGGAGCGTTTCCTGATACCGCTACTTCCTCTGCTGCTTGGGGTGTTACAAGTCCCATCAGGTCTGGTTCGACAGTATCCGTCTCTACTGTCGCTTCTACTGCTAATAACCCAGTCAATCCTTGTAATCTACTGCTCATACTCCATAACCTCCTTAATCACTGCCTGATAATCTGACCATGCAAGCTTTGCATTTCTATCTTTTTTGACCTCGTATACTGGAACGCCCGACAAGAAGGCTTTATCGTAAGCTTTGTAATAGCGAATACGTCCGCTGAATACAGGAATGTTTTGCGACTGAAGCCAGATTCTTGCATCTTGCTCATCAGTTGCTCCATGATGAGTCGGCACTTTTGTCAGTAAAATCTTGTGCTTCTTGCTCCCCAATTCACTCAAAGCCTTAGCCGTTCCAACCGTTACTCTTAAGTCGTCTCCATTCGGAGGCGTTGGTAGAACGATGAGATGAACTGTATTCAGCAAAACTTTCAGGTCTTCTCTTTCCGGTCTGGCTTTGGTATCGGTAACGATATGCTTAAACTTCCCCTGAAAGTTAAGAAGTTCTAGCTCTGTAATGACCTTGAATGGTGCAGATGAAGTTGGCTTACCTGCCCAGGCAACAGACGATCGATTCGGATCAGAATCGACCAGAACGGTGGCTCCATCTTTTGATAACCCGGCGGCAATATGGACAGCAGTTGTCGTTTTGGCGACACCACCTTTGAGGTTCGCGATCGCAATAATCATTTCAAATTTCCTTGCATGAAGGGGGTAAATGATTTACGGGTAACGTTAACCGTAATACGCTGAGTGCTAGATAAACGAGGGTTAGCTAAAGCTGCTAAACTCAAAACCCAAAACCCTAAAACCCTAACTCGAAATTTCTAGTTAACTTGCTGAGGTGGGCTACTGCTTTCCAACCTGGTTTAATTTTGACACAGGCTTTCAAATTTGAATAAAATTTTCGAGCAGAATGCGATCGAAATGGTTGGGAAAAGCTCAACTCCAGATGGTATGGAACTAATGGGACATGATTTCCGTAACTCGATGCTACTGGAGTTACTAAAAAAGCCGCAACCATATAATTTTCTTCTAAAAGTGTAAATTCTGGTGGTTGATCGCTCAAACCCTTAGGGATAACAATTAATATCGAGGAGTCGTTATTCTGCGCGGTTAGCGAAGAATTGCAGAGACGCTGAACAAGCGGAGCGAAGTGAAGCATGACCAACTCCGGACGCAGTTTACGTCACGATCCTTAGTCGAGCCATGCCTTGCTTCACAGGAACATTGGAATATTGGAACATTGGAATATTGGAATATTGGAATATTGATCAAAAGGGAAAGTAAGTGTTAGTGAGTGGGTCAAAAAAATTTGCACTCCAACTGCATGAGATGAGAACGCAGCTAGCGGAGGTGTCCTATCGTTAGCCCAGTTAGCAATAAGCACCAAATTTCAGCAAAGTCAGCATCAATGGCTGAATCATTCCACTCCTTCGCATGGGCAGGATGATGGAATCGGATCGTCGCATTCAGGACTGCCTTTGCCGCTTGATGTGAGTCCGTGACCTTAAACTCCTGATTGGTGATGCCATTGGTAATAATTTGATCCAGTTGCCGAACCAATTCATCTACATGAGCTTGGACAACCTCGCGTGATTCTTCCGCGATCGCAGAATACGTTGCAAACATCTCCGGATCATCTAGTACCTTTTGTCGTTTGAGTGCCATCAATTGCTGGAGCCATTGATGCAATCGTTCCGTTGCAGAACCCTCTCTTTCCAAAATCAGCGCTAGTGGTTCGGAAACTCGATGCAGCCACCGCTCTGCCACGGCATCCCGCAGATCTGCCTTGCTGGAAAAATGTCGATAAATTGTGCCGTGGCTCACCTGTAGAAAGCGAGCCACATCCACAACGGTCGCCTTTGCCGGACCATATCGCCGCAATACTTCTTCTGCGGCATCTAAAATTCGCTCCGGCGTTAAGGCTGAATCATTCATGGAACACGTTTCTCCACTCGTGTGTTAAGCCTAGTATAATAAATAAATGACAAAAAACAATATCTGTTATTCAATACTTGTTTGATCTTTGAATTTGATCAAGCTATGCTGGCTACCATCAAATCCCGTTGGCAGGAGGTTCTTTGTCATGTTGAATCGCGCCTATGATGTTGTGCTCTACGGTGCCAGTGGGTTTGTAGGCAAGCAAACGGTGCAGTATTTTGCCTGTCATGCCGCTTCTGGTCACGTGCGATGGGCGCTTGCGGGACGCAACCGACAGAAATTAGAGTCCGTCAGGGATGAGGTGGGGGTTGCAGTAGATGTGCTAGTTGCTGACAGCCAGGATCAATCGGCGATCGATGCGGTTGTGGCTCAAACGCGGGTGTTGCTGTCTACTGCCGGACCCTTTGCCCTCTACGGCGATGCTCTGGTCGATGCCTGTGTGCGGTTCAAAACTCACTACGTTGATATCACAGGAGAAACGCCCTGGGTCAAAACCCTGATCGATCGCTATCATGACCAGGCTGCCAGCGACGGCACGCGGATTATTCCCTGCTGCGGCTTTGATTCTGTACCCTCTGACCTGGGGACTTATCTGATCGTCCGGCACTTGCAACGGGATCTGGGAACGTCGTGCCAGCAAGTGAATGCCTATTTTCAAATGGCGGGAGGCTTAAATGGGGGGACTGTGGCATCTGCGGTCAACCTGTATGACGCAAATCTGTCTGTTTCCTGGGGTGATCCGTTTCTGCTGAACCCGCCACCACAGAGGACTCAAGCTGAAATCGATCGCAACCGTGATCCTCAAACTCCCGTCTTTGATCCAGATTTGAATACCTGGATCGCTCCTTTCTTCATGGCACCGGTTAACACTCGCATTGTGCGCCGCAGTAGTGCGTTGTACGAGAGTTGGCAGGACTCCTATGGCTCGAATTTTACTTATCAAGAGTATCTCAAGTTTGATCAACCCCTGGCATGGTTGCAAGCCGCAGGTGTAACCGCAGGGCTGGCTCTGTTCGTGGGTGTGCTACAACAACCCCATCTGCGATCGCTGCTGCAATCCGTTCTGCCCCAGCCCGGAAGCGGACCCTCTGAACAAACCATGAATAACGGCTGGTTTTCCTGTGAACTGGTGGCGACGACGATGGATGGACGGAAGATCCACGGATTGATCAAGGATCAGGGCGATCCGGGCAATCGGGCGACGGTCAAGTTTGTGTGCGAGTCTGCCTTGAGTTTGGCATTGCAAGTCGATGCATTACCGGGAGGGCAGACGCGAGGGGGGATTTTGACTCCTGCGACTGGATTGGGTGAGGTTTTGATAGCACGGTTGCGGCAGGCTGGCATGACTTTAAAGGTGAATTTACCTCTTGCACGATTCTCAACAACTGCTCTGAACGAAAGTTCGGGCTGAAAGCTTAAGAATCGTGAAGTCAACAACATCCGGAGTTTGCCATGCTGAACAAGGGGAGCGAAGTGAAGCATCTCTGCGATTCTTCACTAACCGCTCAGAATGACAACTTCTCGATGTTAATTAATTCTCATTCCGAAATCAGTTGAAACTGACTGGAAAGTTTACTAGAAGAGGATTTCAACCCGGTTTAACGGGTTTTAGCTTTGAGCCTGAAATTGATTTCAAGACTCTTCCTGCAACGGGTACAAGATCTGAGTTATTCCTTATGGAAGAGGACAAGACGATATCAGACTGTCATCCTCTTTAAAGCAAACTTGTTTTCAACCCTAGCTAAGATGTGCCATGTTCTTCTAGTTGACGATGAGGCAGCTCTCCGGGAGAGCTTGACTTACTCCTTGCAGAAAGAAGGTTATCAAGTAACGACAGCTGTCGATGGTCACAGTGCAATTAAGCAATTTCATAAGCAGGTTCCTGATATTGTCTTGCTGGACTTGATGTTGCCAGAAGTAGACGGAATGGAAGTATGCTGGCGGATTCGCGCCTTCTCTAATGTGCCCATTGTGATGCTGACAGCGAAGGATCAGGACATAGACAAAGTGCGTGGCTTGGAAGCAGGAGCCGATGACTACGTAACGAAACCTTTTAACACTCGTGAACTACTAGCCCGGATGAAAGCGGCATTGCGCCGCCATACAGGAGAACTTGCTTAGGTCATGTCCTGGTTGTTCAAAGTTTCCTGGAATTCAATTCATGCCAAGTTGTTGGCAACCTACTTGCTGCTGGTGACTTTAGGGACATCCCTGTTGTCGGGTTATGTGTTGTGGTCATTCTATGCCTACTTCATGCAGACACGGCAGGCAGACCTGGAAAATTGGGCAAGTGCCTTGAGTGAAAGTGTCGCAGATGCACTGGAGCGGCAGGATGTTCAACGAGTCGAACTCATCACTCAACGCTATGGCGCACCTGAAACAGTGACTCTGCGCGTGTTTGATCCTGAAGGAGCACTGTTGGCAACTTCTGCCCCGCAAACCGATCAGTATTACATTGATTGGGTACAGGTGCCGGGGATGCAAGCAGCCTTGCAAGGGCAAATTGCTCAGGGTGTGGCAAAAGGGATCTTGTCGAGTGACGATCGCCTCTACATTACGAAACCGGTTGTTCGCAACCGTCAACTGCTGGGTGTGCTGCGTCTGTCGATTACCCTGGAACAGTTTCAACGCCAATTTGCCAGAATTATCTGGACAATCCTCGCTACCCTTGGAGTTACCATCCTACTGTGTGCTTTGATTAGCGATCGCTTTGCCCGTAGCCTGTCGCTACCCATTGAACGGATGCGGAGTTTTGCCAGCCACATTGGAAGTGGTCATTTTGGCGATCGTTTAGCCATTTCTCAGAGTAATGAGTTAGATCAACTGGCGATTGAATTAAATCGCATGAGTGAACGGCTTGCTTCTTTAGATGAGGAACGCAGAGCATTTTTGGCAAAAGTTTCCCATGAACTGCGAACCCCTGTGAGTAATGTTCAAGTTACTGTAGAAGCACTGGAAAACGGCGCAATTGAAGAACCGGAGTTACGCGATCGCTTCTTTCAAACAGTCAAGCACGAAACAAAACGTCTATCGGGTTTGATTCACGACTTACTCGATCTAGGACGTTTGGAGGCAGGAGTCACCCAGTTAGATACCCAAACCATTTCGCTTAAAAATCTATTAAGCCGTGCCGTGGGAGTGATGGAACTCCGAATGCAAGCAAAAGCCCTAGAACCCCAGCTAAAAGTAACCGATGTACAATTTAAAAGCGATCCAGAACGCTTGCTTCAAGCAATTCTAAATCTGTTGGATAATGCGATTAAACACTCTAAACCGACTTCAAAAATATTTATATTAGGCTATCGAAATAAGCGATCAGTGATCATCCAAATTCGGGATCAGGGGGCTGGCATCTCTCAAGGGGATTTGCCCCGTATTTTTGAGCAATTCTACACAACCAGTTCGTCCGGGAAAGAAAGTGGTACGGGCTTGGGACTGGCGATCGCTAAACGCATTGTGGAAACCTTGGGTGGAACTATTACTGCGAATAGCCTGGTGGGACATGGGGCGACGTTCACGATTTACTTCCCATACACACCGTAAATTCTCTGAACTATCGCAGATGCGCCGGAATAAGCAATTTAGGATAAAGATCTGAACTGACTAATTCCGCTTCTGCATCGGGTTGGGGATAGCGGATGGTTTTAACCTGCGTGGCGAACTCCAGCGGTTGGGCACGAAACTCAACAGGTACTTCTGCGATCGGCTGAGGGGAACAAAGGCTTGCCTGGATGTCTTGCTCCGTAGTAAAAAACTGCAAGCAGATCGGGGCGGCTAGATGGTTCTTAATCTGCAAATCCTTGTAGCCATAAACCACCGTGGCATCCGAACCGAGGGGAGCGAAACGGGTGGCATCGGTGTAGATATCTTTAGAGTGGGGGTGGCGCTCGACGATCGTCAGTCCAGCTTTGAGAGCCAGGAAATAGATCATGCCAGATAGCTGGCAGAGTCCGCCGCCCACGGAGGTATCCAGCTTTTCCCCGGTGATGGTTCTGCCTTCAACGTATCCTGCTTTTGCTGTAGGATGACCCACCAGATGCCAGAAGGAAAAAATTTGCTCTGGAAAAACAACTACATCCTGAAGTTTTTGAATCGCTAAAGCGAGGTTATGTTTTTTCCGCTCAAGGTATTGTCCTGTCATCGAGCCAAGGGGCTGACTTAATACAATTTGAGGCAGAAAATTAGCTTGAGCTTGCGGGTTCCCTCGATCGCTTGCCAACTGTTGCCATCGTCCTGTGATGCGGTCAACCAGATGGCGTTGGGATGCTCTAGCGTGAACTCTCCAGCTTGGCGGGATCATTTTTTTCATCAGTTGTCCTTTATCGTTGATTAATCTGGTTTGCGGAAGATATTACTTTTCTATCCGCTGCATTTTAATCCGAACCAAAGGTGATTGGGCTGTTTCTAAAATTTCTTAAACCTGGCTAAGTCAGCTTGCCAACATAATATGGTTTGCATATAGCTGAATTGTGTTCAAATCTGGGCAACTTAAAAATTGAATGCACCTGATTCAACGTTGTCCTCTTAAACTGGCTTTCTTTCATGGATTCGCAAGTATCGCCTAATCAACCCAAGACCGCTCTATTGATCATTTTGATCGCCCTGATCTACTACGCCACTGCCAAACTGGGGCAATACCTGGCAATTCCGCCTGGATTTATAACTCCTGTTTATCCCCCGTCTGGAATTGCATTAGCGGCGATGCTGCTGGTGGGCTACCGGGTGTGGTGGGGCATTTGGCTTGCGGCTGTGGTGGCTGCAACGTGGCCCCTGTGGGCAAATACGGGTATTGCATCGATGGCGATCGCCTCTGGGCTAGGAATTGCTACGGGATCTGTGCTCCAGGCTGTGGTCGGAACCTATCTGATTCAACGCTTCATTGGTTCTCACCAAATGTTTGGTAATGCTCCTAATGTCGCTAAATTTACTGGCATTGAACTTGTGAGCTGCATGGTGAGTCCTACCTTTGGGGCAACCACGATGTACTTATGTGGTTTTATTGAGGGCAATAACTATGTCATTAGCTGGTTAACCTTTTGGTTAGGGGATGCCATCGGCGTTTTGGTCATTGCACCATTGTTGCTATTCTGGATTGATAACTGGTTTAGAAATAGTCTAATCAATAGACCAGTGAGTGCTCAAATAAGTTCTAAATCTTTTATCTCCGTGTTTCAATCCATCATTCCTCGATCGCTACAATCTCAATTAGAAGTAGCAATTTGGGTGTTCTTGCTGGTGGGTGTAGGAACGATCGCTTTTGGTTTTGGCTATCCTGTGGAATACCTTTTGATTCCTTTATTGGTATGGTCAGCATTTCGTTCAAAACAACAGTTTGTTGCCATTGCGATTTTCCTGGTGACGGCATTGGCGATCGCGGGGGCAATTCGTGGCACCAGTTCATTCAATCGCAGCACACTCAATGAATCTTTGTTACTTCTGCAAGCCTTTATCGGCACTGTCACTGTCACCACTCTGATTCTGTCAGCCGTTGTTCTGGAGCGAGAGCAGGTAAAAGCTCGATTAGAACGAGTCAATGAAGACTTGGAGAGCAAGGTTGAGGAACGCACCGCTGCCTTAAAACAGTCTAAAGAAATGGCTGAGGTTGCCAGTCGAGCGAAGAGCGAATTTTTGGCAAACATGAGCCACGAATTGCGGACTCCCTTGAACGGTATTCTGGGGTATGCCCAAATTCTCGGTCGTTCTCAAAGGTGGGGAGAAAAAGAGCGCAAAGGGTTAGACATTATCTATCAGTGTGGGTCGCACTTGCTAACCCTGATTAACGATGTTTTAGATATTTCCAAAATTGAAGCCCAGCGGTTGGAACTAGACCCGCATCCAGTTCATCTACCTGCTTTGTTACAGGGCATCGCCGAGATTGTCAGCATCCGGGCAAAACAGAAGGGAATTGACTTTGTGTATCTTCCTGCTGCTGATTTGCCAGAGGGTGTTGACGTTGATGAGAAACGGCTACGGCAGGTGCTGATTAACTTGTTAGGGAATGCGGTCAAATTTACAGAGCAAGGCAAAGTGATCTTCAGAGCTAAACAAATCAGCGCTGAAGCCTCTGAAGTGAATCAGCCAGCAGCATCTCGCTCGACTCGCCTGCAATTCCAGATCGAAGATACTGGAATTGGTATGAGCTCGGATGTACTGAATAAAATCTTTCAACCTTTTGAACAAGTTAGCGACTCTAAACGCAATTCGGAAGGAACTGGATTAGGACTCGCGATTAGCCAAACTATTGCTCAATTGATGGGTAGCCAAATTCGAGTGGAGAGCCAGCTTGGAGTGGGTAGTACCTTTTACTTTGAGGTGGAGTTGCCGATCGCCGCAGAATGGCGACCTACTGTAAACACTATGGGCGATCGTTTGATGGGCTATGAAGGGAAACGACAAACCATCCTCGTTGTTGATGACAAGTGGGAGAATCGCTCGGTTATTGTGAATTTGCTGGAACCCCTTGGTTTCAAAGTGTTTGAGGCAGAAGATGGACAGAATGGACTGATCCAGGCGAACCAAATCAGACCCAACCTGATTATCACGGATATTTTGATGCCCGTCATGGATGGCTACCAACTGCTGCAACAAATTCGAGCATCTGAGGTGTTGCGATCGATTCCGGCAATTGTATCTTCAGCTTCGGTATCTAGTATGGATCAGCAACAGAGCTTAGATGCTGGCGGGAATGATTTTTTGGAAAAACCTGTGCAAGCAGATGACTTATTTCAGATGCTTCGCAAACACTTAAACTTAACCTGGATTTATCAATCCCAAACTTCAAGCCGTCAACAGGAACAAGCTTTAGTACAAAAGCCTCAAAGTAGTCCAATTGCGTCTTCAAAAATGACTTTGCCCTCATCGGAAGATCTGACTCAATTGCTGCTATTTGCCCAGCAGGGGCGACTGAAAAAACTAACAGAGTTGGCGAAATCTCTGGAACAGCAAAATTCTCAGTACACCCCCTTTGTGCAGCAAATACTTGATCTGAGCAAAGGATTTCAGGTCGAAAAATTGGAGGCGTTAATTCAGCAATTCCTGAATGAAGTTACCTGTAGTTGAAGAGGTTCGTTATGCAAAATCTTCCCCTAATTTTGGTTGTTGATGATACTCCAGCAAATTTGGAAGTGGTTGCCGAGGCATTGGGTGATGCAGGATTTGAGGTGGCGATCGCAATGGATGGCGATCGTGCGATTAAACAAGCAACAATGAGCCAACCAGACTTAATTTTGTTGGATGTGATGATGCCCGGAATCGATGGATTTGAAACCTGTCGCCTGCTCAAAGCTTCTCCTACAACATCTGACATTCCAGTGATCTTTATGACAGCCCTCTCTGATACAACGGACAAGGTCAGAGGGTTTAATTTGGGTGCAGTTGACTACGTCACCAAACCCTTTCAGGAAGCGGAATTGATTGTTCGGGTCAACACCCATCTCAAACTGCGTCAACTCACTCAAACCTTAGAAACACAAGTGGCACAACGCACTGCTCAACTGCAAACTGCCCTACAACAAGTGCAGCAGTCGCAGGTACAGGTTGTGCAATCTGAAAAAATGGCAATGCTGGGTCAACTGGTTGCAGGGGTTGCCCATGAAATTAATAACCCCGTTAATTTTATATGCGGTAATCTCAACCATGTCCAGAGATATATAGAAGACCTACTAGCATTTGCGGAAATATATCAACGACATAGCAAAAATGCTGCTCCCGAATTACGATCGGCAGCAAGTGTTCTGGATTTAGCATTTGTTCAGGAAGACTTGCCGAAAACTTTAGCTTCCATGAAGATGGGCACGCAACGAATTACTGAAATTGTGCGATCGCTCCGCAACTTTTCCCGCTTAGATGAGGCAGAGTACAAAAAGGTTGATATCCATGAAGGAATTGAGAGTACCCTGCTAATTTTGCAGCATCGCTTGAAGGGCACATCAGAGCATCCCGAAATTCGCGTAATTCGTGATTATGGTCAGTTGCCATCGGTAGAATGCTACGCCGGATCCTTGAATCAGGTCTTTATGAATATTCTGGCAAATGCGATCGATGCGTTGGAGGAGTCATTGATCGTTGGTCATTCGTCATCAGCAAATGACAATTCATCTACAACCAATGACCAGGGACAAATAACCAATCCAACCATTACCATCCGTACTTCTGTTGTAGATGCAAACTGGGTGCAAATTACGATCTCCAATAATGGATCTGATATTCCTCCAGAACTGCAACAGCGGATTTTTGATCCATTTTTTACAACCAAACCGGCTGGCAAAGGAACCGGAATGGGAATGTCGATTAGTTATCAAATCATTACCGAAAAACACAAAGGTAAGCTCATTTGTACCTCCACGCCCGGTCTAGGAGCCGAATTCAGTATTCAAATTCCCATTCATCAGACTTGAAGAGATGAAGGAATTCTTCTCAGGGGGTGACAGTAAGGGTGAAAGCCTTGATAGATGGTAGAAATGGGCTACCAGGATAGACGAAAATAGAGCGAATCCAAAGAATCCGCTCTACCAAATCAAAATATGTTGCCACCATTCTACCAGGCTTGCTTATC
>JANRIN010000217.1:0-14968 GCA_033764965.1 Leptolyngbyaceae cyanobacterium bins.302 | reverse complement strand
ACAATGTTATAAAGCAACGCCGTTTGAGATTGTGACCGCTGGAGTTCCTCGGTGCGCTGCTTGAGCAACTCATAGGTTTCTGCTGCTCGTTGTACTACCGCCTTCAACTCATCCGGATTCCAGGGCTTGGTGATGTACTTGTAGACTTGCCCTGAGTTGATGGCTTCTACCAGATCTTCGACATCGGTAAAACCCGTTAAAATAATCCGCATTGTGTCCGGAAATTGGGGCACTGTACGGCTTAAAAACTCTGTGCCTTTCATCTCAGGCATCCGTTGATCCGAGATGATGACAGCAACTTCGCCTTCAGACGCGAGCAATTCCAGGGCGTGAACCCCGCTCTCCGCCTTTAATACCTGGAAGTCTCGCCGAAAAGTGCGGTACAGCAGATCGAGGTTATCGGGTTCATCGTCCACCACCAGCATCTTGGCTTTTTTGGGGCGATCGAGGCTCATCAGTTGACGACTGATCGTGTCTAGTTCAGGAATTGTATAGGTCATAAACAGATTCTGTTCCTTTGGCAAAACGGTGGGGAGAGCAAAAAAATATCACTATGAACAACTTTAGTTTTGCCCGATTCCATCAATTTCTAACGGATCATTCTAAAGAAATCCATAAGTCCTCCCAATTATATGGAGGTGAGTAGTAGATATCCTGGAAACGGGGTGGTCATCAGTCCTTTGCCATTTATCCCTCGCCCTGTGTTCTCTGCAAATCGCAACGCCCCAATGACCAATGACCAATGACCAATAATCAATGACGCAACAACGAATTGTGCCAACCTACTTAGATCCAGCATTCGTGATGCCAGCCCGATGTCCAGGCGATCCTGTTTGCTACACTTTTTGAATTACCCTGCGCCCCAGTAAGCCTTGAGGACGAATCAGCAAGGTCAAAAACAGAATCCCAAAGGAAACCGCATCTTTGTAAGCCGAGTACTCGCCGGGGACAAATGCTTCCACTACGCCGATCGCCAGTCCGCCAATCACCGCTCCAGGAATGCTGCCCAAGCCCCCCAGCACAATCACTGCCAGCCCTTTCAAGCCAAAACTGATGCCAAAGTAGGGTCCAGCAATGCTGACGCTGGAACCAACGAGGGTGCCTGCAACTCCCGCCAAAAAGCTACTGACAAAAAAAGTCAACACAATAAAGCGATCGGGATCAATGCCCAACAAGCTTGAGGTAGTTGCATCTTCTGCCACGGCTCGCATTGCCTTGCCATACTTCGTACCGTTAATCAAATAGGTCAACACGGTCAAAATCACCCCAGACACCAGAAAGATCACTATCTGCACCGTCCGAATCGGGATCGGATTTGCCTCGGTGCCTAAATTAATCGCCGCAGGAAGATTGCCATAGGCTCCTGCGGGAAATGTGTAGTTCTCTGCGCCCACCAGGTATTGAATCAAGTTGACAATCACAAAAGCTACACCCAGGCTGGAAACTACCGTCAACAGTGGGTCTGCTCCCTGTCGGCGGAGGGGACGAAATGCCAAGCGCTCGATCGCAACTCCCACCAACCCCGCCAGCACCCCACTCACCAAGATTGCGATCCAAAATGGCAAGGCAAAAGGCAATTGAGCATTGGCAAGAATGCCATTAAAGCCTGTGCTGCCCCCCATCAAAAAGTAAGTAAAGTAAGCTCCCAGGGTAAACACCGCTGCATGGGCAAAGTTAATAATCCCTAAAATCGAGAAAATCAGCGTGTAGCCCAGGGCAAAAATAGCGTAAACGCTACCAATCGATAACCCATTCAGAATGTTTTGCAGAATCAGCGTCAGGGACATAGGCAGGGGCGATCGTGCCCAAATAAGCTTCTGGCATGATTAAACCACGGAAGGCGACGAATCAAACTTTCCAGGGGCAACGCATCCAGTAGAATAGAATGGTCACTTTTTGGAGAGGTGGCAGAGCGGTTGAATGCGCTTGACTCGAAATCAAGTTTGGGGTAACTCAACGGGGGTTCGAATCCCCCCCTCTCCGTCATCAGCGCCTTGGTGCAGGTTGCACCCGGCTGAACAAGGACTGCAACAAGACTATTCCGCTACAACCCGGTGAGGTGACTCCGCGTTGATGGCATTGCCGTTGAGTGAAGTGGCGATCGCTTTGAAGTTTTCCAACCCAGCGGCGATATTCTCAACGATTTCGAGAGCCAGGATATCGGGATCGGGAAGATTGTCCAAGTCAGTCAGGCTGTTGTCCTTCAGCCAGAAAATGTCCAGGCTGGTTTTGTCTCTGGCGATCAGTTCTTCATAGGTGTATTTGCGCCAGCGTCCTTCGGGATTGGTGTCAGACCAGGTTGCCTCTCGCTTGAACCGGTTTTGTGGGTTATAGCAATCGATGAAGTCTTGCAGATCCGCTTTCTGCATGGGGTTCTTCTTCAAGGTGAAGTGGTTGTTGGTACGGAAGTCGTAGTACCAGACTTCTTTTGTCCAGGGATCTTTGGCGGCGGGTTTATTGTCGAAAAAGAGGACGTTAGCTTTCACGCCTTGTTTATAAAAGACCCCTGTAGGCAGGCGCAGGATGGTGTGCAAGTCAGTTTTGTTCAGGAGTGCCCGCCGTACCTTCTCTCCGGATCCCCCTTCAAATAGCACGTTGTCCGGCAGGACGATCGCCGCTTTGCCTGTCGTCTTCAACATGGTGCGGATGTGCTGCACGAAGTTGAGTTGCTTGTTGGAGGTGGTGGCATCGAAGTCCTGGCGGTTATAGGTGAGGTCTTCTTCCTCCTGCTCACCTTCTTCATTGGTGAAAGTCATGCTGCTCTTTTTGCCAAAGGGCGGATTTGCCAGCACGTAATCGAAACTTTCGGGACTGGGCGCAATCAAAGCATCCTGGGATGAAATCATGGATTCGCCATCCAGTTCCCCGATGTTGTGCAGGAACATATTCATCAGGGCAAGGCGACGGGTGCTTTGCACGATCTCGTTACCCCGAAAGGTGTTGAATTTGAGGAACTGGGACTGTTCTTTGTCGAGTTTGTAGTGCTTGACCAGGAAATCGTAAGCGGCGAGGAAGAAGCCACCCGTACCGCAAGCCGGATCGGCGATCGTCTGCATGGGTGCAGGACGGATGCACTCCACCATTGCCCAAATTAGGGCACGAGGGGTGAAGTATTGTCCGGCTCCGCTCTTGGTGTCTTCAGCATTTTTCTCCAGCAGTCCTTCATAAATTTCGCCTTTGACATCAGCACCCATGACGACCCAGTTTTCCTTGTCGATCATGTCGATGATCTTGAACAGCTTTGCCGGGTCCTGAATTTTGTTCTGCGACTTGGTGAAGATTTGCCCCAGAATGCCTTTTTGCTTGCCAAGTTCTTGCAGCGCTTTGAGATAGTGAAGTTCCAGTTCTGCGCCGCGCTTGGTGGTGAGGCTGCTCCAGTTGTACTCGGTGGGGATGCCGGATTTGCGTTTGTAGGGCGGACGGCTGTATTCGTCTGCCATTTTCAGGAAGAGCAGATAGGTCAATTGCTCCAGGTAGTCGCCGTAGCCCACACCATCGTCGCGCAGGGTGTTACAGAAACTCCAGACTTTGGAAACAATGGCGTGGGTGTTCATAGATGGAATGGGTATGGGCGAAAACTTGTTAATTTTCAAATGGGTTTAGCAAAGAGATGCCGCAATCTTCAAAGTCCCGAAGGGGTTGGGTCGATCGCGGCGGTCAGGTATTTCAAGCGTGTAATCCTCCTCTTCGCGCATTTGGCGCAGTTCTGCGAATGCTTGAGAGAGCGATCGTTGAGCCTGTTGTTGCTGCCATTGCAGAAATTGTTGATATGTTTGGGCTTCCACTACAACTGCCACTAATTGATTCTGCTGATAAATTAATTGGGGTTCCTGCTCAACCGCCTGGATCAATTCACCAAAACGCTGTTGGGCTTCTTCAATCTTCCAAGTCATTGGCATCCTCCTTGCTTCGGCTCATTTTTATTGTCATCTGTTTTCCAGGCGGTTGCCGCTTTGCCTTCTCCGCCCGGATGCGCTCCAATAATTTTTCAGCAGGTTCATCAGTCGGATCTTGCGGCACCAGTTTGCCCTCAAAGGCTTGTTTTAGAATGCTCTGCCGCAGTGCTTCAGCTTTTTGCAGGTTTTCAGCGATCGTCGTTTCGAGTTGGTCACAGTTGGAAAGCCGCGATTCAATTTCTTGAACTATTTGTTCCTGCTCAAATGGATGTGGAAAAGGTGTTCTAATTCTGAGAATTCGATCCTGACCAATATTTCTCATTGACTCTTGGTTGCCAGTTGCCAATCTTTCAATCTCATTTCTGCCATAGCGACTTTTCAGAAAATGCAGAATGAACTTTTGATTGATACTCTTAGAAAACTTAAAACGGAGCGTTTTGTCACTCAGCATCACTCTCAGAGTAACTCTTTTAGCAATCACACAAGCTCCTACAAGCTCGATCGTGTTAGCCCTACTAAACAGAAAATCTTCAGCCTCAATCAGGAATTTTTCTTCTGTTTTATCCTGTTCGAGACAAGTCTTACTTTCCGATTCATCGTATTCGCCCCACGTAACAGCACTAACTTTTGCTACTCCAATTTCGTTAGCTCGTGGCGGTCTTTCTTCACATCGAAAGCTTTTTCCGGCTTCTATATCGTCCAGCACCTCTCCAAGTTGAATCCACTTCCAAGAATCAGGCAATGAGGGTAGATCAGCAACTTGGTTATGAGGTAGAGGGGCTAGGTCTTTGGGTTTGCTAGGTTTGCTGGGTTTCTTGCCGGGTTTGCCATTTGCCTCCCAGGTTTTGACTGCCGCTTCCCACGCTGCCACCTGTTGCTGATAGCGGTTTTCTCGCTCTGCCTTGATCTGGGCTAACAACTCCTCCCCCGTTTTCAGGGTTCCCTGCTGTTGCGCCTGTTGCCGCCATTGCTCGGTCAGCTTGCCCTCAAACGCCCACTTCAACACCGCCTGACGATAGACCTTAAGCTGCTTCTGCGCCGTCTTCAGGTTCTCAATCCCCTGATCCAGTTCCGAAAACAACTCTTCAATTTTTTCAACAATCCTCTCTTGTTCATAGATTGGAGCAAGAAGAATAGAGATAGGTTGAAAATTTCGGGATGAAACACCTGTTACGGTTGTACCCGTACCCGAATTCTTTAATTTCTTCTGAAAGTTCTCATCTTCAATTTGGTAAAGTAAAAACTTCGATGATAGTAAGTCCTTATTAGGTCTCAAAATCATCATTCTTTGTGCCAAAGAAAACCTTTGATCAGGAGCCAGAGCAACTTCACCTAAAGGGGCTTCTGTTGTGAATAAAACATCATCTTTTTCAGGCAAACCTCTTGTCATATAAGCTTGGTACGTCTCCTCTGAAACGTATCTCAAGTCCTCCCAAACAATCTTTCTATTTCTGATGTTTGAGGAACGTAAATGAGGAATACCATCTTCGCTGTACGGTGGAGTTCTGCCACGATAGTCAATAATTTTGATCGCCTCTCCTACAGTTGTTAAAGCCCACCCCTTAGGCAATTCCCTAACTTCCCCATTCCCTTCCGTCATTCGCCACCTTCCCTCACCATCAATCCCCTGCTATTCTGAGCGCGGCAGTGCTGGATTGATCGCGACAATCCCTTCAACTGCATATCGGGCAAAGTCTGTCATGTTTAGTGTCAAAATGTGCTCAATTTCATGGACTCGCATTGCCGCAACCAACCGTGCATCATGCACTTGAACCCCTGACACCTGGAAGGTCGTTACCAATCTACGCCATTCTGGGTAAATTGCAGGGCTATCAGGAATGAGTGGAAATAACCGTTCCACCAGGTTTAAGAGCCGATTCGCTGCAACAGGCGTGAAGCCAAATCCATTTCTTTCAACAGGACGAGTTGCCACATTCCAGAACTCAACACAATTCTGAGGAAAAACCTGTAGTTGGTTCTGGTTTTGATATAACTCTCGAATGGTTGACCGAATCACTGGATGAAGTGGGTGAGAGCGATCAAAAAAGCGTAATAATACGTTCGTGTCTACCAGATAGTTCACGGTCAGGGATGATCCTCGTAAATTCCAGCGCGACTGATAGCATCATCCGATACCACAGATAAACTTGCGCCTGCATACATGGCAAATTCATCAGCCAGTTGATCCGCGATCGCTTCAAATTCATCCTGCAATAGAAGCCCATCGTGATTCTCTGAAGCGTCTGTAATTCTAAGAGAGATTGGGTTAGAGCCTAGTTGCCAGATCGGGTCAGCCTCTTCAGTAGGTGTTAGCACAATTTGATGATTTTCTTTCTGCACTTCAAACTCTTGAAACCCGTCCAGTAGTTCTGTCGGGATCAGTAACCCCTGTTCAGTGACCCTTACTTTCATATACACCTCACTTCGGAAAAACACGATAATGCTGAAAAGCCAACAAAAATTTAATCCCACTCATCCCTTAGCTGCCTTTGAATTTCTACTGGATCGCCTTGAAAGGTTGGTGAATCTTTGAGCAATCCGGCATATTCGATGAGTAATTTTTTCTCCCTCCTTTCAGGTTGAGACTGTTGCTCCTGGTGCAAATGTTCAACGAAGTTCAGTACAGCGTTTGCCTGCTCTTCTGGCATAGCTTTAACCAGTTCGTATATCCTCTCTGCGATCGTCATTTGTTTTCTAGCAACTGAATTTTAGGTTTCTTCTTGCTCCTGTAACTGTTGAATCACTTCCTGCACTTCGCTGACTGGCATCTCTACAGCATCAGCGATCGCCTCTAATCCTAAGCCCTGCGTCAGAAGACGTTGGATAATCTTCAACTTTGTTTCCCGCACAATATCGCGGTAAAGCCTGGTGTCTTCTAAGCTCACGGTCATACTAATCAGAATTCTTTGCCTGCTGAACAATTTCCTGGACTCGCTCAACTGACAGATCCAGGGCTTCAGCGATTTCTTCATTCGGCAAACCTTTTTCGGCAAGCCACTGAACGGCTTTCACGATCCTGGCTTCAAACTTAGCTTCAGCTTCAGCCTCCAAATCGCGATAAACCCTAGTCTCCTTTAAGCTTTTGTCTAACCCCAGCATAGTACTTACCTCTTCTCTGCTCAGGTTGGAAAACTTGTAAAACAAGATTGTTGCAACCAATTCTATTATGTCCCCAGGAGCAAGGTTGCCGAGCGATTCTGTCTGCGATCTCTGAATTAACGCTCTAGCCTGCTCCGGTGCGGTCGCTTCTGGTGCTGTGGTCAACTGAATTAAGCTCACCCCCAACGGCTGTTGCTCCAGGTTGCTCAACTCATCCAGATAGATCCGTTGCACCTGGTCACTTTCTAGCAGCGATCGATGAATCTGGCGATCGCTTGGCTCCAAACTCCGGGATGCAAAAAGAATCACCCCATACCAATCGTCGTAGCTGCCCTGATTGCGGTATAAGTAAATCAGCGACTCGGTAAAGAAGCGATGATAAAGGGTTTCATCTTTCTGAAACTGCACCTCAGCAAAGATGACCCGTTTAGGATTGGCATCGGCGGGCGGCAAAAAGACCCCATCTACGCGAAAACTGGTTTCCTTGACCTCTACGGAATCAAACCGATAACCTTGATGCGGCGTGAGGGGGCGATCGATTAGCTCAAAAATCAAATCGGGGTAACGCTGGAAGATTTGGTAGAAAATTGCATCCCGTCTCACAATTAAGCCGCTAACGCCTCGTTCAACTCCTGAATGATTGTATCCATCTCCTCCCCAAACAACTCATACATCCGCACCGTACCCCCCATACCAAACGGCTCATACTCCAGGTCATCAGTTTCCAAATGAAACGACGTGGCAATGTAGTCCTTGATCATCCGCAGCCAATCCACCTGCTCCTCATTAAACTTTAATGCCCCTGCCTGCTTGCGGAAGATCCAGTCCTGGAAGTTCCGGTTCACGGTTGTTTCGTAGTTCGTTAGGGTTGAATCAATTCCCACCACTCGCCGGATGAGCGACACCAGGGCCACCAGTTCCGCGATCGGGCTTTTGCCATTCACTTGCTCCACCTGCTCATACGCCTGCCATACCCGCAGTGGAGCCAGGTTGGGCTTTTGGGTCTTCAGAATTTCCAACACGTCCTGCACCATTTGATAAGTGATCGTGCGTCGCTGGTAAGGCTGGTTGTAGAAGATCCGCAACGCTGTAATTTCATCCTTGTTGGCTTCAATGAACTGAGTGAAATCCTGCACCACCGCCTGCGCCTGCTCCTGTGCCTGCTGATCCCATCCGGCAAACGTGACGCGATCGAGGTTCACCACATCAATGATCTGCTCATGCACTTTCCGTACATTGTCCAGATAATCGATCAACTCTCCGGTAAAGGCGGTTCTCGCTGCCTGGATTAAGGTCTGTTGAGCCGATTCCACTTGTCCCTCAGTCGGCACCTCCGTTGCAGATAACCCATTGTCCGCCTGTGCCTGCGCCAGAATCACATCCGGGTCATAGGCATCCAGTAACGCCCTAGCGATCGCGCCAACGGTCTTGCCATCCGTCAACTGCTCGACTCGCCCCTGCTCCGGTTGGGACATCTGCCGTTCTAATCGGGTCAAACGGCTTGCCAGAGACAAAAACGAGTCTTCATCCGCTGCACCCATCATCACACCCATCATCAGGTCTTTGATCGGCACCGAATGTTTGCGTTCTAAGGCGCGGGTATCGGTTTTGAGGGATTTCGTTACCCCGATCGCGTCCACAATCACAAAATGGGTCTTGGCACTGGCAGCCGATGGAGTCACCTTCTTCAAATCATCCTGCCCCAGTGTGCGGGTGCCGCGTCCCTTCATCTGGTCGTAGTAGTTCTTCGACTTCACATCCCGCATGAACAGCAGGCACTCCAGCGGCTTTACATCCGTTCCCGTGGCGATCATGTCTACCGTAACGGCAATACGGGGATAGAAATCATTGCGAAACTGCGCCAATACTGATTTGGGGTCTTCCTCTGCCTTGTAGGTCACCTTCTTGCAAAAGGCATTGCCTTCGCCAAACTCTTCCCGCACCAGCTTAATGATGTCGTCAGCATGGCTGTCATCCTTAGCGAAGATCAGCGTTTTGGGCACTTCCTGGCGATTGGGGAAGATTTCCGGCAGCTTGTCTCGGAAGGCACGAATGATATTACGGATCTGACTGGGGTTGACGACATTCTTATCTAACTGCCGCCCCGAATAGGTCACATCCTCATCCAGTTGTTCCCAGCGTTGTTTGCGGGTCAGCTTTTCCCGCCGCTCCACATACTCCTTCGCCACCAACTGACTGCCGTTCTTCGTGATTTCAGTCTCGATGATATAGGGGACATAGCCCACATTGACCCCATCGATCACTGCCTGTTCGTGGCTATATTCACTCACCACGTTCTCATCGAAAAAGCCAAAGGTGCGCTTGTCCGGAGTTGCCGTCAACCCAATCAGAAATCCATCAAAATAGTCCAACACCTGCTTCCACAGGTTGTAGATCGATCGATGGCATTCATCAATCACAATGAAGTCAAAGAATTCAATCGGAATGCGATCGTTGTAGACCACTGGCAGGGGTGCTTTCGGTTGCACCAACTCGTTCGGATTCGCCTCTTCTGCTTTCTCGTCTAACTCTTCGCCTTTGAGAATGGAGTAAAGCCGCTGAATAGTGGAAATGCAAACCTGGCTATCGGTTGCCACATAACTGGACTTCAGCCGTTGCACCGCATAAAGCTCAGTAAACTTGCGATTATCGTCATTCGGCGTAAACGCCATAAACTCCTGTTCCGCCTGTTCTCCCAGGTTCTTGGTATCCACCAAAAACAACACCCGCTTGGCTTTGGCAAACTTTAACAGGCGATAGATAAAGGTGATGGCGGTAAACGTCTTGCCGCTCCCGGTTGCCATCTGGATCAAGGCACGGGGACGGCTCGCCTTAAACGACGTTTCCAGATTGGCGATCGCCCGAATCTGACAATCTCGCAGCCCTTCAGTCGGTAATTCCGGCAAATCCAACACGCGCGATCGCAACGACTTATCTTGCTTCAGCCATGCCTGGAAGGTGGTCGGGCGATGAAAGGCAAAAACAGGACGGGCACGAGGTTTCGGATCGCGGCGATCGGTGAAGCGGGTCACAGCTCCTGTACTTTCATAGATGAACGGGAGGGGCTGACTGTCCTGGATATATTTCAACTTGCTATCGGCATACTCAGCAGACTGTTCCTCCACCACCGTCAACCGATGTCCTTCATCTTCCCGCTTGGCTTCAATCACCCCAATCGGCTTCCCTTCCACAAACAGCACATAGTCCGCCGGACCGGCATCGGTTTGGTACTCCCGAATTGCCACCCCCACGCCAGCACTAAAGTTAATTTTGTTCTTGGGCTGGATCACCCATCCTGCCTGTCTGAGCAGTGCGTCAATGAGATCGCGGGCAATTTGTTCTGGGCTTTGGTTGGCGGATGCCATGATTAAGCTCCCGGCGGTTGATGAGGAAAGTATCGCAATTCATCGATCAAGTGACCGACTTCCGGTTGGTTGAGGGTGAGAGGGGCGATCGGCATTCAACGCTCGTTGCATCACACGTCATATGCCAGAATTCCCAGATTGAATCGAAAAACAGAAATTCTTTGTCCGACTTCATCTAGAAATCCTCAACGGGACAAAACGCTTGAAAAAATGGGCAGGGTTTCATCCGAAGTACCACACTCTTGCGAAACCCTATGAGCCAATATTCTGGACTTTTTAAGGGTTTCAATCACGGTCTTTTGGCTCACCCCCAGAACTCGTGCCGTACTTCATATGCCACTTTTAGGCTGAAGGTCACGCTGAAGCGGGTTGCCCGCCTGCCATGAGGTAGCCGATCTGGTCGCTGGTGGTGGTTTTGGCATCCAGGACAGCGACAAAGCGACCGTTGAACATGACGGCAATGCGATCGCTCATGGTCATCACTTCTTCTAATTCGGTGGAGATGTAGAGGATGGCTGCGCCCTGCTCCCGTTCTGTCAGGAGTGCTTGTTGAACGTATTCCGTTGCGCCCACATCTAGACCACGGGTCGGTTGCATGGCGATGATCAGATCCGGTTGTCCAGCCAGTTCTCGCGCCAGCACGACTTTTTGTTGGTTGCCGCCAGACAGTTGGCTGACTTTGAGGTTGCCGCTGGTGGCTCGAATATCAAAGGCTTGAATGGCAGTGCTGGCATGGGACGCGATCGCCGCTCGTTGCAATAACCAGCGTTGGCAAAAGGGCAACAGTCTGAAAGCTTTGAGAATGAGATTGCGGGCGATGGTGAAAGGCAGCACCAACCCCATTTTTTGCCGATCTTCGGGAATGTACCCTAGTCTCAAGCCCTTGACCCGTTGTTGGGGTGTCCACTGGGTAATGTCTTTGCCGTTGAGCAGAATCGTGCCGTGAGAGGGAAGGCGCAACCCCGCGATCGCGTCTGCCAGTTCTCGCTGTCCGTTGCCATCGACTCCGGCAATACCCAGAATTTCACCTGCCCGCAGTTGAAACGACACATCCTGGACTGCGGCTAATCCGCGATCGTCCTGTACCTGCAACTGGTTCACCTCCAACATCACCGCTTCCACTGGGCGATCGGGCTTCTCTCGCTGGAGCAGTACTTCTCGCCCCACCATCAGTTCTGCGAGTTGGCGCGGCGTAGCATCACGAGTGGTTGTCGTCGCGACGACTTTGCCTCGCCGCAGCACAGTCACCGTATCGCACAGATCAATCACTTCATCCAACTTGTGGCTAATAAAGATAATCGTGTGGTTGTTAGCAGCCAACTGCCGCAGCACGGCAAAAAATCGCTCAATTTCGGGAGGAGTGAGCACAGCAGTCGGTTCATCTAGAATCAGCAGCTTTGCCTGACGATACAGAGCTTTCAGAATCTCTACTCGTTGCTGTGCGCCGACGGGCAAATCTCCCACGATCGCTAACGGATCAACGGCTAACCCGTATGCTTGTGACATTTGAGCAATCTCGTTTGCTTTTTGCTTGAGGTTAAGTTGCAACGAGAAGGTAGTCCCTAAAATGATATTTTCCACCACGGATAGCTGCGGTACGAGCATGAAATGTTGATGGATCATGCCAATCCCGTGAGCGATCGCGGCATTGGGTGACGAGATCTGCGCCGGGGCTTCGTTTAAATAAATTTGTCCAGAGGTGGGCTGATACAACCCGCACAGGATATTCATCAACGTGGATTTTCCGGCACCATTTTCACCCAGGAGCGCATGAATCGTTCCAGTTTCCACCTCCATTGAGATGTTGTCGTTAGCAATGAAAGAGCCGAAGTGTTTGGTGATGCGATCGAGCCGGAGATACGCCATGAGAGCAGGATTTTTTGTAGATGATTTTAACCCATCCCCCTTCGTTTCTATCTCATGCAGCTAGTCCACCAAGCCAATCTCTCGCAGCCGTTGCATCAAATAATCACCCGCAGTAATGGGCAAATAGCGCTGCTTTCCAGAGCGAGCCACACAACTGGGAAGGGGGGTTAAATCAACTTCTTTGCGGGGATGGACGAAAAACGGCATGGAAAATCGGCGATCGTGTTCAGCTTGAGGATTCACTACACGATGAGTGGTGCTTCTGAGAATGCCGTTAGTCAGTTGTTGCAGCATATCGCCGCTATCCACAATGATTTGTCCAGGAATGGCTTGAATAGGTCGCCAAGTGCCATCTCGTTGCAACAGTTCTAGCCCATTATCGGTCGTCTCACACAGCAGCGTCAGCAGGTTGATGTCTTCGTGGGGAGCCGATCTCAGGCTGGCAGGATGGGCATCGGGGGACACGGTTGGATAGTGAATCACTCGCAGAATAGTATCTCCGCCCTGAACCATGTCTGCCATGAGATTTTCCGGTTCGCCTAAATACAAGGCACAGGCTTTTAGCAAGTCGATGGCGCAAACTTCTAGTTGGACATAAAGTTGCATCATCACCGGATGAAACTCTGGCACTTCAAGAATTTCCAGGTTGGATGGATAGGAGGGAGGCTGGAGTTGAGCCAGGGGCAGATCTCGCCCAACGTGCCAAAACTCCTTCAAGTCGGGAACTGGATGGTCTTTGGCGTGTTCGCGTCCAAAAGAGGTAAAACCCCGTTGTCCGTGCAACTCTGGCACTTCATACCGCCGCTTGATAGCTTCTGGTAGCTCAAAAAACTGTTGAGCAACTTGATACGCTGCCTGAATCAACTCAGATTCCACGCCATGATTGACAACAGCAAAAAAGCCGATGTCTTCCAGAGCGTGACCCAATTCGGCGACAAACCGCTGGCGATCGGTTGCATCTGACTGGAAGGCGCGTAAGTCGAGAACGGGGATCGTTTGGGTTGTTGACATGATATCAGACTGAGTTCGGGCTAAATGGGGCAAATCGCTTACCCATCCGTTTTAGCATCCGACGCATGAGTTAAGGTTTGAGCCGTGGTGAGGGCGCGATCGAACACAGCTTCCAGCACTTTCACTTCCTCGTCCCTCAGATGATCCGTGAAGTAAGCGGCAATGCCCTGAGCATAGACTGCCCACATTTGCTTTCGCATGATCAATCCATCCTGAGTAATGGCAGCGTAGGCACCCCGCCGATCTTGAGGACATCGCTTACGGCACAACAGTCCGGCTTCTTCCATGCGATCGATTAAGCGAGTAATGTTGCTGCGGCTGAGAAACACCTCATCCGCCAGTTCATGCAACCGCATTTCCTGATCTGGAGCACGTTCCAGCGTCCACAGCACACTGTACCAGAGCAGAGGCGGCAAGCCCGCCTGCTCCAAATCTTTTTCGATCTGGTCAACCACAGTGACGTAAGTGGTGCGAAACAAGCGCCACATTCGGCTCCGGGACTCATCTAATTGCTCTGTCATGATGATAGTTTCCAATTTAATCATTGCACTTGAAAAAAGTTTACCCAAAATAGTTGCACCTGCAACCAATTCGAGCTATAACTATTTTAGTTGCAAATGCAATCAAGTGAAATGCAACTAGACCAAACGCAACCACAACAAATGCAACGATTTTTTGTAAGGAGACTCTTATGACACGCCTATTGGAAGCTGGACTGACTGTTTTACTTGTCTCTACCCTGGGAATGCCCGCTCAGGCAAACTCCGAGGTTCAACCTGCAACCGAAAATCAACCCACGATCGCCCAACCTGCCACCGTGCAAACGCCTCAGCCCAAGGTTGAAGCGAAAAGAGTTCAAGATACTCGCGGAAATGACACAAATACTGCGAAAACCGCTGAAGTGTCAGAACGCGATCGAGTTCAACTTGAACACTACCTCCAACGCCCCCTACCCACTGGCGTTGTGAACGAGCAAGTAACTGGGTTCTAAAGTTGCCAGAAATCGGATTTCTTTCTAGATCTCTACAAGAAATCCGATTTCTGCACCCAGGAACGATACTATTCAAGCAAGATGTTGCTGAAATATTAGAATGAATTTTTTGATGGTGGCGATCGCGCCTTGGTTGCTGTTACTTTATGCTGTGCTGGTGATTGCAGGCGGCATTCTCGGCTATGTTAAAGCTCAGAGTAAACCTTCTTTGATTTCTGGGTTAATCAGCGGCATCGCTTTGTTAGTCGCCTGGTTCATAACTCTGCAAAATTACGATACCGGCATGACATTAGCAACGATATTCGCGATCGCGCTACTCATCGTTTTTGCCCTTCGTTTCCGCAAAACCAACAAATTCATGCCCGCCGGACTGATGGCAATTTTGAGTTTGGTGGGTGCGATCGTGTTTGCGATCGCGCTGGCAGCGTAAAGTCATGATGTAGCTCTATGTCAGAGAGTCCCCTGCGGCAAAGATTTGAGCGGGAGTCAGGTTGAGGGTGCCGAATTGGGGAGATTGGATGGGATCGTCTCCAGCAAATGTCCCAACCTCGGTGTAGCTTGCGTCCGTCAGAGTTAGTACCAGGATGGTTTTGAGTTGGGGGTGTTGGGTAGGAGAGAAGAGCATCACTGCCCCTCTCCCCCCGCAGAACCGGACTTGATAGTTTCCCCTCATCCGGCTCAAGCCTCCTGCAACTCAGATGATGTTCTCTTTGTACCATGCACCTGCTGGTGACAGGCAG
>JANRIN010000216.1:0-32725 GCA_033764965.1 Leptolyngbyaceae cyanobacterium bins.302 | reverse complement strand
TGCTGACGTAACCGAATCGCTTGTTGACGTAGATAATCTTGAGTATTGGGATCGAGTAATCGAGCATCGGGTTTATTCATACTTCCATTGTACTAATTGCCTCTTTCACTCCGCATTCTCTTAAGCTGCCGGGTTAATATCTCAACTGATGACTTACTAAAAATTCCAATCACCTTGCCAGAAGCAACTACTCGTCAACAAGTTACTGAAAAAGTCAAATCCTCACGCAAAGCGAAGGAGCAGTCGAAACATTTGTTAGAGATTGCAAAAACTGGGGTAGAACGGGCGATCGAGCAGAGTGAAGAGGAGGCGATCGGCTGGATGAATCAGCAACTTGAGATTTTAGGAGTTTCTCTTTAGGAGGAGTTATGCCTCTAGATTTTTGGAGACGTTACAAGTTTTGGATTGATCCCCCTAAATCCCCCTTAAAAAGGGGGACTTCCGGAAGTTCTCCCCCCTTTTTAAGGGGGGCTAGGGGGGATCATGCCTGAGCTAAACACTACCGACTTTCACCTACCCTACGATCCCGCCTTAGTTCCCAAAGCAAAAGAACTCCGAAGAAACATGACCCCAGCCGAGAAAAAGCTGTGGTATGGCTATCTCAGAAACTTTAAGTTCAGAGTTTTAAGACAAAGACCGATCGATCATTTCATCGTTGATTTCTATTGCCCAATACTCACGTTAGTAATTGAAATTGATGGAGAGAGCCATTTCACGGATGAAGGTCAAGACTATGACACAGCACGAACCCAGAGATTAGAAGGGTATGGTCTACAAGTTCTGAGGTTTACAAATCGGCAGGTTTTGAAATGTTTTGAGGATGTCTGTGGAGAGATACAGGCTTTGATCCCCCCTTGATCCCCCCTTAAAAAGGGGGGCAAGTTAGATGACTGCGGAAATTGATTTAGTCACTGAATGAAGATAGGAGAAAGTCGTATGACAGAGATAATTTTTTTAGTTGGAGATGATCCTGAAGGTGGTTATGTAGCAAGAGCGATCGGAGAGTCAATTTTTACTGGATCTGACAGTATCTAAGAACTACGAAACATGGTTAAAGATGCCGTTCATTGTCATTATCCTGAGGCAGAAACTCGACCCAAACTGACTCGTTTGCGTAGCGTGCATGATTGAGAATTACTTTGCTCTAACTCGTGAGGAACTACTCATACTGCTTTTTCGCAACGCCCAAAAATCAGAAGTAAGTTCTATTTCCATGCCTTAATCAATTAAATTCATTTCAAAAACGTGATAACCCCAGGCTGGCAGGTCAAAATACACCCCACGACTAAGGAACAGATCCCCAGGGCGATCGTACACCGCAGCACCCATCAGGTCTTTGAGTTGATACTCTTTACCTGCTAAATCACCTGCACCGGGAATCTTGAGATAGCACTGGCTGTCATCATCTGCATAGTTCACAATTACCAACAGACGTTTGCCATCCTTGCCTCGCCAGCAGAAGGAAATGAAATGGTCAGAACTCCAGTTATCGTCCCAGGCGGGATAACAGTCTGCCAGTTGCCAAAACCCATCACGGACGACTGGATTTTGCAGACAAGCCAGCAATTCTCGATAAAAGGCTTGAATCGCTTCATCGGTGGGTTCATTCGGTCCGCGTTGCAAATGAATTGAGATGTGGTGTTTGAAGCCTTCCAATTGCCCTTGATGGAAGAAGCGCAACCCAGGACAAAGAAAGGTGAGAATTGCCGCTGCTTGATGCACATCGGGAGGAAAAGTTCCAGCAGCACGGGGCTCGTCGTGGTTCTCCAGAAAACGGGCGGATTTGCTCTGGTAGTTCAGATCTGCCCAGAAGTGTTCCCGTACAGGGCGGGCGTGCTGTTCCACCAGGCGATCGTACAACCGCTTGTCGTAGGTATAGTCAAACCCCAGTTGCTGCAACGTCCATTCCATATCCCAATACACTTCTGCCATGAAAACGAAGCCGGGATGCTGGAAACGAACCTTGTCGATCGCCTGCTGCCAAAAAGGCTCAACCGGAATGCCCCAGGTGCGTTGAAAGATTTCTGGCAAAATCAGCATTGCCATATCGCAACGTACCCCATCGCAGAGTTGAGCAATGTTGAGCAACTCATTTGCCTGTGCCGTATGCAGGGCTGGATTGCCGTAGTTGAGTTGCAACGTGTCACACCAACCTGCAAAGTAAGGATCGCGTCCGTAGGCAAAGACCCGATCGCCAGAAGGCAGAGACACCAGACAGTAATTTTGGGGTTCCTGGGCGTGTTGTTCGGGAGTGCCAGGGACGTAATAGTCTGGATGCAACTGCACCCAGGGATGATCGGGCGCAGTGTGGTTGGGTACAAAGTCCAGCATCAGTTTCAAGCCCCGTTGATGCAGGCGATCGCGTAACCGTTCCAGTGCCGCATTCCCTCCCATCAGTTGATGCACCGTATAGCCTGTCACTGCAAAACAAGAGCCACACACATCCTCATCGGTTAAGTCTGCTAGTAATCGTTGGTAGGCAGCCACCCACTCCGGATTGGTGCGAGATACTTTGGGAGCCGCTATTCCGGTTTGCCAAACGCCCAGAACATAGATCCAGTCAAAACCGAGGCTGACCCATTCATCCAGGGCATTATCTGGAATGTCATCTAATGTTGCAGGACGATTCAGTTGACGAGTCAGTTTTTGCAGCCAAACGCGAATATTAACTTGATACAGACTTGGGTATTGAGGTGATTTCATCATGAATTTGAGTTTGTGATAGTTGAAGTCATTGGTGATTCCTACAAGTAAGGCTGAACTTGCAACACTTTCTCAGATTTAAGCACGATAAGGGACAATTAGCACCTGGTTAAACAATGCCTACCCATTACCGGAAGCTTCATTTTCCAGAATCCGGCGAGCTTCTTCCAGAGATTGTTTTTGAGCTTCAGTAACTTCTGGATAGTGTAATCCTAGATTTTCCAGGGTTTGGTAAATTACTGTTGCCACCACCAACCGCATATACCATTTTCGGTCTGCCGGAACGATATACCAGGGTGCCCAATCGGTGCTGGTATGAGTAAAGACTTCTTCATAGGCACTCATGTAATCATCCCAATGTTGACGATCCTTTACATCACTAGCAGAAAATTTCCAGTTCTTTTCTGGTAAATTTAGCCGCGCCATAAACCGTTCTTTTTGTTCTTCTTTCGACACATTTAAGAAGAACTTGAGCACGATTACCCCGTTGTTGACTAAATACTGCTCAAAATTATTAATTTCTCCAAAGCGTTGTACCCAAATCTTTTTATTTTCCTTCAAATTAGCAGGCAACTGTTGCTTTTCTAACAAGTCTTGATGGACTCGCACAACTAACACTTCTTCATAATAAGACCGATTGAAAATCCCAATTCGTCCTCGCTCTGGAACTGATTTGGCATAGCGCCACAAATAGTCGTGATCGAGTTCTTCGGGAGAGGGTTGTTTGAAGCTAAACACCTGACATCCCTGAGGATTGATGCCAGACATGACGTGCTTGATGGTGCCATCTTTGCCCGCTGCATCCATTGCTTGAAAGATGCAAAGCAAGGCATAGGTATTTTGGGCGTACAGCTTGTCCTGGAATTCAGCCAATTTTTTGATTCCAGTCGTGAGTAGCTCGCTCGATCGCGCCTTTAACTCAGCTTTGGGAACCTGGATATCTTTGTACTGAAAATCACTAATGTAGCGAGGATCAAAGTGTTTCAGCTTGATTTGAGTACCTGGTTTCGCAATAAACGGATCAAGTTTCATAGCCAGATCTCCCTGAGAGAAACATATTTTGGATTCTAATCCCTCCTCGTGAAGATAACTGGGTACACAGAGATCTCGGACTTAACCCAAAGACTCTACCGGGGGACTTCACACTTAGGGCTTGGTTCCCTCCTTATTAAGGAGGGTTAGGGAGGATCTCTTCAGAGCTTGCTTTTAGCCACGTTTACATCTTATTTACAAACAGCTCCTTAAGTTCATTTACAAACAATTTCTAAGCAGATATTTTGTTAGTCTAACTCTCTAGCATTTGCAGGTGGTAGAGGCTGGCGTATAAGCCTCCCTGAGCCAGCAATTCTTCATGGCTCCCAGACTCAATCAACTCGCCCCGTTTGAGCACGAGAATACGATCGCAGTTGCGAATGGTACTCAGCCGATGGGCAATGATGATGGCGGTGCGGTCTTCTAGTAACCGCTCTAAGGCTTCTTGAATCAGCGCTTCCGTGCCCACATCGAGGCTGGCAGTCGCTTCATCCAAAACCAGAATATTGGGGTTGCGAATGGTGGCACGGGCAAACGCCAGCAGTTGCTTTTGCCCCCCGGACAGGTTGGTGCCCCGCTCCCGCAAAAGCGTGCCATACCCTTGAGGCAGTTGTTCAATGAAATTGGCAATGTTGGTGCGTTCGGCGGCATCCTGCACTTCTGCCAGGGAATAGGATTCGCCCAGAGTAATGTTACTTTTCACATCGCCTGCAAACACAAACCCATCCTGCAAAATCACGCCTAAGTGGCGACGTAACTCCGTTTGGGGCAAATCTCGCACATCAATGCCATCCATTAAAATGCGTCCTTCGTTGGCTTCGTAAAGCCGAGTGAGCAAGCGAATAATGGAGCTTTTCCCGGCTCCGGTTGGTCCCACCAGGGCGACTTTTTCCCCAGGATGAATCGTAAAGTTGAGATCATGCAGCACGTACTCATCGGGCTTGTAGCCAAAATAAACGTGTTCAAACCGAATTTCGCCCCGGGCGGCGGTAGAGTTCGTTCGCAAGGTTTTAGTAACTTCGGCATCGCGAATTTCGATCGGCTCTCGCATGATGTCGCTCACCCGCTCGATCGCCGTTAATCCGGCTTGAATGGCAGTGAACTTTTCGGCAAACTGGCGCAGTGGGTCAAACAAGCGCTGGGCGTAGAGGATAAAGGCGGATAAAGTCCCAAAACTCAGGGCATCCCCCAGCACCAACACGCCCCCCAACCACAACACCCCCGCGATCGCCACCAGGGAAATCCATTCCAGCGTGGCGGAAATGGCGGAATCATGAAAAATCGTTTTGTCTACTTCCTTGATGTATCGCTGGTTGACTTTTTGAAACAGTTGAGCGTTGAACCGTTCTCGCCGAAAGAGTTGCACCACACCAATGCCCACAATGTTCTCTTGCAGCATGGAGTTCAGGGTAGAGAGTTCTTCGCGGGCGCGGTAGTTGGCTTTGCGGAACTGTTGCTGGAAGTAGATAATCAGCACCGTGACAGGAATCAGCATCACGACCAGCAACAGCGCTAACTGCCATTGCAAAAAGAACATCGTGACCGCAATCACCAGGATGGAAAACAAATCGCCAATAATGCCCACAGCACCCGTGGAAAACACATCGCCCAGAGCTTCCACATCACTGGTGAGGCGAGTGATTAAGCGTCCAACGGGGGTGCGATCGAAAAACCGCATTGCCAGGGATGTCACATGATGAAACAAATCATTCCGAATATCTGCCGTGATTTGCTGCCCCACTTCCTGCACCAGATAGCCCTGCCACGCATCCAACACCGTTCGGAGTGCTAGAGTCAGCAGCAGAATGCCGGAAACAATGTTGATCCCGGTCAGGAGTGGCACATCTCGCAAAAATGGCAACCAGGTGGGTTCCTGCCGCACCAGGGAAATGGCATCCCCAATCAGGATGGGTTGAATTGCCCCCGCGATCGCGCCTGGCACCAGCAACAGCATCGCAAAGGAGAGTAACCGACCATGCTGTAACACGTAGGGAATCAGGCGGCGCAGGAGTCGCCAATCGGTTTCCTTCTGAGTCTGATGTGGAGGGCGGTTTGTTGCGTCTTGAGCGGTCATGGGAAATAGCAGCAAATTGCTTTTCCACTGTACCCCGTGCCGGGGGATGAAGTCGGACATTTATGGGAAAAGCCCCGGAAGTCTTGCCATGTTTCGACTCCGAGGCTTTTCGCTTGATTCACTCCTCACATCTCTATAATCCTCTAATTTCTCCAGTTGGGCAAGTGGAGTGAGCCAGATCTTAAACTGTACCTACCTCATTTCTGACAGACCTGGCTTAAGGGTTGTCCCGCTAGACGATCGAGCTTGGCGGAACTGAGCAATTGGCTCCAGCTTTTGGTTAAGGCAGAACTGCGAGTATCGGCACACCGCAATTCTGCCAGAGTTGATAACGTCTCAAACCAGATGCCGTTTTGGGCGTAGAGTTGGGGGCGATCGCCAGGTTTGACTACTTTCAAGTCTTCAGCCAGGGCAGGTGCCACTGGCACTCGCTGAATCCAGCCCTCTGCTTCGATATTTTTAGTGGGATCATCCGGTTGGCACAACAATGACACCGTCCAATAATAGTCACGCCCAACGGACAAGGGGGGAACCTTTGCATTTTTGGGCAATGTCAAGCCCGTTACACCCGATTGCGCTGGAGTGTTTAGCGTTGTTGCGTAAACGATTTCTTGGGTTGGATCTTGCTCTGTCCCGCGATAAAGGGTGAACTGCATCGACTTAGCAAGAGTTTTCGGCGTAAACCAAAAGAATTGGGGATATTCCGCAGTCGTCAAGCCCAGGTTGGTTTGAGGTAACAACACTGTCAAGTTGGGAGACCCTTGCACACAAGCCGGTCCTCTGGTTCCGCCACCCTCGCGTCGCCCTGGAAGGCTGCGTCTGGGGGGCTTGAATTCGATCGCGATCGCCGCCAGGGGTAAGATACAGAGCCATACTCCAAAGCCCACACCCATCCAGGTTTTAGCATTTTTAAGCCAGCTTGCAGAAATCATCACAACTCCCCAAATGCAATTCTTAGCACAGCGTAGTTTGCCCCCTGCAATGCTCCTTCAATCCCATTCAAGCACAGAGGTCTGAGACCAGGCACATCCTCACATCTGCCGCGCTAGACGACCAGCCCATGACTGGTATTCTCTTTCTAAGAAAATCTTTGCGAAGGATTGTGCATCGTTCAGACAAAATCCGCCTAAACTCTTAGAGATTGATATTTGATAAGGAATGAGAATTAATTAACATCGAGAAGTTGCCATTCTGAGTGGTTAGCGAAGAATCGTAGAGATGCTTCACTTTGCTCTGCTTGTTCAGCATGACAAACTCCGGATGTTATTAATGTCATGATTCTAAGTCGTTTTTCTGCTTTCAAAGTTCCAGATTGTAGCTACAGCGATCGCGTTATGAAACTGAGATTTTGGTGTGGGATAGCCGTTTCCGGTACACTGGCAATCGGTGGGGGAAGTCAAATTCCGACCGCGATCGCCACTCCTGCTGGTAAACCTTTTACCAGTTTCCCCTCAGCCTCATCGGAGTCACTCCTGATGGCTCAGGTGCCCGATCCAAGCCGCACAGGTTCTCCCGACCCTAACCGCGATCGCTTGATTCAGCCCAGTCCTGCTCCCACCCCTTTACCTACGACACCTCCCGTCATTCCGGTTCAACCCGCTCCCAGCCCCACTCCCGCTCCCGCCTCAGAACCCAGTCCTGAAGTCAAAGTTTCGGTCAGTCGGGTTGAGGTGATTGGCAGCAGCATTTTCAACCCCAAAGATTTTGAACCGATTACCAAACCCCTGGAGGGACGAGAAAATACCCTGGAGCAACTGCGGCAAGCAGCAGATGCCATTACTCAGCTTTATCTCGATCGGGGCTACATCACCTCCCGTGCCGTTTTGGTGGATCAAACGATCCAAAATGGCGTGGTGCAAATTCAGGTGATCGAAGGCTCGATCGAAGACATTGTGGTGGAAGGAACTCAGAATGTCCGCCAATCTTATGTTCGTAGCCGGGTTGGGTTAGGGGCGAAGGCTCCCTTGAATCGGGATGATTTGGAGGATAGTCTACGGCTGCTTAAAACCGATCCGTTGTTTACTAATGTGGAAGCCAGCTTGCGTCCCGGCACCCAACTGGGCAAGAGTTTGCTGATTGTCCGAGTCACAGAAGCCAAGCAACTGAGTGGCATCGTTGGAGTGGATAATTACTCGCCTCCTTCTGTTGGCGCGGTGCGGTTGGGCGGCAGCGTTTTGTATCGTAACTTGACTGGGTTTGGGGATGAGATTGGGTTTTCAGTCTTCCACACCACTCCGGGCGGAGCGGATAACCTGGATCTGTTTTACCGTGTCCCGGTGAATCCGTTGAATGGTTCGGTGCAATTTCGGTTTGCTCCAAGCTGGAATCGGGTGATTGATCCAGCGTTTGAGGAACTGGATATCAAAGGACGATCGCAACTGTACGACTTCAGCTTCCGCCAGCCGCTTTTCCGCAACCCACGCCGCGAATTTGCCCTCAGCCTGGGCTTTGCCGCCCAAAATGGACAGACTTTTTTGTTTGATAGCTTCCCGTTTCCTTTCGGTATCGGTCCCGATGAAGAAGGTAACAGCCGTACTCGTGTGCTCAAGTTTGGGCAGGACTACATCAAGCGTGACCCGTTTGGAGCCTGGGCACTGCGATCTCAGTTCAACTTTGGGATTGATATTTTTGATGCCACCGTCAACGAAGACCCGATTCCCGATGGGCGCTTCTTTAGCTGGTTAGCTCAGGTGCAGCGGGTGCAACGCTTGGGCAATAACCATTTGCTGATTTTGCAAGGGGATTTGCAACTGACTCCAGACACTCTCTTGCCATCGCAACAGTTTGTAATTGGTGGGGGGCAGTCGGTGCGGGGCTTCCGCCAAAATGCTCGCTCTGGTGACAACGGCTTCCGGATTTCGATCGAGGATCGGATTACCCTGGTACGAGATGAGGGCGGAATCGCCATATTCCAAATTGCCCCCTTCATTGACTTCGGCAAAGTGTGGAATACCCCAGGCAACCCCAACCCCCAACCGGAACAACGCTTCCTGGCTGGCGGGGGTTTCGCGATTCTGTGGCAGCCCTATCCTGGACTCAACATTCGAGCTGATTACGGTCCGCCTTTCCTGCGCCTGCGCGATCGGGGCAACGATGCCCAAGACGCAGGATTTTATTTCAGCGTGGGCTACCAGTTCTAGGTCTACTCGCCCTTCAGCAAGGTGGTGTAGGCGTAAGGCGGATCGGTGGGAATGGAGTCCAGAATCAGCAGTGTTTGGCTCACGGGGGGAATTTCCACGGGAACCGCCTGTTCCAGAACGGAGTAGACATTGACGGGGGGTGGATCGGTGGGAAGCGCAGAACCGATGAGCAAGGTTTGGCTGGCAGGGGGATGATCGGGAGAAAGGGCGTTATCTTTCAGCAGCGTATGGTTCACTCCGGGTAAATCCGCCGTGGGTACAGCAGAGCCAATCAACAACGTTTTTGAGGATTGGGAAGGCAGTTGATCATCAAAATCTGGGTTCATGCGGGGTCTCCTGGTGAGTAGACAATTGCGAAATGAGGCGATCGCGCAAAGCTAAACCAAATATAAAGCGAGAATATCGATGGCAATGATGTATTTCTGTGAAGGAAGATATCGGGGGTTGAGAATTAGGGGTTAGGGGTTGGGGTTAGGATTTATACCAAATTTAATAGTGATCACGGCAGATTGGGTAGGGGTGAACCGCCGTTCGCCCTTACAGGAATTTGATGTGTAGCATCTGCTCCCCATCCTCCATCCTCCATTTCCACCTGTGCATAATTTTGTTCAAGTTAGCCGAAAGAAATAACAGCAAACCAACTCACCCAAGCGAGGCTGTTATGAACCTGCAAGCAAGATTGATTGGCACAACGGTGATGATCGTGGCTGGACTGGGGCTGACTCACGCGATCGCTTCTGAGCCTGCAAGTCAAAAGACTGCCCAACAAAGCGATGTTTGTCGTCAAGCGGGATCGGAGTACACCAAGCTCTACACGATCGAGGAAGACACCCGATCGATCACCATTTGTCAGAAAGGACAGAAATATTACTACGTCACGACTGCTAAGTAAAAATCTTGGTCAGTAGTCATTGGTCAGTAGTCATTTGCTGAACGAAGGACAAATGCCAAAGGACAAGTGACGACTGACAAACCCCTACTCTGCTTGAGGGCGAGTCATGGCAGCGGGATTGATCCAGCGATCGAAGTCTGCCTCAGAGACAAAACCTAATTTGAGGGCGGATTCCTTCAGGCTTAGATTTTCGCGATGGGCAGTGAGCGCAATTTTGGCAGCTTTTTCGTAACCAATGTGAGGATTGAGCGCAGTCACCAACATCAAAGAATGGTTGAGATGGGCTTGAATCCGAGGTTCATTCGGCTCAATGCCAACCGCACAATAGTCATTAAAAGAACGACACCCATCTGTCAAAAGCTGAATCGACTCCAGCACATTGTGCAACATCACGGGTTTATACACATTTAGTTGAAAGTTTCCTTGAGATCCGGCAAAGGCAACCGCGTGATCGTTGCCAAACACTTGCACGGCAATCATGGTCAAGGCTTCGCACTGCGTTGGATTGATTTTTCCTGGCATGATGGAGGAGCCAGGTTCGTTTTCGGGAATGGTGATCTCGCCAATCCCCGCCCGGGGTCCACAAGCATACCAGCGCACATCGTTGGCAATTTTCATCAATGCTCCTGCCAGAGTTCGCAGGGCTGCACTAATATTCACCATTGCATCGTGGGCAGAGAGGGCTGCAAATTTGTTGGCAGCGGCAACGAAGGGCTTTCCGGTTTCAGCCGCAATTTGGGCAGCCGCCCGATCGCCAAACTCAGGATGGGCATTGATCCCCGTGCCTACCGCTGTTCCCCCGATCGCCAGTTCGTACAACC
This sequence comes from Leptolyngbyaceae cyanobacterium bins.302, assembly GCA_033764965.1. GTDB lineage: Bacteria > Cyanobacteriota > Cyanobacteriia > Leptolyngbyales > Leptolyngbyaceae > JSC-12. The sequence continues at coordinate 22,063 of JANRIN010000216.1, read as the reverse complement.
CTGGAATGGCGCGGTGAATCGTGGCGATTGCGTCATCCAACTGCGCTACCCAACTGGAAATCGCCTGTCCCAAGGTAATCGGCGTTGCGTCTTGCAGGTGGGTACGTCCCACCATGACGATTGACTGAAATGCCTCGGCTTTGGCTGCCAGGGTGTTTCGTAGGGTGGTGACAGCGGGGAGTAACCGATCCAATTGCTCCACGGTGGCGATGTGCATGGCAGTGGGAAAGGTATCGTTAGAAGACTGACAGCGATTTACATCATCGTTGGGATGCACTGGTTTTTTGGAGCCGATAACCCCTCCCGCTAACTGAATGGCACGATTGGCAATCACTTCATTGGCGTTCATGTTGGATTGCGTCCCCGACCCAGTTTGAAACACCACCAGGGGAAATTCCTCGTCCCACTGTCCCGCAATTACTTCATCCGCCGCCTGCACAATCAGTTGCACCTTGTCGGCTGGCAGAAGCCCCAGTTCTCCATTTGCCAGAACAGCCCCTTTTTTCAAGATTCCTAAGGCACGAATGACAGAGCGTTCCCAGCGAAAGCGCGACACCCCGATCGCAAAATTTTGCAGCGATCGCGCGGTTTGCGCTCCCCAGAGGCGATCGCCGGGAACCTCCACTGTTCCCAAACTGTCACTTTCTCGCCGGATTGGCTGCGGTTGGTTAGGCTCTGTTACGTCTGTCATTGCGCTTGCTATCTCTAGAAATCATTGTTAAACCAATATCGCTCGTTTCCACGCAATTGCTAATCCTATAGACTCCAATTTGATTTCAGAAAGTGTATTACGTTGGGAAGTATGTGGCTGAGCCTGTGTAATAAAGCCTTCCACTAATTGTCTTTTATCAGTCAAACTCCACTCAAGAATATCGTAGGTATCTAGCTTTCCTAAGTAGCCCTGATTCTTCGATAGAGCCGCAATCGCACCTTGCCATCGCCAATGCTGGGTAGATGTTCCGCTTCGCCTGCACCACGTTACACATGGCTACGGATATACATATAGGACTATGCTTTTTTTGAAGAAATACGGAAAATTGCGGGTTATTTACCCTAAAATGGATATTATCAAGAAAGTTTCGGTTTAATTACCTAAATCGGCTTTTATCCAGAAACTTTCTGGATAATGTGCCAAATGGGTTGATTAACCCGATAAGTTCAGTTTAATAAGTTGTTGGGCTGCTTAGACTCTTGGTTGGGGCAGTAGCCTGAAGGTTATCTGTGAGGTGGCGATATTCTATGGATAGATTATACTGATTAGTTAACCTACAGATCTTGAGACATAGAATAGGAGACAGTCTATGGATGCATCTCTATATCAGCAAAATCGTCAAAGGCTTCTAACTCACCTTACGGAACTTAAAGCAGTTTATGACGATCTTAGGTATAGAGATGCTGCCTTTTTCAACGAGTTACCTCAGGAAACAGGGCAGAAACTTGCTCTCCTTGACCGTGACATTTCTCGTTTGCGAAATCCAAACCTCACAATTGCATTTGTAGGTGGATTTAGCGCTGGAAAATCCTCTCTCATCAATGCTTTCCTTGGTCGATATTTGTTGCCGGAGTCAGTGGAAGTCACTACGGCCGTTCCTACTTATGTACGGAGTGCCTCTGGAGACGAGTATGCCAAGATTCATTATCTCAATGCAAATGAGATAGAAGCACTAGGTGAACTTTACCGTAGAGAGATTGCTGAAACATTTCGCATGCCTCAGTTAGCAAATGCGCCATTCCAGGAGATATTTGAGGAGGTAGAGCCTATGGTACAAGAAGGGCGAGGTAAGCGGCTCGTAGAAAACTTTAGAATATTTCTTGAGAGCAGCAAGGGGCGCGATTTTTCTGTTGAACGGCATATTGAACAATGCTCAATTCTAGAAATGCAAAAGCTTGTTCAAGACGAATCACAAGCGATCTTTCTGGATCGGGTTGAAGTATTTATTCAATCAACTGATGTTCCATCAGATGTGATTTTGGTTGATTTACCTGGAGTCAGTGTTTCTAATCCTCGACATCGACAAGTAACCTTTCGTTTTGTTAGCCAAGATGCACATGCCATTGTTTTCGTGCTAATGGCAACACGACTATTTGATCGCGATGAAACAGAAATTATGGAGAAAATCCGTGCAGGGGAATCACAAATTACTCGAAAAACGTTCTGGGTATTAAATCGTTGGGATTCCTTAACTGCACAACAAAAGCAATCTTCTCTTGCTAACTTTCGCAAAGAAATGGAAGAGTTTGCTATTTCAGATGACTACAATTTTTTCACGACGAACGCGCTTCATGGTCTTTTAGCTCAATTAGCTGCGAAGGGAGCGTTGCCATCTGATTCAAAGCTTCAGCAACATTTCTCAGATTATGAGGATGTCTTGTCTTCTCAATACGGTAGTAGGCATGAGGCAGCTTTTCAAGAAAGCCAAATTCCGTCTTTACGAAGCAGTGTCCTAGAATTTCTTAATGAAAATCTTCGTAAGGTAACTTTAGAAACTGCTATTGCAAACGCTGAGCAAAATTTTTGTCAACCATTCCTGTATTATCTAGGTTCTCGAAAAGATGCTGATGAATCCTTGATTCAAGGTGAGCTACAGCAAGGTGAAAGAGATGAAACAAGACGGCTCACATCCGAACATGTAAATCAGTGGAAGAAAGAGCTAGCAGACAGCCTGCGCGACATTCGCGATCAAGTAGCAAATGCTCGACGCACGATGTTTACAGATCAGTCTCAATCTAAAGAGCTAGAAGAAACTCTGAGACAAGAAATTAAAGAAGGGGATCGCACTGATGCCTATAAAGTTTATACACGCATTATTTCGGATAATTATTTGCGTAAATATCCATATTATTTTGAGATTGAAATGAAGGTAGTAGACAATCTCAACCAGTTATTGAAACAGCGTTTCTTAGAAATAGTTAGGCAGCAAGTAAATATTGTTGTAAACCAACTGATAGAAAAAATAAATAATGTACTAGATGAGTTTTATGCAGATGTTGAGTACGATACTGAGGTATCTACTGCTTTCCAAACAATAATGCAAAAACTGAATAGCCGCTTTCAGGGTAACGTTGACGGGGTTGTGATGGAGAGGGCTGCCCGCCTAGATGAATTGCTGGTGTATAAGCCAGTCAACAATTCTCTTTTTAATAAGAAGACCCAGGGAAATGAGATCTTAGAAGGACTTGAAAAAGCTGCAAGAATGCAGCTTCATCGCATAAATAATGCGGCTGAATCTATTCGATCAGAAGATATGAAAGAGCGTACAAACCAAGTAAGATTAACATTAGAGAAGCATTACATTGCAGAAGACTACTGAGTTTCGTGAAGAAGTTGCAGAGGCTGTCTGGCAAATTTTGATAGCTCAAATGTTGGAACTTGAGAAAGACTTAGAAGTAGTAGTAAGTACAAAGTATTTTTCGATGTTGGAGCAGGTTAAATCAAAACAGGCAGCTAACGAATTTGCTGCTCGTCGTTCTTCTATTACAAGTCGTACCAATAGGTTTCGGAAAGCAATTGAGACGATCCGCGATATATCAGTACAAATTCGCTCTGTTCTTGAATCTGTACGATAATTCAATGTATCTCAATAACACTTTTCTACTGAGCTTATTTATATTAGACATTATCGGTAATAATCTGTGCAACACTCATTTTGACGATAACTCACTGAGAATTGACGCTTTCTTGGCAAGAATGCATTTCCTTAACTATTTCCGATTAAGTCTATTGAACCTGTGTTGAGGTAATCTCATGTTAAATGTAACTATTGATGAAATCCAGCGCGACCCATTAGGATATCTTCAACGTGTTGAGGCAGGTGAAGTTCTTGTCATTACTCGATCTAATAAACCGATCGCTGAACTTAGACCTATTATCGGTAGTAAGCAATTACGACCATTTGGTTTATGTGCAGGGGAGTTTACCGTTCCAGATGATTTCGACGCTCCTTTGCCGGAGGATCTTCTCAGTCCATTTGAGGGCAAATGAGAATTCTACTAGATACGCATATCTTTTTATGGTTCATCAGCGGTGACACTCAGTTGTCAACAGATGTTCGGGATGCGATTCGTGATCCAGACAACGAAGTTTATCTAAGTTCAGTTTCAGTGTGGGAGGCAATTGTTAAGTATCAGTTAGGTAAGCTACCTCTGCCGGAACCTCCCGAAACATATTTACCTAAACAACGCAATCTTCATCAAATTGCCAGTCTTGCTCTTGATGAAAGCAGTGTGGTTCAACTGGCTAAACTGCCACTATTACATCGTGATCCGTTTGACAGAATGCTTATCTGCCAAGCATTACAAAACGGTTTGACCATTGCGACAGTAGATGCATCAGTTCGTGTATACTCAGTCAGTGTTTTGTAGCAGCGTAGCCCAACAATGCGTTGGTGTGGACGGAACAGAGGTTATCGGTGGGAGTTCGAGCTTGTCTGCCGCCGCACAACTTCACCGTTAGACCGAAATATACGAAATGAGCAACGAACCGCTAAGAAACTTGATTTCGCGACGTGGTTTCGATCGGTTCCAACCAGGACTAGAATCGCGTTTTGCTGCTTATCGAATAAAGTACGTTCTAAGGTACTGTGAACCCAGTGATAATTCTGCAATGTGCCTCGATTTCGAGACCATCAGGCTTCTCGGTAGAATAACTGTTTGGGAATCAGGACAATGTGAAATGGAAGTCGTAGATATTGAAAGTGGTGACTGTGTTTTCTATGAGCATCATCAATTCAGCACCGAAATTGAGTTTCATAGGACTTTCCCAAAATTAGTTATCTATATGCGAGATGCCTATGGTAGCTGGTCTTCTGCTGAAGAGTTACAAACTAGACCTTCAAGCTAAAATAAGTATTGCAAGTCGCATTGAGGTCAAGCCTATGACGGTACGACAACCCCGATACAGCAAAGAAGAGTTTGCTCGACGTGGCGATGAGATTTATGAATCTCAGGTGCGCCCACAAGTTGAGGCAGGCAATCACGGCAAGATTGTGGTGATCGACATTGAAACCGGAGCTTTTGGAGTTGCCGACGAAATCCTTACCGCAATCGATCGTTTGACAGCAATAAAGTTTGCTGGTTAGGCGTTGGATTACGTTCTCAGCACTCAGCACTTTGCCGTACCGTACTACTAGGCGTTGAATTACGTTCTCAGCACTCAGCACTTTGCCGTACTACACAGTTGCAAGTTCGGGTAAGGCTCCTTGCATCTTGCCGAGCCAATTAATTAAGTTCTCCAATTGTTGGTCAGCATTGAGTACGGCTAAACCCCGCACCGTCACTTTGCCAGGGGTGAAGACAAAGCGCGAATGCAGATGTTCTGGCAGGTTGGCTTTGAGTAGATTCCAGGCGGGTTCTTCCATTGGCGTTTCCAGGGTGATGTGTTGGTTGCCATCGGGTTTGATGCGGGAGAAGCCGATCTTCCTGGCAATTTGCTTCAGTTCCACAATCCGCATGAGTTGCTGGGTCGCGGCGGGAATGGAGCCGTAGCGATCGCTTAGGTCAGCCCCAATTTGCATGAGTTCCGCTTTAGAGTTGGCAGTGGCGATCGCCCGATAGGCACTCATCTTTTGATCCAGATCGGGGATGTAATCGGCGGGAATAAAGGCAGTGAGGTTGAGGTCGATCTGGGTATCGTCCACTTTGGGAATTTCCTGCCCCCGAATTTCGCCGATCGCTTCTTCCAGCATCTCCACGTAAAGGTCAAATCCCACGGCTTCCATTTGTCCGGATTGTTCCGCACCCAGCAAATTGCCAACACCCCGAATCTCCATATCGCGCATTGCTAGTTGATAGCCAGAACCAAGCTGGGTAAATTCCTGAATTGCCCGCAGTCGTTGACGGGCAACATCTGTAAGCTGCGAACCTTTGGGATAGAACAACCAGGCATGGGCTTGAATACCGGAGCGTCCGACTCGTCCCCGGAGTTGATAGAGTTGGGCTAAGCCAAATCGATTGGCATCTTCAATCAGGATGGTGTTAACTCGCGGAATATCCAATCCAGACTCGATGATGGTGGTACATACGAGAATTTCGGCTTCCCCATCGCTAAAAGTGAGCATGGTCGATTCTAATTCGCTTTCCGGCATTTGTCCGTGGGCGATCGCAATCCGGACTCCCGGCACCATTTCCCGTAATCGGGCTGAAATTTCTTCAATCCCTTCCACGCGCGGTACGACATAAAACACCTGCCCACCGCGATCGAGTTCTTGCCGAATTGCCGATCGCACCACCTCCGGATCGTAGGGTGCCAGATGCGTTTTAATCGGACGGCGGGAAGGGGGCGGCGTAGTAATCAAACTCATTTCGCGCACGCCGGACAATGCCATGTAGAGGGTTCGCGGAATGGGAGTTGCACTTAATGTCAACACATCCACCTGGGTTTTGAGGGCTTTGATCTTTTCTTTCTGATTCACCCCAAAGCGCTGTTCTTCATCCACGACGAGCAGCCCCAAATCCCGAAACTCTACGCCCTTGCCTAACAACTGATGGGTGCCAACGACGATATCCAACTCGCCCGTTTTCATGCGTTGTAAGATTTCTTTCCGTTCTTGTGCAGTCCGGAAGCGGTTCAGCAAGCCGACTTGCATCGGGTAAGGCGCGAAGCGTTCTTTCAAGGTGTGGTAGTGTTGTTGCGTCAGGATGGTTGTGGGAGCCAGTAACGCCACCTGTTTCCCCGATGTCACTGCTTTGAAAATCGCCCGAATCGCCACTTCCGTTTTGCCAAAGCCCACATCGCCACACACCAGCCGATCCATCGGACGATCGCTCTGCATATCCTGCTTCACATCCTGGGTAGCTTTGAGTTGGTCAGGCGTGGGCTGGTACGGGAAGGAGTCTTCCATTTCCTGCTGCCAGGGCACATCGATCGGAAACGAGAAGCCAATTTGCTGGGCGCGTTGGGCATAAAGTTGCAGCAAATCCACTGCCACTTTTTTCACCGCTTTGCGGACTTTGCTCTTGGTCTTTTCCCACGCCTTGCCCGACATTTTGTTGAGTTCTGGTGCTCCTTCCCCCACGCCCCGAAAGCGCGAGAGGGAATTGAGTTGATCGGCAGCAACGCGCAACAATCCATCGGCGTATTGAAGCGTTAGATAATCGCGGGTTTCGCCATTAATTGCCAGACTTTCCAGCTTGAGGAATTTGCCCACGCCGTGATTGCGATGCACCACATAATCGCCGGGTTCCAGCTTATTCGGATCAATTTGCTTGGACGCGGCGCGGCGACGTTTGCGGACATAGCTGGGAGTGGCGAGGGTGTGCTGTCCAAAAAATTCTCGATCGGTGACGACGACGAGCCGGAAGGTGGGCAGGATGAATCCCTCCAATTCCGCCAAGCCAGAGTATTTCACGGCGACGGGAACGTGTTGGATTTGCAACTTATCGATCGCCAAAAAGTCCCGTGGGTTGGGCACAAACTGCGCTGGGCAATCGTGCTCCTGCAACAAGGCAACCGAGCGGGAGGGTTGCGCCGAAACCAGCCAGATGGAAAAGCCGCGATCGCGTTCTTCTCGCAAGGTTTCCGCCAGTCGGGCAAACTGGTGCGGGATGGCGGGAACGGGACGACTGGAGAGATTGAGGGGAGATGGGGCTGAGGAATTGGGGTTTGGAGCTTCGGCAAGTTCGGAGAGGTGGAGACAGTCGAACTGTTGCACAGCGGCTAGGGAGTCGGCAAAAGAACGATGAATTTTGGGCAATGGGGCTTTTGCTCCATCCCCGGTGCCGACTTCATGCCAGTGATCTTCAACATGATCAAACCAGCGATCGCCGTGAGCTTCGCACAGTTCTGGCTCATCCAGCGCGACGAGTGTATTCGCCGGCAGATAATCCAAGAGAGAAGCGGGTTGAGCAAAGCCAAAGCCGAGGAAGCGGCGGGAACCTTCTAAGGATTTTCCTTCTGCCACAAGTTCTTGAGTTTCTGGAGTCAGATAAGCCTTCACCTGAGCAGTTGCGTCCGGCGTAAGGGCAGCTTGAATTATGGGGGCATAGCTGGTGGGCGTGATGGCAATTTGCTCAATCCGATCGAGCGATCGTTGGGTGGCAGAATCAAACTCGCGCATCTGGTCTAGCTCGTCGCCAAACAATTCCAGGCGCACTGGCAACTCGGATGCCACGGGAAACACATCCACAATGTCTACCCGACGGCTCCATTGCCCCTCAGTTTCCACCAGCGACACTCGCTCGTAGCCCAACCGGGTCAGGTCATCCCCCAACTTGCCCAGGTTCAATTCCATGCCTTTCTGCAAGGTGAGGCAATAGGACGCGAGGGTTTCTACCGGGGGCAGATGGGGCTGCAACGCCCGCTCTGTGGCAACGATCGCAAACGACCACTCCTGCCCTTTACCGTTCTTTCCGTCCAACTCCTGACTGTCGCTTGCCTTTCCTACTGCCTGCTGCCCTCTGCCCTCTACGTTTAATAAATCCGCCAGCACCTGCATCTGTCCCCAGATGATCTCTGCTTCGGGATCAAAGGGTTCGTAGGGAGAGGATTCCGAGGTGGGGTAAAAGCTGACGGTTTGCCAGCCCATTGCTTCCAGTTGAGCCGTCCAGCGTCCGGCTTCTTCCAGGGTGGCAGCAACCACTAGCAAAGGGCGAGATTGTGCCTGGGCTAAGGCGGAACTGACCAGTCCTTTAGGCAAGCGGGCAACCCCAGTCAGCTTCAAACAGTTTTGCTGCTGAAGCTTTGTGATCAGTTCTGAAGTGAGGGGCGATCGCCCAAGTGCCCTTGTAATCGAGGAAAACGCCATAACACTGTTTGTTAAGAGTCAGCTAGTCTAGCATATTGCCCTATTGTAAAAGGCTGGAAAGTCAAGGGGTGGAACGGGTGCGGTTGAAAGCAAAAATCTTTTTTAGAAAAAACGGATGCAGAATATCGAAAAAATGAGTGGTTTATGATAGGTTTTGCTTGTGATGTTTCTGCTTCTTAAAGAAGCCTTAAACGACTGATTCTTTTATCTTGAAATCGAAGGTTATGGAGCATTATGAAGCATCAACCTCACTCAAGAATTATTCGGAAAAAGACTTTTTCAGGCACTGTTTTTTCAGTGGTTAATGCCATCGTTGTATTGGTTGGACTTGCCTGGATGCCTTCTGCTCTAGCGTTTGATGTAACCAGGGCAACCTTGACTCCTAATGCTGAAAATGATGCTCCAGCAAAAGTAGTTGTCAAAGTTCCTAAGGGCGAAGCAACGGAAGCAGAAGCTCAGGAAGTTGAAGAAAAAGTATTTTTGCCCCGGAATGACAAGTTACAGCGATTCGAGTTTGAAGCAGAAGGGAAATTTACCGGACGGGATATCGAAAATCGCAATTTCACAACCAATACAATGCCGATCGAGGCAAATTTTGTAGATGTTCAAACTGATGGTAGAGGCATTGCCCTGACCGTTTTGTTTGGCGCTCCAGGACGCACCCGCCGCGCCGTTACCATGTCGTCATTCAAGGGAGAAGTGCCGTTAACCCCAGAAACGAAAGAGGGAGATACTTGGAAACTGGCGGGTACATTTCAAGTAGGTTGCACCACAGATGGGAAAGTTTTTGGTTCGACTGGTCCCAAAATTAACCGTTTCAGCGGCGCGATCGAGTTTCCTGGCGATCGCACCTTTAAAGTCTTTCGGATTGAATGCGAACCCATCCCCACTCCCGCTGGCACTTAAACTGCAACCGATCCAACAAACTTGTACTGATGCCAATCACACACCGGCAAATAGCCGATCGCGCGATAGATTTTGTTCGAGGTGGGATTTGCCTGATCCGTGAACAGGGCACAGCAGGAATAACCCTGATCTAGAAGCCGCTGGCTAAGGGCAGCAACACAGGCGGTGGCATAACCCTGCTTGCGATGCTGGGGTGGCGTGTAGACAAAGTTGATCACGCCCATCTGATCGGAGGCTGGGAAGCCGCAAGCTACAGAAACCGGACGATCGCCATCCTGCCAAAAATAAGCCGTTTGAGCCGCCACTTGCTGATTCGCCCACGACTCCGCATTCGGACGATCGTGAACCTGGTTTAAAGCTTCCTGCTGGAAGGCAATGTACCAATCAGCGAGCAAACTGAGGTCAGCGTCTCCTGCTAATCTCAAGGCTCCATCGCTGGCAGCGATCGCTTGCACCGTGGTGAGTTGATGAATTCGCATGGCGATATCAAGCACAGGAGAACAGTGGGTGAGTTGTTGCCACGCCTCCGCAAACAAATCGGCTTCGATCTGAGGTGCATTTACACCTGGCAACAAGGGTTCTGCTATTTTTAAGTCTGCTGCCAGCAAATCGATCGCCCGAATCTCCTCCACCAGCGACAACACAACCGAATGGGGTGGCGTTCTGATTGCCACAGCAACCACCCTTTCCTGATCTTCTACCACCGCCAGGTAGCTGGGCTGGAGGCGAGGGTTTGCATCTCGGAACGATTTACACAGACGCAACAGCAGATTGTGGACAACTTCATCCTGAAGTAAGAACGGCTCGACGCGATCGCAAAACTCGATCGTATGCTCAAATCGGTGCAGTTGCATAACTCCTCCTCCTCAATTTCCATGTCAACAACTACACTTCTACTGAGGATAATTCTGAAGTTATACCAAGATGACCTTAAGCCAATTTCTGACACCGATTTGCGTTCGACATTCTACAGATTAAGATCCCCCGGCGGCTCGACGACTCGACTGAGCGCTCGTCGAAGTCTGAGCATCGCCGAACGTCCTGCGGCATCCCGCTTAATAAGGGGGATTGAGAGGAATCGGTGCAAGGAATGTGCCCTTATCACTGTTCAAATTGGTATGACTTAAATTGCCGCCGCCGTAAGCGATTGTTGTTGTGCCAACTCCAGCAAGCGGCGAATACGCTCCTCAGTGGGCGGATGAGTCATGAAGAGAGCCTGCAATCCTTCCCGTGACAGCGGATTAATAATCAGCAACGGTGCCATTGTGGGGTTCCCATTCATGGGGATTTGATGGCTGGCAGTTTCCAACTTTTGCAAAGCGCTAACCAGAGCAGTCGGATTTCCAGTAATTTGAGCCGAGCCGAGGTCCGCCGAATATTCACGAGTGCGGGAAATTGCCAATTGCAACAGAGAAGCAGAAAGAGGCGCTAAAACAATCAAAAACAGCAATCCCAGTGGATTTCGACCCTGGCGAGAATCGCGACTCACCGGACCAAACAGCAACCCAAAACTGAGGATTTGACCCAGGTAAGTAATCGCTCCCGCAACGGTTCCGGCAACGGCTTGTGTTAACGTATCTCGATTTTTAATATGAGTCATTTCGTGGGCAATCACACCTTCCAGTTCTGCCTGACTCAGCAATTCCAAAATGCCTTTGGAAACGGCGATCGTGGAGTGTTCGGGATCGCGTCCAGTGGCAAACGCATTGGGCGCTTGAGTGGGAATAATCACAAGCTGAGGCATGGGAATTTCCGCTTTCTGGCTCAACCGCGCCACACTATCGTATAACTCCGGAGCTTCCGCTTTTGCCAGAGGTTGCACCTGGAACGCAGCCAATGCAGCCCGATCGGAGTAGTACCAGGAACCAAAACTAGATAACGCGGCAAAGACTAAGCCCAAAATCAACCCTTGCTCATTACCAACCAGATAGTAACCACCCAGAACCAGCAAGCCACTCAGCAAACCCAGCAATCCAGCGGTTTTTACTTCGTTAATCACAAATCGCATATTTCTTAACCATCAATAAAATCTGCTCCTACAGTCTCAAATTTCGTGGATCGATGGGTCTTCCGAGCGACGCAAAACCTTTTCTACCTATAGATGGAATTTGTAATGAGGAGCAGGTTTTCGTGAAAGATCGCTAGAATAAAAGGCTGAACTCTTTTTTCCAGGAATTTCACCATGCCATTGCCTGTCGTTGCTGTTATTGGTCGTCCCAACGTGGGCAAATCTACCATCGTCAATCGGTTGGCGGGGGTGCAGGAGGCGATCGTCTACGATGAACCCGGTGTCACTCGCGATCGCACCTATAAACCTTCCTACTGGCGCGACAGAGAATTTTTAGTGGTAGATACGGGCGGGCTGGTGTTTGACGACGACACCGAGTTTTTGCCCCTGATTCGGGAGCAGGCATTGGCAGCGTTAGCCGAAGCCAGCGCAGCGATCTTTGTGGTAGACGGACAAACCGGACCGACAGGGGGTGATCATGAAATTGCTGAGTGGCTACGACAACAACCAGTTCCCGTGTTGCTGGCAGTGAATAAATGTGAGTCCGTCGAGCAAGGCATTATCCAGGCAGCGGACTTTTGGGAATTGGGCTTGGGCGAACCCTATCCCGTGTCGGGGATTCACGGCAGCGGTACGGGGGATTTACTGGATTTGCTGGTGACTCATCTGCCGCCCCGGGATCAGGTTGAGGAAGTGGAAGAAATTAAAGTGGCGATCGCGGGTCGTCCTAATGTGGGCAAATCTAGTTTGCTAAATGCCTTTGTGGGCGAAAATCGAGCGATCGTTAGTCCAGTATCAGGCACTACACGGGACGCGATCGATATGGTGGTGGAACGGGATGGGCGCACCTACCGCTTGATTGACACCGCCGGAATTCGCAAGAAAAAAAATGTGGAATACGGACCAGAATTCTTTGGGATTAATCGAGCATTCAAAGCGATCTCGCGGGCTAATGTGGTGCTGCTGGTGATTGACGCGATCGATGGCGTGACGGAGCAAGACCAAAAACTAGCCGGACGCATTGCCGACGAAGGGCGAGCCTGTGTGCTGGTGGTGAACAAGTGGGATGCGGTCGAAAAAGATTCCCACACGATTTATGAATACGAGCGGGATATTACCAATCGACTGCATTTCATTGAGTGGGCACAAAACATTTTCATCAGCGCCAAAACGGGGCAGCGAGTCGAGAAAATTCTGGAACTGGTGAATACTGCCGCTGAACAACACCGTCGCCGGGTCACAACATCTGTGATCAACGAAGTTCTGGAAGAAGCAGCCCGCTGGCACACCCCACCCACAACTCGCGGCGGACGGCAGGGCAAAATCTACTACGGCACTCAGGTCAGCGCTCAACCTCCCAGCATCGCTTTGTTTGTGAATGATCCCGATCTGTTTAACGATGGCTATCGGCGGTATATTGAGCGGCAATTTCGACAGGCGTTGGGCTTTACCGGCACACCTCTACGGTTATTTTGGCGAGGTAAGAAAGTCCGAGAGGCAGAACGTAGCCTGAATCGGGCAACTAGAGTCTAGGGCTTGGGGATTAGGGGTTAGGGGTTAGAGTCGCATTTCTACTTAGTCAACCAACGGCTTATCAATCAACAGCATCACCCAATTCCTAATTCCCAATTCCTATCCCCCAATTCCCATCCCCCATCCCCCTCAAACCAATGGACTTGCTACGATCGCTCCCGCTGGGGCTTTACCTGGAACAACCTGTCACCTGGTTACACCGACTTGATCCCCGTGTGAAACTGGGTTGGTTGCTGACGTTTCTGGCGGCTCCGCTGCTGGCAAATCCGGCTTGGCGGCTTGGCTTAGTGGGGTTGTTGATCCTGCTGACCCTGTCTGCCAAAATTCCGCTAAGGGTGTGGCGACAGCAGATGGGATGGCTACTGTTTGTGTGTATTCTCGTTTTTGCCCTCACAGCGGTACTTCCAGATGGGCTAAACGTTTCCCACCAGCCCCGTCTGCCTGCCAACGAACTGGCGCTCAGAGAGCAACCAGCGAAGTTACCGCCCCCTCCCCCTGCCAGAAATCCGTTCAATCCAGTCACCTGGTTTCAATCCTCGCCCCTGGAGGCATCCCAGGTGCCGATCGCCTTACCCCAACCGACGGAGTACAACTATGTTCTGGTCAAGCGTCCTCCCATCACAATCACGCGCCGATCGCTGGATTTAGGGATTCGAGTCAGCACGTTGTTTTTCACCTTGATCTACAGCACCACGTTGTTTTTGTTGACCACGGCTCCAGAAGAAGTGACCGCCGCGATCGAAAATTGGTTAGCCCCTCTTCGCCGTTTTAATGTTCCTGTCACAGAAATTGCATTGACGCTAACATTGTCTCTCCGGTTTATTCCATTAGTGTTAGAAGAAGTGCAAAACCTGGTACGGTCGATTAGTACTCGCGCGATTAACTGGAAAAAATTAGGAATGCGGCGTACGATTCAAGTCTGGTTACTGGTGGCAGAGCGGTTGTTGGAAAATTTGCTGCTACGAGCAGAGCAAATTGCTGGAGCCATGCAAGTCCGCGGCTTTACCACGCCCAACTCGCATCAGGTTCAATGGCACCAATTTCGGTTTAGGATGAGGGACTGGTTGGCTGTAGCAGGAATTGCACTACTTTGGGGAGCACGAATCGTATGGGGCGGCGAAGGATAGTTGGCAAAATGGTTGGCAAAGAACGCCTCTATTTCCAGGGAAAAGCGCGATCGCCTATCGTACTTGTCATAAAACTATGCAATGATTTAGGCGTTATGCAGGACGCGCTTGAGTGAGTGTGGAGAATTACCTGAATCACCCCAATTTTGGTTTGCTATTTAGAGTTTGCTTAGTCGATGCAAACCGAGAGTTGTTCACGACTTTATACGCTCAACGCTTATTTTTCCTGGTTATCCTGCAAGAAGATGGCTTGGAGTTTGAACCCGTTACCCGCAGTGATGCCCGGATCCTGGTGGAAAATCGCGTCAGGATGCTGCGTCGATCGGGACCCCAGGCTGAATACGATCAACTGTTGAGCATTTATAAACAGACCTTTCAATCATGAATGAGCCGAGCGCTGGTCGTATCGCAGAGCGAATTGCCCAAATTCGGGCAACGCTGCCTGCCTCAGTACGACTCATTGCTGTCACCAAGCAGGTGTCTGTGGAGGCAATGCGCGAAGCTTATGCGGCTGGCGTGCGTGACTTTGGAGAAAGCCGTATTCAGGAAGCTGAGTTGAAACAAGCCCAACTTGCTGATCTATCCGACGTTGCTTGGCATATGATTGGACACTTGCAGGCAAACAAAGCCCAAAAAGCACTGCAATTGTTTCAATGGATTCACTCTGTTGACGAACTCAAACTTGCCCAGCGCTTGAATCGATTGGCAGAAAACTTACCGCAGCCTCCCAACATCTGTTTGCAGGTAAAACTATTACCTGACCCTAATAAATACGGCTGGACGATCGCAGAACTCTTCAATGATTTACCCCGCTTAAATCAGTGCAACCATTTAAATATCTGTGGATTAATGACGATCGCGCCCCTGGGTTTGAACGCGACTGAGTTGTTGAATCTATTTCAGGAAACCCACAACCTGGCTGCAAAAATTCGCAGCCAGCCGGAGTACCAATGCTCCCTTCAAGAGCTTTCAATGGGAATGTCGGATGACTACGAGCTTGCCGTTCAAGCGGGTGCCACCATGATTCGTCTGGGAAGAATTATCTTTGGCGATCGTCCCTAATCTGCACGCCCACCGCTAATTTGCATCCCTTAGAGTAGCGGCACTTTGCGTTCCAGAATCTTGAGAAAAACTTAAATCAAACAATTTAAATCAAACTCTGATTTCTGTGCTAACCTTCTCTGGACATCTAAATCAGAGCTTCTGAAGTGTAAACAAAAGCAACTGACTTCAACCAGAAATCAATTGCCTCAGCAACGATCTCAACATCCTGAAACTAAAAGAAGAAAAAACCTTAATAAAGGATCCCGTTTGAGAAAGTAGCTGTATACTGATGTCTCAATTCAGCGAAAACCAGGGTAAGCAGCAAATAAGTCCGCTTACCAGAGCCAGCACCAACGTAAAGGTTTTGTCAGAGCAGAATGCCAGAAAAAACAGTTTTTGTTGACAGGTCAAAGCTGCGGTTACCGGTGTGCATTTTGTCGGTGTTGGTTATTTACGAATAAAACTGATCGTGATGGAGCGTAAACAGTGAGTAACATCTTCAACAAGCTACGGGACATCGTTGGTTTTAACGAGCCAATGGATTATGAGTACGAGTACGACGAAATGGATGGGGAAGACTATCAGACTCTTTATCAGCAAGAAAATCCTCAGCCGATGCCGTTAGAGGATTCGCGTAATCGCCGTAGTCGTTTACGCGATCGCGCCCCGATTGCTACTGAACCATCTATGGGAGTCCCTACTATGACCGCAAGCCCGATGAGTAATGTGATTGGAATGCCTGGTGCTGCAAATGGCATTTCTGAAGTTGTTGTGATGGAACCACGCTCGTTTGAAGAAATGCCCCAAGTCATTCAGGCTTTGCGGGAACGGAAATCAGTTGTGTTGAATCTTACTATCATGGATCCCGATCAAGCTCAACGGGCGGTGGATTTCGTGGCAGGTGGCACCTACGCTATTGATGGACATCAAGAGCGGATTGGTGAAAGCATCTTCTTGTTTACTCCAAGCTGTGTGCAAGTCAGCTCTCAAAATAATGTGGTTCACGAAGTGCCTCAACCTCAGGTGCGAGTGCCTCGTTCCACAACGGCTGCTTCGGCTTGGGGTGCAGAACCCATGCGTATGGCACAATAAACTTTTCGGTTTCATGATGAAGTTTGGCATGATTGGCGGCGGGATGATGGGAGAAGCTCTCATCTCCCGCCTTCTTGCTCAAGGTATTTATGCCGCTCAGGATGCGATCGTTAGCGATCCCGTGGCTGAACGACGTGAGTACTTATTCATGACCTATGGCGTACAGGTTACAGCGGACAATGAAGCGGTGGCGATCGCGGATACTGTGTTACTCGCCATCAAACCACAGGTCTTCGATCCCGTCACTCAGGCATTAGCCGCAACCCTGGCGCAGCATTCCGCACCCACTCTAGTGTTATCCATCCTGGCAGGGACACCCTTAGCAAAATTGGAAGCTGCCTTTCCCCACCGAGCCGTGATTCGCGCCATGCCCAACACTCCCGCTACGGTTGGCGCTGGGATGACGGCGATCGCGCCTGGAAGCCAAGTTCAGCCTGAACAGATCGAACAGGCACAACGCATTTTTCAAGCAGTGGGAGAAGTGGTGCAGGTGCCAGAATCCTTGATGGATGCGGTGACGGGGTTGTCGGGATCGGGTCCGGGTTACATTGCATTAGTCATCGAAGCATTAACCGATGGTGGCGTGGCAGTGGGTTTACCCCGTGCGATCGCGGCAAAGTTGGCAGTCCAAACCGTCAAAGGTTCAGCTCAACTGCTGCAAGAAAAAGATCTACATCCCGCAGTCTTAAAAGATCAAGTTACCAGTCCCGGCGGCACCACGATCGCAGGCATTGCCCATTTAGAACAATCCGGGTTTCGCTCGGCGTTGATTGAAGCCGTCCGAGCTGCCTATTTGCGATCGCAGGAATTAGGACAATGACTGAAACTATCGAAGACCTCTATAACTACGTCAAAGTTTCAGAGACGATCGCCACAGCGGGACAACCGACGGAAAGCCAGTTTGCAACGATCAAGGATGCAGGATATCAAATGGTGCTGAATCTGGCATTGCCCACTTCATCGAATGCTGTTGCCACCGAACAAGATCTGGTGGAGAGCCTGGGCATGGAGTACTGCCCCATTCCCGTGCAGTGGGAAAATCCAACCCTAGATGATATTGAGCAGTTTTTTGCCACGATGCAGGCGAACCACGATCGGCAGGTGTTGGTTCATTGTGCCGCGAATATGCGAGTGTCAGCCTTCATCTATCTGTATCGCATTCTTTGCCAAAAGGTCGATCCAACTCTTGCGATGGCTGATTTACACCAAATTTGGACACCCAACGAAATCTGGCAACAGTTTATCGATTGCGTAATTCAGAAATATACTGGCTCAACTTGATTCCTGATAAAGATTGTGTCGTTTTGCCAATTCCCATACCTATAAGGTCTAAGCATTAAGCTATAACTGATCTTTCCCCAGTTATTTTTTCGCGAACTCCAGGGTGCAGCAACGGTTAAACGCTTTACACACCTGAGGTGGTCTTATGGATATGGCGCATTTGCTTGTGCAATTGGCGATTGCGATCGGCTGTGGAGTGATTGGCAATATGCTGATTCCACGGGAAATTCCAGGAAAGTTTTTGGGTTTAGTGCTGGTTGGATTTGTCGGAGTTTGGGTGGGTGAGTTGGGTTATCAACTGCTCAAGTCCCAATACGGCATCAACAATTCTTTTCTACAATGGCATATTCAAGACGTACCGATCATTCCATCTATCCTCGGTAGCGCAGTTGTTATTTATATCGTCACCACCTTCTTACGCTGGGGACGTTACAGCAAATAGGATTCCTTTCCCCCAATCTCCACCCCCTAATTCCCTCCAACCCACCTAAACCTTTACAAACCATTGCACGCTGTTAACAAAATTTCGGTTACAACGGTATGGAGGTTTGGATACCTTGATGGAGAGGATTTAGAACCGTGGCGAGTGAGGTCAAACAAGATTCATGAGAACCGTGTTGTTCCTGTTAGGAGAGTTGGATGACGACGATATTGATTGGTTGATCGAACAGGGCGATCGCCAAACGGTTGAAGCAGGAACGGTACTAATTCGAGAAGGACAGCCCATTAGCCATTTGTTCATCCTGTTGGAAGGGACTTTGAGTGTCATGGTGGAAGCGGCAGGCGGGCAAGAAATTGCCAGCTTGCTTAGTGGCGATATCGTGGGCGAAATGTCTTTTGTTGATACTCGTCCGCCATCTGCCACGGTGATTGCCAAGCAAAAATCGCTTGTTTTATGTGTCTCTCGCGAAAAACTTGCCACCAAACTTGATTTAGATGTGGGATTTGCTGCTCGGTTTTATCGAGCACTGGCAATTTCTCTCTCGACGCGATTGCGCGTTACAGTTAGTCGGCTGAAAAATCTCAACTTGCCCCCTGGCAGTGACAGCGAACTATCCTTCAGTGATTTAGCCAAGGATGCTCAGGAGAATGTTGCCTTAGCCAACACTCGTTTAGATTGGTTGCTGCGGCGATTAAAGGACGAGTAATCAGGAACTTCTCTTTAAGGTAAGCAGTCTTCTTGAACTACTCACAGACTCACCTTACAGGGTATGACCATGACACAACCAACTCAACGCCCCCTGCCCATTCTGCTGGCAGCCCTTAGTGTTTTGACCAGCGCGATCGCTCCTCTCACCTACATAACATCGGCGACTGCTGCTCCCTACAAAACAGCCCAGCTATTTCCCGGTTCTCCCAGTTACAACACCACAATTCCCGCCGGGACGCGCCTGCCTACTCGGTATGATGAAGCGGAAAAAATTGTGGTTGCTCCCGATGAAACGGTTCCCGTCACCCTGACGATCGCCCGCACGATTCGCCTTTCCAATGGAACGGTGTTGGTTCCGGCTGGTAGTAAAGTGTCAGGACGAGTTCAACCCGTTGGAGAGGGATCTCAGTTTGTTGCAGACACGTTGATTTTGCCAAATGGCACACGCCAATCCCTCAGCGCCCGTTCCGATGTGATTACCAAGCGGCAAGAAGTTCAGCCCGGTGTGAATGGCGATGCGTTGATTAAAGGATCGGCGATCGGCGCAGGCGCTTCTGCCATCCTGTCTGGACTTCTAGGGAATCGCCGCATTAGCTTAGGCAAAATTTTGCTGGGAGCCGGAGCCGGAGCCGCAGGTGGACTGGTTTTTGGCAAGAAAAAAGCCGAAGTCATCGTGATTGACTCCAAATCTGATTTGTACTTAACCTTAGATGCCCCCTTAACAGTAGGACGCAGCATCTATTAATCAGACACAACTTAACCTGGATGATTCATCTGTAGAGCGGTCGGGGTAGGTCTTGTGCCTACCCTCCTCTGTCAGTTTTAATTTGAGTTACAGATCAGTTGTCGCAAGTTTGCGATTAAGAATCTGATTCGTTGTCAGTTGTAATGCTTCAATCTGTGACGGAATAGTTTGATCGCCAGTGTAAACCGCTTCCTCATAAAATCCAGCAATGAGTGTGAAAACAGTGATTTTCTGAGCGATCGCATCAATCACCCAATATTCTGACACTCCTCGCGCCGCATACTCCGATCTTTTAAATCGGTAACCTCGCTCCTCATTTGTTTTTCCAGGAGAAACAACCTCAATGATTAAGTCCGGCGGCGGCATTTCTAATGTAATTGTGCCTCTGGTTGTTTCCCCTAAGATCAGGGCTAACTCCTCCGATAGCACCATGACATCCGGTAAGCGAGTCTGGACTTGATTTCCGGCTACCGTGATTTCTGTATCTTTGTGGCAAAGACGTTCTTCCGGGAAAAACTTGCCCAAGTGCAGCACAAGAAACATTGCAATTCGAGAGTTCAACGGACTTTCTGGTGGCACTTCAACTAACTCTCCAGCTACAAACTCGTATTGCTTATCCGTGCCGTCGTCATGGTGGAGATAGTCCGCAAAAGTCATGCGCTTTTTGGTTGAGGGAGTCGTCATAAAGCCTCCCTTACAGCACTCGTAAAGTCGTGGGAATACTCGCGATCGCGTCCATTGCTTGAATTTCGGTTAATGCTTGCCGAAAATTGCCTTCCTTGACATCGTGAGTGACAACCACGATTTCTGCCGTATTGCCTCGAACATCGGTTTGCACCACCGATTCCAAACTGACGTGATGATTGCCAAAGCAAGTGCCCAATTTACCAATCACACCGGGAGTATCCTGGGTGAGAAAGCGCGCGTAAAACCGAGTGGTCAAATTTTCGATCGGGGCGATCGTGCAGTAATGCTGATGAGCACAGGCAAGCAGCGGATCCAGCAGTGGCACCCCATTTGCCTGTTTCGTGGCACCCCGTTCGACTTTGAGAATGGCGGCAATGTTGAGCATATCGGATACTACCGCACTGGCAGTCGGTCCGGCTCCGGCTCCAGGACCAAAGAACATTACCTGCCCGATCGGGTCGCCTTCAATCAAAATGGCGTTGTAAACATCATTCACGCTGGCGAGGGGATGTGCTTTGGGCACCAGGGTTGGGTGGACTCGCACCTGGAGTTGCTCCGACTGAGTTGGATCCGCTTGAGACTCTCGTTTGGCGATCGCCAGCAATTTGATCACAAATCCTAGTTTTTCAGCATAGGCAATGTCCGTTGCTCCCACCTGGCGAATCCCTTCCGAATGCACTTCGGACAGTTTGATGCGCCCATTAAACGCCAGCGATGCCAGGATGGCAATTTTGTCGGCGGCATCCAACCCCTCCACATCCGCCGTGGGGTCTGCTTCGGCGTAACCCAATTTCTGTGCATCTGCCAGCACGTCAGCAAAATCGGCTCCCTCATTTTTCATCCGCGTCAGGATGTAGTTCGTCGTGCCGTTGACGATGCCCATGACGGCATGGATGCGGTTGGAACAAAGGGATTGTTTCAACGGTTCAATCACTGGAATTCCGCCACCCACGGCAGCTTCCAGCAGTACGTACACCCCTGCTTTTTCCGCCGCAGTGAAAATTTCCTCTCCAAACCGAGCGATCGCGGCTTTGTTTGCCGTCACAACGTGTTTTCCGTGGGCGATCGCTTTCAGGATCAGCGATCGAGCGGGTTCCAACCCTCCGATCACCTCCACCACAATGTCCACCGCAGGATCGGCAACGATCGCGTCCAAATCCGTGGTCAGCAAGCTTTGAGATAATTCCACATCGCGCGACCTATCGAGAGACTTGACCCCCACTCGATACAGTTCCAGTTCACTCACCAGAGGATGCCGTTGGGCTGGATCAAGCAAAATTTTTGCGGTTCCTGCCCCAACGGTTCCCAATCCCAACAAGCCAATCTTGAATCCCACGGTTTTGAGTGTCCTGAATAGTGATCAAGTTTTCATTGTAAGGGGCAATGCAGGCAGGGAAGAAGACAGAACCAGCCGCAGGTATTTTGTGAACGACTCACAAGCCGATGATGCTTTATGGCAACTGATCGCCCATTTGTAGATTAAAAATTTGATTAATTGTCAGCGACCAGTTGGGGATGAGGGGCGATCGCACTGGGTCATCTTCTGTAAAGATCTCATCCTCGTATTGACCATCAACCCAGTGACAGACTGTGACCTGTCGAGCTTCAGGGTGTTGGGTAGGAGAGAAGAGCATCACTGCCCCTCTCCCCCCGCAGAACCGGACTTGATAGTTTCCCCTCATCCGGCTCAAGCCTCCTGCAACTCAGATGATGTTCTCTTTGTACCATGCACCTGCTGGTGACAGGCAG
>JANRIN010000208.1:0-3817 GCA_033764965.1 Leptolyngbyaceae cyanobacterium bins.302 | reverse complement strand
CAACGAAAGGAAATCTAACTCTACTTGCGAATGTCTTTTGCCATGCTACGGAACATATCTAGGCTGGAATCAGACTTGCGGCGTTGGGCAACTTCGGCATCTGTGGGGACAGAACCATTGACAGAGCCATTGGAAGTTGATGTAGAAGAAATCACCGTAGAACCGATCGACACCTTAGGAACCTGAGTTCCCAGTTTGCCGTTGCTCATGGTCATCGAAGAAACTTCCCGCTCTAGTTCAATTTCCTGGTTATTAACCGTTTTTGGAAATGTTCGCCGTACTTTTTTGGCAGTTCTCATGTAGTCTACGTTACCGTAGCTCTTGGCATCATCCGCATCCAGATAATAAGCCTGCCCGTTCTCACGAGGAGTCCGAACTTCTGGCTGAACCGATGCTTCATCCTTTTTCTTACCACCAAATAACCCACTCAAAAATCCAGCCACGATCGCTTCCCCTCTGTTACTGTTGCAATTCGTAAACGACTATTAAATAGTATAACGATGCTACGTATTGGGGGGAAGGGGTTCCAGGAATGGATTAGGACGTAATCCACTGAGTCAGATCCTGGCGATTGATCGCGGCTGCCATCAAATCGGGAAAGCGATCGGGCGTGCAGGCAAAGGCTGGAATGCCCAGAGATGCCATGAATTGGGTGTTGCTGTGGTCGTAACAGGGTGAACCCTCGTCATTCAGGGCTAACAAAGTGATGAATTGCATCCCGGAAGCAACCAGAGCACCGATGCGCTTTCGCATTTCCGCTTGATTGCCCCCTTCGTACAGATCGCTGATGAGAACCAGAATCGTGTCTTGCGGTTGGCGCACCAAACCTTGACAGTAAGCAAGTGCCTGGTTAATGTCGGTGCCGCCACCCAACTGCGTGCCGAACAACACTTCCACCGGATCGTCCAGCAGTTCAGTTAAATCAACCACTGCCGTATCAAACACAACCAGGTGAGTTTTCACGGCTGGAATGGAAGCCAGCACCGCACTGAAAATTCCGGCATAGACCACAGAGGTCGCCATTGAACCGCTTTGATCGACGCAGAGAATGATATCGCGCAGGGAAGATCGTTTGCGTCCAAAGCCAATACGGGTTTCGGGAATAATGGTGCGGTAGTTGGGCTGGTAATGTTTCAAGTTGGCGCGGATGGTGCGATGCCAGTCAATTTCGTGATGACGCGGACGACGGTTACGGGTGGCTCGATTCAGACTGCCGAGAACTGCTTGGCGTGTGGAGTTTTCCAGCTTACGGATCAGCTCATCCACCACCCGTCGAATTACAATTCGGGCAGTCTCTTTCGTTTTAGCTGGCATCACCCCACTCAAAGACAACAGATTGGAAACGAGATGCACGTCCGGCTCGACGGCTTCCAGCAGTTCCGGTTCTAGCAACATTTGCCGCAGGTTCAACCGCTCCAAAGCATCCTGCTGCATCACTTTGACGACAGACGTTGGAAAATAGCTACGAATATCCCCTAGCCAGCGAGCCACTTTCGGTGAAGAACTGCCCAGCCCGCCCTGGCGATCGCTATCATACAGAGCACTCAAGGCTTTATCGATCGCCTGATCTGCTGTGCCCAAGCTAAAGCCATCACCCTCCGTACCGCTTCCATTCCCGGATGGGCAAATGCCATCGGCTGCACCACCACCGAGGATTAGTCGCCAGCGTCGGAGCCTTTCGGTGGAGGATGGGGGGATGGGAGATGGGGAGATGGGAGTTGGGGATGAGGGGTTGGGGATTGGGGGTTGGGTCATGAGAATAAAGATTGGGAATAGGATGGAAGTGTGTAGGGGCGTTTGGCGAAACGCCCGCATGGGACAAAATTGTGTAGGGGCGTTTGGCGAAATGCTGGCAACCAGAGCAACGGGTTTCAAGCAATTCCCAACAGTTGGGCGATGAGAGGCAGGACGGTATCGGCACGATCGCAGTCAAACTCACTGCTCGTTTGCCAGCCCCCAACTCCTAAACCCCTTGTCCCTTCCTGGCGAACTCGCTCTCCCATCTGGCGGCGTTCTGGTGCGGCAAAAGTAGAGAAGGTGCGGCGCAGTAGAGGCAGGATGGCGGTAAACGGTTCGTCTGGTAATTGAGTCACCCATTCATCCAGGACTTGCCACAGAGCGGGATTATGTAAGAGCAGCAACCCACTGCCAGATAAAAATCCTTCCATCCAGGCAGCGGCTTGAACGGGTTCGTTGGCAGTGGAGAGGGCAAACCCTAAACGGCGGGCGGTCTCTTCTGAGTGAAAAACACCCGCTTCAAACAGCAGGCGACAACACCGTCCTGCTACCAGTCCATGTAAATTTTGCTGGTCTACCAGTTGGACTAAAACCTGCTGCCACATTTCCAGAGAGTCGGGTTGCTGGAGTAATCCGATCGCCCCATGCACGGCAATGATCTGGTCGTACATTTGGGCGGCGGCATCATCATCCAGCGATGCAACTGCAACGGGCAACCCAATACAGATGCGCGTAATTAGCCCGTCTACAACATGGGCGACGATCGCCGTGTCAAACTGACGCACCGTGCCGTACCGCATGACATTGACCAGGGGCGGGAGCGCATTCATTAAATGCGCCATATCACTGGCAACAGCAGCTTCAGCTTCCAATCGCGTCATCAAATGAGCGATCGCCTCTGGGAGACTTGCCAGCAGGGTTTGATCGATCAGTTGGGTTAGCTCGGGCAGGTTAGCTTTGTTCGCCCGATCGCACGTCCATGCAGTCGCCGCCGTCTCGATCGTGTTACCCCAGATGCCCACTTCAATTAAGCGAATCGCAAATTCGGGTTGCCACTGGAGTTGCCAAGTTTCGCGGAAAGTCCCCTTCGCGTTCTGGGTAGATTGTTGTTTACCCCAGGGGAGTTGCAACAGGACAAGCCGATGCAATAGCTGCGATCGCTCCAGATCTAAGGGTTTTCGCAGATCCAGATTCAAGATTGCTTCTGTGGCTTCTGATTTCAGCCGCAATCGTTTTTGCTGCCGTTGCAAATCCTGCTGGAGCGGAATCATTGGGGTTTCAGTCGGAACTTTGCCCAACCGCTCACCCACAATCAGTTGCTGATGGATCAGTTGCATCGGCAGTGGATCGCCAAAGCACAGAACAGTTTGGGTCGCTTCATTTAGTTCAGATAGACCAGGCAGGGGGCGATCGCGCAGAGCCGCCAAAGTTTCCGATAGCCGAACCGCTTCAATCACACTGGCAGAAGAGGCATCTATATCTTGCTTTCGCAGTAGTCGAGCAACCTTGGTCATCCAGCGAATTGTTGTAGAAGACTGGGTTTGCCAGAGATGGTGATACCAACCGGGGGACTCAATTCCGGCTCCGTAGCCGCTGCTCATTGCCAGCCGTCCGTAAGTCCAGGGCACCCAGGTCGCCTCAACTTTTTGTTTGGGTAGTCCCTTCAGCAAAGCCGTGTCTTCCTTGGCAGGAGGCATGGTTGCCAGGGCGGGAGCGTGCCATGCACCACACACCACGGCGATGCGTTGAAATCCTTGCTTTTCTGCCTCGCGAATGGTTTTCCGCATATAGGCTTCCCGCTGAAGTTCGAGCAGGGGTAGGGGATTAGCAGTTGGGGCTTGGGCTTCGAGGTGCGATCGCAAAACAGTCATCGCCTCCAGGATCGCGGCAAATAAATCTTTGCTATCCTGCCGTTGCTCGACTAGATGCTCCCACCAGCGTTCACTATCGTTGTAACCTGCGGCTTGGGCAAGGAGCGCAAATGGGTCATCGTAGGGATCGGGGTTGGGGGGTTGGTCAGAAACAGAGGGGTGGTCTTCGGCGTTAGCGCTCAGACGAAAGGGAGTGGGGATTGCCAAAC
>JANRIN010000207.1:0-10213 GCA_033764965.1 Leptolyngbyaceae cyanobacterium bins.302 | reverse complement strand
ATGCCTTATGTTGATGGTTTTGTTTTAGCGGTTCCTACAGTCAATAAAGAAGTTTACAAGCAACATGCAGAGAACGCAGCGATCGTATTTAAGGAACACGGGGCACTTAAGTTGGTCGAATGTTGGGGGGATGACGTGCCTGACGGTGAAGTCACATCATTTCCTTTAGCCGTTCAGTGCAAGGCAGACGAAACCGTTTGTTTTGCTTGGATTGTTTGGCCCTCACGCGAAGTCAGAGATGAGGGCATGAAGAAAGTCATGTCAGACCCACGCAGCATGCAGCCTGAAAAGAATTCGAATGGTGAAATGCCATTCGATGGCAAGCGGATGATCTTTGGTGGCTTTGAGATGATTGTCGATGTGTAGTGATGGTAGGGGCGGGTTTTGAAGGTGTTAACCGTTTTGGCACAGAAACTTGAACTAAACCCACCCCTACCAGGGAATTTCGGCTTATTCAATTCACATTCCTTAACCGGAGGAATCCAATGCTAACCACTCAAAAAATCGTCCCTTGTTTGTGGTTCAACGGCGACGCAGAGGAAGCGGCTGAGTTCTATGTCTCGCTGCTGCCAGATTCGCACATCGATCGCGTTTTGAAGTCTCCCGCTGACACGCCGAGTGTCCCCGCCGGAACGGTCTTGACGGTCGAATTCACGTTGACTGGACTGCAATACGTGGGGCTAAACGGCGGTTCGCAGTTTCCGTTCACCGAAGCCGTGTCGTTTCAAATCCATTGTGATGACCAACCGGAAGTCGATCGCCTGTGGGCTGCTCTTGCAGGGGGTGGAGCGGAAATCGCCTGCGGCTGGGTCAAAGATCGGTGGGGACTCCCCTGGCAGATCGTCCCCAAGCGATTGATCGAATTAATCAATGATCCCGACACAGGTCGTGCCCGACGTGCTCAGGAGGCGATGATGCAAATGGTCAAGATCGACATTACCACGATCGAGCGGGCAGCAGACAGCATCAGTTAATCGCTTGTTGCTCACATGGGAAAAACCCATCATGGAGAAATTATGTCTAGAAAAATCTTTGTCAATCTACCGGTCAAGAACCTGAAGCAGTCGATCGACTTTTTTACAAAACTTGGCTTCAGTTTCAACCTGGAGTTCACCGATGAAACGGCGACTTGCATGATTGTGAGTGACGACATCTTTGTGATGCTCCTGACTCACGACAAATTCAAATCCTTCACACCCAACGACATTTGTGATGCGACGAAAAGCACTGAAGTATTAGTGTGTTTGTCGAGTGAAAGCCGAACTGCTGTGGATGAGATGGTGAGCAAGGCGATCGCCGCTGGTGGCAACACCTACAACGAACCACAAGACCACGGGTTTATGTACGCTCACGGTTTCCAGGATTTAGACGGACACATCTGGGAAATTGTGCATATGGAACCCAGTGCCATCCAGTCTGATGAACACCCAACCGAGCAATAGGCGGACGCACCAGCATGAACAATGCCACAACAATCCACGATCGCCAACTCACGATCACCCGCGTGTTTGATGCGCCTCGCCGCCTGGTATTCAAAGTTTGGACTCAACCTGAACATTTCTCTCAATGGTTGGGACCGAAGGATTTTACGGCGATCGCCTGCCACATGAACGTACAGGTTGGCGGGATGTTTCGAGCCTGTATTCGCTCTCCCGAAGGCAACGATCATTGGATGCAGGGCATCTATCGCGAAATCATTGAGCCAGAGCGTTTGGTTTTTACCTTTGCCTGGGAGGACGAAAATAACCGACCCAAACACGAAACGCTGGTCACTGTCACATTTGAGGAACAGAATAACAAAACGTTGATGACGTTCCAGCAAGCCATCTTTGAATCGACTGAATCCCGCGACTCCCACAACACAGGTTGGTCGGAATGTTTCGATCGCCTAACAAGCTATTTAACAGCACTTTGAGGAAAGAGAAATGATGAAATCCAATCCCATTGTTTGGTGTGAAATTTATGTACAGGACATGGATCGGGCAAAGAGTTTTTACGAGTCTGTGTTTCAAGTGAAGCTGGAGCAGCTCGAAAGTCCTGGAGTGGATATGTGGACATTTCCGATGGAGATGGATCAGGTTGGGGCTTCTGGTGCATTGGTCAAAATGGAAGGGGTCAAGTCCGGCGGAAGCGGTACGATACCCTATTTCCACTGTGATGAGGTGGCTACAGAGTTAGAGCGTGTCGTTGCCGCGGGTGGTCAAATCCAACAGCCAAAAACATCGATCGGTCAATATGGATTCATGGCTTTGATGGTCGATACAGAAGGAAATACGATCGGCCTACATATGCCACCCAATGAGATGAAGTGAGAAACGCATAATTCCCATCATCACCGCTTTTGCACGATCGCACGATCGCCCTCATGGGATTTGGCGTTCTGATCGTGCGGCTGCGGATTCTGCGTCCGCCGCTTGCGCCTCAACCTCCTGGCAACGGGTGGAAGTTGGGGTTAGTATTTGCGATCGTCGGGCTGCTGTC
Source organism: Leptolyngbyaceae cyanobacterium bins.302 (assembly GCA_033764965.1). Classification (GTDB taxonomy): domain Bacteria; phylum Cyanobacteriota; class Cyanobacteriia; order Leptolyngbyales; family Leptolyngbyaceae; genus JSC-12. The sequence continues at coordinate 7,732 of JANRIN010000207.1, read as the reverse complement.
TGTCCTGCTGTCCACCCAACATTACTTTGCCGTGCGCGATGACATTGAAGAAGACACCTACGAACCCCTCGATCGCTGGGTGATTCTTTCTAGCCTCGCGATTTTGCTACTGGGTGCAGGCGTGATCTACTATGTTTTCACCATCCCCCTGGAAATGAATGCCGTGTTAATTGAGTAACTATTTATTGATGCCCTAATAATCAACAGTTCAGTATGATAGGGATAGCCCTCGTCACACTCTACATCATGGTTGAAACGTCGATTCCGCGTTGGACAGTTCCGCCTTTGGAGAATGGCGATCGCCTGGATCGTGACGAGTTTCAGCGTCGATATGATGCCACCCCCAATCTAACCAAAGCTGAATTGATTGAAGGAATCGTGTATATGCCTGCTGCCCTGCGATTTAGAAGTCACGGTCAGCCGCATAGTCGCATCATGGCATGGTTAGTCACTTATGAGGCGATGACTCCGGGCGTTGCGGTAGGAGATACACCAACCGTTTGGCTGGATCGCGAGAATGCCCCTCAGCCCGATGCTGTTTTGTTAATCACCCCTGAAGCAGGGGGGCAAACTCAACTGACAGAAGATGATTATGTGGAAGGGGCACCGGAATTAATTGTGGAAATCGCTGCGAGTAGTGTATCTATTGATCTCCATGCTAAGAAGCAAGCTTATTGTCGTAATGGAGTTAAAGAATACATTGTTTGGCAAGTGCTTGATCAAGTTGTTCGGTGGTTTGTTTTAGAAAATTCTGAGTATACCGAAGTATTTGTTAACGCGGATGGTTTATTTCAAAGTCGAGTATTTCCAGGATTGTGGCTTGCCAGTACCGCGTTACTGAATGGAGATATACAACAAGTGTTTGCCACGTTGCAAATGGGTTTGCGATCGCCTGAACACACCGCTTTTGTTCAAACCTTAGCTCGTCAACAATCTTGATTTAGCGATGGGTCGGAATCGCATCCGACGCGCTACCTGGTTCTTGATTAGAAGTATTTTGGAAGGGCGAGGTTGACAAGACGGGTGATCATCGCACTAAACTTAATCAGCATCAAACTCCGTAGTACGTAGATACCTGACTTCCATATTCTCCAAGTCAATGGTCATGTCATAGTATGCAGTCAGTGAACCAAAGTGATGACTGTGGTAGCTGTAGAACTTGATTGCCCAAATTTGACCGCTCTGCTTCGCTGATGGTAGTGGCTCTTCTTCAAGCCGATAATACTTGGACATAGAAATGTTTGATTGGTGCGTGATGCTTGTTGACTCAGGCGTAGTCCGTTCTCCTTGTCCAAAAATTAGAACCTTTAACCAAGACAACCAGGAGTTTCCTAACGATTCCTCGCATTGATTACTTTTTGGCACTTCATCATATTGATAGGATTCACTGCTTTCGATGAAGAAGCCCAAACCTCCATTGAATCCATTCATCTCCTCATACTCATCTTGTGTAGATTCTGCGGCAAACAATTTAAGGGGTTGCCCTCGAAAGTAGAATGATAGTTTTTTGCGGTACTCTAACCAGTCAGCACCTGGACCAGCGCGGTAACACAGTTCTACCCACTGAGCTATCAAGTAATCATCACCTTCCTCATCAACCTGTGGTAGTACAGCGAACTTTACTTCTCCTGTATTACCTGTAGGAACGTCCCCAATAGCCTCGTATGGGGAATTTAGAAAAACCTGTCTCGCTCTTTCCCGATTTTGTTCAAAAATATTCATTAAGTTAATTAGCACGATCTCAAATAAGGAACCAGAGACATACTGGTCATTCCGACAATATACCCCAGTACTCCCCCCTACTGCGATGAACTAAAAGCTGCGGGACAAGAGCCGCTGGTTCAGGCAAAAACAGGCTTGTTGATCGATGCCTATTTCAGCGGCACCAAGTTGAAATGGCTGCTCGACAACGTACCCAAAGCGAGAGAAAAAGCGAAGCGAGGCGACCTAGCCTTTGGCACTGTTGATAGTTGGCTGATCTGGAAGCTCACCGACGGACGGTTGCACATCACCGATGTCACCAACGCCAGCCGCACTCTTTTGTTCAACATTCACAAGTGAGTACGGGGTAGTCGGTGTAGCCCTTTGCCCCACGGCTGTAGAAGGTGGTTTGATCCGGTGGGTTTAGTGGCGCACCCGAACGAAATCGTTCGACTAGATCAGGATTGGCAATAAACGGAACACCGTAGGCAACCAGATCAGCTTCTCCTCTGGCGATCGCGGCTTCCCCTTTTGCCGCATCGTAACCCCCATTGATCATCAGCACGCCGTTAAACACCTCCCGGATCGCTGGAGTGTGGCGTTCGCCTTCGAAGGCAAGAAAATGTCCTGGCAAGGCTTCGAGAATATGCAAGTAGGCGAGACTGAAGGCGTTTAAGGCGTCGGCAGCGTAGGTAAACGTTGCCCTCGGATCACTGTCATGCATATCATTAAAAGGATTTGTGGGGGAAAGCCGCACGCCCACTCGATCGCTGCTCCAGGCATTCACAACCGCTTCAGTCACTTCGAGCAACAGTCGAGTCCGATTCGGGATACTGCCACCATAAGCATCGGTGCGTTGATTCACTCCATCTCTCAAAAACTGGTCAATCAAATACCCATTGGCAGCGTGAATTTCTACCCCATCAAAGCCAGCTTCTTGTGCCCGTAACGTTGCTTCGGCATATTGTTGCACCACTCCCGGAATTTCATCTAACTCCAACGGACGAGGCGCAACATAGGGCTTTTTCCCGTAGGGCGTGTGACTTTCGCCCTTGATGGCGATCGCTGATGATGACACTGGCAACACGCCACCCGGTTGAAAATCAGGATGGGAAGCCCGCCCCGTATGCCAGAGTTGCAGCACGATCCGTCCGCCGTGGCGATGTACGGCAGCAGTAATTTTTTGCCATCCTTCTACCTGAGCAGCGGTGTGAATTCCGGGGGATTCATCCCAGCCTGCCGCCTGCTCAGAAATCTGTGTAGCTTCAGAAATGATCAGCCCAGCATCCGCTCGCGCAGCGTAGTACTCCAGCATTAGCTCGTTGGGGATGCGCTCTTTGCCAGCGCGACCACGGGTTAGAGGAGCCATCACAATTCGGTTGGGCAAACTCATGCTACCCACTGGCAGGGGTGAGAAAAGATGGTCGAGGGTCATAAAAACCTCAAGTGATTTATTTCAATAGTTCGATAAAGTTGAACTATTGAAATAGTAGGACTGGTTGTGAGATACTGTCAAGTATGAGACCGTTTGTTCATCCCGATCGTCAATCCATTGCTTTAGCGGGCGTGCTTTATGCGCTAGGTGATCCCGTGCGGTTAAAAATTGTGAAATTGTTGGCAGCGAAAGGAGAGCTATCCTGTTCGGGCTGCGATGATGCTGTGCGCGAGATTGTAGCTGAAGGCATTGCCAAATCGACCCTTTCCCATCACTTCCGAATTTTACGAGAAGCCGGAGTGATTTACACGCGCAAAGAAGGCACAACTCACATCAATTCTTTGCGGCAGCAAGACTTAGATAACCTGTTTCCGGGTTTATTGGAGGCAGTGTTGCGATCGCCGCAGTAGCCTGACACATTCCTAAGAAATTCTGAACATGGCATTTCCATGACAAAACCAATTCAGAGTTTGGCGTATTCTGATGGATTCAGCGTTATCGCCTCTGCCATGTGTAACGTGGCAGAGGCGAGTCAGAACGCCTGCCCAGCTTTAGCTTTTCAGCTTTCTCTTTGTCCTAAGCGTTCTGACCAAAACTATATTCAACTGAAATTCAGTTTGTACGGAACCGATGCTCAATCTGAAATTCCAAGCCAGTTTACGATCACAACTCATGGTCATGTTGCTAACGGTGAGTGTGTGCGCCATGTTTGCAATCGCCTACCTCTGCTACCACAGCGGCGAAACCAATCTAACCAATCGCATTTTTAGTCAGCTTACGAGTGTTCGAGCGTCTAAGGCATATCAAATTCAGGCTTATTTTGAAAATATTCAAGCCCAAACTCAAGCATTGAGTGAAGACTTGATGATGGTCAATGCCATGAAAGAGTTTGAGACCGCCTACCATCAACTGGAAACCACTTCCATTCCTGCCGAGTGGGACGGGGCGATCGACACTTACTACCAGCACGAATATTTACCCAAACTGGCAAAGTTGCACGAAGGCACCCCAATTCCAGCACTCTATCAACCAACCACTGCCGCTGCCCGCTATTTGCAATATCACTACATCGCCAACAACCCTAATCCCGTTGGCAAAAAGCATCTACTCGATGATGCGAATGATGGCAGCAGCTACAGCCAGGTTCATGCCAAATATCATCCGGTGTTAGAGAAATTTCACGATCGCTTTGGTTACTATGACTTATTTCTGATTGATGCTGAAAGTGGTGCGATCGTGTATTCCATCTTTAAAGAAGTCGATTATGGCACTAGTTTGTTTTCCGGTCCTTACAACAACAGCAACCTGGCAAAAGCGGTGGCAGCGGCGATCGAAGCCAAGGGAACGGGCTACACCAAAATTGTGGACTTTGATCAATACAAACCTTCCTACGGATCACCTGCCGCCTTTATTGCCGCCCCGATTTTTGACCATTCCAGCTTCATTGGCGTTTTGGCGTTGCAGTTTCCCGTGGATGAAATTAATCGGGTGATGACAGGCAACAAAAACTGGAAAGATGATGGATTAGGCGATTCTGGTGAGACTTATTTGGTGGGACAAGACCACACCATGCGATCGGTGTCTCGCTTTTTGATTGAAGAACCGGAACGGTATCTGGAACTGCTGCAAAACATTCATGTCAGCGAAGACACGATCGAGGCAATGCAGCGATTTGGTACTTCAATTTTGCAGCAGGAAGTCAATACCACAGCCGTACAAGAAGCCCTCGCCCAACGAGAAGGTACGCGAGTCGTCAACGATTATCGCGGCATTCCCGTACTCAGTTCCTATGCGCCTCTGGATATTCCAGGTTTGAACTGGGCAATTTTGGCAGAAATGGATTTAGCCGAAGCCTATGCTCCCGTATATACCTTTCAACGAGTGATTTTAATTTGGGCAACCTTAATTATTTTGCTGATTACCGTTGCCTCAATGGTGTTGTCTTACATCTTTATCAAACCAATTAACACCTTAATTACCAGTGCCAAAAAAATTGGAGAAGGAGAAGTGGATGCTCTGGTAACGCTCAATTCTCAGGATGAGTTTGGCGAACTCGCTCATGCGTTTAATGATATGGTGCATAGCCTACAAGCGAAAACGGACATGATTGAGCAGAAGAATCGCGAAAATGAAGAACTTTTACTGAATATTTTTCCGGCTGCTGTTGCTAAACGCTTGAAAGCTGGCGAAAAAGATATTGCCGACCAGGTTTCTAATGTGACGGTGCTGTTTGCAGATGTGACCGGATTTACTGATTTATCAGAGTCGATGAACGTGTATGAAGCAGTCAAAACGCTGAATGATTTGGTGACAACATTTGATGAGGCAACCGAACGCTTTGGGGTGGAAAAAATTAAAACCAGTGGCGATAACTACATGGCAGTGTGCGGTTTATCTGCTCCTCGCCTGGATCATATGAATCGCACGATCGATTTTGCGGTTGAAGTGCGATCGCTGGTGCGGCGCTTTAACTACGAGAAAGGCTGTCAACTGGATGTCAAAATCAGCATTCACTCTGGAGATGTGATTGCCGGCATTGTGGGCAGAAAAAAGGTGATCTACGATGTCTGGGGCGATACGGTCAACGCGGCAAACATTATTTTGGCGCGATCGCCTGCGAACCCCGGTGGCATCCTGGTTTCTCAAATCGTGCATGATTATTTGCAAGACCTGTACGACTTTGAATGGGTCGATAACTTGAACCAGCATTCTGAGCAAGAATTAGGAGTTTGGCGGCTGAAAAGTGCTGGTAAACGGGGGGCAGAGGTATGACTACTGACATTTGGGCAGACCATCTGTTGAACTGGGCGCTGGCACTCGCGATCGGGTTTCCCGTTGCAGAGTTGATTCTAGGGGAAGTCATTCATACCCTCAAGCAACAGGGCAACGCTTTAGCATCAACCTTGCGAATTTTCCGAAATTTATTAATTCCAAACTTAGTTCTACTGCTGTTTCTAACTCATATCCTGCAATTAAATCCCGATGGGCAACTTGTTAAGTTCGTAGAGACATTATTTTGGATTTGCACCATTCATGCGTCGTTGTCTCTCGTCAATGTCGTTGTCTTTACCGAAGCCGAGTCCAACTCAGAAGCAGACACCTGGAGAGCTAGGATTCCCAAATTGTTTCGCGATCTGGCGCGATTCTTCTTAGTCATGGTGGGAACGGCGATCGTGCTGTCAGCAACCTGGGAAATTGACCTGGCAGGATTGGTGACTGCCCTGGGCGTGGGTTCGATCGTTCTGGGGCTAGCTCTGCAAGATACCCTGGGTAGCATCGTATCGGGCATTGCCCTGTTATTTGAGCGTCCCTTTAATGTGGGGGACTGGCTGAAAGTGGGGGATGCGATCGGCAAAGTGACAGATATCAATTGGCGAGCAGTGCGGCTAGAAACGATCGACAATTACCAAATTAATATTCCCCATCTGATCATCGGTAAAGAAACGATTACCAACTATAGTGAGCCGATTCGCGCCCATGAAGAAGAAGTGTTTTTGCGCTTTTCCTTTAGCCATCCGCCTAACCTGGTGAAGCAAGTTTTGAAAGCCACAGCGCTTTCCACTCCGGGCGTTCTGGCAGAGCCAGAGGTGGAAGTGGAAACGGTAGCCTATGAGGACTTTGGCATCTCCTACCGCGTCACTTTTTACGTTGAGGATTATCAGCATCGCTTGCGGATTCGAGATGAGTTTCAAACACGAGTCTGGTATGCCAACCAACGTTACAACTTACGCATTCCCTTTCCAGTCCGCGAAATCTATCAGGTTGAAAATTCTGGTACGAATGCAGAACATACGTCTCACAAAGTCACAAAAAGTTTAGAATCGATTCCAGTACTGGTGCGAATGGAGCCTGATTCTTTAGAAGATTTGGCGAAAGGGGCGATTCTGCATAATTTTGCGGCAGGTGAGGAAGTGATTGGCGAGGGCGACCCAGTGAAAGCACTACATCTCATTCTGGCGGGTAAAGCCAGCGTTACCGTTAAGACAGCATTGGGGCAGATGCAAGAAATCTTTTCCTTGTCGCGGGGAGATTTTTTTGGCGAAATGGCGCTGTTCACGGGGCAACCCAGTACGGTTTCGATTCGGGCGATCGAGGATCTGGAAGTCATCCTGATTTATTCTGACATTGCCACCATGTTGATTGAACGCAAACCTAGCCTTGCCCGCGAAATTGGGCAAATCATGGAAGCCCGCAGCAAAGTAATTAACACCGTCAAGCGCGAAGCCGGAAATGGCAAGTCTGTCCCCCATGCCTTCTAAGGAAATGCTTCCCAATCTCGCTAAAATGAAGATTCGCTTGTAGCCTGTAACGACTCGGAGGTGAAGGAAGATATGCACAGTATCAAGCTACAGTCTCATGTGGGCGAAGATGGCATCTTGCACCTACAAATCCCGTTGGCATTACGAATGCTGATTTAGAAGTGATGGTGATTGTTCAACCATTACAAAAAGGTACTAAGAGCCTATCCGAAAACTCGAATAGCCCGTATAGCAATGCAAGCACAAGCTAGGTGAATGAGTGCTAAGTAGTTTTCTGGTTTCTTCTCCCATCGAATCAATAAGCGACGAAATCGGTTCATCCAGGAATGAGTTCGTT
>JANRIN010000205.1:0-12707 GCA_033764965.1 Leptolyngbyaceae cyanobacterium bins.302 | reverse complement strand
GTAGTAGTGATTCGTGTCCTGCAAAATACCCCCGCAGAACGGGCAGGATTACGCCGTGGAGACGTGATTACGGAAATCGATGGACAGGCAGTATCCACAGCCGAACAACTCCAGCAAGTAGTGGAGAAAAGCCAGGTTGGGCAAACCTTGAAATTGCAGGTGCAGCGGGGTGTTCAAAGTCGCCAAGTTTCAATTAAAACTTCTGCACTTGAGAATGCGGCGTAATGAGAACGCGCCACAGTATAAGTAATTAGCCACATTGCATAAATTACAGCTTAAAAAGCGAGAGATCTTTTGGGAAAGATCTCTCGCTTTTTACTTAATTCGAAATTTATCTACGGAATAACTGCCCTGGTTGCAGGAGCCGCATCCGAAGCTGGCGTTGTTGCTGGGGTGGTGGTTGCCGGAGTCGCGGCAGGAGTCACAGTAACTGAAGTTGTCACTGAAACAGATGCGGCTGGAGTCGTGCTGGGGACTGCCTGCGGTAAATCGGAAGGAGCGGTGGCAGGGGGAGTTGCAGGAGCAGCCGGAACTGCAGGAGGGGTTGCTGGAGGAGTTGCAACAGCGGGCGGAGTGACGGGCACCACAGGGGGTGCAACTGCAGGAGGAGCCACTGATGCTGCCACAGGTGCCGAGTTCACGATCGGAGTAGCCGTTGGAGCCACTGGTGCCGGAGTCGCTGGAACTGCCGGAACTGCGGGAGTCGTTGGAGTCGCCGGAACCGCCGGAGTCGCTGGAGTTGCGGCGGGTGGTGTGACCACTGGAGATGGGCGACTAGGCTGAGTTACCACCGGAGTCGAAGGGGCTGGGGGAGGGCTTGCGACCGGAGTCGAAGGGGCTGGGGGTGGACTTGCTACCGGGCGAGTAGGCGGGTTAACAGCAGACGGAGTGGTGTTGGTGGGGGGAGCAACTTGTACCGGGGGCGTAACTGGAATCTGAGGAACAGCTTGAGTTTCAGGAGTTGGACGACTTTCTGGAGTTGGGCGAGTTTCAGGCATCGGAGCGGGACGAGTTCCAGGAGGTGGTCCAGGAGTTGTTACGGGTGGCTGTGTTATCGGATTAGCAGCAACTGGTGGGTTAGTTGGCAGATTAGCAGGAATTTCCTGAGGGATATTTCCTGAAGGTTGATTAAGAGTAGTTGGATTTGGATTTGAGGTTGGGAAAGTTGATCCTGGCACTCTCTCAAAAGCAACAGCTTGGGGAGCTTGGACTGCCACAGGAGCGGGAACAGACCGATTCTCGGCAAGCTTTGTCCAGGCAGGGGAATCTTCGAACTTACCAGCAACCGGCTGTTGACCTTGCAGAGCGGCGGTAATTTCCTCCTTCACTTCCTCTGGCGCTTCGTTCCAATCAATTTCTTTGAAGAAGGGGCTGGTTTCCTGGAATAGCTTCTGGTCGAAGTTGTAAACGCCAATGCGATCTTGATAAACGTAGGCAAGCTGTCCGGCTTTCAGCACCACGGACTCACCTTTGCTATTGCTGATTTCGATATCGCTGTTGGTTAAGGCTCCAACCATCGTGACATTGCTATCTTCGATGTAGCGCACAAACAAGGCAGAGCCACGAATCCCAGCGGCGGCGTTAGGAGTACGAACGCGAGTTTTACCCTGTCCTGGTTTAATCAACAGCAATACAGTGCCCCGCCGTAAATCAAAGTTGCGGGTGTTGGGTTCAAATTGAAAGATGGCTTGCTCTCCGATTCGGGCTAAGGAGCGATCGTTGAAGCGCAACTCTGCCATTGCTTGCTTGTAGGTTAGCAAAGCATCGCCTGGAATCATCACATCAGCTTTCTGAGCTTGCCGTTTTACACCTTTCTGCTTCAGGTGCAGTTCAACGTTTGCTCTTAAACGCTGAATGGTTGCCTGGGTTAATAGAGTTTCAGCGCTGACTGGCAACGCAAAAACCATGCTTCCAGCGCAGCAGAGCGATGTGACGAGATTCAGGAGAGTGCGACTAGCCATAGTACCCCGTTCAGTTGAGTGAACCTTACCAAATCTTCATACCCTTTAAAGGTATGCAGTGGCAAGTTCATCATAACTACGTAAATTTCCTGAGAGTTACGGAAGCGGCTAGGCTTGACGAAATCTTCATAATCGAATCAGAGAATTTCCCAGGTGCAGTGAATGGGAACAATCCTTTGAGGCTACGCATCCCCAATTTGAGGGATTTCAGGGCTGTGCAATCTGTAGCTTAATGGCAAAAGGATTAGCGAAATGGGGAAAATTGGAAGCACAATAGGAAAAATTGATTGAATTAGTAAGATGGGCAGTAGGAAATTATTCAGTAATTATACAGTTCCTGATGATTGGGTCGTCGCTGGGTGGGTTAGAGGACATTTGAACGCTTTATCAGACATCACTCGATTCTGTTTGCTACTGGGCAGCAGTCTGTGTTTTGCTGGTTCTGCCTGGGCAGGTTCTCCCGATCGCACCCATGACTCCGCACCCCATCAGATTTCCCCTACCCCTTCCAGTTTCGTGGAGTCCTTTGAAGACACCGCTGCCATTCCTGAGCCTTTGTCAACCAGCGTCCTACCCACTTTTAGCCCTGCGACCCTCTTTTCTTCCAGTGTCACGTCTAAAGCTAATTTCCTGGCGACCTCGGCTTCCCATCAAGCCGCAGATTTAGCACTGCCTACAGTGGATGGGCAGGTGAAAGCTCAAGCGATAGATCCTTCAGTTTTGTATCATTCGCGATCGCGCGAGTGGGTAGTGGCTGCGGCGCAACTTCCGTTGTTAGAGACGGTGCCCGAATTGGAGTTACCCGATGATTTGCGGGTGGAATCTGCTCCAGTAGGGTTCAACTCCTCGGAAACTCAGGAATCTAGCCCAATTTCCCCCCCTCCTGCTGCTCCACCCTTTCTGATTGCGGCTGACCCTGCTAACCCGACTCTCCCCCCTGTTTTTACCTGCCCCAATCCTGATCCAGAATTGGGCTGTCTGCGATTACAAGATTTTCCTGGTTCGACATCGCCCGCGCCCATTCTGTACCTGATTCCGCGATTTGACTTTTTCCGTAGTAATAACCTGCTGCTAGGGATTGATCCGATTAATGATGGGCTGATTCGTCCGACATTAACCCTCCTTGCCGTTCCGCCCCTGGGTCCCGACACGTATATCCTGGCATCGGTTGAGGGGGCTTTTAATCGTTATTTTAAGGTCCCAATTTTTAATTATGATGAGTTGCGGATTCGAGCCGGACTACTGCAACGTCTTTCTCCCACCATGACGGCTGAAATTGGCTGGACGAATCAACAACTGTTCATCGCCAATAATGAAATTCGCGGATTCCCTGCTGGCACCCGCTTCTTAAATGATCAGGCAGTGCGGTTTGAACTCAGCCGCCGCGATCAATTGTCCGATCGCCTCTTCTTAAATAGCATTTATCAGTTTCGGGCTGGATTCTCAGAACCCAAAGATCGCTCTCGTATCTTAAATGTGTTGTTCCTGTCTTTGAACTACGACCTTAACCCAAAGCGAACTGTGCAGTTTGGGATTGACTACCAGTTCTCGGCAGCGAACTACACCGTAGTTCAACGAACTGATATTTATCAACAACTTTTGGGACGCATTACCTGGAGTGCCTTTCCCAATTCTCAAATGAGTGTCTACAGCGGCATCAGCTTTGGCGATTCAACGGAGCCGGGAATCAACTTCACCAGTTATGTGCTGGGGTTGAGTATTTCTGTCAACATTGTGTTGTTTTAGGGTGATTTCCAAGAAAAAATGCCCCTTGCGTAGGGGTAGGTTTCGCCAAAGCCCTTGCTATTAAGGCACTGCTCTGTTGCTAAACCTGCCCCTACTGGTTTGATTCGTAGGAACACCAATCACTCCAACTGCCAGCATAAAGTTTTCCTGTGGCGATGCCTGCCAGTTCCAGAGAGAGCAGATTGACGCAGGCGGTGACTCCCGAACCACAGTAAACAATAATTTCCTCGGTGGTCGGCAAAGTTTGCCAGCGCTGAGATTGTGCCTCTGTCGATCGTACCCGTCCCTGCTCAGTTGTGACTTCCTGCCAGGGATAATTGATGGCTCCGGGAATGTGCCCTGCGATCGGATCAATGGGTTCCCGTTCGCCTCGATAGCGATCGCCCTCTCGCGCATCGACTAATGCGACTGTGGGTAAATCTTTCCTGGCTTTGACTTGATCGATGTGAACTACGCGATCGGGTTGCAGGGCTGGAACGAAATTTCCCAACCTGGGAGCAGGAACTGCTGCTGTCACTGGATAGCCCGCTTCATTCCAGGCAGACCAACCTCCATCCAGCACGGTAGCCTGGGCATGACCCAAGTAGCGCAATAGCCACCAGAGCCGGGAAGCAAACGCCAAGCGAGAATCGTCATAGGCAACAACCAGAGTGGGCGATGCGGCAGGGGTGGAGTGAACACCCATCTGCCTCAGTTTCAGTGCCAATGTCTCCGGATTGGGGAGGGGATGCCGTCCGCCATGCTGAGCCACGGGACTGGAAAGATCACGGTTTAAGTCTAGGTAATAGGCTCCGGGAATGTGAGCGGTTTGATATTGCTGCTGTCCTGTTTCAGGCTGCATCAGGTTGAAGCGACAATCGACGATCGCGACTTGGGGATCGTTCAAATGGTCGTATAGCCAGGAAACAGACACGATCGGGCTGGTCATGAACTCTTCTCGAAACCATCTGCTGAATTTTACGTCGATTATCCGGATGAGATGCCTGCCCTTGAGAAGAAGCTGATTTAAGCCAGGGCTTTAGGCACGTAGAGGGCAGGTGGATGGATGCGGTTTTCTGTGTTTTCTAACTACTGGGCAATTTGGTCGATCTCGATTGGGTGTGGGGTGACGCTGGTCAGCACGGCAGTTTACTTTTCTGGCGTGGCTCAACCTCTGCGCCAGATCAAAATTGCTGAAGTCGTTGATGGAACTGACAAGAGCGTGCTGGTAGACGGCAACCCCGCCAAAGCAGGAACAACGATCGCGATCAGGCAGCAAGTGTTGACCCTGCAAACAGCACGGGTGGGGCTACAGCAGGCAGACCAGATCCTGGCGCGGTTGGGAGCAGCATCGTCTGCCACCCTGGAACGGGACTGCATCCAGCTAGGGGATGGGCAGCTAGTTGTAACTGGCACAGCAGGCTGTATTGGTGCCACCATTGCTCGGAGTCAGGATGGCGTGTTTGTCTTGGAACGACTGGGCACCCTGGGCGAAATCAAAGTGCTGTCCGGCGAAGTTAGTCTTACTATTCCCAGCAATCCAGCCCTGGGCACGATCGTCCTGGGAGCCAACCAAAAAGTTACCCTGAGCCTCACGGGAGACGAAATTGGTCCGGTGCGGCTCATGCTTCCCGCAGAGGTGAGCAGCATTGTTGCAGGCGAATTGTTCCAGGGGTTTCAATTTGCCATCGCCAACCAGAAGACCCTCATCGGACTGCTCCCTCCTGGCTCTCCTAGCCTCACGCCTGTGACCAAACCCAGCCCCACTCCAGGCAAACCACTGTCCGCCAGCAAACCGCCTGCCGATAAAGTTCCGCTGCCTTCCCCCCAACCTCAACCCGTTCAAGCCTCTCACCAGCCTGCACCCCGTTATCCATCAAGTGGCAATCTGGCGGCAACCCATCCGGAGCCGGATTATGACAGAAGTTATGCGAGAAGTTCTTCATCCGCAGCCAGCACTTATAATCGCTCCGTTCGCCGTCGTCGTTATGTAGAACCGTCTGAATCGCACACCTACCGCCGAAACTGGGCACGATCGCCCTACTCTGGCAGCTACTCCCGCCGTCGATCGCCCTCCTACTCTGCCCCGTCCTATTCTGCCCCTGCCCATCCCGCGCCAGATTACGATTTGCCCTCCGTTCCAGAAGCTCCGGCACCCGAAACCCCCACCCCGATCGAGCTACCCCCTGCCGCGCCCCCCGTTTCCGCGCCCCTGCCACCCCCCGTCCTTGTGGAACCACCGATGGAAGTTCCCAGTGTTCCGTAAGGAATGACCCAATGACCAGGGACGAATGACCAAGACCCGCTCAGAATGACAACTTCTCGATGTTAATTAATTCTCATTCCTTAGCATGGGACGATTGGTACTATATCCAGAGAAATGGTGGGGGCAGAATGCATCAGTTGCGGCAGAGTCAGGCGAAACATGGGGCGATTTTTACAACAGATGCCAACGTTCCTGAGACTTTTGGCAATGATGAAACGGCAATTCCAGCCATTGCAGAGGGGGTGGCAGTGTGCGATCGCTCCCATTGGGGACGCATTCAACTAACAGATGCCGATCGCCAAACGTTTCTCCATAACCAGAGCACCAACAACATCCAATCTCTGAAACCGGGAGAAGGTTGCGACACCCTATTTGTCACGTCTACAGCCCGAACCATTGATTTAGCAACAGTGTATGTCTTGGAAGCATCCGTCCTGGTGGTCGTTTCTCCAAATCGACGCGAATATCTGCTGCAATGGCTCGATCGCTATATTTTCTTTGGTGACAAGGTCAAGCTACAGGATGTGACCGATCAGACCGCCCTGTTTAGCCTGGTTGGGGCTGGTAGCAAGGACTTACTGCAACGGTTGGGAGTGGAAACTAGCCCCGGTTCCGCTTATGCCTCACATCAGGAAGTCACTTTAGCCGGATGCTCTGTTCGTTTAGCGGTGGGAAGTGGCTTGGCAAGCCCAGGGTATAGCCTGATGGTTGCGGCTGATCAGGCAGCGATCGTTTGGGAGGCACTGGTAGAAGCTGGCGGGTTACCGCTGGGCGATCGTGCCTGGGAACAACTCCGGATTCAACAAGGGCGACCTGCCCCCGACTATGAACTGACAGAAGAGTTCAATGCGGTGGAAGCCTGTTTGTGGCAAGCAATTTCCATCAACAAAGGCTGCTACATCGGACAGGAAACGATCGCCCGATTGGATACCTATCAAGGAGTCAAACAACAAATTTGGGGCATTCAGTTACAGGCTGAGAGCGTTGAAGTGGGAACACCAATCACCCTGGAGGAAGAAAAAATCGGCGTGCTCACCAGCATTACAGCAACCCCAGATGGAGCATTTGGATTAGGCTATGTTCGCACGAAAGCAGGAGGAGCCGGATTACAGGTGCAAGTGGGAAACCAATCTGCGTTACTGATCGAGGTGCCCTTCCTGCAGCGCGATCGAGCCAGCAACTAGGAATGAACAACGGGATACAGCATCTCTCGTACCGGGTGCCCACCGATCAGGTGCCTTTGAGCGATCGTCGCCACTTCTTCAGGACGGACTCGCCAATACCACACATCTTCCGGCAACACCCGCACCATTGGACCGCTGCCACACTGCCCCATACAAGGACTCGCTACTACTTGCCAACCCCGCAGATTCAAGGCTTGCAGCGATTGCAGGACGGCAATTGCGCCCTGCTTCTTACAACTACGGTTTTGGCACACCAGCACACAAGGACTGGTGGCGATCGCATCCGGCATGACTCCCCCAAAACGCAGAAGAAATTATCTCATCCCACGCTTCTGCACAGAGGCTAAGAGTTGGGGACGCACTTGCTTTGCCCACAACTCAAAGTTGAACTCAGTCTGACTTGCTTTTGTCATCTCAGTGGACTTATCCTGACTCTTCTCAATGCGTGTCTTCATATCAGCACCTTCATCCCTAACTCAAAAAAACGCCCTATTACTGTTGAAACATGAAATGCCCCTAAATGACCATCCTAAAAAATCTCAAAATGCCTACACTGCAACGATTTAATGCAGATTCAACATAATCTACTGAGCAGTGTTAAGACATCTTGATTAAGTCAATTAGCATCTATCTAAAGACGCATTTTGACTAACTCTATGATCCAATCAAAGATGCGAAAAAACCTGACCTGGAAACGAAATACATCGATCTATTGACTGAGATTGCCTCGATTGCCCAACATTCTTCCCATCCAAGTAGTTTTGTATCTTTTGTTACAGACATATTATAAAATCCTTCCGCTGTCTTCAGGTTAAGAGGGTATAAAGCTTGCGTAAATTTACGGTTTATTCCACTGGGCGCACAATGGGAGATATGGTGGTGGTTGGAGGTTGAAAGACCGCTCTCAGCGCTTCGTCGAGGGTGCCAGCCATCGCAATTCGATTTTCGTAGGCAACTACCACACTCACCAGGGTTGGCAAACTGTTCCGCTCGGCTTCCAGATACAGCGGTTCGACGTAAAGCAAGGATTGTTCGATCGGAATTACGAGCAAATTCCCCTGTAACACCCGCGAACCCTGGCGATTCCAGAGCGAGATTTGTTGGGAAATCATTGGATCTTGATTGATGCGGGCTTCAATCTGTTCAATCCCAAACACCAACTGCTGTTTGGGGAACGCATAAAGCAATTGCTTACCATAGTTCGCCCCATCAGAACGGGCTGCTAACCAGGCGGTGAGGTTGGTGCGTTCCGTGGGCTTGAAGGGGAGGAGCAGAATGAATTCTTCTAACTCAACCACGGTAGGCAAGTTCGTAATCAGAAAATAAGGCTCAACCGGGCGCGGCTGATCGCCATAAATTTCATCCGGGATTTGCCACTGATCTTCCCGGTTGTAAAACACTTGCGGGTCGGTCATGTGATAAGTCATCAGCCGTTCCGATTGGATGCTAAATAAATCGATCGGGTAACGAATATGGCTACGCAGACTGGCAGGCAGGGTATCCAGCGGTTTGAACAGACCCGGAAAAATTTTTGCCCAGGCTTGAATCATTGGCTCATCAGGATCTGCCACATAGAAGTTGACTGAGCCGTGGTAAGCATCAATCACGACTTTGACCGAATTACGAATGTAGTTAAACCGATCGCCCGGTGCCGCTGCCGTTTTATTAGCTTGCAACAGGCTGGGGTCGGAGTAGGGATAGTGATCGCTCACGGTGTAAGCATCCACAACCCAGTAGAGATAGTTGGGCGGTGGAGCGTTGGGGTCAGAGGTCGTTGGTGCACAGTCAAGATTTAAGCCCCGACAGCCGATATCTGCCGTCACCAGGTAAGGGTCCTGGTCGTACCGCAGAAAGGGCGCGATCGCCTGAATCCGTTGCTTGATATTCCGACGAAACATCACCCGAGTTTCTGGTTTAAAGGAATCCGTCAGTAACATCTTCCAGTCGCTTAGATAACGCGCAAAAACCCAACGCTGCCACCATGACCCAACGCCAATACCGCCTGCTCCGGCATAGGTGGTGTAGACGTTATCGTTGCCGCTGGGATAGTCCAACTCCTGCACAGTGGTATTGGTCATGATGTAGGTGTTGGTCAGTTCACCAAAATAAATGCGAGGCTCCCCGATCGGAATGCTGGCTCGAATGGCGGCGTTCGCAGTGGTTAGTTTTGCTCCAGACTCATCCGGATTGCTACCAATATCTTTGACAAAATAGTCCGGCAAGCCACCAGACGCGACTCGGTTAACAGGGCTGAGGGTAAAGCCATAGCCGTGGGTATAAACCATGTGTTGGTTGACCCAGGTTTGGGCATCCGCCGGCACCGCGTCAAAGTCTAACTCTCTGGCGGAGATGAGCACCTGTTGCTTGGGTGGCAGAGCATCGGTGGCAGGAGCGGGTGGGGTGGAAGCTGATTGAGTTGTTAAGTTGTAGCGATCGATGTCGGCATCAAAAAAGCGGTAGTAAGGGCGAATTTGCTGCAACTGCCGATTGGTTTCCAACAGGGGACGAGTATCCCAGAGGCGAATGTTGCGAATGGTGGGATCGTTGCGCTGTAAAACGGCACTCGTGAGGTTGCCCTGGGGGTTAAACGTCTCAACTTTGATATTTTCCAGGTTGAAGGCTGCTCGCGTCAGGGCGATCGCGCGGCGAATATAAGGTTCTTCCTGGGTGAGTTCGTTGGGCTGCACGACAATTCGTTGCACTGCCAGCGGAATCAGGGTGGTGCCGACTAACTCCAGCAGGCAAAAGCTCACCAATATCAGTAAAGACCAGGAAATGGCTTTGGTTTTTTTCGCCAGAATTCGCTCTGGGTTTTTCAAGCGTTGGCGGCGCTGCGATCGAGCTTGCCAGAAGAGAAACAGGGCGATGGCGATCGTTAATCCTGTAAGCACGGTGTAGAGCGGTAGCTGCACATGAACTTCCGTGTAAGCGGCTCCATACACGGCTCCATGCGGCGAATACAACAACTCGTAACGCCGCAACCAGTAACTCAACCCCAGCGCCAGCATGAAACAGCCCACTAATCCTGAAAGATGGCGCTGCTGCCGATGGGAAAATCCGGGAAAGGTGCCCCGACTCAAGCTGTTTCCCGATAGCAGGTACAGCAAAAACACTGCCAGAAGCGTGTAGAGCACCAGCCCAATCAGCCAAAATTCCAACAATTGCCAGACGGGCAGGGCGAAGACGTAAAACCCAATATCTCGATTGAATAAAGGTTCTGTTTGTCCAAACCGCTTGCCTTGAAAGAACAGCAAGAGCGGACTCCAGTTTGCTGCCCACACCATGCCAAACCCCAAACTGAGCAGGATGGCGATCGCGTTGAGCAATAGACGTGGATAGATTAATAGAGCGATCGCCCCAGCCAACCACAAACTCATTCCCAGGAAGGGGATGATTGGATTTTCAAATGCCCACAATTGCTGCACCAGTTGCCAAACTGCCTCAAATCGAAAGCGGTAGGGAATTGCAGGCAAAACTTCCGGCTGACTGGTGGCAAAGCGCCCCACCTGCCAAAACCCTCGGCTGTAGTGCAGGGTGAGCAAACTGGTCAACAAGCTTATGCCCAGAGCCGCTAACATCAGCCAACGAAATGAAATCGGACGGGAAAGCGGTTCGCGGACGGGAACTGCTTGATTGCGTCCCTGGCGATCAACTTTCCTGCCTGCGCCTTGCCACAGCACATCTTCAGCAGGTTGAGCTTGAATCTCCAAATGCTTCCAGCGTTGTGCCGATCGTAAATTGAGTCCAACAAACAGCAAGCTGGCTCCAGTCACCACCGCTCCAGCCACGATTTGAGTCACCACTCGCAGCCAGAAAGCGGATAGATAGCCCAAATGGTCAAACCAGAATGATTCGACCGTGAGATAGGCAAGCACCCCGGTTCCAATCCATAATCCCACCAGGCTCACCCCCAGCAGCAACAGGATCGGGGCGATGAACCGAGGCGATCGTTCACCACCCAGAAAAGATTTAGAAATAATGCTGAAATCCTTGCTCAAGGGTTAACTCGCTTGCAGGGTTGCCGTCAGTGCCGATTAACTCAATGCCTGGTTCTACCGTTGTTGTACCAATAATGGCAGCACCTTCGCCCAGTTGAGCAACCAATTTTTCAGCATCCTGTGACGGCAGACAAAGCACCAGTTCAAAATCTTCCCCGCCGTAAAGTGTCCAATGGATTGCTTGCTCCTGTCCCACCCACTCATTTAGACCAGGGGGAGTAGGTAAGCGCGATCGCTCCAGCCTTGCCCCCACTCCACTTGCCCGACAAATTTGGATCACGGCATCTGCCAAGCCATCGCTGCTATCCATGCCCGTTACAACGGAGTCTGTTACAGTCCGCAATAACGGCAACACATCCAATCGCGGATTGGGACGCTGGTGGGATTTCACAAAAAAGTCTTGCTGAGTCTGGGCAAGGGGAGGCGTGGACGGATTGAGCAGCAGTTCCAGTCCTGCCCGTGATGTCCCGTGGTATCCCGTGATGACGATCGCCTGATGGGGTTGAGCGGTTGAGCGCCGCATGATCCGGTCTGGATGGGCTTGCCCAAAGGCGGTAATGGCGATCGTGGTGACGGGCGATCTCACCACGTCTCCTCCCACGATCGGCGTATCAAATGGCTGCAAACACTCAGTCAGTCCTTGATACAGCCCATCCACCCAGGCGACTGCCAGATCTCCAGGCAGCCCTAACCCGACGGTAATGCCCATCGGAGTTGCCCCCATTGCTGCCAGATCGGAGAGGTTCGCCGCCGCCGCCCGCCATCCCGCATCTTGGGGTGAAGTGGTGCGATCGCTAAAGTGCACCCCATCCACCAACACATCGGTTGTCACAATCAGCCGTTGCTCTGGCGAGGGAGTTAATATCGCCGCATCATCCCCGACCAATTCCTCAGGGCAAAAGGCTTGTAGCCGCTGGAGTAGTCCCTGTTCTCCAATATCCCGGACGTTCATTATGATCGTAAAATCTCGACGTTAGATTCAATTTAGTCCGGAGCGATCGTCATGGTTCAGGCTTTACCCAAACGGACGACCTTTGATCAGTTCATTGACTGGTATCCAGAGTCGTCGGAATGTCGCTACGAGCTGAGACGCGGGGTGATTATTGAAACGCCAAAACCCAGGGGAAAGCATTCAGAGATAGCAGGTTTTGTCCTTAAACAACTCAACAATGCGATCGATGAGGCTCAAAAGTGTTACTTCACTCCCAAGGAATGTATTGTAAAAACGGATGACGATACAGGCTTTGAACCTGATGTCACCATCCTTGATCGAGCATCACTTGCAAATGAACCACGATGGGAAAGTTCGTCTGTGATTGAGCATGGGTCTTCAGTCGTATTGGCAGTGGAGGTGGTATCTACCAACTGGAAAGATGATTATTCCGTTAAAGTGGTTGACTACGAAGCGATCGGTATTCCGGAATACTGGGTGGTTGGTGCGACGTGAAAGCTGCGCCTTCTGACTGAGAGGAGTGCCTCTCTGGGGACATCCTTCTCCCCATCGTCACGTAACCGGGTCAAGTACCCCGCCTACGCTGGTAGTAAGTAATGAATCCAGTGGAATGCAAGGCAC
>JANRIN010000159.1:0-8994 GCA_033764965.1 Leptolyngbyaceae cyanobacterium bins.302 | reverse complement strand
AGGTTTCACTTGAGACGCAGAAGCAGGTGTAGACTGAGCCTGGGTAACAGAAGCAAATCCAACAGTCAGCATGAGGAAACTTAGCACAATAACTGGTTTGTAAATAAACATGCCCCACTCTCCTCACAGTTTTTCTATATTCTGACTTGTTTTTCAGAGCCAAAGCCATTCTAGACAAGCCACTTAAGGACTGGCAGCTTCAAATGACGTAGAAAGCGGCAAATTCGTGCTTTCAGAAGGTAAATGACGAACAAGCCGTTTAAAGCCATCTCAAACTGGCTGAATTCTCGACCGTAATACTTGGGATCCCAATAGCTGACCGGACTGTGGAAACGGATTGACCAGTTCAAGGGGAAAAGCAGCAACGGACCATCATCTGCATGGGTGAACATGTCTACAGCGGAGTGAAATAGACAAGCAAGCAAAAAACAAAATAGCCAGCGATCGACAGAACCAATGTTGCGTCGCCTCTTCCAAATTAGGGCAATGCCTAACACCAGTAGAATTGGAGCATGAAGCAGGTTGTGCAAAGCAAGCCAGAAAGGGTTATGAAAGTACAAATCTGCAAACATAAGTTGCGAGGTTGCTGCCATGCTCCAGCCCAAGATGAAGTGATAGTAAATAATGCCGCCTAAAGACAGAATCCATAAAGGCAAATCTGGCGCAACGGAGCCAAGCAGAAACGCCTGCCGATGAATGGTCACTCGTGGCATCGCTTTATCTAGAGCTGCTGTCGTTAGAAGGTGAGACGGAGTAAGCATTGCTTTGAGGCATCTTTGATTTAAGTTAGTCTCAAGGATTATTGGCTTGCATGAAATGCTGATGGTCAACCATTAGACATCGATCTTGAACTACTTTTATTCCTGCTTCAGCCAATGCCTGTGCAACAGCATTATGCTTGATTCCAGACTGCATCCACACTACTTTTGGTCTTTTTTCTAACATATCTTCTAAATGTGCAGGAATCGACTCGGCACGACGAAATACATTAACAAGATCCACATCGAAGGGGATTTCAATCAACTTGTGATAGACTCGATGACCCAAGATGTGAGTAACGTCTGGATAATAAACAGGAACAGGAATGATTTCAAATCCTACTGAGTCAAGATACTTCGGCACGTAGAAAGCAGGTTGGTTTGCTTGCGCTTCTGTTTTGATGCCAAGCACAGCGATCGTTCTTGTATTCACCAGTAACTCCCTGATTTGTTCCAAATCACTAATAATGTTGTTCTGCCAATTCATGATGACCCGACTGTAAAGTTAGTGTTATATACGAGCAGCTACATCTTTTTTAGCTCAACACTAGGGGGAGTGTCGGCTAAAGCGGCTTCCTTTGTGGCTCTCTCCTTGCGCTCACTGTAGCGATCGGTCAGGTAATCAACCTGATCCCGCAGCAGTAGGGTGAACTTGTAGAGTTCCTCCATCACATCCACCACGCGATCGCGATAAGACGAATCTTTCATCGTGCCATCTTCATGGAACTCCTGATACGCCTTGGCAACCGAGGATTGGTTTGGAATCGTAAACATCCGCATCCAGCGCCCTAACAGGCGCATTGTGTTCACCGCATTGAAAGATTGTGATCCGCCGCTCACCTGCATCACTGCCAGCGTTCTGCCTTGAGTGGGGCGAACGGCTCCAATGCTAAGGGGTATCCAGTCGATCTGGTTCTTCATGATGCCAGAAATTTGCCCATGCAATTCTGGACTCGACCACACCTGTCCTTCTGACCATAAACTCAATTCTCGTAACTCCTGCACTTTGGGATGGGTATCCGGCACACTACCGTAAACGGGAAGTTCACGCGGATCAAAAAACTTCACCTCTGCGCCAAATTCTTGAATGATGCGAGCCGCTTCTTCTGCCAACAAACGGCTATAGGAGCGATCGCGCAGAGAGCCGTACAGAAAGAGGATTCGAGGTTTGAGTTGAGCATTCATGATGAAAATGGGAGTTGAGGGTGGTTGTGAAAAACAAGCTGAGTTACTCAGGTGCAGCAGCGGCGTACAGATTGAGGAGATCGCCGTAAGTCATAGACTGGAGGAGTAGGCTCCGTCCTGGATATACTTAAAACCCATTTGCATTGATAACTGTGCTCTTGCTAACTCTTCACCTAAATAGGCGGCATGGTCTAATCGCGTCACCCAGCCGTTGTCAACGATTGTCCAATAGATGCTCCTAGCACTTTCTCCTTCAATTAATCTTAAAAGCACGTTGTCATAGGAATAATGCTCTACTAAGATGAGTCTCCTATTAGCTTGTGGAAGAATTACAAAGTAACCTGTTTTGTCCATTTGAACCTGAGTAGGTTCATAGGATTGAATAACAAGTGCAGTTGATGAGTGTATCGTTTTAGATTTTTTGTCCTGATTCGTACACCTACAGGACAAATACTCTGGTCTAGAGAGTTCCTGCATTTTCTCAACAATCCTCTCTACATCTTCGCACTCAATTAAATCAATAACTTGTACCTGTTTGCGAAAGGCTTCCACCTCTTCATGAGTACAATTCTTCAACACCGGACGCTTACCTGGAGAACCAATCACTTTCATGCGTTCGTCTACTCCATTAGCAGCAAGGGCAAGCAACGTCTTCCCGCTTTGATGCCCCTCAGAGTCTTTTCCCGTCAAAAGCAAAAATCGAATGGTTGGGTTACTGACGATGTTTTTAACAATCTTATCTACCCCGATGTTCTCTATCTCTGTTTTTCCCACAACACAGAGTTCTCTAGGTCTAAGGTTCGCTAGTTGTTCAGCTAATCCAACGCTCGCAAGGGTTGAAACTGCTACTGGACAATCTTCGCCGTGACAAAGTGCAAAATACTGTCCAGGAACTGGAAAGGGAGCGTTTTCTCTCCACTCAAAACCACAACCTGACGAATGGCTTTGGGCAGATTCAGGAAAGACTTGGTGCATGGAGTTCGTTGCGATCGCAGGAAAGCAGTGGGAACATCCAATACAGGGATACTGAATTGGTTCCATCTGGCTCAGCCAATGCTGGGTATCTTTGAGTAAATCTGAGGTAGTGTCAGTCGGGTTTGTGGATAAAGTGACTGTTAGAGTTTCTAAAGTCTCCTTCATACAGCCACATTTCCAGCACTTAGCAAGTGACATCCCTTCCTGAAGTTCAGAGTGAATGTTGTTGATGTGATTGTCTTCTAGCATGATGTCCTCTTCGGTTTTGTAGCCTGTAACGAATGACAAATAGCCTTTTGCTTACGTGCAGCAGGTTTTAACCGTCTGAGCTTGAGGCTGTGGGCAACCCCTTATTCTGCGGTATCAAGATAAACAGTTCGTTTGAGTAAAACTGCTATCCAAAATCCCATTGCCAGGATGAGTGCTCCTACTGTCAGTGCAACTAGAACAGGATTGTAATTCCCAGCTTTTGCCCAAAGTGCCGCTGCACCTACCGGAGCCAAAGCTTTTACTAGCAACGATGGAGCAATAATGACGCTGTTGACTGTGCCGTAGGAGTAGCGCGTTAGCATTTCAGGAATGGCAACTCCTCTAACAATGGTCATGACACCATTGGCTGCTCCGTAGAGAACTGCAAGGCTGACCAGCGTGATTAGCGTTGGCGGAAACCAGGCAATTCTCAGGCATACCAGGGGGAATAAGGCAACAACAAAAGAGCCAACGATCCCAATAGAAGCGTATGGCGCAAATTTCCACACCACCAGCCGCCCCACGACTTGAGCTGGATCAATCACTGCTAGAACAGTAACAACATGGGTAGAATTTAAGCCTCGCTCTAGCAACAGTGGATAAAAGTGGAAGGTAAAGGCGGAAAAGACGGCGGCATACATTAGAAAAGATGTCATGAGTGCCCAGAAAATCGGCTGCCGCAGCACCCAGGGAACAATCCAGTGTTTTGCCGAGGTTTTGTCTTGGGTGGCTGGTAGTAGAGGTTGATCCTGCTTGGGTTGGATAACTGCCGCATAAAGACTGGTGCAGATAATGATATTCACACCTCCCAAAATCATTAGTGTTTCCCGCCAGCCGACCTGAACTAGCAACCGCTCAATTAAAGGAATGAAAACAGTACTGGCAAACCCACCCCAAAGTGTTAACGCGGTAATGCCTTGTCGCACTTTGTCTGCACCCATCTGATTGGCGATCACAGCAAAAGCAGGCTCATAGAGGGTTGCCGCTCGCAAGCAGCCAATGCCAGCAAAAATGGCATAAAACACTATTAAACTGGAAACCTGTGACCAGGCTAATAGAAGCAACCCTGCCAGCAGTGAGCCAATTGCCATGATCCTTCGTCCATAGCCCCGATCAATGGCAACCCCAATTGGATAGGCAGCAGTACCGGACAGAAAAAGACCCAGTGTTGCAGCCCCATACACACTTGTCTTTGTCCAACCAAACTCTATTGACATGGCTTCTGCAAGCAGAGGGAAACTGTAGTAGAGCAACCCCCAGGAACAAATTTGAGCAATTCCCAAAGCACTAATAAACCGTTGGTCTGCCGAGCCAAGCCAGAGAATTTTAGTTAAAAGGTGATTGCTCATGAAACTCTTATCGATAAGCAGGCACGCGCAGCGTCGTAGCCATACGAAAAGGCTGTTCACCAGTGCGTGGCGATTGATCAACAAACTATCTCACAAGTGATAAACAGCCTTTTCTCTAGGCACAGCAAGTTTTCACAGTTTGACTTTGAGCCTGGATATTGTATGAGCCAACGTTTTTTTCGGGAGCCGTATCTGCAACCTTGACAACAAAAATCTCCCAACGATTACCATCTGGGTCAGTGACCCAAACCTTGTCTTGCAAGGCATAGCAGCAATCCGTATCCTGCTCCTCAAAAGTTGCGAGTCCTGCGGCTTTGAAGCGATCGAGCGCCTGTTTAACTGTCTCTGTGCTGCCCACTTGGACTCCCAGATGTGAGAGTGCCCCGTGTAGCTCTATGCGATCGCTCACGTTCAGGGTGAGATTGAGGGCAGGGTTGTCTAAGTCAAACTTGGCATAGTTCACCTTATGTTTGACTGGAGAGACTCCAAACATTGCCTGGTAAAAGGCAACAGACTTTTCAATATTCGAGACTCTCAGTGCGACGTGGGTTTTGAAGGCTGTCATGATTTTTTCTCCTAAGTTAAACGGTATGGATCTTGAAAAACTTACAGGCTTATCGAATATCGTCGATGTTCGATATTGAAGACAAACAGCGATTATTGACGCGCTTCCTTTTTAGCCTCCCAGAATGAGCCGAGCGGCTTCAGGGAGTCCTGTTACACAATCACGGTTAAGACTGTAGTAGATGAAGTTGGCACGTCGTTCTGTTTTGACAAAGCAACTGTCTCGCAGAATTTTTAGATGATGAGAAATGGTTGGCTGACCCAGATCGAAGCGATCGACGATATCGCAAACACACAGGGGTTCTTCATTTTTAGATAGAAGGTTGAGAATCTGTAGTCGGGTAGGATCTGCCAGGACTTTGAACCATTCTGAATATTGACGCGCCTGTTCTTCAGAAAGGGTAGGAGAGGCGATCACCCCACAGCATCCTGCATTCTGATTTTCTGGCTTGAGTTCTGCCTGTTTAAGCGCCACAAGTTTTAGCTCAAAGCGTGGTGTATGAGATCAAATGTAGTTTGAATATTGAAGATCGTCAATATTGAAGATCTTCAGTATTGTTAAAAATCCTGAAGTCTACACAGACTTGATTCCTTTAGCTAGTGACTTCAAATATTCAAGCTGCGCCTCTCGCAATTCAACCTGTGGGTTTGCTGCGAGTAATGTCTCCATTGCTTGCTCAAACGTAAGACCTGACTGGATAAGGAAAGCCGTCAGCAAGGTTCCTGTACGTCGCCTGCCATTGGTGCAATGAACTGCCACTCCGTAACCCAGGCGATTTTGCTCATCAACAAACTGCTGTAAACTCTGAAGTTGCTCAGAGCCGGGAGCAGATCCACCCTGAATGGGAAGCCAGAGATGGTTGATTCCAATTGCCTGGTACAAATCCAGGTTAGAAGGATCATCCATGACTGAGACGATCGCGCCCACTCCGGCTTTTCTAAGCTCCACAATTTCATCGATGGTAGGCTTGCGGACACCTGCCAGTTTCCCAGGAATCACCCACCACAAATTTTCAGAGATTGATTGGTCCATAACTCTCCTGCTTTAGGTCGCTGTAAATACTTGCAGAAATTGGGTTTGGGGATCGGGAAGTTTAGCCTGTGAACTCGCATCTAGAATCTTTTGCATGGCATCGGGATAAGCCCAACCACGACTGATTAAGTAAGCTGCTAACATCGTTCCAGTGCGATGTTTACCCGTACTGCAATGAACTGCAACACCATGACCCAGTTGATTCTGATATTCAACAAACCTACAAAACTGCTCTAGCTGGACTTGATTTGGTACAGAATCGACTGCAATGGGCAACCAGATAAATGGAATATTGGCTTGCTGATAAAGACTGAGATTTGCATCCTCATGGAATACGGACACGATTGCACCGACACCAATCTGTTGTAACTGGGGTAACTCTTCTGCGGTGGGCATTCGCACCCCTGCTAACTGACCAGGAATTATCCACCAGATGTTTTCTGTGATTGGGTGTGTGACTGGTTGTTCCATTGCCTTGATATCACTCAATAGGGTTTCTGAAGAGACTCAATGAGATAAACCACCCGTTCCCGAATTTGGTCGCGTACTTTTGGCAGTAGTTCCGGTTTTTCGGTTAGATCATGAAACTGCCACTCCTCAAACCTCTCCCGCGATCTCCACTGGGGTGGAAGATTTAGATCGCTGCCGCCCAAGGAGATGACCATATCAAAGTTTTCAGGATTGAACTGACTCAATGCCTTCGAGGTCTGACGGCTAATGTCTACTCCGATCTCATTCATTGTGTTTATTGCGTCTGGGTCTACCTCATTTGCTTCTAACCCTGCACTGGTTACGCTAATCATTCCAACTCCTAAATGCTTAGCAAATCCCTCAGCGATTTGAGATAGAACTGAGTTGTGCTCGCAGACGAATAGGAGGCGCTTCATCACAGTCATTTCCTGACAAGAGTCATTGAGGATGAAGTGGTTTGAAGTAGCGCCGCTCAAACCAGAACGCCAAATTCACCAACATAATTAAGGCTGGAACCTCCACTAGGGGGCCTACGACTGCCGCGAATGCTGCACCAGAATTGATGCCAAACACGGCAACAGCAACTGCGATCGCCAGTTCAAAGTTGTTACCTGCGGCAGTAAATGCGACACTTGCCGCTTTGGAGTAATCTGCTTTCATTCGCCATGCAATAAAGAAACTGATTAAAAACATCACCGCAAAGTAAATCAGCAGTGGAATCGCAATTCGCACCACATCTAGCGGGATTTGCACAATCTTTTCTCCTTGCAGGCTGAACATTGCGACGATCGTGAACAGCAATGCAACGAGGGTAATGGGGCTGATTTTAGGAACAAAATCCTCGTGATACCAAGCTTTTCCCTTCGCTCTCACCAGGAAAAAACGAGTCAAGTAGCCTGCGAGAAATGGGATGCCCAGGTAGATGAACACACTCTTAGCAATCTCAGCAATACTAATGTTTACAACACTGCTCTGCAAACCAAATAGTGGTGGTAAAACGCTCAAGAAGAACCAGGCAAACGGACTGTAGAAAATCACTTGGAAGATACTATTAAATGCAACTAAACCTGCGGTGTACTCAGTGTTACCTCGTGCCAAATCACTCCAGACGACAACCATTGCAATGCAACGAGCTAACCCAATCAAGATTAGTCCGACCATATATTCTGGGTAGCCACGGAGAAAGGTGATGGCTAACAGAAACATCAACATTGGACCAATCACCCAATTCAGCAACAGCGACAAACCCAGGATTTTGCCATTGCGAAAGACATCGCCTAGCTCCTCGTATCGCACCTTTGCGAGCGGTGGGTACATCATCAGAATCAACCCAATGGCGATCGGGATGTTGGTTGTACCCACCTGAAACTGATGGATCAATCGCTCAACATCAGGAATGAAGTAGCCTAATGCCACACCCAGCACCATTGCAAGAAAAATCCAGAGGGTAAGAAAGCGATCGAGGAAAGAAAGTCGTTTTAGCACAGGAGTTGTCGTAGCCATAGAATTACACCATTAATTAGTCGCCGTCACCCGCTTTCCAGGCGATCGCTTGACTGACTTGGGGGTCGGGGAGTTTCAGCGAGATGATCCAGGCAGCGAGCACAAATACGGCTGAAGTCCAGAGGCAACCCACTAGCCCAAACAGTTGAAAAATGACTCCCGATAAAACGGTGCCTACCAATCGTCCACCGGAATTTGCCATGTAGTAGAAGCCCACATTCAGGGCAACTTTGTCATCATCAGTGAATGCCAGCACTAGGTAAGAATGAACTGCCGAGTTAAACGCAAACACAATGCCAAAAATCATCAATCCGACGACGATCGTCACATCGGGTGGCGTGTTCAATTGCAGCGCTAAAGCAATACTGGCAGGAACAGCCGTTAGAATTCCCGTCCAGAACTGAATCGTTTTTGATTTGGGCGGTTCACCACTGCCAAAGCGCCTGAGTAGGGTAGGAGCCAAAAACTGAATCATCCCGTAGCCAATTACCCAGCAGGCGAGAAAGCCTCCGGCTTGATAGAACGACCAGCCCAACCCACTCCGCAGGAAGACAGGCAAGCCCACCACAAACCACACATCTCTAGAGCCGAATAGAAAGAAACGAGCCGCCGACAAAATGTTGATCTCGCGACTCTTAGAAAAGAGTTGAGTGAACTTGACCTTGGCTTTGATTTTGCCCATCCCTTTGGGCAGCATGATCCCGGTGAACAGGATCAGAATTAACCCGATCACCATTACCCACAAGGAGGTCACAAAGCCCAAGGTGCCTAATAGGGCTGCTCCCAGGAAAAAGCCGACCCCCTTCAGCGCATTTTTTGATCCGGTCAGCACTGCTACCCATTTGAAGAGAGAGGATTGCGCGTCTTGTGGGACGACTAATCGAATCGCACTCTTGGAACTCATCTT
>JANRIN010000158.1:0-19517 GCA_033764965.1 Leptolyngbyaceae cyanobacterium bins.302 | reverse complement strand
CAGTCGCATGGCACGTAAAATCTTGGCTCATTCGATCGCCGTTTGGTTCAATGAACTGGATGGGCGCAATTCCTTGCAGTTTGACTCCCTCATTGCGGATTGACTCCGAGTTAAAAGTCGCACATCGCGTCATTGGTCATTGGTCATTGGCAAAGGATGAAGGACGAGGGACAAGGGACAAATGACGAGGGTTTGTGAGTATCATGGCTCGGGCGGGTCGATCGCCGAGGATAAAAGCTTGCAACCAACTGAGGAAAACAAGTAAGCGATTACGAAATCCGGGTAGGTACACCAGATGCACGGCTAACCACATAAACCAGGCAAGAAACCCACCGAAGGGAATTCCGGCGATTTTGCCCACGCCAGAGTAGCAGCCAATAATGGCAAGTCGTCCTTTATTGAAATAGTTAAAGGGTTTGGGCGATCGTCCTTTGAGTTGCCGCTGAATATTGCGGGCAACGGCAACTCCTTGCTGTAAGGCTTCCGGGGCAACACCCGTCAGCGCAGACTCTTTCACGTCTGCCACATCACCGATCGCGTAAACCTCTGGGTGATCCGCCAGTTGCAGGGTGGGTAAAACGCTGACTTTGCGCCTGGACGTTTGCTTGATCGATCCCAGTATTTCCGGCAAAGTGGCTTCCAAGCCAGCAGTCCAGATCACGGTTTCAGTCGCGATCGATTGGCGATTGTCCAGGTAAACCGCCTGAGCCTCCACCTGGCTGACTTTTGCACCCAAATACACATCAACGCCCAATTGACGCAGTTTTTTGCGGGTGTATTCACCCAGGGTAGGAGGCAAATCAGGCAGCAAGCGATCGCCCCCCTGCAACATCACAATCTGCACCTCCGAGCGGCGCAGCATCCGATAGTCCCGCTTCAGCAAACACCGCACCCACTCAACTAACGCTCCGGCAACTTCCACCCCCGTTGCGCCACCCCCCACGATGACAAAAGAGAGCAGTTGTTGCCGCTTCAAGGCATCGGGTTCATGCGCCGCCTGCTCAAAGCAGGTGAGAATGTGATCCCGCAGGGCGATCGCTTCTGCCAGCGATCGCATCATCCAGGTCTGTTCAGCCACTCCAGGTAAATTAGGTACACGAGTTTGGCTACCCGTTGCAATCACTAAGTAATCGTAGGAAATTGTTTCCTGATCCGTTTGAACTTGTCGTTGCTCTAAATCAATCTGGTGGACGGAACTGACTAAAAACCGAACCTGATCTCGACGACGAAACAAGGTTCGCACTGGATAAGCAATGAGTCCAGGTTCCAGTTGAGCAAACGCAACTTGATACAGCAGCGGCACAAAAGTATTGTAGTTATTGCGATCGATGAGTAACACGTTTGCATCTGAACCTGCGAGGGACTGAGCCGCCTGCATGCCGCCAAAGCCAGCCCCCACAACCACAACTTGAGGACGTTTCATCAGATTTCCGAGGTAGGGTGACGCTGACGACGAAACTTCGTATCCAGGGAAATCGTGTTAAAGCCAACGGTGGCAAGTAGCAGGAAAAAGATGATGCAATAAATCAGTTGACTCACGGCAGAATCTAGTTGCCCTACAATCAGCACGCCTCCCTGCAAAATCATCATCAAAACAAACCCCGCAATTAAAGCGCCACGGGTCGCAAATCCCACAATCAAAAGAATGCCAATAATCAGTTCTAGCGGTGGTACGATCGCGCCCACCACTCTCACCAACTCCGCAGGAACAGCCGCATCCTTGAACATATCCACCATTGAGTTGGCAAATCCGCCAATGTTCCCAATGCGAGTAAAGCCGTGATTGAAAAAATTAACCCCAAAGATGAGCCGCAGAAAAAAATAAGCAAGTTCCACATCTTTCTGACGAAAGCCCCAGGGACGGGCGTTAACAGGTTGTTGGTGCATAGCAATGACTCAAAGCCCTAAAAAAATGGGTAGAAAAAACTTGTCCTGACAAAAACCAAACTTTTGAAAAAACGCCTACCGTCTCGCAGTTGTCGCCGGAATCAACCGTCTCCGAGAGCGTTTTCTGCCAAACAGGTTGCCAAATCTTCGCTGGACAAAGCTCACAATATCCGAGGGCAAATTATCCGGCGGACTCGACTCAACTCGTTTTCGGGCAAGCCATTGATCGATCGAAAAGGCATTAAATCCCGCGCCTGCCAGTAACAAAAAGAAAATGATGCAGTAGACCAATTGATTGGATGCTGTTTTCCAGTCCTGCAACAACGTGACTCCCGCGTGCAGAATCAGCATCAGAATAAACCCTGCAACTAAAGCGCCACGGGTAAACAGCCCCAGCAGCAGCAGCAACCCAACAATTACCTCTAATGGAGCCACAACTAAAGCCGTGATCCGCACCAGTTCGGCGGGTAAAAAGGTGTTTTTGAACATCTCCACCATTGCATTGGCAAAACCACCAAGACCCCGGATTTTGTTCACCCCAATGATGAAAAAGGCAATGCCAAATAGAATCCGCAGCAGAACGTAAGCCGTTGCCACATCCTTGCGCCACAAACCAGCAATAGGCTGAGGATTTGCCATAGATAACCTCTAACAAACTCTTCAGTGATGTTAACTAAAATATTAGCGTGCTAGATTGTTCCTGTCAAAATAGTTTGGGTGCAAACACTTGGGAGGGGTTTTAGGAGATTTCTGGAAAACAAAATACCTGTACGGGCAGGTTTAGCAATAGAGCCATGCTTTAATGCTGAGGACTTTACCTTTCGACTTCGCTCAAGGTGCAAGCTGGCTGAACGGAGCCGCAGACAGCGGGTAGATTATTTACCAGCAATCACCTTAGTTGTCCCAACCGTCTATGCTGACGCTTCAGCACTCTAAAAGCTGAAAATGGTCACTGGTCACTGTTTTTTTACAAATGACGGATGACCAATGACCAATGACTGCTAAGTTCACACCCTAACTCCCATTCCCTCTAACCTTCCTACTGATTAGCCCAAATTCATTTCCCGTAACACCTGGTGCAACCGATCGCCTTCGGGTGAGCCTTGCTGTTGGTAAAGGGCGATCGCTTTGCGAAATGACTCCTGGCTTTCAAATATGCGTCCACCTTTCATCCAGGCTACGCCTAATCCTTGATGGGCAGCGGCATAGGTTGGGTCAATTTCAACGGCTTGCTGGTAGCAGGCGATCGCATCCTCCAGGTTGCCCAATTCTTTCAATGCTGTGCCCAGGTTGAACCAGCCCAGGGCTAACCCCGGATCGGTTTCGACCACTTTCTGAAACAGCACTGAGGCAGCGATCGCATTCCCTTGTGCCATGCGGAGGTTGCCCCAATTGGTGTAAGTTCCCAACTTGAGATAGGACGAAATCGGTTGCTCCACTGCCATCTGAAAGTATTGATCTGCCTGGTCAAATTCTCCCGTTTCGCTGAAGGACGTTGCCAGATGATAATTCAACTCATAGCGCACCGCAGGTTCCAGATCATTGGCGTGTAAGCCTTGCTGCAATAGGTTTCGTCCTTTTTCCTGCTCTCCCGCGTCCAGGTACAACGCGCCTAATTTGTTGCAAATGTAGGCATCCTCAGCATGGGAAGATAAGTAGCTTTCCATGATTGAACGTGCCCGTTCAGTCTTGTTACGCTGGACGATCGCATCTGCTTGATAACCCGAATGGCGAATGGCAATCTCTGCCAGTTCCAGCACTTTCCAGCCAGGCTCTCGCTGCAAAATACCCAACACACTATCATCGATCGATTCGTGATAAGCCCGATTAAAGGTAATGTCTGGATGCTTACGGAACAAGCGCGATACCAGCGAGTAGGGGATTTGATTCGTACCCAATTCTTGCCGGATCAGGGTAACCACTAAACAATGGTCATCCTGCATCGCCGCTCTCAAAGCAGGCACCACTCCGGGCAGCAGCACCTCATCCGCATCCAGCACCAAGACCCAATCGGTGTGAACATGGCTCAAGGCAGCATTGCGGGCAGCGGCAAAATCATTATTCCACTCAAAGAAGTGAACCTTAGCTCCAGCGTCCTGAGCAATTTCCACTGTGCGATCGCGAGAACCCGTATCCAGCACAACCAGTTCATCCACCACCCCTCGAACACTTTCTAAGCAATCCGCAAGCGTGGCTGCTTCATCTCTCACAATCATGCACAAGCTGACACTCATGAATTGCCTCTGGTTAGGTGCATCTTAAAAGGTATCTTATTTCGATCGACCTTCCAATTTGGCAACACGGCTTTCCAGCGCATTCAGCCGATCTTTTGCCTCGATCGCCAAAATCGCCAATCGATCCACAATTTGGTCATCGGTTAGTTCTGGAGAACGGGCACGACGGGGAGCCGCAGGAGCCGCCGGGACACGAGTTCCGCCGCGTTGGGCACGCAGTTGGGCAACTTCTGCCCGCAATTGGCTAACCTGCGACCGCAAATTAGTCACATCGGCTTGTAAATTCACAGACACCTGAGCGGGCGATCGTCCTTGAATCAGCAGCACTGAAAGGATCGCAGTCGCAAGAATCAATCCAATGGTTTTCAGCATAATGTTACCTTTCTTAAAAGCGCCTGGAAGATGGGAGAATATAAATTATTGGGGAATGGTTGCCCCAAGGAAACATGGTTAGTGGGAGACAGTGGAGAGATGCTCAAGCGAGTGGTAATCGTACTTTTGATGGTGGTTAGCTTTAGTCTGCAAGGCTGCGCGATCGGGGCAACGGGCTTCAAAAGTTTTGTAGATGCAACGGATGGCTATCAGTTTCTTTATCCTAACGGTTGGCTCGAAATTAAGGTCAATGATGGACCTGATGTGGTTTTCCACGACATTATTGAGCAGATGGAGAATGTCAGTGTGGTGATTAATCCCGTTTCGGGTGAAAAAACCTTGATGGACTTGGGGTCTCCCGGCGAAGTGGGATACAAACTGTCGAAAAGTGCGATCGCGCCTCCCGGTTCCGGTCGTCAAGCCGAGTTGGTGAATGCCGAAGCGCGGGAAGTGGACGGCAAAGAATATTACCTGCTAGAGTACGCCATTAAATTGAAGGACAACCAAGAACGCCACAACCTTGCCAGTGTTGCCATGAGTCGCGGCAAACTCTACACCTTCAACGCCTCTACCTCTGAATATCGCTGGGGAAAAATGAAAGACAAACTGGAGCAAGCGGTTAAATCTTTCACGGTTTATTAAGCCTGCTTTCCTTCTGCCCTCTAGCGTTTGACTCTTACCTCACTCACTAGGGCTGCTGAACGGCACACTCTGTCAAACTTTCAGCCCTGGCGACAATTTTTTGGTCAAAAGTATAAAAGCTAGAGCAGTGCTGGCTTTGTGCTAAATGGAGTGCATCAGCAAAATCTAATCCGATTTCATGCCACTTTAAAGCCTGCGCCATCCAGCTTGCATTCGTGATGTTAACGTTGGGCAATCCCAGCAATTTTCTCAATGCTTGACACACCTCCAGTGGCTTGAATTGGTAGGTGAATCGCAACACCCACTCCGTTTCAAGCATGACCGTATCTGGAATGAAAATGTCCTGTTCTTGAAACAGCTTGAGGCTCTGAAGGTATTGTTGCTGATCATCCTTAGTTAACAGGCGCACAATAACATTGGTGTCAACAGCAATCATGGGGCTAAATCTTTAACTCCCTCAGCGATCGCCGCTTCCATCTCTTCCAAACTCTTGGGGGTTCCTTGGTAGTTCAAACAACCTGCAACGTCTTCCAGAGTTGTCTCTTGAAATGGCTTTTTGGGCTTGAGCAAAATTCCATCACCCATATCAACAGCAATCAACTCCTGCCCAGTTTCCCAGCCATGAGCAACCCGCAACGCTTTAGGGATGATGACCTGACCTTTACTTGATAAGCGAGTGGTTTCCACTAGACTAGCCTTGGATGAGAAGTAAGAAATTTGTAAGAAATATGCCAGAATTCTAACATTCCTCTAAGCTTGAAGGTTGTAGTAAGCTCTCCAAATCCCCAATTGCTCTTCTATGGGAACTCCACAGTTTGTTTTAGCTTCTGCGTCACCAGCCCGTAAGCGACTGTTGCAGATGGCAGGCATTGAGCCGATCGTGCAGGTGAGCCATTTTGACGAAGACCAAATTCAAAGCTCTGACCCGGCGTTACTCGTCAAAACCTTAGCTATTCGCAAAGCTGATGTGGTTGCCACGAAACTCGCGCCCCAAGTGACCGTTCCCACCCTGGTGATGGGTTGTGACTCGGTACTAGCGTTGAATGGCGAGATTTACGGCAAACCCGATAATTCCCAGGATGCGATCGCTCGCTGGCAAGCAATGCGCGGTCAGGTTGGGGGACTTTACACCGGACACGCCCTGATTGAATTGCTTCCCATCTCCCGCTCTGAACATAGCAGTGCTATGTCCCTACACCCATCCACCCACCCACCCGCCCACTCTCCCGCTCCCCGCTCCCTCCTGCGCTGCCAAATCACCCAGGTTTATTTCGCCAACGTCAGCGATCGTCAAATTGCCGCCTACGTCGCCACAGGAGAACCGTTGAATTGTGCTGGATGTTTTGCCTTAGAAGGCAAGGGCGGTGCTTTTGTCGATCGTCTGGAAGGATGCCATACCAACGTGATCGGCTTAAGTTTGCCTTTATTGCGCCAAATGCTCACCGACCTGGGCTATGACATCACCGATTTTTGGTAAATCCTACGCTGATTCAGTGAGGGAGGGTAATTTGATTGAGGATCAACCAGATTTAAGGGACGAGTGAGCTTTTAATTTGACGATGTAACTCGTCTGTCGCAGCGGCAAGCTGTTCCGTATCAGCCTTGAATTGCTCCAGATCCAGAGTTCTGCCGCTTGTTTCAATCCGGATGAATAAATCACCATCATCATCAATGCCCACCTTGACACGATCGGCAGAGTTATTGAACTTCAGCAGTTTGTAAAGTAGGTCTTGAGACAACTTCAGTTGCTTCTTTTCGGCAACGACTACACCACTCACCACCAAGTCTGCCTCTGGCACGGTGATAACCATGACATCAAAATTGGCAAGGGATTTACCCTCATAAGGAACTTTCCAAACTGTTTCTGAAACTTTTGTATAAGAGCCGCCTGCTTGCTGCAAAAATTGGGCAATTTTGGCTCCGATTTGTTTAGGTTGGGCAGCGCTAATGGATTGCTTTGCGTGTTGCTCCGGATGTTGAGCGATCGCTCCAGCAGACAACGGCAATAACCCAACCAGAGTGGTTAACCCTAGAGCAAATTTGAAGGTATTTGGCACGATCGTCACTGGAATTCTCCTGATCAATCTCCTGATCAATAGACTGGGGTTCAATTATTTTATTGGTTAGCGAGTCGGATAAGCGGTCTTGCCACTCACCTGGCGATAAAACTCTTCCAGGGCAGGGATACAGGTTTGGTCATCAAAGATGCGCTCTTGCTGGTGCAGCATTGTTTGAGACAACTGTTTCTTCCAGTCTGGATCAGTGCCCAATCTCACCGCCAGTTCAACATATTCAGCTTCAGAGTGGGCGATCGTGTCTGCAACTCCTAACGCCTGCAAAATACCATAGGACATTCGCCCCCGCATAAACTCTTGGGGATAAGTAATCACCGGCAGCCCACAGGCGATCGCGTCAAACGTGGTGTTACCGCCTGTAAAACCGATCGTGTCTAGAAACCCATCACAAAGCAAATTCAGCATTAAATAATCACTACGTGATAAAGCTGGCAAAAACACACAATGATCGACACTGTTCAATCCTGCTTTCGCAAACTCCCGTTGCAGGCGATCGCGTAAGACATCTGCTCGTAAAAAAACAAATTGCGCCTTGGGCAGACGTTGAGCAATTTCGACCAACAGGCGATCGTGTTGAGGCAGATACTTGAACGGAGCCTGTCCACAAAAGTAAACCACTCCATCCTCAGGCAAGCCAAAATCAGCACGGGATTTGGTTAGAGGGGGAATCATTGGTTGGGGGTAGGCAATGCCCAAATTCGGCAAGCGCACCAACTGTTCGGTGTAATGGGTGTCGCCATCAATAGGTTCCATCCACTCACTCGATAGGTAATAATCCACTGTGGTCAAGCCCGATGTAACGGGATGTCCCCAAGCCGTACACTGCACGGGAGCCAGCCGCAATGCTGCCAGTTGCACTGTTTGGGCATCCATGCCAATTTCGGGAAACACGAGGATATGCAATTGGTCAGCGAGTACCTGTTGAGCGATCGTTGCAAGATCACCAGAAACAGAACGAAACACATCGCTGTAGGCTTGAAATTCTTCAGTTGTGGTGTCGGATTTGCTGCCGGTGTGATAGCAATAAATTTCAAACTCATCATGGTTAGTATGGCGTAACCAACCTGTTAACCAAAGCGTACCGCTGTAGGCATAAAAGTAATGCGTGAGATAACCGACACGAATTTTATTGGTTACAGGAGGTTGCGGCAGGGATTGAATCCATTGCGGAAAGTTTGCCGCCATGATTCGCTGCACCAGTCTGCCATAAAGCTGTTGGGGTTCTACCATCGATCGCGCCTGGTAGGTAATGTAGAAGCTGGCAAGACTGGCTGTTGCCTTGAGTGCCTGTAATTTTTGCTCCGTTGTTTCTAGTGGAGTTTCAACGACTAATTTATTTAGTTTTTGCAAATAGCGATCGCGACACTGTTGGATCTCCTCTACTGAGTCATACACATACGGTAAAATCAGTGCGTCGAGCAGTTTCAGAATGTAGCTATCAGGGATTTGTTGGCAAGCGATCGTCACAATTTCAATGGCTTTTTGCGTATCACCATGTTGATTCAGTTTGGTAACTAAATTGTAGTAAAGCGGCTCTGAGTTGGGATACTGGGCAAGCCCTTGGTGCAGGGTGGCGATCGCGTCAGATTGCGCTCCGGTTTGCCATTGCGCCTCACTCAGATCCAGGTAGACCTGCTCATGCCCTGGCTGAATCTCTAAGTAGCGTTGAAAATGGTGAATCGCTATTGAATAATTTTGCTGCTGGTAGAAATGATGTCCAAAAGATTGATGAAATTCTGCTGGATTTTGTTGAATAGTTACTCCGTAATCCAAGGCTTGTTGGATATCAGCATTAGCAGGATCAAGATCTAACGCCGTTTGATAGGTTTGAATCGCAAGGTCAATATTGCCCTGCTCTAGCAGTAAATTGCCCAGATTTAAATAGGTGCCAGGAAAGGACGGTTGAACCGCGATCGCTTCTCGGTAAACCG
Source organism: Leptolyngbyaceae cyanobacterium bins.302 (assembly GCA_033764965.1). Classification (GTDB taxonomy): domain Bacteria; phylum Cyanobacteriota; class Cyanobacteriia; order Leptolyngbyales; family Leptolyngbyaceae; genus JSC-12. Next base: position 10,376 of record JANRIN010000158.1, on the reverse strand, counting down.
CTTCTGCTTGCTCAAGCTGATTTTCTTGCTTGAGGAGTAAGCCCAGATTGTTGTAAGCATTCACTAAATTGGGATCTAATCGAATAGCGGCTTGATAAGCAGCGATCGCCCTGGCAGTTTCGTTAAGTTGTGAAAGTACGCTTCCTAGATAGTACAAATTCAAGCTATTTTCTGGTTCCAGACTGAAAACTTTTTGTAATAATTTATGTGATTCTTGATAATCTTCCGCTTCGTAAAGTAGTAATCCTAAATGAGTCAGAGCTACGACGCTATTCTCATTCCAGAGCAAATACTCTCGATATTTCTTTTCTGCAACACTAAACTGCTTCTGTTGGTGGGCATAGGTTGCCTCTTGCAAGATCAACTCGATCGTTTCCTCTCGCTGCTCCAAAAGTTGCAAGTTGTAAATTGCTTTTACTACATTTTCCTGGCGATTATCGTGAAAGGACGTTGCAGCGTAGTTGTGAGTGCGTGTTCGATCCCAACTGAGGATTTGGATACCGTTCCAAAAGGTCGGGAAACGGGCAACGGGTGTGAGCAATTCCAGTTCGACTTGGGCTTCGGGACTGGCGGCTAAAAAATCCCAACAAGCTTGCTGCACCGTGCCCCAATTCGCATCATCTAACAAAATCAGAGCACGATCGCTGAGAAACGGCTTTGCCAGCAGCAACCCCAACAAAGTCGAGCGGTAATCATGGGCACCGTCATAAAAATAAACACCGATTTTATCGTTCGTATTGATTTCTTTGAGTTCTAATAAAAACTGTTGGAAGTCTTGATTGCAAAAGTAAACCTGCTCCTCCATGCCGAATTCGTTCAAGTTCTGCATCAGGGCAGCAAAGCAGGTGCCGTCGGGGTCAAACTCCGAAAAATTATCGACCGCATACGCCATGCGATCAGGATGATCGAGCAATGCCCCGATTAAAGTTGTGCCTTGATAGGTGCCGATTTCGCAGTAGAGTTCATCGGGTTCTAAACAGTCCACCGCCCAGTTCAAAAGCTGCATCACGTTGGCGGTCGTCATGCCTTGAATGCGATCGCGTGCCTGTTGAAATTTCTCTGATTTGGGGCGAATGCTATCCTTTTGCCAATCGTGGTAGCAGTCGGGCAGTTGGCGAAGAAAACGTTGATAGTCCATAATGCAACCCGTTAGATAGGCTAGACGGCAACGGCTATATTCTACTGTTGGTTCCGTCTATCGTACCCGCTGGCATAGCTCACCTATCATCCTGTGCTGGAAATCGCTTCTAGCTTTTGTTCTTTCGCCTGCTTGCGTAATTCCAGGTAGCGATGCAAATACTCGGTGATAATGCCATGCAGGAGCAGGTTTCGGGCAGCAGCAAAAGGACTTTCGGGTGCGAGAGGATGACGATTGGTGATGACGTGATTCCAGTTGTAATCTCCGGTGATGGTGCTGATGTAACAGCCAAAGTTTTCATCAAATTCTAAGGACAAAACCGCTCGCTCAAATTCATCAGAAGTGAGCCAGAACGAGTAAATGACTTTGAACAACTCGATCGCAGTCTCCAGGTCTAATATTTGCGTCCATTTTCGTCGAGTTGGATCAATCTCAACTTGTATCGATTGGATGCTATCGTAATTTAAACCTTGACTTAGAACTTCATTAATCCAGTCTGGATGCTTTTGCTGTGCTGCATTGTAATCCAGCACGAAGTTATAAAGAATTAAATCGTGCTCTAAAAAAGCATTTTCAGCTAAATCATTCACGGCGCGCGGGTAGAGCTTTGATTTCTCTATGGTTGGGTCAGGTCCATTATCAATCAAAAAATTGACGATATTAGAACCCAGGCAAATGTGCCGCACAATTAAATAACACGCTTCTGGAGTCACAAAATTGTTGAGAAACCAGGCTGCCATACGATGCATCAGGTTGTAATTACTGAACTGAAATGGCAGCAGGCGCTTCAATAGCAGAATGATGGCAAGGGAGACGTTGGCGATCGTCCGCATCGGCACCAGCAGAAAAATGCGCGTCCAGTTTTGCAAATCCCGAATCATGTAGGCTTTTGCCACTGGATCAACCGGAATCGCCCGATCCAGGTACAGCGCATCCCAGGCATTGGGATCGCGGCGATCGTGGGGTTTCGGGGTATAAGGAGCGATCGTGTCCTGGTGTAAATCGGCATCTTGTAACAACTGCATGATGAATCTCTCCCTTCCTCTACCTTCTAAGAAGCTGTTTGTAAATGGGTGTAAACGTGGCTAAAAAATAATCCCTGAAACGATCCTCCCTAACCCTCCTTAAAAAGGAGGGAACCAAGCCCTCAATCTGAAGTTCCCCTTTTTAAGAGGGATTTGGGGGGATTGCAATATTGATTTACAAACACTTTCTAAATCTCCCAACCCCTAATTCCTAACCTCTGATCCCCAACCCCCAACTTCTAACTTCCAATCTCCTCCAACTGCAACAAATACAGCCGAGCCGTGACCTGTGCCGTTTTGACAATCCGCCGAGCCAATTCCAGCGTCATCCAGTCGGCATTGATGATTGCATCTAGTTTGCCCAGATGAGATTCATCATTCGCAGAGTGATAACCCAAAAACGAAACCTGCTCTTTGCTGAGATTCAAGGTTTGCTGAATTTGCGATGCCCACTTGCCAGCCATCTTGTTACCCAGCCCTTCAATAATGAACATACTACCGATCAGATCTACCGGATTTTCGCGGGATGCTTGATGAAAAATAAACGCCGATAATGCCTCACTCCCCACATTTTTCTCCGCCTCTACAATGTCTCGCAGTTCGCCACCCACTGCCACATAATTGCGTTCCAACATTTGAAAGTCTCGATGCTCGTCGTGGGCGTGTCCAATAAACAGCGATCGCAACCGAAAATCCGTCATATTCGATGCCGCACGGGCAATCCAACGCGCTCCTTCCACCACTTGCGGACGCAAATTTCGTAGCAACGCCTGGTAATCCTCCAGCGTAAAGTCTCCCCGATTCAACTTGTGAACGATCGGTACCGACTGTAGCTTGCGCTCAAATTCCAACCAGACTAGAGCTAAGTTACGTAGCAGGTAGGCAGACGGCGTGGAAGGGAGTGGGGGAGTGGGTGGGTGGATGGGGGGATGGGGGGATGAAGGAATGGGGGATAGAGGCGGGCTGCGCCACGCTTCGCAAGGGGGGTTGGGGGTTGGAGTTGTATCTTGGGTTTCCTGGCTCTTCGCTGCCTGACTCCTGACTCCTGATTCCTGGCTCCTGATTCCTAGCTCCTGATTTCCTTCCTGACTCCCGACTCCTGACTCCTGATTCCTTTCCCCGACCACCGTCAACAACATATAGGCGGTCGTGAATCTGCCACTTTCAGGCACAAAGCAAAAAATCTTTTGCCCAGGCTGTAATTTGCCGGAATGGAATAGCTCTTCCAGCATGAGATAAATGGAGGCGCAGCCCGTGTTGCCGCGAGTGTAAAGGTTGGTGAACCATTTTTCTTCGGGAATCATACATCCGGCTTTGTCCAGCAAGTCCACAATTTGCCCCCGGAAAAAGTGGGACGAGTAGTGGCACAGCAACCAATCGATTTCGTCAGGTTTGACTCGTCCCGCTTCGATGAGGCGTAGCCAGCCTTCGACTCCTAACTTGACGACATCATCCAACAGGCGAATGTTTTGCCGCAGGTTTAAGGCTCCCGCTTTTGCCGCTTCCTCATAGGAAGAGTAATGCATCCAGCTTTTACGTGCTGTGTCGTCTGCGGCTCCCGCATACATACAAACTGGGTAGGCATTGGCGTGAGACACGAGTTCAATCCATTCTACTTTGAGGCTAATTCCTGAGCGGTTGGGATGATTTTGGAGGAGAAAAGCTCCCGCCCCATCCGACAACATCCAGCGCAAAAATTCAGTATCAAAGCTGGGGGAAGCACCAGATTGAATGGCTGTTTCAGCTTCAAAATTCGTGTGTTTAAATAATCGGGAGGGTTGTTCAGATGCAACCGCGATCGCATTCCGTTTCTCACCCAACTTCACCTGAGATACCGCATATTTAAGTGCTCCAACTCCAGCACAACATACGCCCATACTTGTCATCGTTTCAATCGGAGAAAGCTCCGACAATTCTCCATGTACCATGCTGGCAAATCCAGGAACGAGCAAATCTGCCCAAGTGGTTCCCGTCGCCAATAAATCAATTTCATCCGGTAAAACTTGAGTCTGAGATAAGGCATCTCGTACCGCATTCGCTGCCAGTTGGCTATTTGAATAGGTCAAATTTTGAGCACGATCGAGGGCGTAATAGCGCTGTTGAATGCCATTACTTTTCAAAATACGTTGCCTAACTTTGGATGGACGATCATTTATCTTGCCTAAATAATTTTCCATTTCGTCATTGGCGATCGGTTCTCCAGGCAGAAATTTGCCAATGCTGGTGATGTATACGGATTGCATAGGAATTAGGGGTTAGGGGTTAGGGATTGGGGGTCATTGGTCACTGGTCATTGGTCATTAGCAAAAGACAAATGACGAATGACAAATGACAAATGACAAATGATAGACACCTATTGATTTTTTACTTAGTAACAAATGGGTCGTACTCGGCGAGTAACTTCTCTAGTTTGGCTTCATCAATGCGGCTCATGACCTTGTTGGATTCATGCATATCTCGGATAGTTTTAGAAAGGCTAATCGTAGAACCAACGGTAAATAAATAACCCATGCCTAAATAACCCTTCATCCAGTTGTCGACAGGCAGGTAAAGAATACCGATCGTCATTGCAGAAGAGGACACAATAAATGAAACCCAGGCTTGAAAAATCCAGGCGGAACTATGAGCTTGTGGCGCATTAAACTTTGCCATTTCAATCTCCAAGGTGATAGTTATGGATAAATTTCTGTCTAGAAACTGGTCAATTTCTACTGCTTCAGTCCAATTTCCTTGTTTTAGGTATAGCGCAGTAGAAATATCCTGAATTCATCCGTGCAGACACTTAAAAAAGTGGTTTGAATTGAACCTGGTATTTTGATAAAAACTGGCGACCTTGCCAAAACCCAGAGGTTTGCACCAGTCCTGTTAAGTAAAGAATTATTGAAGTTACCGGGAATTTAGCCGCAGTCAGGGGTAGGAATGGTGGTATCCGCGTGGGTTATTGTCATTCGTCTGATGATTGTGGGGAGAAATGGTTATGAGATTGGGGAAACGCTTCACTCTGCCCCTGTTGTTTTTGATCGGAGTTTTGATCGCGATCGGGTTTGCCGGATGCGGTACTGCCAACATCACTAACGCACCGATCGTTCTACCAGAAGTCGCGGAACTGCCCGCCCCGAAATTGCCCGATTGGATTGAGGAAGTGAGTCCGATCGGAAATGCGAAGACTCAGGCACAAATTCGCGTGCGCTTCAAGGAACCATTAATTCCCGTCGAGAGTTTAGAGAGTGAAGATCAACGCCAACTCTTGCAGAAGTTTGAAATTGTCCCACCGTTGAAAGGACAGTTTCGCTTCCTGACCCCGCGCATGGTGGGTTTTCAAGCCGACGAAGCAACCCCCCTGGCAACACGGGTGAGAGTCACTTTGAAGTCCGGGCTGGGCGACTTAAAAAATCACAAGCTCGATCAAGATCTAGCCTGGACATTCCAAACCGATCGCCTCAAACTCTCCAACTTGCCAACTTCTTACTCCGTAGACAACCCCAAAGAGGTGACAGAACCCCTGGGCACAAAGCCCATATTGCGGGTATTTGCCAATGCCGAGTTGAATCAGGCATCGTTGCAGGAACACACCAAGTTAATTGCCGATGGCAAAAACGAAACTGTTTCTCTTAAAGCGGCACTCGAAAAGCAACCAGAGGTATTTGAACCCGATACTTCCAATCCAGAAGAATATTTCGATCCATCCACTCGAAGCTGGATTTATACCCTGGAACCCGATCGAGAGTTAGACAAAGCCACCAAGTACAAGCTGGAATTTACGCCGGGATTGCGCCCAGCCAAAGGCAACTTGCCCACGGAAGAAAGTTTTGTCAGCCGGGTAGAAACCTACTCACCCTTGAGCTATCAATCTCTCAGCTTTTTTGGCAAACCCGATGCTAGCGGCACCTACGGACGCTTTGAGCAAGGGGCGGGACAACTAACGTTTAACAACCCAGTTGATCCGGAGTCTGCTCTCAATACCATCTCGATTAGTCCGGAGCCAATCAATCAGGATGTACCACTGGTGCGGGCATACGAGGGCGATCGCGGGGTGAACCTCAATCCCTGGGCACTAGCACCCACAACGAAGTATACCGTGACGACCGCGGCTGACTTAAAAGACAAGTTTGGGCAAACCCTGGGTCAACCCGTCACCGTCGATTACGAAACGGGAGATGTCGCACCCGATCTTTGGGCACCGTCGGATTTGAACATTTTCCCATCGAATAACGATAATTCTCCGTTGCAATTAAACGTTTCCACGGTGAATTTGTCCCAGTACAAATCGGCATTTGTAGTGGTTCAACCCACCGATTTGGTTTACACTAATACCGCCTATCCCCAAGGCAACGGCAATGATCTATTGCCCAATGTCAGTAGTTGGAAAACAACTAAAGTTCAGCCGAGAAAGAACGAAGCGGTGGAAACGATCGTTCCGCTCCAAAAGCTGTTAGGTGGTTCCACTGGGATGTTAGCCTATGGAATTCAGGGACGCACTGTTTCCTACCAGGAAGAAGGCAAACAAAAGTGGCGTGAACCCAATTACTACGGTTTAGTACAATTAACAGACTTGGGCGTGTTTGCTCAATGGTTTCCTGAATCGGGTCTAGTACGAGTCCATCAGTTGTCTAATGGTGCGGCTGTAGCCAATGCAACCGTACAAGTTTATAAGTCTCAACTGGATGCCAAAACTCGTTCCAATCCATCTCCCTGTGCCACGGGCAAAACCGATCAAGCGGGAATGCTCACCTTCAACGCCAACGAGTTCCAAGCTTGCCGCAATTCAGGCAGTGATACGGCTCCGCCTTTGTTGGTGGTTGCTCAACTTGGAAAAGATTGGGCATACACCCGCACGCTGGAGTACAGCGGCGCTTACGAATATGGCATTGATGCGGGATGGGACAATGGCAAGCCCGTTTCGCGCGGCACCATTTTTAGCGATCGCAACCTCTACCAACCCAAAGAAACGGCTTATCTCACGGGTGCCGCTTACTATCTGCGATCGGGCGAGTTAAAGCAAGACAAAAACACTAATTACAAAATTACCTTGCAGCGTCCCGATGGACAGAAGCAAGATCTGGGTAGCCAAAAAACAACTCCCTACGGAACTTTCTCTCTATCCGTGACCCTCGACCCCAACGCACCCTTAGGAATGTATACCATTCGAGCCGTGGGCGACAGTGGCGCAGAAATGACGGGAGAATTCCGGGTTGCCGAATTCAAACCACCCAACTTTAAAGTTGCCTTAGAGCTAACCGCCCCCACCGTAGGGGCACAGGGCAATCCAGACCGGGAATTAGTGCCCAACCCCGATCAGCCTGCCACAACCCCGATCGCCCTACCCGATCAAAAAGTGGAGGCGAAAGTCCAGAGCAATTATCTGTTTGGTGCGCCGGTGCAGAGTGGAGAGGCGAAATACTACGTCACCCGCAAACAAACCGAATTTGTACCCACTGGATGGACGGATTACTCCTTTGGCAAACGCTGGTTCTGGCCCGAAGAAGCCCCGGAAGTGACCAGTGATGTGCTGCAAACCACCCAAACTCTGAGTAATGAGGGACAGGGAAACCAGAGCGTTACCGTAGACAAAGATCTGCCCTATCCAATGGAATATCGCGTGGATGCTGAGGTAACGGATGTCTCTAACCTGTCTGTGGTGGATTCTCAAACCTTCATCGCCCTGCCTAGCGATCGCCAAATTGGACTCAAAACTAACTTTGTGGCAGATGCAGGCAAAGACTTTCCGGTGCAAGTAATTGTTAGTGATCCGAGCGGCAAAGCGATCGCCAACCAAAAGGTGAAGCTGGAGCTGCAAGAAATGAACTACAGCAACATTACTCGCGTGGTGGAAGGCAGTCGCACAGCCCAGAATCAGGTGGAATACAAAACCGTCGCCACGCAGGACGTTGATTCACGGGAGCAGGCGGAAACCGTCAATTTGAATGCACCCAAGTCCGGTTCCTATCGAATTCGAGCCACATTGGGCAACAACGAAGCAACGGCAACGGATGTGCAAATCTGGATTGCTGGAAATGAGCCGACCTTTTGGGGCGATCGCTACCGTAACAATCGGCTAGAGGTGAAGCTGGACAAGAAAACTTACCGTCCTGGCGATGTAGCAACAGCAATGATTCAATCGCCTTACCCAGATGCCGAACTGTACTTTGCCGTCGTGCGCCACAACACGATCTTCCAAACTGTTCAGAAAGTCAAAGGCAGTGCGCCCCAAGTCCAGTTCACGGTTCTGCCCGATATGATGCCTAACGCCGCCGTGGAAGCCGTTCTCGTGCGTCAGGGGAAACCGATCGCCCAAACGGAGCCAGGAAGCCTAGATGGATTAGTCCGCATCGGGTTTGCGCCCTTTAACACCAACCTGGACGATCGCTATCTCAAGGTTGAAGTCACGCCTCCCGCTGGACAAGACGCGATCGCTCCAGGAACCAGTCAAACCGTTGAACTCACGCTCAAAAACAACATCGACCAACCGATTAAGGGACAATTTACAGTCATGGTGGTGAATGAAGCCGTGTTGCAACTCAGCGGCTATCGTCCCCCTGACCTGGTGAAAACCGTGTTCGCCGAACAACCGATTTCTACTCGCTTGAGTGACAATCGCCCAGATGTGGTACTAACTCCCATCGGTTCTCCCCTGCAAAAGGGTTGGGGCTACGGCGGCGGACTTTCCACAGGAGCCGCTAACACCCGCACGCGCACTGATTTCAAGCCGATCGCCTACTATAACGGGGCTGTGGTCACGGATGCGAACGGCAAAGCGAAAGTCACCTTCCAATTGCCCGATGACCTCACAACCTGGCGGGTGATGGCAGTGGCAACCGATGGCGATTTGAACTTTGGCAATGGAGATGCCACCTTCATGACCAGTCAACCTGTGGTGTCGAATCCCATCCTGCCGCAATTTGCCCGACCCGGCGATCGCTTCCAGGTGGGCGCATCCGTCACCAATAACACTGGACGGGATGGGGATTTGTCGATCACGGGCACGGTTGGCACACCGCTAAAGTTTGACAACACTTCCGGTAGCCAACAAGCCAAGCTTGGGGCAAACACGACTACAGGCTACCAGTTTCCGGTCACAGTAGAGCAACCCGGAACGGCAACCGTCAAGTTCTCTTCTAATCTGAATGGCAATGACGATGTCTTTGAAGTGCCGCTGGAGGTGAAACCCCTCACTGTGACTGAACAGGTGGTGGAATCGGGCACAACCAACAACCAGACCACCATTCCGCTAGATGTGGGCAACAACGTGGCGAACGATTTCGGTGGCTTAGATATTTCCCTTGCTAGTTCGATCGTGCCCCAACTGACCGCCCCCGCCCAGCAAGTGCTCAACGAGCAGAATCTCCCCTTCCTGGAACCCGCCGCCAGCCAACTCAGCATTGCCGCAAACCTGCAAGCCCTATCTAAAAACTATCAACAAACCTTTGCAGGATTCAATCCAGCCCAACAAGCAACTCAAGCCTGGGAGCGATTACGAGTACTCAAAAAACCAGATGGCGGCTTCGCCTCTGCTCCCAACGCGAAAAAGTCCGATCCCTTTGTGACGACCTACGCCACAACCGCGATCGCTCAAGCAGAGCAGGCGTTTGGCAATCCGGAATTGGCAGATCAAAGCCAGGAGTTTGTGCCAGGACTGAAGTCTTATTTGAGTAAGCTGCTGGCGGATCCAGGACAGTACGACTTTTGTAAACAAGCCCTGTGTAAAAATCAGGTGCGGTTAAATGCCCTGGTAGCCCTGGCAGCGTTAGACGATCGGCGGACAGAGTTTCTGGCAGATATCTACGCCCAACGGGAGCAACTCGATCCGGTTGACCAGATGAAGCTCGCGAGATACCTATCTCAGTTTCCCGATTGGCAATCAGAAGCCAGAACGATCGCTGCCCAGTTCCAGGAGAGCACCTACGAAACGGGACGCAACGCTAAAGTAAACCTGCCGGAAGGGTGGCGCTGGTTTGGTTCTGGGACTGCAACCCAGGCAGAAGCACTACAACTGGCGATCGCCCAAAAGGCAAGACCAGAAACGGTCGATCGCCTCGTTAAAGGATTGCTGGATCAACGGCGCAACGGCACCTGGCAAACGACTTATGACAATGCTCAAGCCTTGTCAGCGTTGGTCGCTTATAGTCAATCCCCCACCCCCCCCCCCCCCAAAACCCCCCCCGCCCCCCCAAACCCGCAAAAGCAAAACAAACCGCAAAAAAACCGGGAAACCA
>JANRIN010000157.1:0-5259 GCA_033764965.1 Leptolyngbyaceae cyanobacterium bins.302 | reverse complement strand
AACGAGAAGAGTTGGCTGCATTGAATTTAACGGCTGGGAAAAAAGCCAAAGACTCAGCAGCATACGAAACAGCGGTTCGCTATCTGCTAACCGGAATTGACCTGCTGGGGGAGAAAAGCTGGCAAAACCAGTATCAACTGGCGTTGGCTTTGCATAATGAGGCGGCAGAGGCAACTTACTTAAATGGAGAGTTTGCTGAAACGGAACGATTAGTCAAACAAATTTTTAAACACGCGAAAGATGTCCTGGATTGTGTCAATGCTTATCAAGCCCAAGCCGGAGCCTACACCGCCCAAAACAACCTGGAATCCGCGATCTACACCATTCTTGATGCCACTCGCCGCCTGGGAGAACCGCTTCCCCGGCACCCGAATCGCCTGAGAGTAGGTTTGGAACTGCTTTACACTCGCTTTTGGGTGGTTGGTAGGCGATCGATGAAAGAACTAGAAGCCCTGCCACCCATGACCGATCCCTACAAGCTGGCAACCGTGAATCTCCTGGGATCTGCGGCCCTCGCTGCGATTAACGCGGCGCCCCTACTGGTTGGAGTCCTGGCATTACGAGTCGTCAACCTGGTGGTGCGGTATGGCAGTTCCCCCTCCTCCGCCGTGCAAGGAGCTGCGTATGGCGTGATGTTGCGGGCGGGTTTAGGGGATATCGAAGGAGCCTATCGCTTTGGGCAACTCAGCCTGCGGATGCTGGAGCAATTGAACGATCGCATCTACCGCACCATGACGATTGTTGCCCACGAATCCTGTATTCGTCACTGGAAGGAACCCCTGCGTCCCTCCTTACCCGTGGTGCTGGCGGCTTATCAGGAAGGGTTGGAACTCGGAAATTTAGAGTTCTCCTTAGTCGCCGCTCAAGTCTACTGTATTCACTCCTTCATCTTAGGAGAACCTTTGGCTGACGTTGAGAAGAGTTTTCAGGAATACATCAGCCAAATGCGCCAATTCAATCTGATTGGCATTGTGTATCAAACACAACCCTGGCATCAATTGGTGTTAAATCTTCAGGGGCAGGCATCCGATCCCACCCGGCTCATGGGTACTGCTTTCAACGAAGCAGAAATGCTGCCCATTCTTATCAAGAATCAACAGGGAATTCCCCTCTTCTATACCCAGATTGCCAGGACAATTTGGCTCTACTTTGCGGGTGATTATGTGGGTTCTTTGGAAGCGGCAAAACTGGCAAAACCCTTAGAAGAATCAGCTCCTGCCACTCCAGGTTTTGCCATTCGCTATTTTTATGAGTCGTTAGCGTGTTTAGGTCTATGTTCCCGCCTTTCAAAAGCCAAACAAAAGCCATATTTGCAGCAAGTTGCTAGAAATCAGCGGAAGGCAAAGCGGTGGGCAAAGTATTGTCCTGAGAATTATCAGCATCGTTACGACTTGGTTGAAGCGGAACGATCGCGAATTGCGGGACGCACGACCGATGCCATGACGTTTTACGATCGTGCAATTCAAGGAGCAATCGCCCAGGAATATCCTAATGAAGCTGCCCTGGCAAACGAGTTAGCTGCTAAGTTTTATTTCCAACTGGGTAACGATCGCATTGCTCAGGTTTACTTGCTAGACGCACACTATGGCTACTTGCGTTGGGGGGCAACCTTCAAAGTAGAGGCGTTAGAGACTGCTTACCCGCAACTGCGCGATCGCGTCGGCGATCGTAGTACAGACATAAAAACCACAGTCACTGCCAGCCAAGCCTCTCTGTCTGGGAAAAGCTCCAGCAGTAGCAACCGATTAAATCTGGATCTGAACACGGTGATCAAAGCCGCCCAAACCATTTCCGGTGAAATCATTCTAGACAAGCTGTTAGCCAAACTCATGGCATTAGTGATTGAAAATGCCGGTGCCCAAAAAGGCTATCTCCTCCTGGTTGCCAATGATGAATTAAGGATTGAAGCAGAAGGGCACATTGGTCAAGCCAATCAAGCAAACCAGAACGATCGGGTGGTTGTGCGATCGCGATCGCTCACAGATGAGTCAGCACTACCCCTTTCTATCATCAACTACGTGCAGCGAACTCGTGAAAATGTGGTGCTTGGGGACGCGCTGGAAGCGGAACTTTTTGCTACCGATCCTTACATTGTGCAAACTCAGCCCCGTTCTGTTCTGTGTTCACCCATTTTGAACCAGGGCAACTTATTGGGAATGGTGTATCTAGAAAACAACCTGGCAACCGACACGTTCACGCCAGAACGACTGACGATTCTCAATATTTTGTCAGCCCAGGCAGCGATCGCCCTGGAAAATGCCTCCTTCTACCGCACCTTGGAAGATAAAGTCGAAGACCGCACGGCTCAATTAGCTGCTGCCAATGAAGAAATTACCCAACTCAATCAGCGACTACAATCAGAAAACCTGCGAATGAGCGCAGAGCTAGACGTTACTCGCAGATTACAACAATTAGTACTGCCAAAAGTAGAAGAACTCAATCAAATTTCAGAACTGGATATTTCTGGATTCATGAAACCCGCGGATGAAGTGGGAGGAGATTATTATGATGTCTTAAAGTGTGGCGATCAGATTAAGATTGGCATCGGTGATGTCACAGGTCATGGACTTGAAAGTGGAGTCTTGATGCTAATGGTACAAACTGCCATTCGCACACTTATGATGACTGGAGAAACCAATAGTGTTCGATTCTTAAATATCTTGAATCATGTTATTTTTGATAATATTCAACGGATGAACTCCGAACGAACCCTCACCCTCACTATGGTTGATTATCAGAGCGGCAACCTGAGACTCAGTGGACAACACGAAGATGTTTTGGTGGTGCGGGCGAGTGGTGTTGTGGAACGAGTGAGTACAGGTGATTTGGGCTTCCCGATCGGACTGATTGAAGACATTGCCGAATTTGTGAATCAAATGGAAATTAGTTTACAACCAGGTGATGGCATAGTGCTGTTTACCGATGGCATTACTGAGGCGCTGAGTGAAGCTAACGAACTTTATGGAGTTGAACGACTCTGCCAAATTGTGGCTCAATCCTGGCAAGCCTCGGCTCAAGCCATCCGACAAGCCATCATCCAGGATGTTCGTCATCATATTGGACAGCAAAAAGTCTATGACGACATTACCCTACTGGTAATCAAACAAAAGTGATTGAAATTGGTCATTCGTCATTGGTCATTCGTTATTGGTGATTGGTGACTGAATGAAGGGATTGTTTGAGGGATTGGTAGAGTTGTTTGAGGTTTGGCATGGAATCAAAAAACATACTCGTAAATTGAATCTGGCAAATGCGATCGTCACTATCCAGCGCAATCACTTTAGCGTAATTATCGATGCAGATTGCCGAAACATCACCATTACCTGAACAGGAAAACTTCAAATCGGTGTAAACATCAGGAATAAATTGATCGGGCGTTGGGTCAAACTGAACAGTAGCTCCCTTGCCCGATAATTTGATCAACCGCCCTGTCAGCACAATATCTGTCACCTCTTTTCCGTCCAGAATCTCGCATTGAATCAGGATTGGATTGTCTAATGGCAGCAGTTCATCATCCTCATGATCTTGGGGCAACCAGAGATTGTATTCTCCCCCAATGCCCACAACGTCATAAACCGTGACTGGTTCAGACACTCCTTTTATACGAATCTGTTTAGACTGATTCACTTGAATCATGGATTGCAACTTTTGCCAGGTTGATTCAGAAATTAATATCTGATTTCCAGTGGTGCATGACTCCAACCGGAAGGTTAAGTTCACCTGCTTCCCAACCACCCCATACTTTGCCCGTTTTTCTGAGCCAATATTACCCACCACCACTTCACCCGTGTTGATGCCAATTCCCATACTCAGATGCGGTAAACCCCAGGCATCCATCTGCGCGTTGATTGTCCTCATCACAGTTTGCATCGAAATCGCGCAGGCAACGGCTCGTGCTGCATCATCTTCTCGCTCAATTGGAGCACCAAAAAAAATAAGGATGCCATCTCCCATGAACTCGTCGATCGTTCCGTGATAGGTTGCAATCACCTCCACCATTTGACTTAAGTAAAAGTTAATAACTTTCACCACGTCTTCTGCAGACAATTGCTCCGAGAACGCGGTAAACCCTCTCAAGTCAGAGACCAGCATTGTAATAGTATGTCGTTTACCTCCCAGTTTCAGCCCTTCGGGGGTCTCCAACAAATTATCAACAATGTCGTTATCTAGATATCTGCCGAAGAGATTGCGGATCAAGGTGTTTCTCTTTTCTAACTCCATTTCAATGAAGTCAGCGTGTTGTGTCGTATTTTCCAGCAAGAGTTCCAAATCAGCGTTTTCACTTTGCAGCGTTTCCACGACCTTTTGCAGCCGATTAATTTCGCTCAGGAGTGTGGTTTCGGAGCCATCTACATCTGGCATCAAACCACCTATAGGAAACTCTTCTGTATGTTTCGAAACGTTTTCCATTGAAGATAATCGTTACTGGAGCACTCGCAAATGAATTACCACAACAGTTCACTGATAAACACCCTGAACTCTCTCCTCTCCCCTGCTTAATCAAGATTATAAATGAATCACTACTCAGAATATTTAACTGACAGTATGCCGCAGAACGACCCTGTCAGGAGTCTAAGCAATACGATTTAAACCGCCACTCATGATAACATATGGCTTCCTATTTTTATTCACAAGAAGGTTAGCCAGAATTTCGTCCTCTGGCAACAGTTCGCCCACAGTTCACCCGCAAAGCAGGCATCAGAGAAACAGGCATCAGGGAAACAGGCGAATCTGAGGTAAACCAAGCAATATGACCGGTCACTCTGGGTAGAAATTGCGGTGTTACACGGGTAGAATTTGTTACCCTCAAAACGGGTAGGGATAAACCAGTAGCGGCGTTGTTCTATCCATCGCCAGGTAGGTCAGCCATGAACAAATCACTCCCAGACTACACATTTAAACACATCATTTACGAGGGGGTTGAAACCAGAATTTATGCTGGAGTAAAGGATTCTGACCATCAATCTGTTGTGATCAAGCTGCTGAAAGCGGATTATCCTTCCCCGCGTGCGATCGCTCAACTCAAACAGGAGTATCAGCTTCTCGAAAGCTTAAATATTTCAGGAATTATTAGACCACTAGCGGTAGAAAACTATCAAAACGGATTGGCGTTAGTCTTAGAGGACTTTGGTGGTCTTTCTTTACAAGAATTTTTGCAACCCGCCCCACTGGAATTAGATTTGTTTCTGAATGTTGCGATTCAACTCGCTGCAACCCTGGCAGAACTGCACCAAAACCGAATTATTCATAAAGATATCA
>JANRIN010000147.1:0-10705 GCA_033764965.1 Leptolyngbyaceae cyanobacterium bins.302 | reverse complement strand
TCACCTTTGCCAACAAGTCTTTTGCCGTCTCACCACGCTCAGGGTTAAGCCGTTTACTTAAATCCTGTCCATCAACACCACATTCTAGAAACGTACTCCCCTGGCTGTTGTGAACTGTAATGGCAAAGCAATTTCGCACGTTGGCAAACTGTTCTAAATGGTGATAATAATCGCGCCATAGGAATGGATTACGTTTGGCGATCGCCATCAGCCGACGAGCTTCTACATCAAACCGGTTCTGCTCATCTTCATGCAAAGCATAGATTTGACGTGATACGCTATCATCCGTTGCAACCTTTAACCTCCAGGCTTTGTAATTGCTGTAGCGATCTTCTGAAAACTCCTGAATCGTGAACTCCGTTGAAGTGGAGAGGATAATCGTTTTACCATCAGGAGCTAAAACCGGATCGCGCGTGATCAGACGTTCACCGGGAAGAAACCGAGTAGTAGTCTTGCCATACAAATGCTTGCGAATCTGCTGGTTGTAGTAATCCACTTGAGCATTCGTCCAGCAAAGAATCCTGAAGCAATCGGGATTTTGAATGAATTCCCTGGAGGTTTTCTTGAAGGCATACTTGAGCAGCGATCGCCGTTTTACCAGCAATGAACCGTTACTCTTATCTGCTAGATACTTTGCAAACGGCTCAAAGGGCGCTTTGCTCTTCGTCACTGCATAACGACAAGCCGTGATAAATTCCAACAGCGGACTATCTGTGCCCTGGCGTACCACTTGAGTCAACACAGCTTTATTGGTTATGTTGAAAGCCGGAGACCTGCCTTCATTCACTGGATTGAGCTGAGCCGGATCACCCATCAAAATCATTTTCAGTGAGTGCCATGTTGATGTTCTCTTAGCCGCTTCCTCAATCCAATGCCAGAGTTGTTCCCCAATCATGGAACACTCGTCAATAAACACCACATCAAACAACCCGATATATGATGTTCCAGTCGGTGCCAACACTTTTTCGTTACCTCTAGAAACCATCCCCAGTCCTAGCAATTGGTGAATGGTGAAGAAGTCTACGCCAGTCACCCCGTTTTCTGACGCCATCCGTTGCAAGACACCGACAGCCTTATTGGTAGGGGCAGTTAAAACCACTCGTTTCCCCTGGCTGACCAAAACTCTAATCAATTGGAACACAATGGTGCTTTTTCCAGTTCCAGCGTAGCCAACCAGCAGAAATAGGGCAGCGGTGACTGCTGGTTGCAGAAATGTCCACATTGCGTCCAGTGCTTTACGCTGCTGCTCAGTCAGTTGAAATGGAAAAGAGATAGCCGGGGAGGAAGCAGGAAGAGTTTGCATCATAACGACTCCGCTAATTTCATCCACAAATCGGCTTGGTACAGCGGTAGCTGGTTATTTTGGTCTTCTCGAAGTTCGCGACACAACGATCGCACATTCAAGTCGCACTATGTTGCTCTCCAATATTCACCAATCAAAGGATGCAAACTTAAAACGTGATTCAGAGGTACCAATTGTTTCTAGCCACCTGGCTAGTTCTCTTATACAAGGGTTGGCAACTCAGCCCGTTTCTTATACAAGAGATCTAGAGAGCTGCTGAGATTCTCAAGCAGAATTTAAATTCTGTGGTATCTCTTATATAAGCGATCATGGGTAACTATGAACACAGATAAGGAAAAGCGGAGCCGTAAAGGGCAGGGACAGTATTATACAGAGCCTAAAAAGCCGACGATGATTGGTCTTACCCCCACCGCGGTTGAACAACTGGACGAGCTTGCCGCAGAGTTCCAGCTTTCTCGATCTGAGTTTATTGAACAGATTGCCCGGCGGTTGATCCCCGTTGGAACGTCTGTTACTACTCATTAAAGTTGCTGAAAATTCAAGTTCTCATCAATTGTTTGAGCCACAAGGAGCAACAATGTCTCGTCAAGCAAACTGCAATATGCGTGATCCAACCAATGCCTCAGATCAAAGAACACCAAGGTCTCGTCTTGGCGGGTGAAACCTTGGTGTCCTCGATGTTTTTTTGTTATAGCCAGAGCGACCATATTGAATATGTGCCTTCCGGGCTGGATTGGTTGCTGCCTCTCCATGCCCTTGCATCATAGCAAATCGCTATGCAGCTGAAAAGGCACATCGGTTCTGAAGCTGGAAGAACTGACGAAATGGCGTTTCTGGCTCCGAATAATCCCTCCAACCCCCGTGAGCCATCATGAAACAAGCAGGAACTCCTGGGAGCGACACCCCACTTTCGATCGCTGCGATTGAAGTAGATGTAGTCGCCTCAGAAACAGAAACGAAAAAAGCTGTTGCAACCAAACCAAAACGTAGAGGGCGTTATCACTCATTTGAACGTCCACCAACTCATGCTGATCTGTTTCCTAACGGTGAGACTGATCGCATGGCTTCTAACAAAGTCATTTGGGAGGGTTGCAATATTCTTTCTCAAGGAAGGGATATTGGTTGGGTCGAAGCAGGTCCGGGATCACCTTACTATGAAAGCAGTGTTGCTAAGGGCAAGGGATACCTTTCCTTCTGGATTACGAATGAGCTACACGTCAAACACCCAACTGTGCTGGAAGAGGAAGCTGCTCTGGCATTGATCGATCAGTTTGATATTCGGGCTGCCTGCTTGCATTTGATCTACGCCGCTTATGCAACTCAACTAGAACGCCCCTGGGAACAACAGTTTGTTTTGAACGATCGCCAGCTTGAGCGCTATCTCGGTTTAGACAAAAACAAAAAGCTCAATAAGCAGCAAAAGCTAGAGCTATTGCTAGAGCTGGCAAAACAGCCCTGTCATTTACTGGTGTATGTCTCCTGGCCCGAGAAAGGGAAGGTAAAGTCCTTCAGCGTCAGCCGCACTTGGCTTTGGGAGATCTCAGAACCCATCCTGCATTTCCAGGAAGACCTGATGGGTAACTCTGAGATGGTGGGTTTCACCCTGCAAGTCAAAGCAGGTAACTGGGCGCAGTATTTTCTCAATCCCAGCCGTTGCAAAGATGGTAATGGTTATTACGAATACGGCATTCTGTCTCAGTGCATTCTGCAAGACTTGATGACCATCTGGTACAACCACGAAGGGGCTGCACGGCTCATTCTCTGGCTATTATTCAAAACGAAGGTCGGAAATGGACCTGTCCGAGCTGGCACTCTATTCAAAGTGGCATTTGGGACAGAGAAGGTGGAGCAAGCCAGGAAAGCCTCTGCTCCCCGTAAGCGTCTGGTTTCTCAATGGAAAACTACCTTGAAAGTGCTGGATGAACAAGGCTGGAAGTTTACGTTTGATCTGGCAACTTACCCACCTCAGTACCTGCCTGATCTGCCTGACCTATTGCCTCTAACTGACATTCCCGATGACCCCGAACAGGCAGCCGAGTTCTGGTTGGAGGATGGCGCAAAGGGAGAGGGCGATCGCCTTACTGATACCGTAAAACGACCCTACGGCGGCTTTGAGCAGTTGCTGACAGCCCGAATGGTTGTGCAACCACCAGAAGAGATTTCCAAGAAGTTGGAAGAGCTAAAGGAATCACGCCCGGTACGTAGCGTTTCCGCAGCGGAATCACTATCCAAACTGTCCTCAGATGCTGAAACTCTGCCGCCATCTTCTAGCAAATCAAAGTCCCGCAAGTCCGAACGTCGCCTACTGTCTCCCGAACCATCTAACCAGTTGCCTGAAACCACTAAACCAACTGAACGGATTGATTCAGGAGAGAAGTTGAAGGCGCTGAGGCTAACCAGAGGGATGACTCAAAGTGTCCTCGCTGCCAAGATCGGCAAGAGTACAAGTTGGGTCAAACTGGTTGAAACAGGCAGACGCAGCATTACGCCAGAGGATCAAACACTACTATTGACTGTTCTTCAAGCCACGATATAACCGCTAAATGCATTTTGTAACCTTTGGCAGCCCGATAAGGTTACATCGTGCTTACATTACGACGGAACTGAACGCTAGATCTGGGGGTTTAGCTGATTAACTTTGCATTATAGGTAGAGTTTCAACTTTCGATCGTGTCTTTGAAAAACTTCCAAAGAGCTTGTGGGAGCGGAGATCCAGATCCTACTTACAGGTGCTGCTGCAAGTAAGTTCAAAAATGGTTTTAATACCCCAGGTTTGGACTGAAGGTTACAAGCAGCTAATCGAATAAAACGGATTGCAACTCGGTTGAAACTCTTACATAGATCCTCTTCGAGAGTCTTTTCAGGCAAACCTGAGCCTTGGAAGCAATCTTTCAGTCAAAACAGAAATACCTTAGGGCTAACCAAAAGGTTACAATCTACTGTTTTTTGAAATACCTTTAGCTAACGCTAAAAGTTACAACACGAACTGAAACCATAGAATAGCCCTAGGCTAGCTCTAAAAGTTACAGTAGAAGGGTTACATCCTGGGTTTACCAAAATTACCCTCAGCCTAGCCCAAAAGTTACGTTGGAGAAGCCAGGGTTACAAAATACCCCAGGCTTGGGCTGAAGGTTACAAGCGGGTTTTGAATAAATATCGCAGGGCAGCACCAAAAGTTACAGTGTTAGGGTTACAAAATACCCCAGGCTTGAGCTGAAGGTTACAGTAGAAGCAAAATTAGCTAAAAATACCGCAGGTCAGTCCAAATAGTTACAAATATCCAGCTGGCGATCGTTTTGTAACCATTAGACTAATTCCTCAAAAGTCTTATTTTTCAGATCTTTTGGCGATCGCTTTTCCTGTTCCAGTCATCTGTTTTTCAAGGGTTACAAGGAAATACCCCAGGGTTGCTTAGAAAATACCCCAGGTTCGTCCCAATAATACCCTTTGCTGATTCCAAAAGTTACAGAAAAAATCTTGAAACAGTTGTCTAGTAAGCCTTCCAGATTTTGGTTACACATCTGATTATTCTAATGATCTTGATCCAGCAACCGCTCTGGGTGCCTTCCAGAGCGGTTGCTATTGTTAGGACAACAAAAAACACCGCACCGTCAGTGCAAGTTTGTCAATAAGCTCATTAATCTCAAAACTTAGTTGCAACGACAGTTAAATCCATGCCGCCCGGTACTACAACTCAGCTCATTCAACAGCTTTATCGTCTGATTCTTCATGAACATCAGCAGCTTTATGCGGTCTGGCAAAGCACTGACGTGTTGCAATCGCAGTATGCCAAGGTGCTGACCCCTGATGTTGTCGAAGCCCATCTTCAGGGCAGACAAACTGTTTCAGTGCGATTATTGCAACCGGGCACTAACACTGCTAAAGCTGGCTGCATTGATTTTGACGCTCCCAAAGATGGCTCTGATACTGAGGCGCTTCAGGCAGTTTTAGCTCAAGCGCAAAAAGTGCAGCAAGTTACTATTGATCGCGGTTTATCAACCTATTTAGAATTTAGCGGTCGTCGAGGCTTTCACCTTTGGCTGTTTGCTGATACCTCTCTACCTGGTGCAACCTGGATTAAGGCATTACAAAACCTCTGCTACTTATCAGGTTACAAACCCAAAGAAATTTATCCGGCAACCGCGACGATCGCCAACGACGGCAAGGCTTCTGGACGACCGATCCGTTTACCCTGCGGGATTCATCAAATGAGCGGTAGGCGCAACGGATTCCTGCCTGAAGTAGTGGAATGGGCAAATGGTTTTCCTGTTGTGCCAGAGAACCAGGTGGTGCTGATGATCGAGTTTCAGCAGGTCAGTTCAAGTGCGATCGCTCGATTGGCAGAAGAAAAGTTACAGGACATAGACAAGAGAAAAGTAGCGCCAGACTTTAATTCAAAATCCAAAATCCAGCATCTAAAAGCAGATTTTTCTATCCTGTCGCCTGATGAGCATCCTGCTTGTATTCACTACCTGATAAACAATGGTGCTCCGACTGATCAAGATTACAACGCAGTAAACCTCACTCTTTCTCGCTATGCCATCACCAGAGAATTCGAGCGCACTCAGATAGAATCTCTGGCGGAGAGAATGGCTCAGGCATCAGATTACCACCCTACCAGCAAAATTACCGTTGATGCCAAGCTGCGAAACTTTCAAGGTGCCTACGCTTCAGCTCGGCGTAATCCTCAAGATTATCAATGGAGTTGCAGTTATATTCGAGCTAGTCAGGAGCTAGTACGTTGTGGAGGCTGTACGGGCTATGCTTGTCCCTTCTGGCAGTGGGAAAAACCGGACGGTGACAATGAAGCAGCAAAACGTGCAGAACGAGAATTATTAGCGTACATCCTCTGTCATCCAGAAGCGGGGATGCAGGAAGCGTTGGGGATTGACCTGCCTGCTGAGGGATTCATTGCAACCTGCCAATCTGTAGCAGATGAAAAAACTCCCCTATACTTGCATCAACTGATTTGGGAAGCCCTCGTAACGCTTGAAACCGATGGGAGAGACCTGATTCCCAGCTTGATTTTGGCTCAATTGGAACAGGTTTTGGATGGGAAATCAGCCTCGCCGATCAATATCATCAACCAGGCAGCTGCATATTTGGATGAATTACTGCAAATGTCACCCTGTAGTTGGGATACGTTTGTTGAGCATTTGACAAGGGTAAGAGATACAGGGCTGCGTTTATTGGCAAAAGAACAGGCAACTACGGCGACTGAGTTGTTAGGCGATCGCCTTCAACCTGTCACCGAAACCCTGGAAACTCTGATCAACGAGTCTCAGAATCTCCAGCGTCGCAGTGCCTCTCAAACATTGCCAATGGTGGCATACAGTCAGGATTTGATCCATGACCTGTTTGGACACCCGCAGACTGCAATTCCGACACCCGCTCACTGGCTCAATCATGCTCTCAACGGAGGGTTGCATCCTGGTAGGCTCTATGTGATTGGTGCGCCCCCTGGATCGGGCAAGACGACCTGGTGTGCTTGGTGTGCGGATGAGGCAGCCAAAGCGCGAACGCCAGTGCTGTATGTCTCCTTTGAAATGGGTAGACAGCAGCTCTGGGTCAGTGCTTTGTCTAGGCTTGCCGGACTGAATTCAGGACTGATTGAGTCTAAAGAGTGGGATGATCCAGACTATTCTAATGCTCAGTGGTTGAAGCAGCAGGTTGCTCAGGCGATTCGTGCTTACGACCAACAAATTGCAGAACATCTAACCATTCTCGAAGCGGGACCAGAAGTGACAACGGCTTACCTTAAAGGTGTGATTGCTCAGGTTAGACGCACGGCTAATTTGAACAAGAATGCACCTGTGCTGGTGGTCGTTGATTACCTGCAACTGATGTGCTGTGGAGATGAAAAGTTGGATTCTGGTGCCAATGAGGTTTTGCGGGTTTCTAGAGTGGCAACCGGACTGAAACAATTGGCACGGGATACGAATACGGCTGTCGTTGCGATTAGTGACATTAATAAAGCGGCTTATCAAGAGGCACTCCGCACCGGAATGCTGGACATGGGTGCGTTGAGAGATTCGTTCAAAATTGCTCATGCAGCGGATTGCATCATGCTATTGCAAACAGGGAAAGCACAGCGTGGCAATGACCAGCCTAGGGATCAGGTTGATTTATTGGAAGAACGCTATGCAGGTAATCATTTGAAGCTTCGGCAACTTCAGGATGTCCGGACTCGCTTTCCTTTGAATGAAAGAGCAAAAGCCACTTATGCACGTCTTAGTCTGCTTAAGAACCGAGGTGGTATGACCGCAGAACCCATGTTCGTTTATGAGAAGGCATATCACCGCTTTGTTCCGGTTGATCTTGATTTAGGAGGGGACAATGAATTTGAAGACCTCTAGCTTCTCCACGTCAGCATCGGAAGCTGACCTGAATTCTTCAGATCCCATCTACAATGACCTGATAGATTGGGCGAAGGAACGCAAGCAGCAGTTCTTAAGAAATCGTGCGAAAGGTAGTCCTGTAAGCTCAGGCTCAAATAATCCAGAATCACCAATTAAAACAGAAACAGAAGCCTGGATTGAAACCTGGTACACTCCACCGTCTCTGCCTTCGAGAAGTGCTAGACAACAAGCCGTTCCTTCTGAGGCTCTTTGTCAAGAAGCGACAGATATAGAAGATGGGGAAGTAAGGAAAGTTCAAGAAGAAAACCAGTCTGCACTTCAAGCTTCAGAGTCTAAAACCCCTTCCTCACCTCAGCCTGCTGTTGTACTAACTCAACATCCCTCAACGTTTGAGGTTGGTCAGAAAGTTGTTCTCCATCCTGATGCTAATCGTATACCTACTGGTATTCCGCTAAATGCTGTATTAGTGATTCAGGAAATGTATATCAATGTTTATCGACAACATCAAAACGTTTGGTGTATTTGGTGCAGTAGTGATATTTTTTCTGGTTTAAAGTCGATTGATTCTGATTGTTTAGTGCCGTTGACAGAAAAGATTTCTACCTCTGATGTAAAAAACGTACCTGCAACAGAATTAGAAGATTTCCATACTGAGACAACACCTTATGTTTCATCTCAGGTGGTTGTCAGCTACGAGTTTGTTGAAGACGGACAACGACTTGTAGAGATACTCAAACCTTTGCAAACCTGTCCAGTAATCGCAGTTGATACAGAGACGACTGGACTTGATCCATTGAAGGATCGAATTCGCTTAATTCAGATTGCGGCTGAAAACTATCCAGTTGTTATTGTTGACCTCTTCAAAATTCACAAGGAAATGCTTGCTCCTTTGGCTGAACTGCTTCGGGGAGCGCCGATTAAAGTTTTGCAGAATGCCAAGTTTGACCTGAAGTTCTTGCAACAGACTGGACTTTCAATTGCAGGAAAACTTTTTGACACGATGCTAGCAGCACAATTGTTGGATGCAGGGGTGCGATCGCACAGCTACAACTTGGCAGAACTAGCCAAAGTTTATTTGGGAGAAGACTTATCGAAGGAACAGCAGCGAAGTGACTGGAGCAGTCCCAACCTTTCTTCAGAGCAGTTAGAGTATGCAGCGCGAGATGCAGCGATTTTACTGCGGTTACGCGAGGTGATGAAACCTAAGCTGATAGGTGCTCGTTTGGTGGAAACTGCCAAGCTAGAGTTTGATTGTTTGGGGGCGATCGCCCAAATGGAACTTAACGGAATGCTGCTCGATCTCTCCCGCTGGGATTCCCTGCGACAAGAACTGGAACAAAGAAGAGACCAGATGGCGGGTGCATTACGACAACAGTTTCAGCCAGCCTTGCTGAGTGCCCAACTCGATCTCTTAGGGAATGAAGTTTCTCTCAATTTAGATAGTCAGCCGCAGGTATTAGAGGCACTACAGCAAATGGGTGTGCCAGTAGAGAACACCAGCAAACTCTCTCTGATTCCCCTGACAGAAGAGCATCCGCCTGTCAGAGCATTGCTGGACTACCGCAAAGCAGCAAAATCAGTTCAGGCGTTTGCTAGTAGCCTGCCTAAACACGTCCACCCCATTACCGGACGCATTCACCCCGACTATCAACAGATGGGCGCTGCCACCGGGCGTATGTCTTGCCGTAACCCCAACCTGCAACAGATTCCCAGAGACAAAATCTTTCGCAGTTGCTTCATCCCAGCTCCCGGTTACCGCTTGGTGGTAGCGGATTACTCGCAGATTGAGCTGAGGGTAGCGGCGGAGTTGAGTGGCGATCGCCGCATGATTGAGGCATACCAGAATGATGAAGACCTGCACCGGCTAACCGCTGCCCTGATTGCTGATAAATCCTTGGATCAAGTTGAGAAATCAGAGCGGCAGGCAGCCAAAGCCGTCAATTTTGGGCTGATTTACGCGATGGGTGCCAAAGGGTTGGCTGAGTACGCCTACAACAACTATGGGGTGCAGATGAGCCTAAAGCAGGCAGAAACCTTTCGCAAGCGATATTTTGAGGCGTATCAGGGGATTGCCCGCTGGCATGGAGCGATTAAGCGAAGGTTGCCCAGGGAGATGAGGACGATGGGCGATCGCCTCCGGCGCTGGAAAGATGAACCAAAACTGACAGAACTGCTGAACACTCCAGTTCAGGGCACTGCCGCAGATATCACCAAAGCTGCATTGGCAAAACTTCCCACTATGTTAAAAGAAACAGGAGCCAGGTTAATTGGCACCGTGCATGATGAGATTTTGCTCGAAGCTCCAGAAGATGCAGCGGAACAGTCTGCACAGATTCTTCAACAAGTTATGGAGCAGGCTGGACACCAGTATTTGAGAAAAGTGCCAGTGAAGGCAGAGGTGGCGATCGCTCTTAACTGGGCGGAGAAGTAAGGTTTCAAGAACCCGCTCTTGATTACTCAATGAGTACCAAAGGTGCGGCGATTCCTGATTATGTTTCTGGCAATTCCTCATTCAGCAAACTGTCTAAATCTCGCATTCCTGGCAAAATCCGCAGAATTTCTAGACGTATTTCTTTGACCCGATAAACGACGACGTAAGGTGTTTTACCAATTTTGGGAGTTATCAGTTCTCTGGTACCAAAAACTCGTCCCGGTTTACCCAGGTTGGGCATTGAGGAAAGCCGCTTAATCAATTGTTTTAGCCGGGAAGCGACCCCTTTCGCTGCCTCTGGGTCGTCTTCAGCGATGTAGGCACGAATAGCTGCTAAATCCTTTACTGCAAGCGAAAGAAATACTATGCGCATGGAGCAGGTTTTTCATCCTTCGTTCCCCAGGTAGCCAACCACACATCCACTGCTTCACCCTCTACCCATTCGGCTTCAGGACTGTCCGCCAACGCGACCGCTTCTTCAATCGTTTGAATTTGCCAAAGGTGTTGCTCAATGTAGAAGGAGATCGCCTCTGCTGCCAGCCAGGACTTACTACGCCGAGTACTCTGCGCTAAAGCATCCAGCTTGTCTTTTAATTCTGGAGCTAATCGAAT
>JANRIN010000146.1:0-2714 GCA_033764965.1 Leptolyngbyaceae cyanobacterium bins.302 | reverse complement strand
ATGACCAGATGCAGATGCTCGTTTGTAGATCGGGAAGTCGGTGTACGTCCCTCAATTGGAGGAACTGTGGCGATCGGTTTGAATGCCTGTAGGTTTTGCAGGCGTGCTAATGAAATGCTCATGCAGGATCAGAAGTGAAATTCTGACCTACGCGCCAGTTGGCGCGACCCTTACAGCCATAAAACCTTAAGCTGCTTTAGATTGATCGGTATCTGCAAATCCTTTGTCAAATTGCAGGTCAATTTCAGCCGTTCGGAATGGAGGTGCGATTTTATTCTTAATAACTTTCGCTCTGATCCGAATACCCAATTCATTCATACCTCGCCTAAGCGTTTGAATCCGTCGCGTGTCGATGCGGATAGATGCGTAATATTTGAGGGCATTCCCACCACAGGTAACCTCTGGGTTACCATACACAACGCCTGACTTGATCCGTAGTTGGTTGAGAAAGATGATTGTGCAGTTGGCATGGATAACGTTCATGAGGCGACGTAATGCTTTGCTCATGAGCCGTGCAATTGGGGGCGATGGAAAATCTCCCATTTCAGCATCTAGTTCTGCTTGAGGAACCAGCGCAGCAACGGAGTCAATCACGATCAGATTGATGGCGCGGGAGGCAACCAATTGTTCTGCAATAGACAACGCATCCTCGCCAGATTCGGGATATGAAACAAGCAGTTGATCAGTATTGACTCCAATCGTTCTGGCATAGGTAGGATCTAATGCATTTTCCATATCAATTAAGACAGCAGTGCCTCCTCCTTTCTGAACTTCAACGATCGCATGTAAGGAGAGACTTGATTTGCCGCTGCTTTCAGGACCCGAAATCTCAACGATGCGTCCTTTGGGATAGCCACCTCCCAAAGCATAGTCAAGGGCGGGGGAACCGCTAGGAAAGGTTTCCACAATCATGTTGGAATTGTCCCCCAACCGCATGATGCTTCCTTCACCGAGTTGATGGTTGAGATGGCGAATAACCAGTTCAAGCTCTGAATGGGGTGGTTTTCGGATAGTGGTGAGAGCCATAGGTTTGAGGGATATCAACAACAGCAAACTGCTAGCCCGGACGGGCTGATGGTTTCGTGGAAGTACGTGAAATCGTTTGGCTGACAGCTTTAGATTATTGGAACGAAAAACTTTGAGTACGCTCTAGTGAATGGTTTCGAGTAATGAACCGCTTAGTTCTATCAAAGCTTTTATTGAATTGGCACCACCTGCATTCCCCGACAACGAAGAAATCGGTAGGCATCTCTCCCACCTGTAAAAGCGCTGACGGGGAGTTGATAGCCATTTGCGTAGACATTGGCACGTGCGATCAGAAGCTTGACAGGATAGAGATTTCCCTGGTGCTGTACAGCATAGCGGCGCGGCTGCTGTTGTTCTGGAACATCCTGCCAGTTTTTGATCGCCATAATCAGATGCTCATACCTAATGTTGTCTGGAAAAGTTCCCGTGTGAGGAATGCTATAAATGCCTTTGTTAGGTGAATTGAGAGGTTTTAGAGCACTCTCCTTGTTCTCAAATAGGTCAAGCTGTTCTTCTAAATGGGATTCTCCTGCTCTGTAGCGTAAATACAGTTCAAGCCGCACGCGATCGTGCCCATGCTTTGACATTAGCCAGGAATTACTATCTACACTGGTTAGGCCCAGTTTGTGCATGGTCCAAATGCGGCGTGCGCTGACTCGCCCAACGTGAACGGGCTTACCTAAAGCTACGAACTCCTTTAGCACAGGATAGCGCCAATTATCGGAGCCGCCAATGAAGATAATCTGAGCTTCGGGGGGAACATCTTTTGGTTCCATAGGATCTTGAGCAGCAAATGCCAGTGGAATGCCATAGTTCTTCAATTGAGGCTCCCACTGGTACCACTCGTCTAAAGTGGCTTGGGCATTGCCCCAGATGTCAGGTACAACCACCCATAAGGGTTTTTGCTTCAAAGTTAGTGAGTGTTCGATGTGGTTGATGAAGCTAGTTTTGTTCCAAATACGTCCCTTGGATAGGTCAGCATACCTGCGGTTATCTAACACATAGGGAATCCAGGGGTAGCAGGTAATGCGGCGGCCGGGAGACCATAAATGACCAATTAGTCCCGGGACTCTACCTGCCCAATAGTGAATGTATCCCGAAGCGTTATTTCCCGGCATCAGCATCATATGGCTTACCTCCGGTTAATAGGTAGTTGGAAAACATCTGGATGGCTACTACTGGCAGTAGCGTGCTGAAGGTTTGATTGGTGAAATTTCGTTGTTTCTTGTGTATGAGACGAGTAAGTGATGTGCTGTGAGCAGGGGGTGGCACCGTCTTTGCCAAAACAAGCACTGCGGAAGCAGTCTTGTTGTTAAATGGTGAGCTGTTCAGTATGCGCTGCTGTCCATGCTTTATACCAACCGCTGCGATGTTTTTCAACAGCTACAGCAGGACACAACACAATCAGGTCTTGAACAGTGTGAGTAACGGTTACAGCTTTTCCTCGCTTGACCGTTTCAGTTGTATAGTCTCTGTACTCGATCCATCCGCGTGTCATGCCGTCACAGGTATCACAGGCAAGATAGGCGTTGTGGCTGCGACAAACCTCTTCAAACTGTTCCTGCATAGTCTGGCGATCGCCTGTGGCAAGAATTTGAGTACGGCGATAGGGAGTACCGCCTGTGAGCCGCTGAACCCGATAAATGCTCCATTGTAAGGCTTCCAAGCGAGCTTGAAAATTCATCAGC
>JANRIN010000124.1:0-12174 GCA_033764965.1 Leptolyngbyaceae cyanobacterium bins.302 | reverse complement strand
CTTTGTGTCCCAGGAATTGCGAGCGGCAGAAGACCCTGAGTTTGAAACGTTCTACACCAAGAACATCCTTCTCAACGAGGGCATCCGCGCTTGGATGGCTCCTCAAGACCAGATTCACGAAAACTTTATCTTCCCTGAAGAAGTGCTACCTCGCGGTAACGCTCTGTAGGGAACGAAATTTCGTTGATTATCCCAGCCTCCATAGTCCTGTGGAGGCTTTTTTCATGGCAGCAGCAGCGGGCAAAAAGTCCACTCTTTTTCTGAGTTGAATCCCGTGACAAGCCACAAATTCTTGCTTTAGTCTTGGCATAAACTTGCTATTTAAAACTGATGATTAGGGTACCAAATGAGGACTTGTTCATCCTATGACTCACCGCAGACTTGGCTTTCTGAGACGATCGCTGTGGATTAGTAGCTTCGCGATCGTGGCTAGCTTGCTATCAACCCAACGTCCATCCCTGGCTCAAAATATTTCTTTTGACGGCACCCTGGGCGAAGCTGCCACCCTGAATGGACCAACCTACGTCATCAGTCCCCGCTTTGGGCAAACGGTAGGGAGCAACCTGTTTCATAGTTTTCGTCAGTTTAATCTCAGCACTGGCGAAACGGCTCTGTTTCAAAGCAACGCCGGGATTCAAAACATTTTGTCTCGCGTCACGGGGGGCACGCCCTCTGCCATTGACGGCTTGATTCAAACGGCGAGTGCTAATGTGAATCTTTATCTAATCAATCCCAATGGCATTTTGTTTGGTCCGAATGCTCGGTTGGATGTGGGTGGAGTGGGGCGAGGCGCTTTTATTGCAACCACTACCGATGCTTTGATTTGGGGCAATGATCCAAACCGTCAATTTAGTGCGACGAATCCAGGAGGACGCGCAAGCCTATTAAGCCTGGTGGGAGATCCCAGTGGGTTTCTTGCCTCTCAACGTCGCCCTGGTGGAATTTCGATCGCTGGCACTGCCGATCCGACTGATCTTGGTTTAGCGGTTGCCTCCGAAAAACGGTTGTTATTGTTGGGTGGTGATGTGCAACTGAATGGAGGGGTGATTCGAGCCGAAGGCGGGCGAGTCGAAATTGGGGCAGTCTCAGGAGCAGGCGTGGTCGGACTTAATCTGAACGCTTCCGGAGTCAGTCTGCAAATTCCAGAAACTACGTCCAGGGCAGACATCTTCCTCGATCGCAGTTACATCATTACGAACTCAGGAGATGCCAACAGTGGTGATATTGCTTTACAAGCTCGAAATATTACCCTGAGAAACTCAACCCAACTGCAAGCTGCCACCTTTGGACCGGGAGATGCAGGGGATGTGCTCTTGAGAGCGAGTGAATCCGTCTCGCTAGAAAGTGGTAGCACAATTTTCAGCACGATCGAAGCAGGAGGACGCGGCAAAGGGGGAAACATTCTCATCTTTACACCGCTGTTGTCCATGAGTGGTGGTTCTCAACTCCAAACCCTGGTTCGCGGTGGAGGGGATGGCATCGCCGGAATTATTTATATCGATACGGATGGCGGAGCGGTTAATTTAACGGACAACAGAACAGCGATGTTCAGCACTCTGGAAGCAGGTGCCAAAAACTCGTTCAGTGGGGAGGATTTTGCTGGCAACGTCTTTGCCGCTTTGTTGGGGCAAACTGATGCCGAAATTACGGGTTCCGTTTTCGTTTCAACTGGAACTCTGAATGTCGCAAATGGAGCTGGCTTGCGATCGGATACCTTTGGAGATGGCAATGCAGGGGCTGTCATTGTCCTGGCAAACGAAGTTGCAATCACCAATGGTGGCTTTATCTCCAGCATCGTTGGACCAAATGCCACCGGCGATGGCGGCGGGATTGTGATTGGAACGGGCAATTTGGCGATTAGTGGAGTTGACACTGGATTAACCACCAGCACCCTTGGGAACGGCGACGCAGGATTGATTTTTGTCGTTGCCCGCGATCGCATTTCCAGCAGTGGATCAGGCTCCGGTATTTTCAGCACGGTCACCACAGAAAGTTCTGGAGCGGGCGGCGGCATTATTCTAAGCGCTCGATCGCTCGTCCTCAAAAACGGCTCAGAGGTCAGTGTCAACAATGAAGGCAGCGGAGCCGCAGGGGCAATTTTCATCAACGCCCTAGCCGCCTTTCTGGATCAAGATAGCCAGATTTCCGCAACGACTCGATCCGGGCAGGGTGGCGACATCAACTTAAATGTGGCGCTTCTTAGCCTTTACCGCAGTAGCTCAATTGCCACCAATGCAGACACAGCAAGGCTGGCGAGTGGGGTTCAACCGGGGGGCAACATCAGGATTCAAGGAATTCCCCGATTTGGCTTCGATCGCACGATCGCAATTACTGCAAAACCAGGACGAGATAGTAACATTGTGGCGAAAGCATTTAAGGGTCGAGGAGGAGACATTAACATTTTTGCAGGACGATTATTGGGGATTCGGCAGCGTCCAGAAGTATTCGTCACCAACGACATTGATGCCAGTTCTGAATTTGGTGCAAATGGGTTTGTCACAGTCAGTCTGCTGGATGTAGATCCAGAACGAGGAACGGTGCCCCTGGCAGATAACTTGGCAGATGCCAGCCAACTGATCGCAGAAGGCTGTGATACCCGTGGCAGGTTAGCCCGTGGGCGTTTTACGAATGCAGGGCGGGGTGGACTTCCTCCCACACCGGACGACTTTTTAGCCGATGAGGACGTGGTGGCTGAATGGGTTGAGCCAAACCAACCGCTAACCAACAACCAGGATGGAGCAGGTGGAAGAAATCCGGGTGTCCAGGCTACAGATGATATCAAAAATTCATCAGAAATTATTGAGGCGCAGGGTTGGCAAATCAGCCCTGATGGTACCGTAGTGCTGGTTGCTCAAGCACCAGAGGCACCCCTTCCCATTCCCTGGTTAGCTCCGAGTAGTTGTCGAGTGCCTTGAGGTACTTGCTTTGTATGACGTGAGGAGAAGTTAAGAATCGTGAGTACTCTACCATTCAATGTCTGTTTCAGTGTGGTTTATCTGTTACTGGCAAGCCTGAGTTGTCAGATTGCATCTGCCCAATCGCTGCAAGTGGCTCAACTACGTCCACCCGATCCCAGAGGTGGGCAACCACCCTCCCTGGAGCCACTCCCGACCCCCAGCATCGAGCCTCTGCCCTCTCCCGATCAACTCCTACCGTCTACACCCACAACACCCCCTGAGCAAACGCCTCCTGGAGATCTTCCCCAAACTATCCGAGTAACGGGCTTTAATGTCACAGGTAGTACGGTCTTTTCCCAGAAAGAACTGAACGACGCGATCGCGAAAATTGAAGCGATCGGAGTCATTCCCCCGGAAGGGAAACAACTCACCTTGAATGAGCTATTCCAGGCGCGTTCTGCCATTACGGATTTGTATGTCAGCAAGGGTTACATTACCTCTGGTGCCTTTATTCCGCCTCAAAAGTTGACCGAAGGAGTGATTGAAATTCGGGTGGTGGAAGGGCGGCTGGAAGACATTCGCGTGACGGGAACCGAAGATCTGAAGCCAGGGTATATCTCTAGTCGCTTAGGGCTGGCAACAAAGCCACCCCTGAACCGCGAGCGCTTGCTGGAAGCTCTGCAATTACTGCAATTGAACCCATTAATTGGCAGTATTTCAGCAGAACTGTCTGCGGGATCCCGTCCCGGCACCAGTTTGCTAGAAGTCAAAGTCACAGAAGCCAAATCGACTTACGCTACGTTTACAGTAGACAACCAGCGCGTTCCCAGTGTGGGCAGCGTGCGAGGACAGGCATTAGGAGTCGAACAAAACCTTTTGGGCTTTGGAGATGCAATCAGCCTCAGCTTTACCAAGACTCAAGGCAGCACTGCCCTAGACTTTGGTTACAGCGTTCCGGTTAGCCCTCGGAACACAACGCTGGCATTTAATGCTGGAGTATCCATCAGTAGTGTCATCGAACCACCTTTTGACATTCTAGATATTGAGTCGCAATCCAATTATTTTGAAATTACAGGACGGCATCCCCTGATTCAAACACCGACTCAGGAACTTGCTCTGGGGTTAACTTTTACTCGTCGCAGTAGTGTCACAACCTTGCTGGGAGATATTCCCTTTCCCAGCCCTGGTGCTGATTTGGATGGCAGAACGACAGAATCCGTTGTGCGGTTTTTCCAGGAATATACCCAGCGCAGCAGTCAGGCGGTTTTTGCTGCCCGATCGCAATTTAATTTCGGGGTTGACGTGTTGAATGCCACCAACAACGAAGAACCACCAGATACCAAGTTTTTTGCCTGGAGACTGCAAACTCAGTGGGTGCGCCTCCTGGCTCCGGAAACATTGCTTTTGGTGCGGGGAGATTTGCAACTGGCGGATCGGCCCCTGTTGCCGATCGAGCAGTTTGGTGTGGGGGGTGTTTTAACCGTGCGCGGCTATCGTCAGGATTTGTTGCTCACGGATAATGGCTTCTTTGGTTCTGTGGAAGGGCGCATTCCGATTCTGCGGTTGCCCCAACAGCAAGCATTGTTGCAAGTCACTCCTTTCTTTGATTTTGGGCGTGGCTGGAATTTGGGCGAATCTCCTGATCCCGATCCTGGCTTTTTAGCAGCACTGGGCTTTGGGTTGCGATTGCAAATCGGTAACAACTTCACAGCACGAATGGATTTTGGCTTTCCCCTGGTGAAAGTGGATGTCAATAAGGAAACGCTGCAAGAGAAAGGGATTTATTTTTCGATCGTGTACACACCGTTTTAAGGCAATGAAGAGTGGGATAGGCACCGTAGGGGCGTTTGGTGAAACGCCCTATGGGAATTAGGAATAAGGGATAAGGGGGTCTGTGATGGATCGACGTAATGAGATCAAGCGTAAGCATCGTCAGGGAATTTTCCGCAAGCGTCGCTGGCTGGGATGGGGCGGGTTAGCCATCCTCACAATGTTGCTCTGTTCGCTCAAGTTGCCAGTTTGGGCAACTCTTCCCGCCACATTAACTGCAAAAGAAACGAGCAGTCTGGCGCAATCCAATCTGGCACAGGCGGCTTTGGCGCAGGGCAGCAGCGAGGAGACTGGGAAGACACTATACGAGGCAGGACGTTTTAACGAAGCCGCGATCGCCCTGGAGCAAACGATTCAAAAGCTCCGTGCCCAAAACAACACGCTGCAACTGGCGGCTACCTTGGCAAACCTTTCCCTGGTTTATCAACAATTGGGACAGTTTGAGCAGGCAACCCAGGCAATTACCGAAAGTTTGCAACTTGTGGCTCAACCCACTGCTGCACCAGCATGGCAAGTGCGGGCACAAGCTCTGGATGTGCAGGGACGATTGCTCTTGCTGGCTGGAGATGGGGAAAAAGCGATCGTCACCTGGCAACAGGCAGAAGCCAGCTATCGTCAAATTCCCGATGAGGTGGGTGTCACCAAGGCTCAACTCAACCAGGCACAAGCTTTGCGATCTTTGGGATTTTCCCGGCGTGCCCTCGATCTACTCAGCCAAATTAACCAACGCCTGCAAACCCAACCCGACTCCCGCCAAAAAGTGGCGGCATTACGGGCACTGGGCGATACGTTGCAATTGGTGGGAGATTTGCCCCAGGCAGAGATTTCCCTAAAACAAAGCCTGACGATCGCCCAAGAATTGCAATTACCTGGCGAAATCAGCGCCACCTTATTGAGCCTGGGCAATACGGTTCGTGCTCAAAAAAATACCCCAGATGCGATCGCCTACTATCAACAAGCTGCCAGCATTGCCAACACCCCGCTGAGTCGGGTTCAAGCACAACTCAATCATCTAAATCTGCTGATTGACGATCGGCAATGGCTGACTGTGCAAGCGCTCCTGCCCCAAATTTCGCCCAATCTGGACGCAGTACCTCCCAGCCGTGCCGGAATTTATGCGCGGATCAACTTCGCCCAGGCATTGCTCAGGCTGGGTAGCCCCACCGGGAACGAGCGCGAGTCAACTGCTGCATCTACCTCCGCCCTGAGTAACCCTCAATTTACTGCTCCATCTCCTTTTGCGGTGATTCCATATCCGCGATCGCTTTCTCAATTGCTCCAGGGCACCCTCAAAACTGCCATTCAACACGCCAGCCAACTCAGCGATGCGCGCGCCGAATCCTATGCTCTGGGCACCTTAGGAACAGCGTATGAACAAACTGGACAATTCAAAGAGGCGAAAGAGGTCACGCAAAAAGCCCTGGTACTGGCGCAATCAACTAACACCTGGGATGTGGCGTATCGCTGGCAGTGGCAGTTGGGACGATTGGAGCGGCAATCGGGGAATGTGCAGGGGGCGATCGCCGCTTACGATGCCGCCATTACAAACCTCACATCCTTGCGGAGCGATTTAGCTGCGGTCAACTCAGAGGTGCAATTCAATTTTCGAGACAGCGTCGCACCGATCTATCGCCAGTCGGTGGAACTGTTATTGCAATCAGAGGGCGGCAATCCCCAGGAAAAAACCTTAGACAAAGCACGCCAGCGGATTGAAGATTTGCAACTTGCAGAACTGGACAATTTTTTCCGGAGAGCCTGCCTGGAAGGGAAACAGGTGCCAGTGGATGATGTGGTGGACAAGGATAATCCCACAACAAGCATCGTTTACCCGATCGTGCTCCAGAATCCCGTAACTCAAACTGTCACCATTCAGGTCATTGCCAAAATTCCCAACCAACCCCTCAAGCGTTACTCGGTCGCGCCTATGCCCAGGGCAGCATTTGAGCAAACGATCGAGCGGTTACAAAAATCAATTGCGGATGTATTCGACTCCACGAACCGCAGAATCTTGCAAACCGAAGCCCAAAAGCTTTACTCCTGGCTAGTTGAACCGCTGGAAAATGACATTCGCGCCCTGGAAACTGCGAAAACATCAGCCAGCCCTAAAGTAGACACGCTGGTCTTCATCCTGGATGATGCCCTCCGCAATGTGCCGATGGCGGTGCTGTGGGATGGTCAGCAATATCTGGTTGAAAAGTACGGCATAGCCCTCAGTTTAGGCTTGCAACTGTTTGACCCAAAGCCGATCGCCCGTGAACCACTGCGCGTCCTGGCAGCCGGATTAAGTGAGCCACCGCCAAATTCTGGCTTTACCCCCTTACCCGCTGTCCAGTCTGAGATTGCAGCCATTTCACGGCTAGGGGTGCCCACAACCCCTTTACTCAATCAAGAGTTCACGAGTTCCACATTGAGCAACAAAATTAACGCCGATCCGTTTAACGTGGTGCATCTAGCAACTCACGGTCAGTTTAGCTCTCGCGTCGAGGACACTTTCATTCTGGCATCCGACGGTCGGATTAACGTCACCCAGTTCGATCGCCTACTGCGGAGCCGAGACATTACCCGTCCAGAAGCGATCCAACTGCTGGTGTTGAGTGCTTGCCAAACAGCAACCAATGACAACCGCGCCACCTTGGGATTAGCGGGCTTCGCGATCCGGGCGGGCGCTCGTAGTACGCTTGCCTCCTTACGCAATGCAAATGATCAGTCAACTTCACTCCTGATTGAAAACTTCTACCAGGAACTGAACAATCCCAAGCAATCCATTACTAAAGCCGAAGCCCTGCGGCGATCGCAGGTGGCATTACTCAACAGCACCAACTACCGCAGTCCCCAATACTGGGCACCCTACGTGCTCATCGGAAATTGGCTGTAACTCCATGCTGAAACTTCCTTACCAGTAACTCTCATCTGTCTGCCTGCATTTGCATTGTTGGGTTGTTGCAAACACTATTGTCTTTCAAGTCAATCCCTATGCTTCCCGTTTCAGAGAGTCTAAAAGGACTTGTACCAACTGCCAACGATCGCCGATTGGCGATTGCAATGCCTGATCTTGTAATTCCTGCAACGTCATTAGCTCTTCCCCAACAACTCTTATCTATATGTAAATCGCTGCTGCCTCTCTCAACCTCAAACTATCGTTTAGCAACCTTACGCCACCCAATTTTGAACACGGACAGATAAGCTTTCGGTTGCGTCCCCACCGAGGACTTGTGGCATAACGTTTCGGTTGAGCAGCAGGAGATCGACCCGAACAACAAACAAGGAAAGTCTCATCTGTCCGCTCCAACCGAGTTGTTATGCCGTTTTTCACGATCAACTTTCCGTGCATCGATCGACTTCAGCTTTGTGCAGAGCCGTTGAGTTGTTGCTGAAGTTGTTGCACTTCCTCGATCGATAGCCCTGTTCCACGGGCAACCATTTCAACTGATAAGCCCTCTCGCAGAAAGTTGAGTGCGATCGCCCGCGTCTTTTCTTCTTCAGCCTCTCTCCAGATTGAGCGATAAACCGTAGATTCTTGCATGATGTCTCTCCGCAGTATGCGATAAATCACCTCATCTTCTAATCGTAACCCAGCTAAAATTCCTGATGCTGCAATTAAATTCGCTTGCGTTTCAGGGTTTGCAATCTGACTAATCTGTTGAGCCGCTTGCCGCAATGTTTCTTCTGCGTCCGCGCTTTGACCAAGAGCCGCAAAGGGAATCAGCCCTGGATATTGCAGAAAAAGCGAGGCAGCTTGCTCCCAGATTCTCACCACTTCAAACTCGTGGCGCGTGTTTTCCATCTCAAAGCTGGTCTGATACACTCGCTCCGATGCAGTTTGCTTCAGGTAAATCACAACCTGCCGCATCGGCTTTGTCGGATCTTTACGATAGCCACGCACGCGATAGTCCAACATGCGGAATGGAACCGTGTCTTTGGGCAATGTTTGGAACTCTAGATGCAAAAACGCAGCAGCCGATTGCAGCAGAATCAGGGCATCGGTGCGAATCGGGTCGAGGGAAAGTTCTGAAGGCTTGAGTTCTGTCATATCGACAGGTTCTCCCAGCAGCCAACTGGCGAAGTCTACGGAGAAGTTTTCGGCAAGGAATCGACAGGTATCGTCGTACAAATTGCGCTATCCCATGTAAAGAAGAATAGAATCCCTGCTTTGGACAGCTTCATTGAAAAACTCAATCATCTCTTCATAATACTGGAATAACTCTTCATCCAATATCTCTTCAATTTCTTCTGAATCTTTGTGTGTAGCTGGAAGGTACTGATCAAAGAAGTAAAGACGAGCATTCCTAAAAGATGCTAAATCAAAACTCTCTTTTACAAATTCAACTGGACGATCCCTCAATGCATCTGCTATTTCAACAGTTTGCTCGGAAGTAAAGTA
Organism: Leptolyngbyaceae cyanobacterium bins.302; assembly: GCA_033764965.1. Classification (GTDB taxonomy): domain Bacteria; phylum Cyanobacteriota; class Cyanobacteriia; order Leptolyngbyales; family Leptolyngbyaceae; genus JSC-12. Next base: position 3,066 of record JANRIN010000124.1, on the reverse strand, counting down.
GGCAATATCCAAGTCTGGATGATCAAACGGTGTGCCCCCAACTACGATGCTCTCCAAGGGCGGTAAGTATCTTTCACCTCTTTTGGGGGAATTGTACGTAAAAGCTTTTTGACTTGTTAGAAGAAAGTGAATTCCATCCCAAGCCTTGCCCATATCTAGCATGCGATACTCAAATTCTGGCTAATGCAGCTCATCACTGTAAATTTGTTCAAATTCCTCTAGACCTTGCTTCATACGTTCAAGTTGCTCAGGAGTTATCCGGTAGTAGGTAGCTATAATGCTCATTGCTGGATCTCAAATGGAAGAAACTAAAATATTCAAAGACATTCTATATTGCCCACTTCTATAGATTAGATGCCAAATGGGTTCTATAGTCGGCATAACGGTGAAGTGCAGCGGCGGCAGATAGTCTCGAACTCAGCACCAAGATCTCTCAACAGTCCGCTCCAAGCGAATTGTTCTACTGCTGGCGCATACGCCTATTCTCTCTGTAAGTCCCGAACTTCATCGGTATACAACTGTTGATGCTCGGCTTGCGCCTCTGACCATGATTTCGGAAATTCCGACTTTTCAAACAGCACCTCTTCAATCGCTACACGAACTTGATGAGCGCAAGCACGCGCACTCACCTGACCAACTCCAGTCCCTAACCCAGGAAACGCAATTGTCTGAATTACATCCGACAACTTCTCGCCCTTCAGGTAACCATCTTCAAAATGGCTATGCTTAACCAGCAACAAAACTGCGCGAGCTGCTAGATAAGGATGTACTGTCTCTTTCAAAATCATCGGCACTCGCATCGTTGGGGCAGCAATTAGATAGGGAATTGCTGCGTTGTCCGTCTCGACAATCTCCGCACACCCGATCAGCAATTCTCCGTGATGCTTGACCCGGATCAACTTCTGCAATCGCTCTTGAACCTGCCAACCGAAGCGGTGGCTGTAAATCAAATCAATTCCGCCATCCATGAATCCAAAACTATTTGCTGGACTCACCACAGCATCACATTTCACATCAAAAATGGAACCGTGGTACACAGAAACATCTGGTAAATCGTCGCAATAATTGTGCCAAGCCTCTGCCAAGTCCCGATCTACTGCTGTTAATACGATTTCCATATTCGCTGTTTGCCAAATCTCTGCATCGTGATCTACAGCCTAAACCCTTAACCGAAGCAGTAGAACGTTCTGGCTGAGCGGCTTTCGATACCTAAATTACAACACCAGCCAACCCGGATAGTCCGCTCCAGCCAGATTGTTATGCCGTTGCGATCGCCACAACTACTCTGGTTCTTCCTGCTCTCCAGTCACAGTCCGGTTCCACATTGCCATAAGAAACTGATTCAGCTTGTATGGTTCCTCATGCCAAGCAACGGTATCACTGTTGATACCTTGCCAAACAATCGGATTCGGGCTGCTGATATCAGCTTGGTCGATCGCCCAATAAACAACAGACTGGTTCTCCTCCATAAAGACAAGCTTGCTATTTATCCACCGAATCTGCTCGATGGGCAGTAGTTGATTATGCTCTGTATTGATCGAATGCTCACCTGCTAAAGCATAGTAATCAAAAAGTGCTTTGGGAAGCGTTAATCCACACTCCACCAGCTTTGCTTTAACAACGTCATCACCAAGACCCTCTGATGGTTGCGGTGCAGAACCGAGAATTTCCTCAAATCGTCGGCTGTAGTATTCCTTGAACATCAAGTACTCACCCAAGCTCTCAGATTACTGTTCTACCAATAACTGACAGATAAGCTTTTGATTACAGTCCCCACCGAGGACTTGCGGCATAACGCTGCTGTTCAGCGGTTGCAGACTTGCTTTGCCACTCCACGATCGCCCGCTCAATCCGATGCAACAGCGTTGTTAGCTCGGCGACGCACCGATCGCCCTTGTGTATCGCCCCACCCCCCATTTCCTGAGCGCTTTCCGCCATACACCCTGTCTCTCGCGACTGCCCCAACCCCAGTCTCCTGAGTGCTGGTGGACACCGCAGGAAATCTGGAACGGCAGTCTCAACCCCAGTCTCCTGGGTGCTTGCGGGCTGACCAGTAAGCTGGCGGGACAAGTGCAAAATCTGGTTGCGGAGCGGGCTAACGGCTCAAATCAGCGGCGGCTGATAACTTCAAACTCAACACCAGTAGCTTTTGTCTGTCCGCTGCATTTGAATTGTTGGGCTGCGCTATCCACGCTCAGTACTATTCGCCTCAATGAAGTAGAAAAGTGACGGTAGCCCGTCCGATTCAATCTCTTCATGTGAGAACACCATCCCAGCGTTTTCAGCAACACGCTGTGAAGCTAGGTTCTCCGGTGCAATGGTGGCAAGAATCCTTTGCAGTCCGCATTGTTGTAATCCATAGTTAAGCATTGCAGGAACAATTTCGCTAGCGAAACCCTGCCCCCAATAGCATGGCTCAAAGCTGTAAATCACCTCTGGAATTTCTGGTTCGCTCCGCTCTGGATCGTAGACAAGCCCACAACACCCAATAAACTCGTGTGTATTTTTTTCTATTACTGCTGAAGCACCAAAGCCTTTAGTTTGATAGTTGTGAATTGAAGTCTCAATCCACTTGACACAACGTTCATACGTCAACGGTTTTCCATCCCCCATATGCTGTGCCACCTTAGGATTGCTATGTATTCTAAACAGGGCTTCAGCATCTTCTGGAACAAAGTGGCGAACTAGAAGACGAGGGGTTTCCAGGAATTTCAACCACTACCTCCGCGTTCAATACAACTTAACAACCAAAATCAACAGTTGCCACCAAACTGAGGGGCAGAGTCAAGCGAACCTGTTTTTACAGGCAAAACTGAGCAGCCCAACGCTGCTGTTCAGCGGTTGCAGACTTGCTTTGCCACTCCACGATCGCCCGCTCAATCCGATGCAACAGCGTTGTTAGCTCAGCGACGCACCGATCGCCCCTTGTGTATCGCCCCACCCCCCATTTCCTGAGCGCTTTCGGTCTCACACCTTGTCTCTCGCAACTGCCCCAACCCCAGTCTCCTGAGCGCTGGTGGCTAGCGCAGAAAATCTGGAGCGGCAGTTCCAACCCCAGTCTCCTGG
>JANRIN010000123.1:0-19171 GCA_033764965.1 Leptolyngbyaceae cyanobacterium bins.302 | reverse complement strand
AATTCCGCTCCCACCCCAGGGGAGTGAAGAAGAAAGTCCCCAAACCGGAATGGCAAAAAGATAAACCTCACGTCTCTACCGCTCGATTGCTGAGTGAATCGAAATCTAAAAAAGATAAAAAAGCACCTTGAAAGGGCTGGAATGTAGTACCCATTGTCTGGTTCTGCACTCCTGAGCAAATCTTCGCGATCGAGCGTGGTTGACCCCATTGTTTTGATTTTCATGCCCAACTCCACCACTAGAATTAAGATGAATCGTTCGATGAGTCGGGCAAAACGCTCATGGGCTTCCAGCGGCATGGTGATTTCCAAAATTCCGTTGTCATAGATGAACCGAGCATGGGTGCGCTCAGTCAATAGCTGGTGAATTTGCTTAAACTCAGCCCAATTGAGACTACGGAACGTGATTCGCTTTTCACCGATCGGTTGAGGAGGAGATTCCAGCAGCATGGCACGAAACTAAAGGTAAGGGGATGGAATAGAGCTATGCCCATTGTAATAACCGATGAAACTGAAATTAGACTTGAAGCTGATTGACTTGGAGTGCTACCAGCTTTTAACGTGGCAGGTGAGGATTACACAGAACAGATGAATCTTAATCAGCTACAAATCACCTCATTACATGGCTGGGATCTTTCAACTGAAGAGGCGATCGCGCTTCAGCAAGAACTTCGCAGCCAGGTGATTTTGACGGATGATTTCGACTCAGTGCAGTACGTGGCTGGAGTGGATGTGGGCTTTGAAGCGGAGGGCACCATCACTCGCGCTGCGGTTGCGGTCTTAACGCTAGAGGATTTGCAGGTGGTGGATCGCGCGATCGCCCGTCGTCCTACCACCTTTCCCTACATTCCCGGTTTGCTCTCCTTCCGCGAAGTTCCTGCCGTCCTGGACGCTTTAGAAAAATTGACGATTTTGCCCAATTTGCTACTGTGTGATGGACAGGGAACGGCTCACCCGCGTCGTTTTGGCATTGCCTGCCACTTGGGTTTACTCACGAATACCCCAGCGATCGGCGTTGCCAAATCCTTGCTCGTTGGCAAACACGCAGAACCAGGGAACGATCGTGGTAGCCAACAACCCCTCATCCACAAGGGCGAAACCATTGGCGTGGCTCTCCGCACTCGACCTGGCACCAAACCGCTGTTCATCTCGCCGGGTCATCGCATTAGCCTGGAAAGCGCGATCGCCCATACCTTGCGCTGCATCACCAAATATCGACTGCCCGAAACCACCCGCCATGCTCATAAGTTGGCATCTGGTCCCGCGATCGATGCGCCTTCTGAGCAGATGACATTGTTCTAAAGTGGAAAGCGGAACATCTACCCGTCCACTCGCCCACCTTCTTCTCCCCGTATGAACCTTCCCTCTTTTCTCTGGCTCTGGCGGATTGCCGCATGGTCGATGGGTTTCGCGATCGTCGCCTACCTGATCCTGGCTGTTTCCGGAGGGTCGCTTTTTTGGCTCCGCAATACTCGCCAACCTCGTCCTGATTGGTTGCGCCCCTTTCACTTTTTGATGGGAGCGGTTCTGTCAGGATTGGTGCTGTTATTGCTGATTATTGGAATTGTGGGGACGTTAGGGCACTTTGGTAGACTGGGACATTCCAGCCATTTGTACGCAGGCTTGGCAGTTGTGGATCTGGTGTTTTTGTCTGCCTGGAGTGCGGTACAAATCACTCCGCAACGTCCCTGGGCGAGACCACTGCATTTAGGCGTGAACGCCATTTTATTGATAGGGTTTATTTGGGTTTCCCTCACGGGTTGGGATGTGGTGCAGAAGTATTTGCCTTGAAAAGGGGGTTAGGAGTTAGGGGATGGGGGATGGGGATCAGGGAATGGAAAAAAAGGGGGGATAGAATTGTCCGAGTCGTACACCTTACCGCTAACATTCAAAATTTCACCGTTGATCCGGTTAACGTTGTTGTTGCTGTATGGGGCGTTGACGGTGCCATTGCTGTTTTTGCCCCAACCGTCAGGATTGCAGATTCCGGCGATCGCTCTTGGGATTGGGTTAGGCGCGATCGCGTTGTATGGCGCACTCTCAGAACGGGTAATTGTGGATGAGGCTGGCATTCAAGTGACTTACCCTGGCTGGATACCGAAATTTGTCCGCAAAGGATGGTCGCTGGCATGGACAGACATCGCAGCCTTGAAGCCGCGATCGACCGGACAAGGGGGAATTGTCTATTACTTTCTGAGTGAATCGGGGCAAGCATATCTGTTGCCGATGCGGGTGGTGGGCTTTGCCCGGTTAGTCGAGGTTGTGCAACGTCAAACTGGAATTGATACCACCGATGTGCGTCCGCTCTCGCAACCGTGGATGTATTTGATTTTGTTGGGCTGTACGTTGCTGTTGTTGCTGGTCGATAGCTGGACAATTTGGACAGCACTTTCCCTAACTCCATGACCCATTCATCCGATTTACCCCAAATTCGGGCAGAGGAAATCTGTTTTGCGCCGAATCTGTTTCGCTCCATTAAGCTCAAGGGCAAGGAGTTGCCACTGCTAGATGCCAATTTGCTGTTGCAGGATGTGTCGTTTGACGTGTTTGCGGGCGATCGCATTGCCCTTGTGGGCGCGTCGGGGGCGGGCAAAACGACTCTGCTACGGTTGCTGAATCGTTTGAGCGAACCCACAGCAGGCAGGCTTTATCTGAATGGGCGACCCTATGCCGCTCTCCCACCTATGCAACTGCGGCAGCAGGTGGTGATGATGTTGCAGGAATCCAAATTGCTGGGCATGACGGTGCAGGAGGCGATCGCTTATCCATTGCAACTGCGGGGAATGGATAAGCAAGCAATCCAGCAACGGGTAGGAGACTGGATGGAGCGGTTACGAGTGCCCCTGGAATGGCGCGATCGCACGGAACAACAGCTTTCGGTGGGGCAACGGCAACTGGTGGCGATCGCCCGTGCCCTGATCACTGAACCTGCTATTTTGCTACTGGACGAACCCACTTCTGCCCTGGATGCGGGACGAACTCAGCAGGTGTTTGAAACCCTGATCGAACTCAACCAACAGCAGCAAACCACCATCCTCATGGTGAATCACCAGCTTGAGCAGGCACAACAACTCGCAACTCGTGTGCTCCATCTTCACCAGGGCAAGTTAGTCGGCGATGAAGCGGCAATTACGGTTGATTGGGCAAGGTTGGGACACTCTTTGAAGACGGCGGAGCAAGAGCAGGCAGCAGAATGGCAATAAAAAAGCATTCCCAAAGGTGTAGGAATGCTTGATCTCAATTAGGAGGTTCTCTTTACAAAAAGGCGCTGACTAAACAGCTTCCTGGTTTTTCTCACCAGTTCGAATTCGGATAATCGAATCCACAGGGGTAATAAAGATTTTTCCATCTCCAATTTCACCCGTTCTGGCAGCCACAATAATCTTGTCAACTACCATATCCACCTGGTCATCTTCGACCACAATTTCAATTTTGAGTTTCTGCAAAAACTCAACGGTATACTCTGACCCGCGATAACGCTCGGTTTGCCCTTTCTGCCGTCCAAATCCTCGGACTTCAGAAACAGTCATCCCAACAATGCCAGCATTGACTAGCGCAATTTTTACTTCGTCCAGCTTAAAGGGACGAATGATAGCCTCTACTTTTTTCAATTCCGTCACTCCTTAGTTCGTCTTCGTGGCTTTATTGTCCAGCATGACACTTTCTATCACCGTCAAGAACGCTTTTTTTGTAACAAAAAGTACAGCACAAAACGCGATCGCCAAAGCCAGCTTCTTCAAACTCCTCCACCATAAGGAACTCATCGTGATCTGGCAGAATTTTAGCCATTCACGTTTATATGTTCCTTACAGTTTCTCCTGACATATAACAACTCGAAAGGAATCTGGTTTCAAATCGCGGTTATCGAGATGGCAGCGGTTATCGAGATGGCAGTAGTGGACGCACAATCAAAAAGCCAGTCCCAAACGCAGTCACCACAATTAGGCAAATAATCACAAGCAACCACCAGGTGCTAATTTCGGTTGTTGTTTCTGAGGGGGTGGGTTGAACAGAAGGCACCTCTTGCTCAGTGAACAGCTTTTCTGGAGCGACAGTGGGCAAAACCGTTGGTTCCTCTCGATCGCGGACGATTAAATCGGCTGCGGTAGGTTGAGCGATCGTCGCTCCAGCCATGCTTCCCCAGGAGGGATCCGCCACTTGCCGCAAATGCAACGCCGATTGCACCACGCGCTCAATCTCCAGGCGTAATTGTTGGTTCTTTTGAGTCAATTCTTGATTTTGAGTTTTCAAGGATTGCACCGTCGTCTGCGTGGTTTGCAGTTCACTGGCAACTTCGCGGTACAGGGAAATTGGGACGGATGGTGAATGAGCACCACCTGGTGCAGATGCAGGCTTGGGCATCTTGGTTGGTTGTCCATTCGCTTTAGTATTAACGTTGGTCATAGACACAGGGTGTTGACGAATACGGAAGTCAGATGCCAACTAAGATACCTGCAATCTCAAAAAACGCACGTTTTTCTCAAAAGGTCAAATCTTTTCATCTAGCCTGAGCGATCGCGGGATGCTTAGGATTGTGGATAAATGGGATCGAAAAGTTGTTAGTCGGTTGGGGCGACCCTGGCGGTAACGGCGAAGCCGCGAGGTCGTTCGTCCATACAAGAAGATTTCGGGGTGACTTGAGGCTTACTGAAGGCTGCGTTCCATCAGAATTACCTGAGCGCTTTTTTCGGGAGAGGCTTCTGTGGGCTGGCGCTGAATATAAGAACCATCGGGTTGCAGCTCCCAGGCTTGGCGGTTGTCTGCCAGCAGGATAGTGAGGATAGCTTTGAGTTCCTGGGCACAGGTAGGATCTTCAACCGGAGTGACGGCTTCCACACGCCGATCGAGGTTCCGCTGCATCCAGTCTGCACTGCCGATGTACACTTCTTCCTGTCCATCGTTATGGAAGTGGAAGATGCGAGAGTGTTCCAGATAACGACCCACAATGCTAATCACCCGAATGTTGTCACTCACGCCTGAAATTCCAGGTAATAAACAACACATACCTCGAATAATCAAATCAATTTGCACTCCAGCTTGAGAAGCTTCATACAACGCCTGGATAATACCTGGATCAATCAACGCATTCATTTTGGCAATAATCCGCCCCGATTTTCCATCCTTGCAATGGTCGATCTCACGGCGGATTAACGCTACCATGCGATCGCGCAAGGTTACAGGCGCAACCAGCAATTTACGAAAAGACGTTTGCTTCGAAAAACCCGTCAGGTAATTGAACAAATCTGTCAGGTCCGCCCCCAACTCTTCCCGGCAACTGAGTAAGCCGATGTCGGTGTAAAGTTTGGCGGTTTTGGCATTGTAGTTTCCGGTGCCGATGTGGACATAGCGGCGAATCTCATCCCCTTCTTGCCGCACCACCAGCAGCACTTTCGTGTGAGTTTTTAACCCCATCACGCCATAGATTACATGCACCCCTGCATCTTCCAATGCCCGCGCCCAGTTAATGTTACTGGCTTCATCAAACCGGGCTTTAATTTCCACCAGTGCCACAACCTGTTTGCCATTGTGAGCCGCTGCGATCAGGGCTTTGATAATGGGGGAGTCGCTGGAAGTCCGGTAAAGCGTCATTTTGATCGCTTGCACACCAGAATCGTGGGCAGCTTGGGTCACAAAGTATTCCACCGAGGCGCTGAAGGACTCGTAGGGATGATGGACGAGCAAATCTCCTTGCCGAATGACGTGAAAAATATCTGCGCCCGTGTCTTCGCCGATCGCCAACTCTTCGTTCAATGCTCGTAGGCGTTTGGGGATCACGGGAGACCAGGGTTGATCTTTCAGGTGGGGCAGGGGCAGGCTCATAAATGACATGAGATCCCGCATTCCCAGCCAGCCTTGAGTCATATACAAATCGTTGGCATCAATATTCATGCCTTTAATCAACGTTTGTTTAACAAACTCAGACATGGTGGGAGCGAACTGGAACCGTACCACAGAGCCACCAAAGCGGCGTTTACCCAATTCCTGCGCGATCGCCTCCACTAGATCATCCGCTTCTTCTTCCTGCACTGCCAGGTCGGCATCACGAGTAATGCGGAATAGATGATGTTCTTCAATGATCATCCCAGGAAATAGCGCCTCCAGGTTATCCGCCACAATTTGTTCCAGGGAAACGCCTGCCCACACAACCGGACGATCGCTCCGGGGATGCACTTCTGGCGGTAGCGGCACAAAGCGCGGCAGGCTATCGGGCACCTTCACCCGCGCAAACCCTGAAGCTCCAGTTTCGGGATCTTTCAGCACGATCGCCAGATTGATGCTCAAGTTGGACATGAGCGGAAAGGGATGGGCTGGATCCACCGCCAGCGGAGTCAGGATGGGAAAAACCCGCTCCTCAAAATATTGCCGCAAATAGCGCCGCTGGGCTTTATCCAACTCGGTATACTTCAAAACAAACACGCCCTCTGCGGCGAGTTGGGGGCGCAACTCGGTTTCAAATAAGTCCTGCAACTGCGCCACCATCGGATGCAACTGTTGACTAATTTCATCCAATTGTTGTTGAGCCGTGCGCCCATCGGGAGATAAGGTCACCACTTCCGCCTCGACCTTGCGCTGCAAACTGGCAACCCGCACCATAAAAAACTCATCCAGGTTTGAGGCAAAAATGGCGGAAAATTTGACTCGTTCTAATAATGGCGTGCGAGGATCGATCGCTTCTTGCAACACGCGCCGATTAAACTCTAGCCAGCTCAGTTCACGATTGAAATAGTACTGAGGATCTTGCCAGTTCATAGAAGTTGGGGCTGTTTTTGTTTTTGACATAAGAAGTCATTGAGAACTTATCTTTCTGGAATTATTGCATACCGAATCAAATCCCATTTGTCGTCAATCTTATTTCTAAAGCAGGCTTGAAATAGATTATCTCAGTAAGCTTTTTTGTTTTGCAGATTGACTCTTAAACTCAGATTAATCTGAACTTAATTGAATCATGATTTCTCATCATGAGAATTGCTGTGGAAAAGATAAAAGGCTTGACTTGTGGGGATAAATGCCACAGGTTAATGAGCGGGCTGAACCTACATCTCGATCGAGGAGTTTATTGCATGAAAGTCGCCTTTTTTAGTACCAAATCCTACGATCGCCAATTTTTTGAAGCAAGCAATACCAAACATTGCCATGAATTGACTTTTCTAGATGCCAGGTTGGATGCAAATACCGCCATCCTTGCAGCAGGCTATCCTGCCGTGTGTATGTTCGTGAATGATCTTGCCGATGCTGCTACGTTAGAAATTCTGGTGTCGGGTGGAACTCGGCTGTTGGCATTGCGCTCTGCGGGTTTCAACACAGTTGATCTGCAACGGGCAACGGAATTAGGCATCAAAGTGGTGCGCGTCCCTGCGTACTCTCCGTATGCCGTAGCAGAACATACTGTTGCCCTGATCCTGGCGCTAAACCGTAAAATCTACAAAGCTTACAACCGGGTACGAGAAGATAACTTTTCCCTGGAAGGGTTGCTGGGATTTGATTTACATGGCTGTACGGTTGGAGTAGTGGGAACCGGGAATGTGGGCATCGTGTTTGCCCAAATCATGAGCGGATTTGGTTGCCAGTTGTTGGGTTACGATGCTTATCCTAAAGAGAGCTTTGCAGCGATCGCGAATGCCCGCTATGTTCCGTTACCAGAATTAATCGCAAGTTCTGACATTATTTCCTTACACTGTCCGTTACTGCCCGAAACCCATCATTTGATTAACGCCGACACGATCGCGCAAATGAAACCAGGCGTAATGCTCATTAATACCAGTCGCGGTGGCTTGATCGACACTGCCGCCGTGATCACAGGGATTAAATCAGGGAAAATCGGCTACCTGGGGATTGATGTGTATGAGCAGGAAGATGGTCTCTTTTTTCAAGACCTCTCAGATACCATTATTCAAGACGACACTTTTCAACTGCTGCAATCCTTTCCCAATGTGGTGATTACGGCTCATCAAGCATTTTTCACCCGAAACGCCCTGGAAAGCATTGCCACCACAACCTTATCCAACATTACAGAGTTTGAACAAGGTCAACTATTAAAGAATGAAATCATTTAATGCCTTGCATAAAAATGATGGGCTGCTTTACATCGGTAAGACGAAGAGCTTACGAGGTCGCTTTAGTGGTGGGCATAAAGCTTTTTTATAGAAGCATTGGGGTTTGTAGATTGCAAGCCAGGGCGAGGTCAGTAGAACTAGAACTGGTGACGAGTGTACCGATCGTGTATGAGCTTGATCCGGCTGGACACATCACTGCCAAAAAAATCTTGAACGATTGATCTTTTCCCCTTTTTGGGTGATTACGCTTGCGGTAGAGGATGCTGTGCTGGAGAATCTTGCCAATAGCGCATGAGAGTTGGGTATGGCAGCGACAGCAATGGATAGCATTTGGGAAATTTTAGGTTCTGTTTTTGCCCTCAACGGCGAGAACTTGCAGCAGGCAGCGACATTTCCCGACAGTTTGCTCCTGGCGATCGGGGTCGTTTTGTTGGCAGGGCTATCCCTGGCGATCGGTCAAGCCATTATCCTATTCATCAATCAGGTCAAACCGATTCGGTTTGTCTTTAGTCTTTTAGTCAGTGCAGTTCTATATCTATTTGAGTTTTTATTCTTAGTCCTGAGTACTTGGATTATTTGTTTACTACCCAATTCAGTTCATGTTTCTCTATCCAAACTTGTGATTGTTTTAGGGCTGAGTTATGCACCTTTGCTTTTTAGTTTTTTGGGCGCTTTACCCTATTTTGGCTTTCCCCTGCTGAGACTACTCTCCATCTGGCATTTGTTGGCGATGGTCGTTGGATTTGGAGCGATCGCCAACCTTGGGGCAGGATTTGCGTTTGGCTACGTTGCCGTGGGTTGGTTTGTGAAAGAACTGCTGGAAAACACGATCGGACAACCGATCGCCCAATTCGGTAAAACCATTGCTGATTGGGTGGCAGGAGTCAATTTGGCGAAAAATCGTGAGGCACTGGCTGAGCGGGTGCATTCCCGATTTGGTGCGGCTTCCCCCCTCCTAAACATTGCTCCAGATGCCAATGCTTCATCCCAACCCTGGCTCCAGGCAAGTAGTCCCTCAAGCAACGAGATTACCGAACGCGATCGCTCTGGCGCACCTGTAACTGTGCCGCGATCGCTGTCGGCGGCAACGATGGTCAATTCATCGCCAGTGGAGTATCGGTTTTTTCGGCTTTCCGATGTCAGCGCTCGCATTCCGCAACCAATCAAACTGCTTTTAGGATTGCTGGGCTTGGTCATGTTGTTCGCGATCGTGGCAATTCTGCTGCGTCCGATTCGGGCTGGTATCTTTGGCTGGTATGAAACCCTGCCCCGTGTGCCTCGGCTGATTTTTGATCTGAGTTGGATCGGGGTAGTGGGGCTAATTTTTTCGGGTTTACTGGCTCCGTTGGAAACCCTGGGTTGGTGGGCGGGTTGGTTCGGCGATGCGGTGGATACCAGCCAGGAAGAGGCTCCAACGCCTGCCCCAACGCGCGATCGCCCCAATCCCCCCTCTCGCTATGTCATTTATCTGGATGGGGTGGGGCAATCGGGGAAGGCATACACCCCCGATGTGGAAACCTTCTTGGCAGCTTTGCAACCAGCTCTCCCATCTAATATCCAACTGGTGCGGGGCTTGATGATGTACTCGGTGTTGAATCAGCCCTTGAATCAGGATCGTCCCTTAGCGTTTTTGTGGAAACTGGCAGACAAGCTGCGCTGGCAAAATCCCGCTGCCCTACTGGGTTACTTGGTCAACGTGCGAAACGCCCTGATCGTCATGGTTTCTGCCGACCAGCGCTACGGACCCATTTACAATCGCGGCATTGCCCAAGTTCTCTACAATGGCTTACTGCAACAGGGCTACCAACCCGGAAGTGCCATTCCGATTACGCTGATTGGCTACAGTGGGGGGGCGCAAATGTCCGCTGCCTCTGCTCCCTACTTGAAACAAGCGCTGGGTGCGCCGATCGATGTCATTTCGTTGGGCGGAGTCATGAGCGCCAACAACAATTATCTGAAGCTGGAGCAGCTTTATCACCTGATTGGGGATCAGGATGTGGTGCAACGGCTGGGCCCGTTACTGTTTCTGGGACGACGAAGGATTTTGCCGCTCTCTTACTGGAACCGTGCTTTGCGCAAGGGCAAGATCTCAGTGCTTTCTGCTGGTGCGATCGGGCATCAAGTTCCCGGCGGCTACATGGATCCGGATGCGTTTTTGGCGGATGGACGCAGTCATTTGCAGGCGACGATCGAGACCATTCTGCAAATCTTGACTGGGAATTTGCTGGAAGCGGAATCACCGCTGCCCACGAAATTAAGCAACTACACCCTTTACCAACAAGCAACCTTTAACCAACCAGATTATTATCCTTTGCATCAAACCGTTGATCTGGAGTGGTATCAACCGATCGCGCCCTGGATGGGACGGTTAATTTTGCCGGAACGGGACGATCGCTCAACAGTGCGCGGCGTTCTATTGGAGGTGCATCACGCCCCGCCAGACTACAAGCATCTGGTGGGGCAGATCGTGATGCTGCGGTGGGCAGATACTCCCTTTGTCAGAAATTTATTGCAAGCTGCCAAACGGGATGTTCACTTTAGCGTCGAGACGGAGTACTCCAGTCGCTATGGGGGGCGAGTGCATCCCGATCGCCTCAACCATTGGCAACAGGTTGATCCATTGGAATCCCTGGCGGGTTCGCACGAGCAAGATGACGTGGTGGTGATGCTAGATTCCGTGCAGGTGGAGGAGGGGAAAAGTGGGAGAGTCGATGAGAGCCTATCCACCTACCGACCCATTCACCCATCCACCCTCTACATCCACACCCAACCCGTTCAAATTACGGGGCGGTTTGTGGCGCTGGTGCAGTTTATCCAACCGATCGCAGGCACCGATCAATTTGAGGTGGTTCATTTTAATCGAGCAACTCAGCAATTTGATGGCTGGCGGGAAGGGGTGCGGTTGCCGGAAGTGGTACGGTCTGAAGCGGAGGGGGGCAGTCCGCCTTCAACGACTCGTGGCTTGGAACAGTCGCCCTTGAATGAAACGGGTTGGTACATCTACGGGGCAAAGGATCGGGACGGAATTTTTGTGGTGCAGGCTTTGGCTCCTCGCGCTCTATTCCGCTTGCAACCGGATGAAGTGGTGTTTGGACAAAAGGCATCCTATCGCTACATTCGCCAACGATCCTGGGCAGACATTCAAGCGCAAAAAGGCAAAATTGCTTCGGTGCTGTGCGTGGGGCAGTCTCAGAAATCGAGTTCGATTCAGGCAGCGATCGACGAGTGGCAGGAGGGCGATCGTGCTTTGTTGCTGCACGTTTATGGCGGCATTGGGGGCGATCATGCCGAACCTGCTGCAGCTACACCCATTTTCTTTGGTCATTTTGCCTTTGGCATGGCGCAAGTGGTGCGGGATCCGTGGAGTAAGGATTTGAAGTTTGATATTCGGTATCACCAGGTTTATACTCACAACACCGATGGGTTGGTGGCTGGCACCCTTCACTGGTCGCGCTACATGGGCGATCGCCAGTTCGGCTGGTTGGGGAATCGTCCCGTTTGCGACATCTTGATCAAGCATCCCGCCTTTACTGGCTCCTACGATTTTGGGACTATCCAGCGATCGCCGTTAGACTACATTCTTGAACAGCTCGAAGTTATGACGGCTCGTTACCGCATTGGGGATGGCACGGGTGGCACCTATGTGGGAGCCGCCAACAACTGTGCCCAGGACTCGAATCAGGCGGTATTTGCAGGGTTACGCCAGATGGAAGACCAAATTCGTTCCAATGCGGCGGCGTTGCAGCAGTGGAAGACTTCCAATCCGGAACAGGCAGCACGATTTGCAGCCTTCGTCACGCTCAACGATCGACTGCGACGCAAATTACAACCTTTAGGCGGTCCGAAATCGGTGTGGGAGCGCAATGAGTACAACCTGGGCACGACCCTGGAAGATGAGCCGCTGCGGAACTTGATCACTGGGTTGGGGAGTTGGCGCACCATGCTACCTCGCTTAGCCAGTGATACAGTCGTCAAAATCTTTCTAGACCAGGGTGCCAGGGTTTGGGTGCTGCGAACCAACCAAATCGGTGGCTACGATCCCCACATTGAACCGATCGCACCAATGACGCTTTGAAGCTTTTATACATCTTCCCCTAGCTGCCGGAGGCGCTCTGCTAATTGCTCGGCTCTTTGTTGCTGTACTTCAGCTTCACTCAATTGTCGATCGCCTTGCTGGTTATACCAGGTCAACATTTCTTGAGGCAAGCCACCGACTTCTCCTAGATAACGCCCAATTCCCAATCCCACTTCTGGCATCCAATAGGGTTCACCAATCTGCAATTGGTATGCCCCATTCCTCAACCGATAAAGCTCAAACGGTTGATGGCGATCGCGTTGCCAAAATTCTGGGTTGTAGACTAAGTAGTATAAAACGCCGAGCTTGGCATAAATGGCTAACTTCTCATCGTATTCTCCTCCTGGTCGATGAGAAACCATCTCCAGGACGAAGATGGGGGCAATGTTGTTTTCTTCCCATGTGGCATAGCTACGGCGGGATTTGCCACCCTTTTTGCGTTCAACTCCTAAACTCAAAAAGGCATCAGGCACCACAGGCACATTAGGACTTGTACCCGTCGTATGGTACACCGCCATATCTACACCAAAATACCAATCCATGCGGTTTGCCCAAAGACTTGTCAGCAGCAGCAACAGCAGATTGGGCAGTAGATTTTGGTCTTCGTTATCCACAGGGGTATCATCCGAACAAGGTAGATCTTCGGTACTGGGTAAGGTGTATTGCAGATCAAATGGCAACATGATCCCCTCTCTTGATCGTCAGTTTCATTATCGCCTGCTGCTCAACCGTTCAGGGCATCCGCCTACGATCTCCTCCGTTTAGACCAGTTTCTACATTGCCCAATCTGGATTTAGATATACTCCTGCAAGGGTTTGACGTTGAGGGGTTGGGACTGGAGCGATCGAATCGCTGCTGCGGTTGCTTTTGCTCCGGCGAGGGTGGTCACGATCGGGATCTTGTATAACAAGGCAGTGCGGCGAATGGTGCGTCCGTCGGCTCTGGCTTCTTGTTCTCCAGTGGGATTGTTGATGATCAGTTGAATCTGGCTGTTCTTGATCCAGTCCAGGACATGGGGACGACCTTCATGCAGCTTGAAGACGAGTTCCACATCTAAGCCGTGCTCCATCAAGGCTTTGCGGGTGCCTTGCGTTGCCACAATATGGAAGCCCAGATCGAGCAAATCTTTCACCACCGGAACGATGTCCTGCTTGTCCCGATCGCCCATTGAAACAAACACCGTTCCCTTTAAGGGCAAGCGCTGACTGGCAGCAATTTCGGCTTTGGCATAGGAGGTGCCAAAATCCATATCAATGCCCATGACTTCCCCGGTCGATCGCATCTCTGGACCGAGAATTGGGTCAGTACCCGAAAACTTCTCAAACGGCAAGACAGCTTCTTTGACCGCGATGTGAGATGGAATCACTTCCTGAGTGTAGTTGAGGTCATTCAACGTTTTGCCAGACATGATCCGAGCCGCATTTTTTGCCAGCGGAATGCCGATCGCTTTGGAAACAAACGGTACTGTCCGGGAGGCACGAGGATTGGCTTCCAAAATAAACACCTGCTCACCCTGAGCGGCAAACTGGATGTTCATCAGTCCAATGACATTCAATGCTTTTGCCAAGTCGATCGTCCAGGTGCGAATTTGCGCCAACACCGTTGGACTCAGAGAAACCGAAGGCAAGGAGCAGGCGGAGTCACCAGAGTGAATTCCGGCTTGCTCAATATGTTCCATGATGCCGCCGATCACCACATGACCCGTGGCATCGGCGATCGCGTCTACGTCAATTTCCACCGCATTTTCCAGGTATTGATCCACCAGAATGGGATGCTCCGGTTCCACCTGAACGGCGTAGGTCATGTAGTGTTCCAGTTCGGCATCGGTATAAACAATTTCCATTGCCCGTCCCCCTAAGACATAGCTGGGGCGGACAACCACGGGATAACCAATACGGCGAGCAATTTCCAGCGCTTCCCGTGTGCTCCGGGCGATGCCGTTGGAAGGTTGACGAATGTTCAGCGCCCGCAAAACTTTCTCGAATTTTTCCCGGTCTTCTGCGGTGTCGATCGACTCTGGAGACGTTCCCCAAATTTGGGTCTTAATCGTGTCGGAATGAGTTTCTAAATAAGTTTTTAAAGGCACCGCAAGTTTCAACGGGGTTTGTCCACCAAATTGAATAATCACGCCTTCCGGTTGTTCCGCTTCGATGATGTTCAGCACATCTTCTTTGGTCAGCGGTTCAAAATACAGGCGATCGCTGGTGTCGTAGTCAGTGGAAACGGTTTCTGGGTTGGAGTTGACCATGATGGTTTCAAAGCCGTCTGCCCGCAGGGAGAAAGAGGCATGACAGCAACAGTAGTCGAACTCGATCCCCTGTCCAATCCGGTTAGGACCGCCTCCCAAAATCATCACTTTGCGCTTATCCGAGGGCAGAACTTCGTTTTCCTCTTCGTAAGTGGAATAGTAGTAGGGCGTGAACGCTTCAAATTCCGCCGCGCAGGTGTCCACCGTTTTATACACCGGAATCACACCCAAGCTCTTGCGATAGGTACGCACTTCGTCTTCGTGCGTCTTCGTGGCAAAGGCAATTTGACGATCGCTAAAGCCCTGTCGCTTGATGTCCAGCATTTGCTCTTTGGAAAGTCCCTTTAAGGTCGAGCGCTTGAGAAATTTTTCGGTTTCCAGCAATTCTTGTAATTTGTCTAAAAACCAGGGGTCGATCGCCGTCAGTTCGTAAATGTCCTCCACACCCATGCCCATGAGGAAGGCGTGTCGAATCGAGAATACACGCTCTGGGTTGGGGGTTCGCAGGTTGGCACGGAGATATTCCAGACTGGGGATTTTCTCTTGCTTGTCGCAGCCCCAGCCCGCCCGCCCAGTTTCCAGCGATCGCAGTGCTTTTTGAAACGACTCCTGGAAGGTGCGACCGATCGCCATTGCTTCGCCCACCGATTTCATTTGGGTGGTGAGAACGGGTTGGGCATCGGGGAATTTTTCAAAGGCAAAGCGGGGAATTTTCGTCACCACGTAATCGATCGTGGGTTCAAAGCTGGCGGGTGTTTTCTGGGTGATGTCGTTGGGAATTTCATCCAGCGAGTAACCCACCGCAAGTTTGGCTGCCATTTTGGCGATCGGAAACCCGGTTGCCTTAGATGCCAGCGCCGAACTGCGAGATACGCGGGGGTTCATCTCAATTACAATCACTTCACCTGTGTCGGGATTGACGGAAAATTGGATGTTCGAGCCGCCCGTCTCCACACCAATTTCGCGAATAATCTTGATTGAGGCATCCCGCAACCGCTGATATTCTTTGTCGGTCAGGGTTTGGGCTGGAGCCACGGTAATTGAATCGCCCGTGTGAACGCCCATCGGGTCAAAGTTTTCGATCGAGCAGATAATCACCACGTTATCCGCCATATCTCGCATCACTTCCAATTCGTACTCTTTCCAGCCCAACAGCGATTTTTCAATCAAAATTTGCGATACGGGACTGGCATCCAAACCCGACTGAGCAATTTCTTCAAACTCTTCCTGGTTGTAGGCAATCCCGCCGCCGGAACCGCCCATTGTGAACGCGGGACGAATGATCAATGGGTAAGAACCAATTTGGTGCCCGATTTCTCTTGCCTCTTCCAACGTGGTCGCCAAGCCAGAGGGACACACGCCCACGCCAATCCGCTCCATTGCTTCCTTGAACAACTTGCGGTCTTCTGCCATTTCGATCGCGGGGAGTTTCGCCCCGATCAGTTCTACGTTGTACTTGTCTAGGGTGCCGTCTTTTGCTAGCGCCACTGCCAGGTTCAATGCCGTTTGTCCGCCCATTGTGGGCAATAAGGCATCCGGACGCTCTTTCTCGATGATTTTCGCCACCACGTCTGGGGTCAGCGGCTCAATGTAGGTGCGATCGGCAGTCTCTGGATCGGTCATGATCGTGGCTGGGTTGGAGTTCACCAGAATGACTTCGTACCCTTCATCCCGCAGCGCTTTACACGCTTGAGTGCCAGAATAGTCGAATTCGCAGGCTTGCCCAATCACGATGGGACCCGAACCAATCAGCAGAATTTTATGGAGGTCGTTACGGCGAGGCATGGTGGAAAACGTCCGGTCGATCGCTTGAAAAATCCCACATATTGTAAAGGAAAGCCCACACCAGATTGGTAATCATTTAACTTAATCCCAATTTTTTAAGGTGTTAGGGTGTAGGAAACTAGGTAATGTCCTACACAAAGTGGTTATGGATCAGCCCGTAGATATCTTGATCCTATCTAATGGTCCGGGGGAGTTGGCAACATGGGTGCAGCCTGTAGTCAAGGAATTGCGTCGGCAGTTGGGGAACGATCGCAGCCAGATCAGAATTTCGTTGGTGTTGGCTCCCTGCTCCAATGCCAGTGGTCAGGAAGTCGCGATCGCGCAGCGCTACCCAGAACTCGATCGCATCCAGGCAGCGGCGCACTTTTTCCCGTTTCTGCTTACCGGTAAAACCGTCGAACCCTGGGACTGGCGCGATCGGGGGGTGGTGCTATTTCTGGGCGGCGACCAGGTTTTCCCGATCGTGATTGGGAAGCGCCTTGGCTATCGCATTGTAATTTATGCCGAATGGGAAGCCCGCTGGCATCGCTGGAGCGATCGCTTCGGCGTGATGCAGCCGGAAATCTTGAAACGTGTTGCTCCTCAATATGCTCACAAATTTACCGTTGTGGGCGACCTAATGGCAGAAGCAGGCAACCAGAAGATTATCCTCCCATCCCCCCATCCCCTCATCCCCCCATCCCCCCTCATTGGTCTTCTTCCCGGTTCCAAGCCGATGAAGTTGATGCTAGGAGTGCCGTTGACGCTGGCGATCGCCAATCACGTTCAGCAACAGAATCCAGAAATTCAATTTGTGATTCCGGTTGCTCCCACCCTGGATTTGTTGACGCTGGCTCACTATGCCGATCCTCACCACAACCCCATCATTGAACGGTTGGACTGGGGCAGTGCCACCCTGGAGCAACCAGAGGATCAGCAGGCGTTACCTTACCTGGTCACTCCCGCTGGAGTCAAAGTGTATTTATGGACAGGGTTTCCTGCCTATGATCTGCTCACTCAATGTCAACTCTGCCTCACAACCTTAGGAGCTAACACCGCAGAACTGGGAGCATTAGCCGTACCGATGATCGTGATGGTTCCAACTCAGCAACTCGACATTATGAAAGCATGGGATGGGATTCCAGGATTGCTGATGAACTTGCCCTTAGTAGGAGGCAGTTTTGCCACTTTAATTAATTGGATTGCCAGCCGAAATGTTGGACTGTTAGCGTGGCCCAATATCTGGGCCCAACGAGAAATTGTCCCTGAACTGATAGGGCGTTTAGAACCTGAGGCGATCGCGGCCCAGGTGCTGCATTATCTGAAAAACCCTGAATTGCTTGATCAAATGAGTCAGGCGTTAAGAACTGTCCGAGGTCAGCCCGGAGCCGCAGAGAAATTGGTGCAGTTAGTGTGTGAGGAGTTGATGCTGTCAATGCAAGAAGGCTCCCGCCGTTAAGCGAGAGCCTTCGATTACTTAACTAGACTAGGAATTAGTCAAGGTTAGGCATGGAAAGTACGGGTTCAGTTTCGCGATCAATCCCTTTCTCAAAACCGGCCGCCGCTGCACGAGCGCGACCAGCGTGCCAAAGGTGACCAATCAAGAAGAAGAAGCCCAACACAAAGTGGGAAGTTGCCAGCCATGCGCGAGGAGACACATAGTTGAAGGAGTTGATCTCCGTTGCCACACCACCCACAGAGTTCAGAGAACCTAGAGGGGCATGGGTCATGTACTCAGCCGCACGACGAGCTTGCCAGGGTTGGATGTCGTTCTTAATCTTGTTCAGATCAAGACCATTGGGTCCCCGCAGAGGCTCCAACCAGGGACCGCGAAAATCCCAGAAGCGCATGGTTTCACCACCAAAGATGATTTCACCTGTGGGAGAGCGCATCAGGTATTTACCCAGACCCGTCGGACCTTGAGCCGAACCGACGTTGGCACCCAGGCGTTGGTCACGAATCAAGAAAGTCAATGCTTGAGCTTGAGACGCTTCAGGACCGGTAGGACCGTAGAATTCGCTGGGATAAACGGTGTTGTTATACCAAACCATGCAGGATGCGATGAAGCCCATCAAGGATAAGGCACCCAGGCTGTAGGAGAGATATGCTTCACCAGACCAGATGAAGGCGCGGCGTGCCCAACCAAATGGCTTGGTTAAGATGTGCCACACTCCACCAAAGACACAGATCAAACCAACCCAAATATGACCACCAATCACATCTTCCATGTTGTCAACGCTGACAATCCAACCGTCGCCGCCAAAAGGAGACTTCAGGAGATAGCCGAAGATGATTCCAGGGTTCAAGGTGGGGTTGGTAATCACCCGCACATCTCCACCGCCCGGTGCCCAGGTGTCATAAACCCCACCCAGGAACATGGCTTTGATTACGAGCAGGAAAGCACCCAGTCCTAACAGAATCAGGTGATAACCAATGATGTTAGTCATCTGGTTTTTATCTTTCCAGTCATAGCCAAAAAAGCTGGAGTAATCTTCCAACACTTCAGGTCCACGCAGGGCATGGTAGATACCACCAAACCCCAGAACCGCGGAGGAAATCAGGTGAAGCACACCTACCACAAAGAATGGGAAGGTGTCGATGACTTCACCACCCGCACCCACACCCCAACCCAGAGTGGCGATGTGGGGGAGCAGAATCAAACCCTGCTCATACATGGGCTTTTCGGGAATGAAATGGGCAGTCTCAAACAGAGTCATTGCCCCAGCCCAGAAGACAATCAAACCAGCATGGGCAACGTGAGCACCCAGCAGCTTACCAGACAAATTGATCAAGCGAGCATTGCCAGCCCACCAGGCAAACCCGGAGGATTCCTGGTCGCGACCAGCGCCCCCAACCATTGAATTAGAGAGCGTTACCACGGGGCAGTACCTCTTCAGGGAAGATAAAGTTTTCGTGAATCTGGTCTTGAGGAGCCATCCAAGCGCGGATGCCCTCGTTGAGAAGGATGTTCTTGGTGTAGAACGTTTCAAACTCAGGGTCTTCTGCCGCTCGCAATTCCTGGGACACAAAG
>JANRIN010000297.1:0-10688 GCA_033764965.1 Leptolyngbyaceae cyanobacterium bins.302 | reverse complement strand
GTTAGAGCTAATAAAAGGTGTATTGAAATTTAAGAACAACTCAATTTTTATTAGTCCCTGTTTTTCCAGTATAGGGATTCAGATTAGCTTTGTGTGACCAATTATCTCGCTTGGACTTATTTGGTGAAGTTCTGTGATGAGAGTGAACGTAGCTGCCATTACGTTTTCTATAACTTTTTACCCGAATGCTTCTAGCAAACGAATCTACATTGAATGCAAAGAGCAATAGAAAGGCGATAAGAAAAGCTTTCATCTTCAATCTCCTTGTCTTTAAAATTTAGAAAAAATCATTTGGTACTCTCGATAAGGGTGTTCATTAGGGAAGGGCCAACTTCCGAATAGTCTGTATCTTTTGTCGACGTAAGGACTAGGTGCCAGTATGTTTTTGGTGAAAGATTCCATGCAGCAATCGCCAGATCAAATTTTTCGCCATCTTGGTAGTATGAACCATAAATATCAGCAATATCTAAATTTAAACTTTTGCCTAAGCGTGGGCCTTTAAGTTTAACATTAATGCTCCGCTCACGTTCTTGTTTTAGAGTACTCACATATTTTTCCAAAGGTATTTCGGTTTTAGTGTTGTCGACGAACAGGTCTACAAAAATCTTTCCACCGTAGACAAATGATCCGACTGATGGGGTTTTCTCAAACACTACTTTCGAGTCAATAATTGCCCAACCCTCAGGAAGTGAAACAGACTTTCCAGTCATACTATTTATCCATATGTTATTAGTGGGTGGAGATACCGAAGCAGCCTCCCGCGTTCTATTTTGATTGTGAACGAACAGCATTCCATTTGATAAAATTATTGCAAAAATCGAAAGGTATCCAAATCCGCGTTTCCAATTGCCAACTGCATAAGTAGTTATATTGGCTTTCGCCCATCTATCCCATAACGTGGTTCCTTCAATCCGCAATCTATTCGAAAACCCAAACAGCCCAATCCAGCTTAGAAAAGGTAAACCCCCCATCATTCCTACAAGCCAACACATTAATGAACGTTGAAACGCGCGGAAAAAAGTTAACCGGAGATTTTCCGAAGTAGTAACATAAATATTAAAGAGCCATTTACCAGGAGTTGTACTGAAAATTGCAATCATACATGCTTCAATAATCGAAGTTGAAAGGACGCTAATCAATCCAATACCTGTTCGAATTTGTGGTGTAATCTGAGCTTCTGAAATAGAAATAAAGTAAGAAAAAATAAATATAAGACCAAAGATATCGATGAATTTGGCCATCACCCGCCGATAGACAGTGTGTTTTGGATCTATAATTGGGCCTTTAGGGATGGATTGAAATTGGATTGCAGAAACAATCCACCAGATACCCCAAGCAACCGAAACCGGCAATATGCCTATTAATACGAACATTCCGAATCTGTGATCGTACTCAGTTGAACTAATAAGGAACGAAATCAAAAACCAAATTCCGGTAATGACAAGTGAAGCTCTCTGGACTGCGGGCGGTTGGCTGGACAGGTTAGAGTCTAAGATTTGAATAGAGCTGATCTTTGAAAAGACAGGGGTTTTTGGAAGTGTGGTATAAGGCTTCCGACTCTGTTGTATCGAGGAGCAGTTATGAAGCGTATTAAGCGTAGTTTTCCCTACGAGTTCAAAAAGATGATCGTAGAGAAGGCTGAATCAGGGCAGTATTCCATCACTCAGATTGCTAGAGATCATGAAATATCTCCCAGTCTCATAGGCCTTTGGAGAAAGAAATTGCAAGCGGGAGAAATCCAGCGAGAACCCAGTTATCGAGAAAAGCAGCTCGAGGCGGAGCTTGAAGTTTATAAAAAGAAAGTCGGCGAACTAACAGTCGCCGTGGATGTGATAAAAAAACATCTGAGTACCTTACCGTCAGTGAGAAGGTTGAACTTGTCCGTAGAATCGCCTCGGACGTTGGCGGTATCAGGGCCGCTTGTGAAATGACGGGGCTGTCGCCCTCGACGTTTTATTACAAACCAACTATTGACCGGATAGAGCGAGAAAAGCAAGACGCTGACCTTCGAGATAAGATCGAAGAAATCCACAGCGATCTACCCAAAGCTGGGTATCGTCCCATGCAGGTCTACTTACAAAAGCATGGGATCCGGGTTGGCGAACGTAGACTACGTCGAGTAATACGCAAATATGGGCTTTTTGCGGAGATAAAGCGTGCCTTCGTGATCACCTCACAGACAGATCACGAATTGAAACGATATCCAAATTTACTTCCAGAGATGGGGGTTACTGGATTGGATCAGGTATGGGTGGCAGACATCACCTACATCCGAATTAGAAATGGGTTCGTATACCTTGCTGTGATCTTGGATGTGTACTCCAGGCGAGTTGTGGGTTGGGCGATCTCCAAAAGATTAACTGCGGAGATAGCACTCGAAGCTTTGCAGTGTGCGATTGATTCCAGAAAGCCAAAGCCCGGCCTAATCCACCACTCGGATCAAGGGGTGCAGTACCTATGCGAGGATTACATTGCCCTGTTATCGAAGCACGGCATACGCAGCAGCTGCTCGCGCAGGGGCAACCCCTACGACAACGCATTCGCAGAATCATTTTTTAAAACTTTGAAACGAGACGAGGTTTATCTATGGGAATATGAAACGTACATCGACGTAATAGAAAGGCTTCCAATTTTTATCGAGGAGGTCTATAACACGATCCGAGTTCACTCTAGCCTGGGATACCTGACACCAGTAGAGTTCGAAGACAAAGTCAGGAAAACACCGCAAGATCAGCCTGTTCTAATCCTCTGATCAAAAGTGTCCAGCCAACCGCCCGCAGTCCACTCATTTTCCAATTTAATATATTTTGGTTCATCGTTTTTCCTAGTAATCCAATTATTTCATTAACTAATTAAGTTGAGAATGTGTCTAAAGTGACGGCAGATCCTTTAGAACAACTGACTGACTAAATATACGTGTCTTTAAAGGAATATTACCTCCGAACGGACGTACTACTTATCGGATGTGTCACAGATGATTTGTAGGAATGGGTCAAAAGGATGAGATCAATACAATTTTAAGGAAGTTTGGAGCTAGGGTTCGAGCAATGCGCTTGAAGAAGAATCTAACTCTCGAGCAAATGGAAGACTTGGGTTATCCGAGTTGGCGACATTTACAAAAAGTAGAAGCGGGGCAAAAAAACTGCAATTTGGTCACTGTTCTTAGATTAATAAAGACAATGTAAAGAAAGCAGCGTCCCTTCTGTGACGATGTAATCGTCCTCAAGGGACAAATCGTTTTTGGGCCTCATTCCAGGAATTACCCTGGACGTGCCATAAGTGATTAAACACTTAAACACGAAAGGAACGCTGCATATGGTTTATTACATTGGATTGGATGCACATTCAAGGACTTGTACTGGAGTTGTTGTCGATGAGAAGGGTGAAATTAAACTTCGCCAAACATTTCCGACATCTGAGGAGGGATTGCAGGGTTTTATGGCTAGGGTGCCTGGCGAAAAACATCTTACTTTTGAGGAGTGCCATCTTGCGCAGTGGCTCTATGTGACACTGAAGGATCAGGTAGACAAATTGGTGGTCTGCAACCCTGTTTATCTTGCCAAAAAACCTGGAGCCAAAACTGATTTCAGGGATGCACTTCATTTAGCGCAGGAATTGAGAACTGGACACCTGAAGCCCGTATATCATGACGAGAGCAAGTGGATTGAACTCAGGGTACTGGTGAACAATTATCTGGCATTGGTTGAAGAAATTGTTCGCGCAAAAAACAGATTAAAGGCTGTTTTTAGGAGCGAGGCCATTGATACCAACACAACCCACTTCTACACTACGAAGGATCGCACAAAGGAGCTTTCCCACGAAAATGCACGTTTTGTTGCAGAGAATCTCTATGATCAAATCGCAGCTTTGGAAAAACTCAAAGAAGGGTACCGGGAACGTTTTAAGAAAAATATTAAAACTTATCGGCCCATCAAAAACTTAACCTCTGTGCCGGGCATCGATACTGTCCGTGCCAATGTTGCAGCTGCCGTTATCTGTATGCCTCATCGGTTTAAAAATAAACACCAATTCTGGGGGTATTGCATGCTGGTCAGGCATATCCAAATGAGTGGCGGCAGAATCTACGGCAACAAACGATTCCACGGGAGAGCTGAACTTCGGGATATCTTCATTGGAGCCGCCGAAAGTGCTCTGAGAACCGACACCAAATTGAGGGAATATTATGACTGTCTACGGGCCAAAGGGGTCGACCACAAGGACGCCAGAATCGCACTGGCTCGCAAGATTGCAGCTCTAGTTTTGAGTCTACTGAAAAATAGTGAAACTTACCGCGAAGATTTTGAACAGGAAGATGAGAGGAGAAAAACACTCAGAAAACAGCTGTATCAGGAATTGATTTCGAAAACATCTTGAAGTGATCCGATCCGGCAAGGATAGCTCCGCTTGGAGCCGGGGACCAAAGTTGGTTTCACTGACTAAACGAAACTGACACTAATCCCCTGCAAAACTGGAAGTTTTTCAGATTATTTCGGATGGAGGATGAGGCCCAATATGTGCGTGGTCGCGAAATGATTATGCTTTGGCCGAATGGCTTTAGCGCAGCAGACCCAGAAAAAGACTGGCACGCCTCCGTTTTATATCCACAGTTGTCATGGCACGGTAAAATGATGGGACTTTTGGACACACCTCTCCCATTATAAAACATGAGGCCCAAATAGGAGATTGAATGCGGTTTCAAATCGCAATTCCACATCAGCAACAAAAAATGATCGAACCTTCCTCTCACAACAGCGGGGACAGATCCTAGCTTCGATCAACTTCATATAGTTTGCGACGACTGGACGTCAGCACTAAATCAACTGTGCGGGGACGGCTGGAGACGTGTATTTAAAAATGCTTGCTTTCTTATAGGAGGTATTAAAAACGACACCTAAGGATCTTTTGCGTGGTCTTGAGCTTGATTTGAAGGACTTAAAGTAGTGGTTGATAGGTAGCTTAGTGGTAGCTTGAGTGTGCGTAATTACTTCTTCCACTGTCTAAGTACCTGAAATAATGGCGCAGCCAAGAGGACTTGAACCTCTAACCCTCAGATCCGAAGTCACTGAACCTCACTACCTCATAACACTACATGCTTACATAAAGAGCCGATTTAAAAGAGATTTTTAACTTTTCCAACCCAATTGTTATCACGCTTTACTAAATAGTTTGGTAGCGTGGCGGTAGCTCGCAAATGGAGGCGATTGTTATGAGTTCAAAGAATGAAAGACTTACGAAGCGATTTATTGATGAAGTTGTGTACCAAGGAAACGGTAAATCAAGCCACACAGTTTTCGATCACGATGTTCCCGGTCTAGCTTTGAGGACTTTTCCATCTGGTCGGAAATCCTTCGTCCTAAAGTATCGGTTCGAACGGCGGCAGCGGTGGTACACGATCGGACGTTACGGCGATCTTACCTTGGATGAAGCCAGGCGCAATGCGCAGAAAATTAGAGCACGGCTTTTTGATGGCCAGGATCCACTCGAAAAACGACGGGAATCTAGAGATGTGATTCTCTTTTCCGAGTTGGCATTGGAATTTATGAACCGGCACTCAAAACCTCGAAAGCGATCATGGACAGAGGATCAAAGGCGCATCGATAAGTTTTTGCTGCCCGAATGGAAAAATATAGCTGCGCAAAAGATTACAAGAAGTCAGGTTTCCCTTTTGCATTCCCAGCTTGGAAGAAAGTCTCATTATGAAAGCAATAGAGTTCTATCTTTGATATCGGTCATTTTTGAGTGTGGAAAGAAATGGGGTCTATTATCTGAACAGTTCGTCAATCCAGCCAAAGGTATAGAAAAGTTTAAAGAAAAGGAAAGAGATAGGTGGCTACTTCCAGAGGAGCTAAGGAAGTTGGCAGTCGCGATCGATATGCATGAAAATATTTATGTTCGCGCCTCGATCTGGCTTTTTTTGCTGACTGGAGTTCGAAAGATGGAGTTATTGCGTGCAAAATGGGAACATATCAATTTCCAGCGGCAAGAACTACGATTACCAGAAACAAAAAACGGTGGAAGCCATTACATATCGCTGTCACAAACTGCAATTAATCTAATCAGAGGAATACCACGCAACTCGGATAATCCATATCTTTTGCCAGGAAAAAAACAAAATCACCATTTAGTTAACATCTCTTTGCCATGGAAAAAAATTCGAGCGCAGGCCGGCATAAAAGATGTTCGACTGCACGATTTAAGAAGAACTTGTGGTTCTTATTTGGCGCAAAGTGGGAATAGTTTGCAATTAATCGGCAAAGTTCTCAATCACCGTGATATTTCGACAACCATGATTTACTCACGTCTATCGGAAAACCAACTAAAGAACACGATGGAAGATCATAGTCGCAAGATTATGTCTATTGTAGGGAGAGAAAATCTTCTTTCTTCGTATTCCTCTGAGGATGAAGAAAAGATTTCGTGACTAATTTTTTGACACATTTTTTTCATGATACTGCTTGACTGAATATTCATCATTTTGTAAAAGGAGAGTAGGAAATAGAACCCGTTGTTCAAAATGAGAACTCACTCGAAGTGAACAATCTCGATTGAACAGACTGCGGATAATCTAGTCTAGAGTCTGACAAACGTCAGGAAACTCGAAAATCAATAAACAAAATAAAGATTAGACGATGGCTTTGATGCCAAAGGGGTGTTCTATGTTCGAAAAAGCTCAATATTTAGATATTTTGCTCGATGAAAAAGCAGCTGCGAAAGTTCTAGGGTTTTCTACCCGTGCTCTCCAAAATTGGCGATTTCTGGGCAAAGGACCGAAATTCATTAAATTTTCACGTCGGGGTGTTCGGTATCGGCCATCCGATCTAAAAAACTGGATTGAATCCCACGCAGTGAATTCGACATCCGAACGGGTTTGATATGACCGCTCAAAATCTTTGGAAAGCGGTACTAGCTTTTTATGCTGTGAAAATCGAAGACGCTCTTTCAAATGGAGAAGACGATCAAGCGGAAATCATCCAGAGGCTCTGCTTAGATTTGGCAAGGCATCTTCACAGAATAAAAAAAAAGGACTGAAAAATGCCACGAGTTAATATTGAAACTTCAGTCTGGTCTGACGCTCGCTTCCAACGCTTAATGATAACAATAGGCGATCGACATCGAGCCATTGGAGTAATCGTAGATTTGTGGATCCTGGCACAGCAATTTTGGTTTCCAGATAAAAAATTGATACCAGTTGAAGCATGGACAATTGCGAGTTTACCAGAGGCATT
This sequence comes from Leptolyngbyaceae cyanobacterium bins.302, assembly GCA_033764965.1. GTDB lineage: Bacteria > Cyanobacteriota > Cyanobacteriia > Leptolyngbyales > Leptolyngbyaceae > JSC-12. Next base: position 3,462 of record JANRIN010000297.1, on the reverse strand, counting down.
GGTCGAATGCGGACTTGTTGATGATCGCCGACCAGAAGGATATTATGCAAAAGGCGCTGAGAAGCATTTCAATTGGTGGTTCGAGGGAATGGTCCAGCGCCGTGATGCAGGCAAAAGACGGGCCAGCACGGGCCAGCGGGACTCCAGCGGTCGCTGGGTCGCTGGACAATCAACGAATGCCTTAACCAGCGAACGCCAACCCTCTCCCTCTACTTCTTCCTCTGTCTCAAGTAGTAAGAAAGCACAATTGGACACACTAAAAATCTGGGAATTTTATTCCAATGCGCTTAAGGGAAGAGGCATCCAGGCTATTGATCAGGGGGCAAAAACAAAGCGAATCTGTAACCAATTACTTGAGCTTCATGGTTTCGAAACTACAAAAAGATTGGTTCATGCCTATGTAAATGATTCAGATAAATTCCTAAAAGACAAAGCATATCCATTAGCGCTATTACACTCGCAACTGCAAACCTATCTAGCCAAGATTCATGCATTGGAAAAGGCCCCCTTAGATTTTGGGAGTGACGTATGAAGCAGATCTGGGCACTACATGACAGCGCCCCTGATCGTTTTCCGATGCAGCTAATAGACATTAAACATGCATCTGAGCTGAACACTAAAGGCTATGGTATTTTTGAAACAATAAATGAATTCAATGGCTCCCGCAAGGTAGATAATCTTTCAAAGATCATTGCATGGGCCGTTGATATTGACGAGTCATCAAAAGAGGTACAGTTAGAGCGTATTAAAAAAGGATTGATCCCTTCCTTGGTTGTAGAAACAAAAAGAGGTTTTCATCTCCATTGGTTAGCGGTGGATGCGACCATAGAGAATTGGAAATCAATTGTGAAGGATCGATTAGTGCCTTTTTATGGTGCAGACCCAAAAGCATGCGATCTGGCTCGTATTCTTCGAAAACCCGGCTTTTATCACATGAAAGATCCTCTAAGTCCTTTCATGGTTAAAGAGGTGTGGAAATGGAAGGTAGCTTACACTGAAAAGCAAATGCTGACCTTCTATGCTTCGAGCAAATCACCAAAAGAGGCACCGAAGTGGAAGAAGAGTATGACCGAGAAAGATGAATCATTTTGGAACCATATCTACCGAATGGATTGTGAGGAAGCTTTATCGAAAATTTCGGGAAACTCGTTCGTGAATGGAGAAACGTATACGTTTAGGAAAAATCATAGTGGGACGAAAAATATATTTGTTGATGGTAAAAGCACGAGTTGTTGGATTGACCGAGACGGTAAGATTGGTTCTCTTGATCGAGGTGGTCCAAGTATTTATCAATGGGTAAACTGGTTCCATAAAAATCCCACTAAAGTTATCAATTTTCTCAAAAATGAATTTCCTGAGCTGAGGGATTTAAAATGACACTCGAACTGAAGCTACTTGATGGACTCAAAAGATTTAGTGATCGCATTATTGAAGATCGACAAAACAGGAGGAATTTAAACCCAAAGTGCCTTTCATTTGGAGTTGACTTTTTAGACGAAGCCCTTGGGGGAATTTTTTCAAATGACCTAATTCTATACGGTGCAAAAACAGGAATGGGAAAAACGGCACTGGCTGCTCTCACTGCTGTGGCGAATGCTGCTGCTGGAAAGCAAGTACATTTCTTCGCCCTGGAAGCTGAACCAAATGAAATTGAAAGAAGAATGAAATACCAAATTCTAGCAGAAATGTTTTTTAAAGTTTTAAGAAAGGATTTCCCCTCAATTCACTTGAACTATATGGATTGGCACTACGGTAAATTTGAGGATCAGCTCGGTAAATTTGAAGAAGAAATTGAATTGCTTATGGAAAGCCTTTTTCCTAATCTTTGGACCTTTTATCGAACGGGGGAATTTACGCCTCTTGATTTTGAAAAGCAATTTTTGGCAATTAAAGATCAAACAGACCTAACAATAATTGATCACCTGCACTTTTTTGATATGGAGGATGAGAACGAAAATCGTGCTTTAAAATACACAGTAAAGAAGATTCGAGATTTGGCTATCATATCGGGAAAGCCAATAGTTATGGTGGCGCATATGAGGAAATCAGATCGAAAACTAAAGCAGATCGTTCCGGGCCTTGATGAGTTTCATGGATCGAGTGATATAGCAAAGATTGCTACTAAAGCAATTACGATTGCACCATGTCCAACGGAAGAGGGCTGTGGAAACCGATGGCCTACTTATTTACGAGCGGCAAAGTGTCGAGTAGATGGTTCACGTACAAAATACGTTGGGTTAGTTGGATTTAATGCTGACCTAAATAAGTATGAACCCAATTATTACCTTGGAAAGTTAAATCCTGCTGAGGATGAATTTAAACCGATAGATTCAATTAATGATCTACCTTACTGGGCCAAGAGCGCACGGTTGATGAACCAAAGAGCTTAATTACTTGAAAGAGAAGGAATAATGAAAAATAATAAAATGAAACCAATAAAGTGTAAGAATGACTTTCCGACCAAACAAGAAGTAAATTCTTGCCAAGATGAAAACAAAATTAAGAATGAATTGCGAAAATGGCTAAATGACCATCGTTATCCCTCTGCACCGTGTGCCTTTAAAGCTTGTGAAAATGGGAAGCTAGAGTTTGCTAATAGCGGTTTGGCACAAATACTCTCTCTATTCAAATCTGCAGGTACCTGCGATATTAGTTTTGCAAACAAGATTCATAATCAAGTGCTGGCGACTACTGAAAATTGTACTGAGGTAGGGAATGTGAATGCCTCACTCGCAGCAATTTTTGGAATTCAACCACTAGACGAAATTGAGGGAATGTTAGGCGCTCAAATGGTGGCAACACATAACTTAGCAATGCAATGCATGGCAAGTGGCGTTAACAAAGAGAATTCAATAGAATTGAGAACTCTAAGGATTGAGAGTGCTGTCAAGCTATGCAGAACGTTTACGAGCCAAATGGAGGCTTTAAATAGGTATCGGAATAGAGGGCAGCAACGAGTAAAGGTTGAGCACGTAACAGTGCAAGCCGGTGGACAGGCTATTGTTGGCAATGTGTTAGCAAAAGGGGGAGGGGGTGAGCATGAAAAGTGACAACCTACCCCTTGTAAAGCGGCGTGGCTGGCTCAAGAACGGCAATCCACCAGGTGATTTTAGTAAGGCTCCGCGTTGCGGTGCGAACGCGAGGCGGACGGGTGCTTCCTGTAAGGCTCCAGCGATGAGGAATGGTCGCTGCCGTTTTCACGGGGGAAAGAGTACTGGTGCACGCACGGAACTTGGGTTAGCTCGATCTATTAGAGGAAATTGGAAGACGGGGAAATACTCTAAAGAGACCAAAGCAATCAGATCCCATATTCAGAAATTAGTTAGAGCTAATAAAAGGTGTATTGAAATTTAAGAACAACTCAATTTTTATTAGTCCCTGTTTTTCCAGTATAGGGATTCAGATTAGCTTTGTGTGACCAATTATCTCGCTTGGACTTATTTGGTGAAGTTCTGTGATGAG
>JANRIN010000283.1:0-4687 GCA_033764965.1 Leptolyngbyaceae cyanobacterium bins.302 | reverse complement strand
TGTCGCCAAATTCAGAGTTACCAGAAGTAGATATCCGGCCATGTTTGGAAGTCCCGATGGGAGTTGCACCCGCTTCTCTCTGACTGAGAATCAGAGCGACTTATCTAGTCGTCCACGAGACTAAAAGGCGGGGATGATGGGATTTGAACCCACGGTCTTTCGCTCGACAGGCGACTGCTTTAAGCCGGACTAAGCTACACCCCCAAAGGTGGCGATTCAATTGTCTAGGTTCAGGTTGCTGATGGATCAGCAGGAATTAGAGAAAGCAACGCCGTTCCAGAGCATAGGTTTGCTGAAGTTAGCGGAGTGCTTGTGTGCGTTGAATGGAAAATGAATACCCCTGATTTGATGCGTCTTCTTGAAGTGGACTGGAAGTGCCAGAAGGATGAGTGGGTAAGAACTCAAAGATCTTCAAGGGAGCACTGTTTTTAGCAAGGGAGTGAGTGTTCATTGGATTGGCTCCTTTGTGTCCCATCTCATACTACAAACATAATACAATATACTACAAAGTGTCAAGGGGGTACTACAACTTTTTTTGAGATGGGAGAGAACGACTCTCAGAAAATCCTTGTATCGTTCTCTCCCGCTGAATTTGCTCCTAAGCTGGAGAGGAAATGTGGGCTTCGCTCATCTGCCACAGCTTGTAGATCAGGAACTCGGTGCGTTCACGAAGTGTCTCTGAAAGAGAATCGCTCATCATCGTCAAGAACATCCCTTCGTGAGCGTCCTTGTTCTCGGCAATCCAGCTTCCGCTCAGTCCGACTTCCACAAAGTCCTCATCTACAGCAATGAGGGTGACTACTGAGCCGTACTCCTGATGTAGTGCCATCTCTAGCACTTCCAGTTCAGGAATATCAGCAGGTAGCAGAAAGGAGGCACGACCGGGTTCGATATGGAGCGATCGCCCTAACCGGATCGCCAAGAGGATTCGCTGGGCAATCAATAGTTCGGGGTTGGTCATGGTTCGCTCCATGTACAGCCCAACATCGGTGTAGTTTAGCTTCAACATCAGTCTTGCCTCCTCTTTAGGCTTGAGATTAGGTGTCAACAGGTTGCTGTTCTTTCCAGAACTGTTCAGCAAAGGCGATCGCGGGGTGCATCGGTGCTTTGGGTTTAGTTTTGAGTGCCATTCCGGTTTCGTGTAAGAGGCGATCGCTCTTTGTTGAATTGCACTTTTCGCAGGCAGCCACTACGTTGTCCCAGGTATGGGGTCCACCTTTGGAACGGGGAATGACGTGATCCAGCGTCAGGTGCTTGCTGCTGCCACAGTACTGACAGGTATGGTTGTCGCGGCGAAAGACTTCCCGACGATTTACCGGAGGAATCTTCCAGTGCCGCTCTGTATTACCACTGGTCAACCGGATGTGATCCGAGATCTGTAGTACGACACTGGGAGAGCGGACTTCCCATTGCTGAGTGCTACTGAACTCCAAAGTCTCTGCCTGTCCAGTAATCAGAAGCACGATCGCCCGTTTAATGTTGATCCGTGCCAGGGGCAGGTAGTTCTTAGAGAACACCACGATCTGGTTCTGAAGTATGGGAATTTTCTGTCGCTGCTCGATCTGCATGCGTTTTCTCCTTAAAAAATAACCCCCGCCTCTGATGACCAGGAGCGGGGGTTGGGGAAGTTAATATGGCTTTCCCTATGTCGGTGTCAGGATTGCCCTGCACCTCCCGCTGCTAGTGGGTTGAACCGGATTGAGCCATCCGGCGATGTTGCTATGGATGCCTTCGCTGACGGATTTACCGCCGTTAAACCAATACGTCCCCTCAAACGCAAACAGCACCGCTGCTCTGCCTAGACCTGAATGAGGTCGGCACTGCATGGCGCTGCTTAAGGTGGCGTGAAGGATGCGTATCATGGAAGGCTGTAGTATTTGTGTTACAAGTCCGAATGGTTACATACTACACTTGTAGTATTACATTGTCCACCCTTGATTGAAATTTAGGATGTTCGGTTATGGATACATGCAAACGGGGTAGCACTTCGGAAATGCAGGTCACGAGTATCCGAATGGAACCCGAACTGAAGGAGCGATTGCGGGAGATTGCTGGTGAGCAGGGCTATCAAACCCTGATACGGGAAGTCCTTTGGCAGTTTGTGGAGCAGCAGATGGTGTTGGACCAGGTGCGTTGGTGTAGCCCTTCGGAACAAGAATCGTATTCAGCTAAAGATAGGCGATCGCCTTCTGATCCCCCCTTGTTATCGATGTCGGATATTCGAGCGACGTTTAGGGCGATCGCCCAGAGAGAAGAGCAGTGCGCGATTACAGGTCAACTGATTCAACCTGAGCAACCAATATGGTTAGGACTGACAGCAATGGGTGAGCTTGTTCCTATTTGTCCTACAGCAATTGTTCAACTTACCTGTAGTCGTGCTGAAAGATAGCCATCACAAAATCTTCGAGGTACTGCGACCATCGCTGTAAAGCTTGGTCATGTGGGGGATAGGAGCGGCGCATTAGCGCCAGTCATTCCGGCAGCGATCGTCGAGACAGAAGAGCTTATTGGATTCGGGTGGGGCGGTGTAGGACCAATCTTCCTATGTTTAGAGCGATCGCTACATGACATGGAGAATGGAAATGGTTGTGTTGATCCAAAAGTTGCACTGTCTCTCAAGGGAAATTTTGGCTTAACCCTCTTTAATCACTCTAAGCAGATGAAAACATCCGTTGCAAGTTTAGCCAATGCACGAGAGGACAAATAAACTGATTCATCTGGTGCATCAATTTCTCGAATCCTATTTCTAAGGAAGCGATCGGGAAAACCTGTAACCAGCGTTTGAGCCAGTTGAAACAAATGAGTGGTTGAATGACTAATCGCAGGTTATTGAGTAAGTTCTTCCACCCGCCTTGTTTGTTCCACCAGGGATGCTGAACAAACCTCTGATGGGCTAATGGACAAGTCTGATTAAAGGCATCCGCAAACAAACTAACCATGAGAAAAGCGCTCATCACCAACTCCCACCACTTTTCAATCTGCTCATAGCGTGTCATACGAAAGTCAGCCCAACCGAGTGCATCCTTGGCTTGCTTGAGACCATACTCAATCCAGGTTCTAAAGCCATAGTGATTGCCGATTTCACTCAAAGCCACCGCAGGTGCACAGACCATCACAAAGGAAGTCGAGTTGTCTGGCAACGTCTCTGGGTCCGTGGTGAGTAACCAATACTGCTTGCGACGACGCTTACCATAAATCACCTCTGCCATGTAACGCACTTCAGTCGTGCCATTGCTGAAGGTGCGCTTGAACTTCTGCCAAGGTTCCCTGTAGACTTCCTCTTCTTCAGGTAACCAAAGTCCATGATTGCTGCGAATCGCCAGGATATAGGGTAACTGCAACTCGTCAAGAACATTGACAAAATTAGCTTTGCTTTCCCCGTACAAGCTATCTGCTAATACCAGTTCAAATTGAAATCCCATTGCTTGCAATTGCCGAATCATTCGGGCTGCAATTTGCGGTTTGCTTTGATATTCATCTGTCTCTTTGAGGCGTTCTTTGGGTTTATACACCTCAAAGGTTAAGGGAACAATCATTCCATCGACTAAACCGTAAGCCGTGACCGCCACAATCCCATTCTCTTTTTTACCGACATTACCGATGTATTGGCGTTTGACGTAATCGGTACTTTTTCCCTTCTTACAATCTCCAGTCTCATCAATTAACAGGGTCAATCTCCTGCCATTGACGACTTTGAGTATCAACTCCAGTCTTTTCTGTCTCAGTTGTTCGGCTCTCCAGGGAGATTCACTTAAAAAGTGATGTAGATTTTGTTGATTGTCTAAGCCAACCGCTTTCGCAATCGCAGGTAATGATTTTCGTTTGATTTCACTAATCATACCCAAGTGCAGAAACTTGAACGCTTCAAAGCTCCGTACTTCCGGAAACAACCCCTCATATAATTGGCAGTATTCATCGACAAAACGAATCGTGGGTCGAGCCTCTCTCGAAGCAGACATAAAGGCTATTGCATCCTCCCTCTCTCTATCTCTATTCTAATTTCCTCCTCTTAGAGTGATTAAAGAGGGTTATCCCCATAAATTCGGCGATCGTCATCATCGATTGTAATTACAATGATCCTCTTATCAAGAGATTCTGTAGGACGCAATTGCATCATTTGATTAAAAGCCCACAACTCTAGCGGTTGTAGTACTCCTAAGTAGCGAAGAGTTGTAATTAAACCTGTTGTAATCAGACTGGCAAGGAGCAACTTAGATAGGCTTCTTCCGGAAGATCGAGCTAATTCTGGATCTTGTTTTACTGATGAGTTCTTCTGCTTTGCTGATTTTGTTCGTTCTTGATCTTCTTGATCGATTTTGGCAACTACTTCTTCAGGCAAATCAATGTGGTATAAAGCCATTGGCGCTTTGATACCCTTTAATTGTTTTTCCCCAATTGCCTTAATTGAGAGAGCTAAATTACTCTTGATCACATCATAAACTGTTTGGGAAATACAAATTCCACCAGATGGAGCCTGACCTTGCAAACGAGCAGCAATATTGACACCGCTTCCCATTACATCATTGGAAGTAAAAGTAATCTCTCCTAAATGAATTCCGATTCGATGCCTTAATACATCTTTAGCATCAAGTTTTCTTTCATTTTCTATAAACTGAGATTGAATCTGCACAGCGCATGAAACAGCTTTCTCAGCACTGTTAAAGCACATAATTAGTCCGTCACCCGT
>JANRIN010000281.1:0-45887 GCA_033764965.1 Leptolyngbyaceae cyanobacterium bins.302 | reverse complement strand
GACTCGGGGGTCTTCTAAGTTCGTAAAATGCTCTAATAGCGTTGCAGTCGGTGAAGTCATGGGGCAATCAGCGATATGGATACATGGGTTAAACCAGTATCTCACTCGCTCCCTTCCCATAATTTAGATGCGTTTGCCCTGTACTGAACTCTCTACTCTCCACTTCCCACTCCCAAATTCGTTATCCTGAAAGGTGTCACCAGCCAGGAAGAGTTTTGAGTTATGACTGAGCAATCGGCGCGGATTTGTATTTTGGGTGGCGGCTTTGGTGGGCTATATACAGCACTGCGGCTGAGTGAGCTGCCCTGGGCACCGCAGGAGAAGCCAGAAATTGTGTTGGTCGATCGCAGCGATCGCTTTGTGTTCTCCCCCTTGCTGTACGAATTGATGACGGGGGAATTGCAATCCTGGGAAGTGGCTCCTCCTTATCAAGAACTGCTGGCGGATACGGGAGTGCGTTTCTATCAAAGCACTGTTGCCGGAATTGATCTGCAAGAGCAGCGAGTCCAGCTTCACGACGGACCCGAACTGCCCTATGATAAGCTGGTGCTGGCATTGGGTGGGGAAACACCCTTAGATAAAGTCCCTGGAGCAATGGACTTTGCTCTGCCATTTCGCACCATCACCGATGCGTACCGTCTAGAAGAGCGACTGCGATCGCTGGAAGCATCTGATCAAGACCGGATTCGAGTCGCGATCGTTGGAGGTGGTTACTCTGGCGTAGAACTGGCGTGTAAACTCGCTGATCGCTTATGTGAGCGGGGACGGATTCGGATTGTAGAACTGGCAGATCAAATCCTGAGAACCTCGACTGAATTTAATCGCCAGTCCGCAGACAAAGCATTGAAAGAACGCGGCATCTGGCTTGATCTCGACACCAGCATTGAAGGCATCACCGCTGACACAATTTCGCTCAATTACAAAGGCACCGTCGATACGATTCCCGTGGAAGTGGTGCTGTGGACGGTGGGCACTCAAATCGCCGATGCGATCGCGGCGTTGTCCTTGAAGCAAAATCAGAAGGGACAAATTGCTGTCAATCCCACGCTCCAGGCGATCGACCATCCCGAAATTTTCGCTCTGGGAGATCTGGCAGAGTGCAAGGATGCGGAGGGGCAGCAGGTTCCCACCACAGCTCAAGTTGCGATTCAACAATCCGATTACGCTGCCTGGAATGTGTGGGCATCTCTCACCAACCGTCCCTTACTGCCTTTCCGGTATCAAACCCTGGGGGAAATGATGACCCTGGGCACCGACAACGCTACGCTGACCAGCATGGGCATCAAACTGGAAGGACTTCCCGCCGTGATTGCGCGTCGGCTCACTTATCTGTATCGGATGCCCACCCTTGACCATCAAATTCGGGTGGGGTTGAATTGGATCACACAGCCGATCGCTTCCATTCTCTCCAGCCTCACCCATGACTGACGCTGTTTCGACCCTGCCAGCCCTTTCTACTGCCACCATTTGGGCAATCATCAACGACGAAATTGATGATGCCACGGTGAATCAATTGCTCTGGCACTGTTTGGGCTATCGCTACGATGTCGCCAGCCAAACCTGGGATCCCTCCAACGTTGCCCCAGAGTGGCGTGACGAGTATCCTGAGCCACCTGACTTTATTGCCGATCGCCCGCCGAATGTGAAATTGGTGCGATCAACTCCTCCCGAAAACAAACAACTTTTAAAAGAACAGCTTGGCTTTCAGGGTTACAAAGTAAACGAACTCGTTCCCCGCAAAACCCGTCGCGCCCAAATCTCAAACTGGTTGCTGAGCTATATGAAAGTCAATGGGATTCAGGAACAGCGATGAACCCCCAACACCATCTCCTCCAAGCCCACTTTGTCCCAACAGAAACGGTTGTGTTACGGCAAGCTTGCTTCACGCCGAGTCGGATGTTTGAGCCGGGAGTTTATTTTGCTGGACAATTGCCGGGAATCGCGTTTGAGATGGGATTAGTAGACAAACTTCCGCCAGTGCGCGGCAAGAATGCCGAAATTCGCCCCGATCGCCCCCCCGAACCTCCTCCCCAAGCATGACCGGTCCCTACGTTGTTTGCCAACGACCAAGGACAAATGACAAAGGACGAGTGACCAATGCCCCAGAACCGCCAACTGAAGCATGACCGATCCTTACGCCTGGATTGAACGATCGCTCAGCACCATCCATCAAGCCAACTGGCACCGCTCTGTAAAAACGATCGCCGGTCGTCCGGGTGCCGTTATTGAACTGAATGGTCTGTCTGTGGTCAATTTCGCCAGTAATGATTATTTGGGCTTGGCTGGAGACGAACGGTTAATTCAAGCTGCGATCGCTGCGACAAAGGAGTACGGGACAGGGGCGACAGGCTCTCGCTTGATTAGCGGTCATCGGGACTTACATCGCCAGTTGGAACAAGCGATCGCCACCTGGAAGCAGACTGAAGCCGCAATTGTGTTTAGCTCCGGCTACCTGGCAAACTTGGGCACAATTAGCGCGATCGTTGGCAAACGAGATCTGATTTTATCTGACCAATACAATCACTCCAGTCTCAAGAACGGTGCCATGCTCAGCGGCGCAACTTGCCTCGACTATGACCACTGCGACTCAACTCATCTCCGCCACCAGCTAGAGCAACACCGGGAATCCTACCGCCGCTGCCTGATTCTCACCGATAGCGTGTTCAGCATGGATGGCGACCTCTGCCCCTTGCCCAAAATTTTAGAGTTTGCAGCACAGTTTGAGTGCATGGTGTTAGTCGATGAAGCTCACGGCACCGGAGTTTTAGGCGCGACCGGAGCAGGTTGTGTAGAACATTTTGCTTGCCGCGATCGCCCCTTGATGCAAATGGGAACTCTCAGCAAAGCCTTGGGTAGCCTGGGCGGGTATGTTGCCGGATCAGCGCCCCTCATCGACTTTCTACGGAATCGCGCTCCCACCTGGATCTACACCACCGGACTCTCCCCCGCTGACACTGCCGCCGCCCTGGAAGCCATTCGCCTCATCCAAACCGAACCCCACCGTCGCGCTCAACTCTGGCAAAACATCACCCACCTCAAACAATCCCTCGCTGATCTATTTTCCATATCGCCTGAATCGCTCCAGGGTAAGCGTAAGGCTCTGCCCCAACCCCCAACCCCCAACCCCCAACCTCCTGTCCCTAATTTTCCCCACCTCCTGCCTTCCGATTCCCCTATCTTGTGCATTGAAGTCGATTCTGCCGCGACAGTGTTGCAATTGGGCGATCGACTTTTGGACGCTGGCATCTTTGCGTCTGCGGTACGTCCTCCCACCGTTCCCACTAGCCGTTTACGGATTACTGTCATGGCGACCCATACTCCGGATCATTTGGATCAGCTAACCTCCAGTCTCAATCAGCTTCTCAGAAATCCGATTTCTATGGCATAGGACAAATCCAGCATCACGATCGCCCTTGGAAATTTGATAGACTCGCTTAAATAGTTTGGGAACAGGTGAAGAGAGCGTGGATATTCAAATTGGACGCGGCAAAATTGCCCGCAGGGCTTACGGGATCGATGAAATTGCATTGGCTCCAGGTCCAAGAACGCTGGATCCTGTTTTGGCAGATACTCGTTGGACGATCGGTGGCATCGAACGGGAAATTCCCATCATTGCCAGCGCAATGGATGGCGTTGTAGACGTGAAGATGGCAGTCTTGCTATCTCAACTGGGGGCATTGGGGGTAATCAATCTAGAGGGGATTCAAACTCGCTATGCAGATCCCAATCCCATCCTCGATCGTATCGCCTCGGTGGGCAAAGAAGAATTCGTCACCCTCATGCAAGAACTTTATGCAGAGCCGATCAAGCCGGAATTGATCGAACGACGGATTCAGGATATCAAATCTCAAGGCGGAATTGCTGCGGTCAGCGCCACTCCAGTGGCGGCAATGAAGTTTGGTGAAACGGTGGCGAAAGCGGGAGCCGATCTGTTCTTTGTGCAAGCAACCGTTGTTTCAACCGCCCACCTATCGCCCGAATCCGTGACTCCTTTAGATCTGGCTCACTTCTGCCAGGAGATGCCCATCCCTGTTGCTCTAGGAAATTGTGTCACCTACGAGGTGGCTTTGAACCTGATGAAAGCCGGAGCCGCGGCGGTGTTGGTGGGAATTGGACCCGGTGCTGCCTGTACCTCTCGTGGGGTGTTGGGGGTGGGAGTGCCCCAAGCAACGGCGATCGCGGATTGTGCCGCAGCCCGCAACGACTACTACAACGAAACCGGAAATTACGTCCCTGTGATTGCAGATGGCGGTTTAATTACAGGCGGAGATATTTGCAAATGTATTGCCTGCGGTGCCGATGGCGTGATGATTGGCTCTCCTTTTGCCAGAGCACAAGAAGCCCCTGGACGCGGTTATCATTGGGGGATGGCAACTCCCAGCCCTGTGCTTCCCCGTGGTACTCGTATCCGTGTTGGCACAACAGGCACCCTGGAGCAAATTCTGCGCGGACCTGCCCAGCTTGATGATGGCACTCACAATCTGTTAGGTGCCTTAAAAACCAGCATGGGTACTCTGGGGGCGAAAGACATTAAAGAAATGCAACAGGTTGAAGTCGTCATTGCACCTTCGTTACTGACTGAAGGAAAGGTTTACCAGAAAGCCCAACAACTGGGGATGGGTAAATAACTTTTACCAAGAAAGCCAAATTTTTTGAGGCAAACAATTAAAAGTTTGTGGGTCTTTTTAACAACCCCTGGAAATCTATTCTGAGTCTATTACAATAGAGGAAGCGGAGACGCATGTTTCCGTTCACTCCTCACACCACACTCCGCCTGAACATTGTTCGGGCGGTTCCTTTTTAAAGGAAATTAGCCTGGCAATACCCATTCAAACAACCTGCACACTTCATCGACTTCTGTAAAAGCGCACAGCCATACGCTCATCCCCCAGGTCTACAACTTTTCCAATCAAATTGATAGGGGATTGTGACTATATGTGTAGACGTGTTTGAAAAGGCAGACTGTCCGGCTATGGTAGAATCTTGTGAAATAAGTATAGGCAAGGGTTTTAAGCATGTCTGCAGCCGCACAAGTTACGGACTCGACCTTTAAACAAGAGGTTCTTGATAGTGAAGTACCTGTTTTAGTAGATTTTTGGGCACCTTGGTGTGGTCCTTGTCGGATGGTTGCGCCGATCGTGGATGAAATCTCCGTTCAATACGAGGGCAAGGTAAAAGTTGTCAAAGTCAATACTGATGAAAATCCTACCGTGGCGAGTCAGTATGGCATTCGCAGTATCCCAACGCTGATGATCTTTAAAGGTGGTCAGCGGGTTGATATGGTTGTGGGTGCTGTTCCTAAAACAACCTTAGCAACAACCTTAGAAAAGCATCTGTAAGTGAACTTGAAGTTCTCGTTCATGGGATGATTTTTGTCTAAGCGGGAAAGCAATTCATTGCTGAATCATTGAGAAAAGCCCTACGCGCAAAAAGCCCTGGTTTCACCCAACTAGGGTTTTTTGTTGTTTTTCTTGGCTACTTACTCACCTCTCACGCAACAGCCACCCTGAAATGAATTCCGGGCTAATAGCTAAAGTCCAGTGAAGTAGCACTATCACTGAGGAGTGACTGGCTCGATGTAGCCAGATTTAATCCAACCTTCAACACCGCTACTGTCAACCCGGACTTTGATCCATTCTTTATCGGGGCTTTCTTCCAATACGGTCACTTCATCACTGTAATCGACCCCATCGATACGTTCTGCGTCGGCGCTGGGGGACTGGCGGACATTGAGTCCTTCGCCCAAAGTAATCCGCGCTCGTTTATTGGCAGGTGTGGGGCTAGGAGAGGGGCTGGGTTTGGGAGAAGCGGCAACGGGAGACGCGATCGGGCTAGGTTTGACCGCAGCGGCAGGTTTAGCGGTGGATGCAGGTTTGTCGTTGGGAAATGTGGGGCGTGGGGGAGCCGCCGTAAACTGGGACACCAAAAACTGGAAGATGGCGTAACTGCCTCCCAACAACAGCACGATCGCCACGACGACGGCACTAAATCCTTTGAAAAATCCCGACCAACCCATAGTGACGAACCTGATATAAGGATGCTGGAAATTCTATAGCGATCGCGCCATTTTGTCTCTAATTGGTTTGTTACAAATCTGGTTGTTGAATCTGGCGCTGAATGCGATCGCTTAACGGCGTATATTTTGAGGCAAGTCTGGCGCGTCCGGAGGCTGCCCAGTCCTGGAGTTGCTCAATTTGAGTATGAGCCGTTCGGGCTAGAGGAATGAGTTGGCTAGCCGCTTCCAAAATGTCATCCGTCGTGAAGTCCCGGTTTTGGCTGAAGCCTGTGTGCATGGCTTCCACTAACATCTGTTCAATTTCTGCCCCCGAAAAATCAGGGGTTTCGTAGGCTAAGCGTTCCAGGTCAAAGTTCTTCAGCGTGTGGGGACGCAAGCGCTCCAGATGCACCCCAAAAATGGCTTTGCGCTCCTCTTGGGTGGGCAGTCCCACAAAAAAGATTTCGTCAAATCTGCCCTTGCGGAGCATTTCCGGCGGCAAAGCTTGAATGTTGTTCGCCGTGGCAACCACAAACACCGGACTGATTTTTTCTGCCATCCAGGTAATAAACGTACCGAAGACGCGGCTGGTGGTTCCGGCATCGCCGCGACTGTCCACTCCTGCAAAGGCTTTGTCAATTTCATCGATCCATAGGACGCAGGGAGCCAGGGCTTCAGCTAACTGGATCATTTGGCGGGTGCGAGATTCTGATTCGCCGACAAGTCCGGCAAACAAGCGTCCTACGTCCAGCCGCAGTAGGGGCAAATGCCAATGGTGGGCGATCGCTTTGGCGGTAAGAGACTTTCCAGTACCCTGAATGCCGACCAGCAACAGCCCTCGCGGATGAGGCAGACCGTACTGCCGTGCCCGTTCTGAGAAAGAGCCACCCCGACGCAGTAGCCATTCTTTCAAATTGTCTAAACCGCCAATGTCGGTGATGTTTGCCGTGGTGGGATAAAAGTCGAGAATTTGGGTTTGGCGAATGGTTTGCCGCTTTTCTTCCAGGATCAAATCCACATCCTGAGGACGCAGTTCGCCATGAGTGGCGATCGCCCGTGACAAAACTCGCCGAATCCGCTCCATCGACAATCCCTGGCAGGAACGCACCAGGTCATCTAATGTGCGAGATTCCAACGACTGCCCTGTTGCCCCCAATAATCGCTCGATCTCCTGACGAATTTCAGTCGGAGCGGGCAAGGGAAATTCCACAACGGTCAACACTTCGCTGAGGTCATCGGGAACGGTAATTTGAGGCGAGAGAATAATGATGTTCTTGGGTTGCGCTTTGAGCGATCGCATCAAGTTCTTCAGCTTGCGGGAGACGGAAACATCTTCCAGGAAACGATGAAAGTCTCGCAGAATAAAAATCGCTGCGACTGTTGCCGGGATTTTCTCAATCAACTCTAGCGCTTGTAGAGGATTGCGCTTGCCAAACCCAGCATCATTTGGGTTGCCCTGGTAGCCATCGACAAAATCCCACACATACACAGAACGATCACCTTGATGTTTGGCACATTGGGCGATCGCCGCTTCCACTCGCTCCTCTTCTTGAGTAGGAATATAAATTACGGGATAGCGTGCCCGCAGCAACAACTCAAATTCTTCATTGAAACTCATAGCAGAGATGTTAAAAGCAGAACATTAAGAGATGGGACTCAACGCCCCTCTTATTTTCGCTGCAATTGTCTGCTTGCGATCGAGCTTGTTTTCTGTGAAGCAAGATTAAATCGTTGATAAGCCGACCTGGCGCAGAATGAAGCTCAGGATTAAGTAGATGATATCAAGAGCGATCGCGCCCAGAATAGCACTCCCAATTCCCCAGCGAAGCCGAAATCCTTCAACTAACCAGGCAGCCAGTCCAAATACGATAATGCTGCCAATTAAAGGAATTAGACCCAGGCTTAACCAGGCAGTTGCCCCTCGAAATGTGGCTGGAAACAAATGCCAAATTCCCGAAAACACACCAATAATTGCACCACCGAGCAAGGCTGGCAAAGGGCTATCAATATCGACACCTAGAGGCAATTTAGAAATAATCAGCAAACTAATTGCCATCACCACAACCGTAATCAAGAAAGCAATCATACACTCACACTCCACATCGCTAGGTGAATACTAAGGAATGGAAACTAAATAGCAGCGGCTTTTGTAGGTTGGGTTGAGTCTGCAAAACCCAACGCTGCCGTAGATGTTGGGTTGAAGCATGAAACCCAACCTACACAGATTATTTCATCCACGATCCTTAGAGGCAATTAACTTCGATTATCGACCCAGTTCCAAGGCTTGCTCAATTCTTCTAATTGCCGCTGCTTCTTCGCTGCTCGTCCGTTCGCCACCAATTCCACCAAAGATTCCTCCTTCTTTCACCGCATCCGCAACCTTCCGAGTCAAGGAAATGATCCAGTTACGAAATTCTTGAGACTCATTTAAGGTGACTTTTGCTGCCAGGATGGTGGCAACTTGCTTCAGATGCTCCAAAGACTGTGTGCGTCCTTGATTCGCATCCTTCAAATTCTGGATTTCTCCCAGGTATTGAAACATTTTCTTCAACAATAATTCTTCTCCCTGCACTGGTTCCTTCGCATCGCTATCTTTCAAAGCTGCCAGCAGCGCATTCACCAGGCTACTCGTACTTCCCTGTTGCTGTTCGGCGCTGAGTAGCTCGATCGCCATCCGAGTTTCCTTCAAAAAGGAGACTGGATCAGCTTTATCCGCCAGGGTGACGACTTGAATTGCCTTAATTGGGGCTTGTTGCAAAAGTATCCACTCGCTATCAGTGAAGTATTGCTGACTCATTGACTGACTCCTCGCATAAATAAGGATTTGTAGCTTTGGTTAGAACGCTCAGGGCAGGGAAAAGCGGCAAAACTCAGGCGGGGCAATTATTCCGACATTACCGCAGCCCCCCTACACAAAGCTACGACAATAAAGGCTACTAAAGTGATTAAATTCCTTTAGACCCTACCACAGCAAAAATATGAAAGTTATAGGATGGCGTGAGTTTCCAATTTTCTAGACAAAACTGCCGATCGCATTACACGATCGGCAGAACGTTTAGAGGTCGTTGCGAACACAATATTCGCTTTTATATAGATAAGAAATAAAAGTATGAAATTTATAAGATAAGAAAACAATTTAACGTTCTTAACTTTTTCTATTAATTTTGCAAGTAGAAATTCAAGTCTATCTGTATGTAAGAGGCAAACGGCATCGGCATGAGTGCTCAACTCTCCAGTTCCTTCAATTCAAGACGCAAAACCTTAATCGGTCTTTGTCTGGCACTGTTCGTTGTGGCATTTACCCTGGGAGTCATTCCGCCAATGATGCCCGCGATCGTGCGGGAATTTGACTCCAGCATGGGCTACATCCAGAGCATTTTAGTCCTATCTTCCCTGGTGACAGCCTCCTCCACTCCCACCACCGAGAATTTAAGCAACGTTTTTGGGCGCAAAAAGATACTCATTGCCGGATTGATCCTCTACGCGATCGGGCTTCTGGTTGCGTCCTTGTGCTTTTCAATGGGAGGTTTAGCCATTGGCTATGCGTTGATTCTGGGAGTGGCAGCCAGTCCGTTGATTGATTCCTGCTGGGCATGGATGCACTTTTTATACGATGACGAAGAAGAACGGAAAGCGGGCGCTGTGATGGTGTTGTGTTCCATTGCGGGAGGAGTATCAGGTGGACTAACCGCAGGACTCATTGCATCGCAAATTAGCTGGCGAGTAGCTTTTTTGCCCCAGCTTGTTTTGCTGCCTGTCATCTATTGGCTAACCTGTAGGATGCCCTATCAACAAGCGATTGTTGTTGTGCCCGTGGATTGGATTGGCGGCTTGTTTTCTCTGTTGGGTTTGGGGTTGACCCTGTTGGGTGTTAGTTTGGCGGGGGAGTATGGCTGGTGGGAACCGAAGCAACTATTTGAATTGGCAGGGGTCGTGTTGCCGCCCTTTTCCCTCTCGATCGTTCCTATCCTGATTGCATCGGGCTTGATCTTCTTGGGGTTATTTTTCTTCTGGCAACGACAAGCTGCCAAGAAAGGGCTACCCTCCTTATTTCGGGCGGGAGTGTTGCGCCGCAAAGTGTTTGTGTTGGGAGTTTTGACGGCAATCCTGCACAGCATCGTTACAGCGGGGGTGCAGTTCAATCTCTACCAATTCATCCCCGTCATTTTGAAGCTAAACGCCTTTCAAACGGCGCTGGCAGTATTTCCCTATACCCTGGCAACACTGGTAGCATTTTTTACGGGAACATACAACCGCAACATTCAAGCGATCGCTCCCAGGCACTTAATTCAAATTGGGCTGACGCTGGTTTGCGTAGGAGTGCTTTTACTGCGGCAAGCCATTGCCCCCCCAATGACCGCGCTCAACCTATTACCTGCTCTCGTAATTATGGGAATTGGCTCCGGCACCTTTTTCACCTGTATTGCTGGAGTTGCCTTCTCTGTGACAAAACGGCACGAAAAAGCAGAAGCAAACGGCGTATACAATCCCTTACAAAATGTAGGTAGTTCCTTAGGACGTGGCATTTTTGGCACCGTTTTGATCACTGGTTTTTCCAGCGGAATTGTAGATGGTGTGGCTGAACGGCTTGGGAGTAGCTTAACTCCTGCTGCCAGAAAAGCCACAATTTATCAACTTCAACGAGTCATCCAAACCTTTAATACAGAGGAGCGCAAAGAGTTTCTTGGGCAGTTACCAACGAATGTATCAACGGAGCTACGTGCCCTCGTTCCCACCGTCGCAACTGAAGCCATTCAGTTTTCATTACTGGTACTTTTTGGACTCAGTGCAGCAGGTTTATTATTGTCTTTTGCTTTGCCTAAGGGGCGTGTGAATCAAAATTAAACGTGATTCAGAGAACATTTCGATTCAGTCCCCTTTTCTTATCAGTTTTATATTTTTTTGATTTATCGTTGGCACGATGTTGTCATTTTTTGTTGAAGACTTGTTCAAGGTTCGTTCCTGTTCTTCATCCGGTATTAACCATGTTAAGAAGCAGAAAATCTCCTCCCAGCTTAGGGAGATTGGTGACTTCGCTGACAGTGCCTTCCCTACTGTGCATGAGCGTTGGAATCACGATCGCATCTCACCAAATATCTCTGGCTCAGGCTCCCGAAACGGCTCCTGCCTTCAAGTTACCAGCCTCTCTGCCCCAGGGAACGAGCTTGAAGGTGGACGGCTCGAATAGCATGACAGTCATCAACGAGGCATTAAAGCAACAGTTTGAAACTCAATTTCCTGGCACAACCGTCACCCTGGCAGCGGGCGGTACGGAAAATGCACTCAAGGAATTGCTCAAGAGCAACGTCGATCTAGTAGCGATCGGTCGTCCTTTGACGGCGGCAGAAAAAGCTCAGGGCTTGAAAGAAACTCCCGTTAGCCGCGAGAAAATTGCCATCATCGTCAGTCCCGAAAATCCCTTTAAAGGCAGTATTACAGCGCAACAGTTTGCCAAAATCTTTCGAGGGGAGATCACCAATTGGTCTCAGGTGGGGGGTGCGGATGCTCCGATTCGGTTCGTCGATCGCCCAGAATCCAGCGATACTCGGCAGGCATTAAGTCAATATCCGGTGTTTCAATCGGCTCCCTTCAAAGCAGGAGCCACCACCACCCAGGTTGGGGAAGATGATACTGCCGCAGTCATTAAAGAATTGGGCAAGGATGGGATCAGCTACGCGATCGCCAGCCAAGTGCTCAATCAGCCCAACGTGGGTGTGCTCCCAATGCACAATACCTCCCCCAGCGATCCTCGCTACCCCTACTCCCAACCCCGTGGCTATGTGTACCGAGAAAGCACCAATCCGAGGGTGATAGCCTTCCTGGGGTTTGCCACCTCTACCCGTGGACAAGAAACAGTCGCAGATGCTAAACAACAAGAAGTTGCCGCCTTGCGATCGGGTGAAACAGCACCTGGTTCCACCGCTGCGGAAACAACTGCCCCAGGAACCGACCCTGGAGCAACTTCTACGACCACAGAAGATCAGGCTTCTGGAAACTTTCCCTGGTGGTGGTTGCTGTTACCGCTATTGGGCTTACCCCTACTGTTATGGTGGTTCAAGGGACGGGGGGCGGCGGTTCCTCCAGTAGCGGCGATCGCGACGGAAAAAGGGCGGATCATTCTCACTCCGCGCAATTGCCGCGATGCCTATGCTTACTGGGAAGTCCCGGAAGAGCAGTTTGCCAAAGCCCGTCAGCAGGGTGGGCGAGACTTAAAGCTGCGTCTTTATGATGTGACGGACATTCAAGATATAGCGCGGCAAACCCCCTACGACATGAAGGAATTTGACTGTGGGGTAGCCGATCAAGATTTGCACGTGCCGATCGCCCTGGACGATCGGGACTATGTGGCAGAACTGGGTTATCTCACAGCCGACAATCGCTGGATTCAATTAGCTCGCTCTGAACGAGTTCGGATGCCTGCTTGTGCTCCATCTGGAAATGCAACCGGGCTGAAAGCAGCAGGGGCGATCGCTGGAGGAGCAGTCGTTGCTGCCGGGGCAGTCGCAGCAGCAAAAAGCCTGGTCGCAAGGAGTCAAGCGGTTGAACCGGGTCGCATTATCCTGGTGCCCCGCACGCCTCAAGAGGGGTACGTTTATTGGGAAGTTCCCGCAAGCCGCAAAGCCGAGTTGCAGCAAGCTGGGGGGCAAAAGCTGATGGTACGGGTACACGACACCACCTCCACCAGTCTGAACTCGCAAAGTTCTCCCAGCGTGCGGCAGTATGAGTGCGATGACCAGGCTCAGGATTTGCACGTTCCCATTCCCCTCGCAAACCGGACTTATGCGGCTGAACTCGGTTATGTCACTCCAGACAACCGCTGGTTAAGCATTGCAACATCTGATCCCGTGCAGGTGCCAGCCGTTTTGAAAGGAGTGGTTGATTCCAGCACCCCGATCGATACCGCTGCCAGCATCGCTGCGTCTAGACTAGCCGCAGACATAGATACTACTGTTGCTCCAACTGCGACACCGGGGATCGGGGATCGGTTGGGGGAGGTGACCGGGGTAATTACCGGGTTAGCAGGAAATGCTACCCAGGGGGCTTCTAACCTGCTGGATAAAACAGTTCAAACCGCATCCAGCCTGACTGGAGATGCCACTAAAGCCGTAGGAGTCGCGATCGCTGGGGGGACAGCGGCGATCGCCGGATTGACTGCTGCGGGCAAGTCCTCCCTGGCACCCCAGGCAGGTTTTGCGGGTGGGCTGGAACAACCCCAGGACTGCCGCATCATCCTGGTGCCCCGCAACCCGAAGAAAGCCTATGCTTACTGGGAAGTGGCAGAGACGTACAAACAAGCTCTACGCGATCAAGGAGGACAGCGGTTAATGCTGCGAATTCATGATGCCACCAACCTGGATATTGACTACGCAACTCCCCACAACACCCAGACTTACGTGTGCAGTGAAGCAGAGCAGGATAAACACGTTGAAATTCCCGCCAGCGATCGTGACTACATTGCTGAACTCGGTTACTTCACTGACGATAACCGCTGGCTCCGACTGATCCGCTCTTTCCATGTGCGGGTGTCCGCCGAGAATTAGCACCCATCCCCAACCGGATTAATTCATGGATGGCTTAATCCAGTCGCAAATGACCACATACAAGAAAACGAGGAGATTAATCATGGGAATGTTTTTTGATGTCCTCAGCGCCATCAACAACCCGGAACAAAACGGTAGCGTTACCCAATTGGAGTCGATTACCAATACTGTTCAGCAACTGGCAACGAATCAAGGCATTGATGCTTCTAAGATGCAATCCGTCCTAAGTACAGTGGGCGGGCTGCTGGGTCCCTTGTTGCAAGAGCAGCAAACCAACTTACCGGGTGGGGGTGATTTGGGTCGTTTAGTTGGGCAAATTACTGGATCGGGTGCCCCAGCAACAGCGCTACAATCCCTGTTTCCGCCCCAAATCCAGCAACAGATCGCCCAGGGAATTGCTCAAAAAACTGGCTTAGACGCTGGCATGATTCAGTCTATGCTACCAACTCTGCTGACCAGCATTAGCGGCTTGCTAAACATGGGGGGGAGCAAGGCTGGAGGGGAGAATCCGCTGCTGAATGCCTTTCTGAGTGAGGGGAGCAATGATTTAGGAGATGTGTTCAAGTTTGCCAATCGGTTTTTGAACCCGGCGTAAATTGGAATTCATCTCAGTTATCACTGTTCTCTATCACTGTTTAAATCGGTGTGAGAAAGTTGCAGATGGCGGGCGAGGGGCGCATGGGTTGGTGCCCTTATGCAAGTCGCTGGGTTGTCAAAGGTGTTGATCCTAGTCCCATCTCAGTAGATTGGCAATTTGAGTGGGTAGGGTGACGGGGTCGAACGGTTTGCCGATCGCCCCTTCAATGCCAAGGGCGTGTAATTGTTCTGCCGTAAACCAATCCGCTTTGTCTGTTAATAGCAGTATGGGCACGGATTGAGTATTTCGGTTCTTTTTTAGTTTCTGAATAAACAACTTTTGAATGAAGCCCAATCCATAAGCCTGAGGGGAGAGGGCATCAACCAAAATTGCATCCAGGCGATCGTTAATGTCAGGTTCTAAGTTTGCTTGAGCCACTTCGACTGAAACGACATCCCAACCTGCAAGATATCTTAAGCAAACATGAAGTACTTCCTCAATACTGGTATCCTGATGAATCAGAAGAATGCGTCTTGCAGACATTAGAGAACTGTCCTTAATCGGTCATAGCCCTAAACAAAGACCCAAATTTATCCCTATTAAACATTAACTCATGAAGATTTCAGCTACTTCAATAAAGCTTTATGAGTAGTTGACTACCTGACAGTTAGAGATGTAAGCAAATTCCATCTCTAGCTGGAAATGGGAAATCAAGAATGTTTGATAACATCTCTCAACATTTTTTCCCAGGACAGGTGCTCTGTTAAATCAACTTGTAAACTTTCTAAATGGTGCAGTGCGATGCCAACCATCACTTGAGCAGAAAACAGATCGTTATCGTCAATTTTGGACATCGCCTGAGTAAGAATATTAATCACTTCTTTTGCCAGTAAGATCTTAGGTGACTCTTCCCAGAGGGTTTGATCAGATTCCATAAGCTACGTCAGAAGACACTGTGTAATGAGTACATAACTTACCCTAATCAAAGAATCTAAGAAAAATATAAGAACGTTAAGGACTAACCTGTTGATAGGTCTGCCTGGAGATTGGCATCATCCCCAGCCAAATAAGTGAGCTAACTGGTCGCACACCGTGACAGGGTTAAATGGTTTGGGCATCACGCCAGCTACTCCCATATCTGCAAAACGACGGCGATCGCTAGGTAAGATTTTAGCGGTGAGCAAAACCACCGGAATCTGGCGAGTGCCCGCATTTGCCTGGAGGTTTGCAAACACAGAAAAGCCGTCCATGTCAGGCATGGATATGTCCAGTAAAATTCCATCCAAACCCTTATTTTGAGCCTGGACTAATCCTTCTGCGCCGGAAGCGGCTGTGATCACCTGCCACCCGGCAAATTTCTCTAAGGCAACTTGGGTCACAGCACGAATATCTGGATCATCGTCAATTAATAGAATTCGCTTCGTCATCATTCCTCGTCTGAGCAAGGCACTGTGAAATAGAATGTGCTTCCCTGGTTGACCACACTGTCCACCCAAATATTGCCACCATGTTGCTGCACAATACTTTTACAAATTGCCAAACCCAGACCAGTGCCTCCTTTTTTCCGTGCATCAGAAACATCGACTTGTTGGAATCGACCAAAAATGGTTTTCGTCTTTTCTGGAGGAATGCCGCGTCCCTGGTCTTGAACAGAAAAGAGCACGTAGGACAGGTGAGATTGGGGGTAGGGGGTGGGAAGGTGGGAATTGGGGGTGGGAGCGATCGCAAGACTGGAGGAATGAGACTCTGAGAATTGATTGTGGGCAATTAGCCGTTTGTCACCCTCTGGCTGCCATTTCTCAGGCTCCACGTCTGGTGTTATTCTTTCAGCCTTGAGCCAGATCGTACTTGCCGGAGGAGAAAACTTAATCGCATTTCCCAGCAGGTTGACGATCGCTTGAACAACCATATCCGGAGCAACCCACACCCTGATATCGAGGGACGTAACTTGAATCGTGATCGCAGCTTGCACCGCGATCGATTGCACTGATTCCAGAGCTTGCTGGAGCAAATCATCAACCTGACACTCTTCCATCATCAGATCAACCTTGCCAGACTCCAACCGTTCCAAGTCGAGAATGTCGTTAACCAGGCGCACCAGACGATCGCTGTTGTTGAGCGCAACTTGCAACATTTTTTTGAACGTTTCAGGCTCACCATCTAAAACCCCAGTTTCCAAAATCCCCAGAGAACCGCGAATAGCCGTTAAAGGAGTCCGCAATTCGTGGCTCACAATGGAAATAAACTCGTCTTTAATCCGATCGAGTTCATGGCGATCGCTGATGTCTTGAATTTGGCACACAAAATATAATGGATTTTCTTCACGATCGCGGACTAACGACATATGCACAAGCACCCAGATGATGTGTCCTTCTCGGTGGATGTAGCGTTTCTCTCGCTGATATGCCCGCTGCCGATTTTTGAGCATTTGTTGGGAGAACTCTTCATCCAGGGCGAGGTCATCAGGATGGGTAAGGTCTTGGAATTGATAGGTCAGGAGTTCTTGTTCCGTGTAGCCTAGAATTTCGCAAAGGGAGCGACTGACTTTGAGAAATCGCCCATTCAACCCAATCCACGCCATGCCGATCGCCGCATCATCAAACGCTCGTCGGAATCGTTCTTCACTTTCACGCAAGGCTTCTGCGGCTAGTTGGCTTTCGAGTTCATGCAAGCGGCGATCGCTAATATCTCGAATAATCCCCAAAATAGCCTGATCTCCACAGGGAACCACGCGCAGTTCTTCGTATTGCAACCTGTCATGCACCCAAACTTCCTGTTCATAAATTTGAGGTTCCTGGGTTTCAATCAGTCGGGCGATCGCCGCCAGTAATCGTTCCGCCACATCCGCTGGAACTAACTCCTTAACGTGTTTACCGATTGGGTTTGGATCATCAACTAAATCGTGCAAGTTATTCGTCTGCATACTGTCAACATAGGTGCCATCGATCGCGTAGATTTTGATGACATCTGGAATGGCAGAGAGAATTGCCCGCAACCGGGATTCGCTATGGGCAAGGGCATCTTCTCCCCGTTTGCGATCGGTCATATCTTGCACAACTCCATGCCACGCGATCGCGCCATTTTGCCGCTGTTCCGGTTGCGAAGTGCCCTGTACCCATTTGATGAAGCCGGAGGGGGTAGTAATTCGCCATTGATGACAGAATGGATTTAAGGTTTGCCTGCTGTCAAGCATTGCGGCTTGGTAAGCGGCTCGATCGTCACTATGAATCGATTCCAGCCATCGATCAGCATTTTGCAAAATAGCTTCTACAGAAATTTCATAAATTGTTTCGATCGCCGAGCTAATGTACTCAAACCAAATATCCCCATTGGATTCTTGCACAATGGTATAAATGATGCTGGGAGATTGCCGACTAAATTGTTGTAACCAGTGTTCTGTTTTACGCAGTTGGGCTTCGATGCGTTTGAAATTGCTAACATCCTGCAGGATGCCATACCAGGCTGTATCACCGTGCTCTCGCCGTTCTGGACGGGAAGAAACTTGCACCCATTTCACCTTGCCAGAAGGGGTAATAATTCGCCATTCTCCATAAAAGGGTTCCAGGGTTTCAGCACTACTCACCGCACCCGCATACATCATGGCGCGATCGTCTGGATGCACTTGCTCAAACGAAGACAAGGGATCTGCCACAATCTGTTCCGGTTCCATTTCCTGAATTTCTCGGCATCCCGGACTCATATATTCGAAACTAAAAGAGCCATCCAGGTGCATTATCAAAATGTAAATTTCCCCTGGAACTGCTCTCGTAATTTTCTGGAAGCGTGCCTCACTGCTGCGGAGCGCGTATTCCATTTGTTTGCGCTCGGTAATATCCTTGGCAACAGTGAGCACGCAAAGTTGCCCGTCTAATTCGATTTGTTCTAGTGATAATAACGTTGTTCCGAATCGACCGGATTTTGTTTGATATTGATATTCAAAACTTGTGACTGTGCCCTGGGTTTTTAGTAACTTTCTTAACTCAATATCTTGTTGCAAATTGGCACTAAATTTTAAGTCTAACGATGTTTTCCCTTTAATTTCTTCCCTGGTATATTCGCTAAAGGTTGTAAAGCTATCATTGACTTCTAAGTATTGTCCCTCAATGGTGGTGATTGCGATCGGATCAGGGCTATTCTGAAAAACTTTAGTGAATTTTTCCTCTGACTCCTGCAATGCTGTTTTAATGCGATCGAATGAGGATGCCAGGATTTTGGCAGTTTGATTAAAGCTATGGATTAGGGTTTTGAGTTCAGCAATCAAGGTGTTGTCGGACAGAACCTGCTGCCAATCT
This sequence comes from Leptolyngbyaceae cyanobacterium bins.302, assembly GCA_033764965.1. Classification (GTDB taxonomy): domain Bacteria; phylum Cyanobacteriota; class Cyanobacteriia; order Leptolyngbyales; family Leptolyngbyaceae; genus JSC-12. The sequence goes on along the minus strand of JANRIN010000281.1, from coordinate 27,482 downwards.
CCCTGGGCAAGCGCCTGACTGGCATGGCTCAATTTGTGAATCGGTTTGGTAATCCAGCGGGCAGTGAGAATGCCGATCGCCATCGTGGCAAATAGGGTCAACCAGCAGAGCAAAATAGTTCTCGACGTGTTCGCCTCAATCTTCTCCATAAAATCGGATTCGGGCAACACCACAACTCGCAGCCAGTCTAAATTTTGTTCGCTGCCAAAGGGCTTCACCTGCACAAAGTAGCGCTGATGATCAATCTCGATCGTGAGTTGGTGACTGCCTGTAATTCGATCAAATCGACCAAAGCGATCAACCAGTTGTTGTGCTGTGGACTGGGTAATGGGATCCTGACTATCGAGCGCATTCAAGCGTTGGGAGATTTCTCCTGTGGTCAGTGCTTTGGAGTTGAGTTGCTCTTTTGACAAATCTCGAAACGGTTGTTCACTGGTTGAAGTGCCAATGATTTTACCGTTGCGTTCGATGACAAATGCCTTACCAGAATCGCCAATATCCAATCTCTTGAGGAATTCGCCCACTTTGGTGAGGGAAATTGAAGCCAGCACAACGCCCTGAAATTGGTTCGCCCGATCGTAAAACGGAAAAAAGTTGATCGCAGCGAGGGTGGGAGCCTGTTTATTCACAACGATAGAATGCACCAGCCAGGTTGAGTCTCCAGACTGTCGGGTTTGCTCGTAGCAGGGATCAGAGGGAGGGTAGTTGTGGGGATTAAAGTTGGTGAATCGACTCAGGAGCTTTGTTGGGTTGCCCTGGCTATCTGCCAAACGGTTTTCGATCGCAAAATTCGTAGACGCATCACTTAAGCGAATCACTCGTGAACCGTCATCCTGTTTGCGAATCACCAAAAACTGCTTTTTTTCAGTAATGATGCCTACGGCTGTAACGTCGTAAATATCAAGCTGTTGCCAGAGATATTGCTTGAGTGCTGGAAAATTTTGCCAATTCAAGCCGCCAAGCTGCGTTGCAAGGGCATTCGTCCGGGCAATTTGCGCCGGTTCGCGGAAGTAGTGGGTCAGGTTTTGGTCGATGCGATCGCCAACCTCCGTGATTAGCTCCGTGCCTAACTCTTCCACTGCCTGCCGCCCACTCCAGTAGGATAAATACCCCACCAGGCTCACCGCTCCAGTCGTTAGCAGCACAAAGGGAATGACTAAAACCCAGTGCAACGGAATGTTATCAGTCAATCGATTAAAGCGGAAATGAGGCATCAAAACATATTTAGATAGGTCGCTATAACGCAATTCAGCATCAATGTTGATTGATGCCTAAAGGGATAACCCAAACGGTCTTCTCATATTTTTAGCGCGACTTACAAATGAAGCTGATAGTTTTGGGTAATTAATATAAAAAATATAACTTATCCTCGCAATGGGTTTCTTTTCTAAACGCCGCTACACCTGCCTTTGCCCTTACTTTTCCCAGGTTCATTTGTTATGAAACGTTACTTTTGACCAGGCTGGGTTGCTGGGGAGTTGTCAAACTGCGTAGATAAATGGCTCCAATCCCAAACAAAAATACCCCGTAGGCGATCGCTTCAACCAGATAAAACTCGTCTTCGTACCCAAACAGAGTATGCAGAATAACGCCTGGAAATTGCCGTTCGGGCAGCAGGGAGCGGGTATCCCAAAGCCTGGAACCCAGGATGCAAGACCCTGTTGCGCTGGAGGGATTGCCAAAACAGAAAGACGTTTCAGGATTCAGTGCTGCCAGACGGGTCAGCGCCAGATCAATGTGAGCCAGAGACGACACCACCAAACCCGCCACAATCAGCAATAGAAACACTCCCATCACCTGGAAAAACACCCGCAAGTTAATTTTTATCCCTAACTGAAACAGCAGCACGCCGATCGCTACTGCGCCCAGGAGTCCTGCGATCGCGCCCAGAATTGGCATTGCACCCTGTTGAAATTTCGCAGCAATGAACAACACCGTTTCAAACCCTTCCCGCAGCACGGCAAAAAAGATGAGGGTAAACACGCCCCAACCTGCTCCAGTTTCCTGGGTGAGCGTGGCAGCGATCGCCCCTTCCACCTGAGCTTTGAGCAACCGCGATTGTTGTGTCATCCAGAGCAGCATCCAACTCAGCATAGCGATCGCCACTCCACTAAACACCCCTTCTAGCAGCGGCTTGAACACAGGAGCATAAGCCGGATTCACCGCACCAACCGCTTGAAATATGCCCGCAAAAACAACGCCCACCAACCCACTCGCCAGCAAACCGCCGATGACTCCGTTCCAAACCCAGCCATTCAACTGAGTCTGATTCGCTTTTTTCAAATACGCCAACACAATTCCTACGACAAGAGCAGCTTCCACGCCTTCGCGCAGGGTAATTACAAAGGTTGGCAAAGCAGGGGTGAAGTCCGGCATGGGTAACAGGCTCTCAAACTAACATCTTTACTCTATATACCAATTCCCAAAGCCCCCTGGGAGGATAGGCAGAAATGTTTCAGCCTCGTATCCTGATAGTCGGCAGCAAGAACTGAAAATGAGAACCATTATCATTTTGATGTAAGATGCCTGATGAGGATAGTAATTTGGTGTGTGGAAATGGCAAGACTACAAATTTTGGCTAATGCTTTGTGGCTGAGTCCGTTATTGTCAGGGGCGATCGCCCTGGCTCCAACCCTGGCTCAAGCATCAACTGATCTGGATGAATTGACTCCTGTCACCCAGCTTGCATCAGAATCCGGCAGTTCCACAGCAATGGATCAAGTCACCTCGGTTTCTCAGTTTTCCGATGTTAAGCCAACCGACTGGGCGTTTCAGGCATTGCAGTCCTTGGTAGAGCGCTACGGTTGCATTGTCGGCTATCCCGATAAAACCTATCGCGGCAATCGTGCCCTCAGTCGATACGAATTTGCCGCCGGGTTAAATGCGTGTTTAGACAAAATTCAAGAATTGATCGCCGCTGCAACGGCTGATTTTGTCAGAAAAGAAGATTTGGAAGTGGTCAAGCGCTTGCAAGAAGAGTTTGCCGCCGAACTGGCAACCTTGCGAGGGCGGGTGGAAGCGTTGGAAGTGCGGACTGCCACCCTGGAAAAACAACAATTTTCCACTACGACTAAACTCAATGGCGAAGTGGTGATTGGGGCAGTGGGCATTGCGGCGGGGGAAAATGCCCGTGGCGCAGATATTTTCAAGTCGGCAATTGTGGGCGATCGCATCCGGCTCAACTTTGATACCAGCTTCACCGGGAACGATTTGCTGCGAACTCGCCTCCAGGCAACCAATCTTAATCCCTACTCTGGCACTTCGACCTTTACGCCTGAAGGCGATCTACGGTTTGGTGGGGGCGCTTTCAGCAACGACAATAACAACTCAGTGGAGATTGATGCCCTGCTGTATCAATTCCCCATTGGTGAAAAGCTGACGGTGGTTGTGGAAGCGAATGCCGGGGCGATCGATGACTTTACCGATACGATCAACCCCTTTCTAGATGGGGATGGGGGCAGTGGCGCATTGACCCAGTTTGGCACCCGGAACCCTATCTACTATTTGGTGAATGGCACGGGCTTGGGCTTACGCTTTAACCCCAGTGATTTTCTGGAAGTGAGTTTGGGCTATTTGGCGAACAGTGCAGATAGTCCCCTAGCGGGCAATGGCTTATTTAATGGTCCTTACGGCGCGATCGCCCAGTTGACGCTGAAGCCTTCGGAAACTTTTGCGATCGGCTTAACTTACATTCATGCCTACAACAACGACTTTACAGCCAACGGTTCCACTGGAAGCAATCGGGCAAACCTGCGATCGGCACTACTCAACAACCCCAATTTGCCGGATGCCCTGGCTCCCTTCGCGGGAGTGGATATTCCTACGGTCAGCAATGCTTACGGGGTGCAAGCCTCGTTCCAGGTCAGTCCCAAGTTTGTGATCAATGGCTGGGGCGGCTACACCACCACCCGCACGCTCTCAACCCGTGATGTGTTGCCCAGAGGAGAACTGGACATCTGGACCTGGGCAGTCGGCTTGGCATTTCCCGATTTGCTGAAAGACGGCAGCTTGGGTGGCATCATTGTGGGCATGGAACCGAAAGTGACCGGTGTGACCAGAGGGTTACGATCGGCGATCGGGCGCGACTCCAGCACCTCAATTCATGTGGAAGCCTTTTATCAATACCGCGTGAACGATTACATCACCGTGACTCCTGGTGTGATCTGGCTCACTGCGCCGGATATGAACGACAACAACTCTGACGTAATCATCGGCACCATCCGCACCACGTTCACCTTCTAGTCTGGTTAGGCGGGTGGAGCGGAAGTTATCTCAGGGATGGCAAAAGAATTGCCGTTACCCAAATCCATTGTGATTTGATGCGGCACACTGATAGGAATATTCGCTAGATCCAGCGCCTGCTTCACCCGATGCCGAAACTCACGGGCGATCGCCCATTGAGCATCAGGAATAGTTTTGATCCAGATAGTCAGCATGACTCCATTCCGGGAAATATCGCTCACCCCCAGCAGTTTCACCGGATCCAGGATGCGATCGCTCCAGGCTGGATCGGTTGCCATTTCTTTTGCTACATCCTGCATCACTGCCATCGCCTGTGCCACATCAGCATTGTAAGCAACCTCGATCGCAATTTCTGCCCGCGCCCAATCCTTCGTCATGTTGTGAACAACAGAGATGCTGCTGTTGGGAATCGTGCTCAACCGTCCCTCCGCCCCACGCACACGAGTCACGCGCAAACTCACACTTTCGACGTAGCCTTTAGTCGTTCCCAGTTCAACAAAATCCCCCACGGCAAATTGATCTTCTGCCAGGATTAACACTCCATTGATCACATCTTTGATCAAGGTTTGAGAACCGAAAGAGATGGCAAATCCCAAGATCCCAGCCCCAGCTAATACAGGAGCCAGGGGAATCTGCAAGCAATCCAAGGTGAGCAAAGTTGCGATACCAAGAATGGTCGTCATCATAATGCCCTTAACCACATTGCTGTAGGTCATCAGGCGAGCAAGTTGACGCTGAACTGACACATCATTCAAAGCTTTTTGGCTTTGAAATTGGGCTAGAAAGCGATCGATGAATACCCTAGAAGCCCGAATGGCTAAAGCGCTGCCAGACCAAATGAGTAATAGCAAAAGTGGTTCTCGCAGAATTAGAGTTTGTGCCCAGCGAGATTGGGGAAAAAGCCCCACAATCCAGGAGAGGGCAACAACCCAAAGCAGAACCAGCCCGATCGCGATGGCGTATTTGCGAAACTTATACACACTGCTGGAGTGGTTTTGGTGCAGTTCCAGCCCAGGATTGGGCTGAAGCGTTGTCGGTTGAGTCAGATCAGATTCATTCCCGGAAGCGGTCGTCAGGGTTTGTGTGGTCAGGGCTTTTTGGGTTTGATGCCGGGCTTGCAAATGGCGTTGCACTCGCAGCAAAATTCCACTCAGCAAAAGGGTGACGCAAAAAATCCCCACGGCGATCGCCGCTTGTTGTTGCAGATAGGCTGGCTGGCGTTCCGCGATCGCCTGGACTAAGTTGCTTTGCACGATCTCCCTTAATTCCTCTGCCCACCGCTCTCTTGGGATTCCATGAATCTTGGCATCCAAATCAGTGACAGCCATGATGGGGAAATCTTTCAGGGATGCCGCGTCAGATACTGTAATCAACGGTTCCGAATTCAGTGTCCCAATGCTTGCTTGCAATGCTGTTGGAGCAGGGTTGTGAGAAACCACATACTTCAGTTGTCCTTCAATTAACCTGACTCGCGTTTGAATCGGCGATGTCGCAGCCCGTGCATCTTGATGGGGATCTGCATCCAGAGCCGCAATCTGAAGGATTTCCCGCCCATCCAGCCGCACGGACGCATGGACTACCCTACCAGCATTTTCAAACTCGACTTGAGCAACCGTCGGGGTGGAGGTGGAGGGAGTTAAGCTCGGAAGCTGGGCCCAAGTAGGGTGTGCCAGTAGGCTGGCAGCGATCGCCACCAGACCCATCCCAATCAATCTGAGGTATGTCCAAATCTGTCCCTGATTTCTGAGCATTTGCTTACAGTTTCATCTGTCTTGGTGGATATAGCCGTAGCCCTGAGTCGTGCGGCAAAGGCGATTCAGAACGCCTACTCAGTATTAGTTTTGCATCTTCTCCTGGTTCTAAATATTCTGAGCAAAGCTATATCTTAGCTCCACCGGAGTGAGCTAGAAAACGAGGTTGGGTGGCAAAAGCCCAGTACACTCATAAACAACTTTCTAGATTGGAGGGGCGACAGTGGCGGCATTTCTCCTGGTGACGGATTTAGACAATACTTTGGTGGGAGATGATCAGGCATTAGCCCATCTGAATGAGCACCTGGACGCTCACCGGAGGGAATTTGGTACAAAGATTGTCTATTCCACAGGGCGATCGCCTGCGCTCTATCGTCAACTCACCACTGAAAAAACTTTGCTCTCACCAGATTTTTTGATCCTCTCGGTGGGCACTGAAATTTATTTATCCGATCAAGACACCCCCGACCCCCAATGGGCTACGGTTCTCTCGCAAAAGTGGGATCGAGAACAGGTAGTGGAGATCGCGGCTCACTTTGCCGACCTCGCTCCCCAACCCGACACCGAACAGCGCCCCTTCAAAGTGAGCTATTTTCTGACACCGGAAGCCGCCGCCGAAGTGATTCCTTGCCTGGAGACCACCTTCAAAAAACAGGGATTAGACGTGCAATTAATCTACAGTGGCAGTCTTGATTTGGATATTCTGCCCCGTCGCGCCAACAAAGGACAGGCAATGACCTTTTTGCGGGAGTATTTGGGGATTGCACCCACCCAAACCGTTGCCTGTGGCGATTCTGGCAATGACCTGTCCATGTTTTGCGATCGCCCAGAGCGCGGCATCATTGTTGGTAACGCCATGCCCGAACTACTCGACTGGCACCACGCCAACCCCAACCCCGATCGCTACCTGGCACAAGCCCACTGCGCCGCAGGCATTTTGGAAGGATTAAAACATTTCAATTTTCTGTAGCAATCCAATTGTTGGGCGTTGCTGAAAAGCAGTACGAATCGAACGGCAGAAGCCAATCCATTCCTTAATCCCTAACCCCCCATTCCCCATCCCCTATCCCCTATCCCCGATTCTTATCGTATTCAATCTGTCCATAATCCAGTTTGATGATGCGATCGGCAAGATGGAAGTAATGGTCGTCGTGGCTGATGCAGAGGATGGTTTTGCCCTGGTCGCGGAGTTGGGGCAGCAGTTCGGTGTAGAACACGTCTTTGAAGATGGGATCTTGATCGGCTGCCCATTCATCGAACAGGAAGATGGGGCGCTGTTCCAGGTAAGCAGTTAGTAGGGTCAGGCGTTTGCGTTGTCCTTGAGAAAGAGAAATGGTTGAGAGTTTGCCGCGATCGACGGTGACTTTGTGATCTAGTTGAAGCCGTTTCAGGTAAGCGGCAGCTTCTTGATCCAGGTCATTGCGATCAAGTCCCAAAAGTCGATCGAATAGAAAAAAGTCGGCAAACACAACAGAAAAATGCTGGCGATACCATTCCCGATTTTGATGATCGATGGGGATTCCATCTAGAGTAATGTCGCCCGCTTCGGGAATGTAGAGTCCCAGGATGAGTTTTGCCAGGGTAGATTTGCCGCTGCCGTTACCGCCCACGATAAACACCAACTCGCCTGGATGCAGAGACAGGTCGATCGGTCCCACCTCAAAGCCACGATCGTCCTGATCGGTCTGGTAAGAGTGAGTGACACCATTAAGCCGCAGTTCTTTCCAGTGTTGCTGAAGGGCAGCGGGGATCGTGGTGGCTTCGGCTCGCTCTGCTAAAGAAATTCCCAAAGAGTCAATTTTTTTCAGCGCCACCCCGGCTCGTCCCAGGATCGGTAAGGAATTGACCAGATTATCCATTGGCAGCATCAGGTACGTGAAGGTGAGCACGTAGCCGGACAGCGTTTGGGGATTCAAGGTCATGAGTTTGGGCAGGGCAAACAGCACAAAGCCGATCGCGAAGAAGAAAATCAGCTTACCCCAACTGGAGGTCATGGCGAACAGAGTTAGCCCACGGGTGTTGTAGCGGCGATAGGTGGCGGCGGCAGGCTGTAAGTCTTCCTGGAGAAATGCCTGTCGTCGGTTGTAGTTCAGCTTGAGTTCTTTGGTGCCGTCGGTCACGGTGCGGAAATGCTTAAACAGGTTGTCCTGCTCTTCTCGCGCTTTTGCCAGCCACTTCTGCCCCGTTTTGAGTAACCAGCGGCAACTTCCCAACGCCACGATCGTCAGCAGCACCACCAGCAGAAACACCTGCCAGGAGAGCCAGATGATGTAGCTGAGACAGCCCGCCACGATCGCCAAATCGATACATAAGAAGGGCACCAATCGTACGGCATCCGACACCGCCTGTACATCATCCGTCAAGGTTGCCAGCAGTCGGGATGCGCCGAGTTTTTCCAGATGAGCTAACTCTGTGCCTAAGATTTGGCGGCTGAGGCTAAGGCGCAACTGAAAGATGGATTGCTGTGCCAGTCGGATCAGCATGATTTGCGAGGTGATGCTGGATGCCAGGGCAACGAATGCCAGACAACCGAAAGCAATCGCGATCGTATCCAGCGAAGTCCCAATTCCCTGACTAATGGAACGGCTGATCAGCGCAATCAGGGCGGCACTGCTGCCACCACTAATAAATCCTGTGACAATTGCGATCGCCACCATTCTCCAGGACGATCGCAGCAAAAATGAGATGAGATTCATTCAATTCATGCAGCCCTAGCATTCAGCAGCATAATCTAATAGTGCCAGCAATTCCAAAATGTCCGCAATTTCAAGCTTGAGGGAGGGCGATCACGATTCAACTCGATGCGCTGGTGTAAAACCGTAGAGCAAACTGCCAGAACGCACTTGCCGCCCACAGCAAAAATCCTGCCAGGAGTGCTGCCCCTGCTGTCCAACCCAAGTCTCCCCGCTGCAAAATCACTTCAGCCGGAACCGTGGTTAAAAAAGCGACAGGCACCACGAAGGTAAAAAAGATGCGGTAGCTCATGGGATACGCCACCATTGGAAATCGCCCCGCCTCCATCAACCCTCGCAAAACTTCCGTAACATTGTAGATTTTGACAAACCAAATGCTCATCGCGCCCAGCATGAACCACAGGCTGTAGAGAATTACAAAGCCAAAGCACAGGGGAATAATGCCTAACAAATAATTGGTGATCCCCAACCCCAAGCGGCTACCCGCATACCCAATCATGGCAACACCGAAGCAAAGATCGGGCAAGCCCCAGGGAGAAATGGTGTGGGTCGATAGCCAAAATTGAGAGCTAATCGGTTTGAGCAAAACAAAATCGAGGGTGCCCTGCTGGATATGACGCACAATCCGATTCAGGTTGGGAGCCAGAAAGGTGGCAGAAAATCCTTGCAGCAGGGTAAAGATGCCCAGCACTACTAATGCCTGCTCCCAGTTCCAGTTCTGAAAACTGTAGCCAGTGCGGTAAAACAGAAACAGCCCAAACAAGCTGCCAATCAATCCGCCAAAGCTACTGAGGGCAGCAATGAGAAAGTTGACCCGATACTCTAACTCAGCAGCCAGAGCCGTTGCCCAAAAAAGTCGTAGAACGTGGAGGTAGCGTTTCAAGGGAAAAGTTGAGGTTACTTGAAGATGTCGAGGTTGATATTGGCTTCTTTAAAGTTGTAAGGTGAGCCAGCGGGAAGAGCATGAGATGGGTTTGGTCTTTGTTCCTTAGCATTCAGTATCAGCTTAAATTTTGGATGTTGCAGACATGACAGTTTCTGTCCAATACAACTTGACAGGGAGAGGGTCGTCAGAGTGCATCGTTGAAATTGATAATCAACAGGCACATCTGACAGCTTCATATTTGTCAGATGCTTTAGCTGATTTAATTAGCGGTGTTGTTGCTTTGGTACAAGGTGCTGACGAGGTAACGGTGTCCTTTATAGAGGAGCCAGGTGAGTATACATGGCAATTCAAGCATGTATCACAAGATAGACTCTGTGTGCATATTCTTTGGTTCGATGAGATGCGAAAAAACAAAACTGATGTGGAAGGTGAGCTAGTTTTAGCGGCTGAGTGTCGGCTTCGAACTTTTGCAGGAGCCGTTTTGTCAGCTTCGCAGCGAGTTTTGCTAACTCATGGACTGGATGGATATTGTGAGAGATGGGTCAAGCATGAGTTCCCACTTAAGTTACAAATCAAACTGCAAAAGGCTCTTAAAACTGCAAAAGGCTCTTAGTACAGTGAAAAGCGAAAGTAGGAACTGTAGAGCGATCGTATTGACACTACGATTTTCTCTCTGAGTCCGGTGAACTGCACTTTGCCTTTGGGCAGGTTTGAGATAATCTCTAAAGGCAGCTACTTCCGGCAAGTACGGTTCACGTCAGCCACGCTATAAACCCATGTCACAGTTTGAGCATCCATCCGACTTTGAGAAGGTTCTCATCAGTCTCTTCGAGCAAGAAGGCTGGAACGCGAAGCTTGCCCCTGCAGGCACTAAAGGTTACGACATTGAACTCGAACGAGATGGCGAAACCGTTGCGGTTCAGGTGCGAAACCAGCGGGCAAAAGTCCATGCTGGGCAGCTAGAGAAGTTTATCGACTTCCTGGAGCAACCAATGGCAGCCCGATTCAATCGCGGGTTTTTGATTTCGGCTTCGGGCTATACCCCATCAGTCTTCACCTTTATGCGGACTGAGGAAGTAGTGGATATTGCTTTGGGCAGCTTTCGAGATAACCAAATTATTTGGGAAGATGGCGAAATTCCCCCACCGCCGCCTCGTCCCCAACTGACTTACATTGGCGTGTTTACTTGCAAAGGGGGCGTAGGGAAGACAACCATCAGTGCTCACCTGGCGGGAGCATTTGCCCTGAATGGCTATGACGTGGTGTTGATTGACCTCGATCGCCAGAGCAACCTCCGCAAGTTGTTAGGGGATGGCGTGTATCTGCCTGGACCCAAAGGACAGTTGGGCGCAACCATTACTGTCCTCAATTACAGTGAGTGGAACGAGGAAGAATATCCCGATGCACGAATTGTCATTTGTGATTGCAGCCCAGAGTACGACGCGAATCCAGAGGAATTTCTACGCAAGTTTGACTATTGCATTATTCCCACCACCCTGAATCCTTTAGGAATCAACAAAAATGCAGATGTGATTAAGCGCACCTTCTCTGCCCTACGCCGCTTGAATGAAGTAGCTGAATTATTCGTGCTGATCAATAACTATCACAGCGAGGAAGATCGGCGAAATGGCATCTTGAATGACCTGCTGAAGACTGAATTTAAGACCATGATGGCGGGTGATAGCCATTGTCACTACATCGATCCAGACAAAGTTGCCATTCGCTACAGCAAGCAATTGCTCTACTGGGGCTATCACATTGTGGAAAATGGCAAGCCCCAACTGGCATTTCGCGAAGTGGGGGGACGATCGCTACCCCGCACCGATTTTCTGAAACTGCTGGATTACCTGGAAGACCACACCAGCATTGAAGGAGCAAAAACTCAGGATAGTTCGCTGGCAGTATAAAAAGAACTATAACTTTGTCACCTTGCGCTGGCATAGGGCGAAGGTGATGATGGCGCTGACCAAGGCGATCGCCCCTAAGCCAATCAATCCTTTTGCAGCGAGTCCATCCTGACGGGCGGATTGCGATGTTGCTGCGGGGCTTTCCGGGGGGGCAGTTGAGGGTTGGGCGATCGGCTCAGTTGCTGGGGTTGTAGTTCCTCTCGCAACGGTGACGGCGTAGGTTAGTTCAAACGGTTGAAAGTTGGCACCCGCTTTGGGCTTGCCTGTGAGCTTCAGTTGATACTGCCCCAGTTCAGGGAAAGTGACAGTTGCGCCAGGAATGCCTTGATAGGTTTCGGCAGCGGTGGGTTTTAGGGGCGGTTCCAGCACTGTTGCCGACTTGGTTTTACTGTCCTGCCGGATCAGCAGCCGACAGTCACACTCGTTCAGCGGAATAATTTTGCCGCCGCGTTGGGTGAGCGCAACCCACACTTGCGCGGGTTCTCCCGCCTTGGGGCTGTGGTTGGGTTCGACGTGCCAAATGCCAGCGACATCACCGGACACTTCTGTTTTGTGGGCGGCGGCGGGCAATGCCAGCAATAGCACTACGAGCAACGAAATGCTTTGGGGCAGGGATTGTATCAGACCCGTGTAAATTTTATTTTGGCGAGGCATAGAACCGCTCCAAAGAGAATAACGACCAAAACCACTGTCTGCGAATCAGTAGGGTTAACAATGCGATCGCCCCCATCCCACCCGCCATCCACCAATTTTTCGCAGACCCATCAAAACTACCCAAATACCGACTTCCCAGCAAAATCGTGTGAACCACAGCTAAAACATAGACCGGGACGCTTAAGAGATGAAGTTGCCGCCAGCGTTGGTTGAGGTGTTTTTGGGCACGATCGCTGCTGGTCAACACCAACGGAAGCATCAGCCCGATCGCGGCGATCCCTGCCCATCCTCCGACCTGTAAATGGGGGAGCAAAAACGGCAGTGCAGCGGGGTTCCAGCCCATCGTTAGCATATGTGCCATGTGCGCCAGTGCCAGCACAAATGCCCCCACCCCCAATGCGCGACGGTACTGCAACAGAGGCGACCACAACCGACTGATGGGACGAGCAATCAATGCCAGCATCAAACAGAGTAACGCCGCGTATCCGGTGAAATCCACCATGTCCCCACTTCTAAGTAAAGTGAGGATACCGATCGTCAGGGTGAGCCACCCCCCCAGGCGATACAGTTGACTGCGGCGATCGCGACTGAGCATTCCCGCCGATACCCCAACGCCCAGCATAGTCGGCAGCGTTCCCAGCCCAAACGCCAGCATGATGGCGCTACCCTGCCAAGGATCGCTAGTCTCGGCGGCTTTCAGTTGGGCAACATACAAGAAACCGCAGGGGATCAGCCCCCATAACATCCCTAGCAGGGCAGGGGTCCACCAGGAAGAGGTGGTGGAAAGGCGCATCATGACTTTGCTGAGGTGTTGGTGTCCTTGAGTCAGGGGATGCAGGATGGGCAATTTGGGTAGAATCTCTGGACGAATCTGCACCAGCCCAAACCAGATCAGGAGCAATCCGGTGAGGATGGCGATCGCCTGTCGCAATCCGCTGCCAACCCCAGCCAGATAGCCCCCCGCCACCAGAACTGAACTCACTGCCCCAATACCCGCTCCCACCAGGGCGTAACTCACAATGCGTCCCAGGTTGAGCAATCCATGAAAACAAACTTGCCGCTGCCAGGAGGCGGCTGGGGCTGGATGCAACGACAGGGAAAACGCTGTGGCAATTGGACCGCACATTCCCACGCAATGCCCAAAGCTACCCAAAAAGCCCAATGCAGCCATTAAAAGCAAATCAATCATGCGATCGCGCTGTGAACACCCCGGTTAACTTCAGCTTTCCAATCCTCACGATAGGGCGGGGCTTCTGTCAATAGACAGCCTGTCAAACTTGTCTTGCTTACAGTATGTCTGCGACGGTAGCGTGTTAGATCTGTGTTTCGGCTTTGCTCAACACACGGTTAGGTAAGGGTTGAGCGGAGTCGAAACCCACATTTCTAATCCATTCCCCAGTCGTAGAAGCATACAAGAAGAATCACGAAAAACCGATGGTGAATGGTGGATGATCGTTTATGGATAGCGCCTGACATACACAACGGGGGTGAGGAATAAGCCGATGCCTAAGCCAGTCAAAAACCCAAATAGCGTGACTGTAAAATTGTTGTAGCTCCACCAACCCCACAATTCAGCCAGCATTTCAAACAAGTAGGCAGCGGTGAGAATCGTGGCGATCGTGGCTCCCTGGAAGCGATACTGCTTCAGCCAGTAGAATCCTGTTCCCCGATCTCGGCTGAACAATAGTCGCGTAGTTACCAGTGCCAGCAACACCCCATAGCAGCGCATACACACCGACATTAAGTGGGGCGAGTTTAGCATTAGTCCCATCTCCGGTTGGGGACAAACATGACTGCCCATAAAGTAAATAATGCTGGCAATGAGTGGCAGCGGAAAAATGTTCCATCCGGCTAAAAAGGGGGCTGCCACAGGACCACTCACCAACCCAATCAGGAGAATATCTGCGATCGTGTTGCGCCATTGCAAGGGCTGACGAGATTTGGAGGGGAATTGCAGAACAGATTTTGTCATGACAGCTAGGTAACAGGTAAATGGACAAAGTCCTAGTAAAGTAGTTCTCGATAGCTCTAATTCCTCTCTAACCATGCAACAACCTGTTACCCGCCGTCAATCAAGCTCCGTTGGTGAACTCTCAGTCAAGGATATTCAGCTACTGGTTTTAGACATTGACGGCACGATCGCGGGGCAGTCCAATGAGATTCGAGAACCGGTTAAAAAAGCGGTCAAAGCAGTGCAAGCAAAGGGGATTCAGGTGGCGATCGCCACGGGCAGAACCTATCAGTCTGCGCTGCGTTTTTATCAAGATTTGGGGGCAACCTTACCCTTAATGGTGTACCAGGGAGCCTTAATTAAAGACCCCATCACCGCCACAATTCATCGCCATTGGACCGTTCCCCAATCTCTCGCGGCGGAGTTGCTAGACTACTTTGAACAACCAGCATTGCGTTCTCAGTTATCCGTTCACTTTTATATTAATGACCAGCTTTATGTGCGTGAAATGACACGCGAAACCGAAGACTATCTCAGCCGATCGACCATTTCAGCGATCGCGGTGGGCGATCTCCGCACGACGCTCCATCAGGAACCCACCAAAGTGTTAGCGCTGGCAGAAGATGTTGATTTAATTGATACTTTACTGATGAATTTACGGCAAAAATACTTGCCCACCGATCTGTATCTCACGAAATCAGTGGCAACCTTCTTTGAAGCAACCCATCCTCTAGTGAATAAAGGCACTGCCGTGCAGTACTTAGCCGAGGAGTATTTAAAGCTTCAGCCAGACAATGTGATGGTTGTGGGGGACAACTTCAATGACCTGGAAATGATTCAATACGCTGGCATTGGGGTCGCGATGGGGAACGCGCCGGATGGAGTGAAAGCAGTTGCCAACTGGATTGCACCAGATGTAGAAATGGATGGAGTGGCAGGCGCGATCGAGGAGTTTTTACTTTAACTCCTTTGCCCTGAGCTTCTGCCGTTAGATTTGGTCTATGTATGCAGCGATGGTACGCATGGCAAATGAATATGGGACTGGGAGCAACACTTCTACTGCTTCTGGTTAATGCGATCGTGTCTTATCGCAATATTCTGCACCTTTATGAAATTTCTCAGGCAGTGGCTCAAAGCAATCAAACCTTAAAAATGCTTGAGCAGACTCTTTCAACCTTAAAAGATGCAGAAACCGGGCAGCGAGGCTATTTGTTAACTGGCAAAGAAAAGTATTTGGAACCCTACAAGGCTGCAATCGCTCAAATTGGACAGCAGGTTCAAGAACTGCAACAAAATCCGAAGGTTATACAGGCGCATTCTCAGCAAATGCAAGCAATTAAAAAGGCGATCGCTGCCAAACAAGCAGAGTTAGAAGAAACGATTCAACTCCGTCGAACTCAAGGGTTGGATGCAGCCTTAAAGATTGTGCAAACCGATCGCGGCAGACAGCTCATGCGGCAGGTTCGCCAAACAATTGCTGAAATTCAAACTCAAGAAAATCAGCGATTAGCCCAACAACAGCAAGCATCTCAAACTAGCCTCAATATCACCCTAATTACCTTTACTTTAGTGTCAGGAGCCAGCTTATTATTGCTAGGCTTGATCTCCTGGATGCATACCCGCAGTGAAATGGAGCGCCAAGTCGCTGAAATACGTTTGCGAGAGAGTGAACACTTATTCAAAACAACGTTTAATCAAGCAGCAGTCGGCATTGCACACGTTAATCTGGATGGTTCCTGGCAACGGGTTAATCGAAAACTTTGTGAGATTGTAGGGTACAACCAAGAAGAATTACTCACAAAAACGTTTCAAGAGATTACCTACGCCGAAGATCTAGACGTGGATTTAAGTTATGTTAATAAACTCTTGGCTGGTGAAATAAAAACCTATGTCCTAGAAAAACGATACATTCACAAAAACGGGTCTTTAATTTGGGTTGACTTAACGGTTGCGCTGCTGCGAGACGTAAACGGACAGCCAAAATTCTTTATTTCAGTGATTCAAGATATTAGCGATCGCAAACAAATAGAACTTTCATTACGCCAGAGTGAGGAACATCTTCGCCAGGTGTTGCAAGATATGCCCGTCATGCTGGATGCCTTTGATGGCTCTGGAAACATCATTGTATGGAACCAGGAATGTGAAAGAGTAACCGGATTTCTCGCCTCTGAAGTCATCCAAAATTCAGCCATTATGGAAGCTCTTTACCCTGAAACCACCTATCGGCAAAAAATGCTGGTAGCCTGGGCAGAACAAGGGAACAACTACCGTAATTGGGAATGGGATATCACCTGTAAAGATGGCAGCACTCGCACTGTTGCCTGGTCTAACATTTCCGAGTTATTCCCGATTCCAGGTTGGGTTAGTTGGGGAATTGGCGTGGATGTGACCGATCGCAAGCAAGCCGAACAATCCCTGCGCCAACTGAACGCCACCTTAGAACAACGAGTAGCAGAACGAACGGCGCAACTAGAAGAAATTAATCAAGAGTTAGAAGCTTTTACCTATTCCGTATCCCATGATCTACGGGCACCGTTGCGAGTTATGCAGGGGTTTGCCCAGGCTTTGCAGGAGGATTACGGTGATCTGCTAGATGAAATGGCACACACTTATATGCAAAGCATCCATGAAAGTGCGGTGCAGATGGACAACTTGATTAACGACTTGTTGCAATATAGCCGCCTGACCCGAACCCAAATTCATCTCTTTCCAACGGACTTAAACGAGATTGTTCCTACCGCGCTCCAGCAGTTAACCAATCAAATTCAAGCCTATGCTGCAAACATCACCGTTGCGCCCAACCTCCCAACAGTCCTGGCTCATCGCACCACTCTGATTCAAATTGTCATGAATCTGATTAGTAATGCCTTGAAATTTGTAGAACCGGGAATCCAGCCCCAAATTGCCATAGAGTTTTTTTTAGATGCAAACTGGGCATACTTGAGTATTCGCGACAATGGTATCGGTATTGCGCCAGAGCATCAAAGTCGGATTTTTCGTGTGTTTGAACGATTGCATGGGGTGGAAGCCTATTCCGGCACGGGAATTGGTTTAGCAATAGTTGACAAGGGGATAGAGCGGATGGGTGGTAGAGTTGGCGTAGAGTCTTGGCTGGGACAGGGAAGTCGATTCTGGATTGCTTTACCCCTGGTTGATTCTGTTTAATCTAATTTCATTTCGCGGTCGGATGATGACTGGAAACCAGAGCGTATATGAATTCTGACATTACTCCCATTTTGCTGGTTGAAGATAGCACGAATGATGTGTTGCTGATTCGACGGGCTTTCCGTAAGGCTACCATAACCGCTCCCTTGCATACCGTGAGCAATGGGGATGAAGCAGTTGCCTATTTATCTGGGGCAGCGCCGTACAACGATCGCGCCCAGCATCCCCTACCTGTGCTAATTCTGCTGGATCTCAAACTGCCTCGCCGCTCTGGGGCAGAAGTGTTGCAATGGCTAAGGCAGCAACCTATCCTCAAACGTATTCCTGTCGTTGTTTTAACAGCATCGAGAGAGTATATCGATATTAATCGTGTGTATGACTTAGGTGCCAATGCTTATATGGTGAAGCCTGTCATGTTTGATGATTTGGTTCAAATTGTGGGCACTTTGAATTTACATTGGTTGATTCTGAATGAAAAGCCGCAATTGGGAACAGTTTAAAGCTGCTCTAGAAACAACATCTCTTTAGAGAGAAGTGGAAGTTCGCTCAAATTGCTATCGTAAACATTTAATTCGGTTTGTTCATTGCACTTGAATGAAACCTATATCTTCCTTGGTACAGCGTTTGTTTTAAGTACAAGCCTTGAAATGATTATTTGCTCTTTGTTCTCATGCCTCACTTTCTTTTAATTGATGATAATCCTGGCGATCGCGCCTTGATCTTGAGGCGATTGCAGCTTGAATTCCCAGATTACTTCATTCAAGAAATTACTAATCAACAAGAGTTTGATCGAGCGATAGAAGAAGGCAAGTTTGAGTTGGTAATTACTGACTTCATGTTGCGCTGGTCGGATGGCATCACAGTTCTGCAAATTGTTAAATCGCTTTATCCTGAGTGCCCCGTCATTATGTTTACTGGCAGCGGCACTCAGGAGGTGGCAGTAGAAGCGATGAAAGCTGGACTGGATGATTATCTGGTTAAGTCTTCTAATCACTATGTCCGAATTCCGGTTGCAGTACGCTCTGCCTTAGAAGCAGTTAAGGAACGAAACCGTACCCAACAACTGGCGACAGACTATCAAACGGCTCAAAACCAGATTCTGGAACTGGAACGGCTTAGCCAACTCAAGGATGACTTTTTGAATATGGTGTCTCATGAGTTGCGGATTCCCATTACCAATATGAAAATAGCAATTCGGATGCTGACTCGTATTCCCAACGAAGAACAACGACAGCGCTACATCAAAATTTTGGAGACAGAGTGCGATCGGGAAGCGGAACTGATTAACAATCTGTTGGATCTTCAGCGGTTAGAGGCTGCAACCGAGAATGGGGACGCGACAGTCGAAGTGGCTTCAATTCAGGAATGGCTGCCTGGATTGCTAGAAGGATTTCAGGGGCGGGTGCAGGAGCGGCAACAACAACTGCGGGTTCAAATGCCAAATTTCCCTCCACTTAAGCTTGATCATGCTGGCTTGAAAAGAATTGTTGCAGAACTGCTCAACAATGCCTGCAAATACACTGCTTCTGAAGGGCACATTATTTTGACGGGTTGCCTCACTCCCGCCAAGCCGGATCAACCAACTGCTGCCAGTTCTATCCTTACCTTGGCAGTTCGCAATCAGGCTGAAATTCCTGCGGCTGCACTGCCTCACATTTTCGATAAATTCTACCGTGCACCCAAATCTGATCCCTGGCAACAGGGGGGAACGGGTTTGGGTCTAACCCTGGTACACCAACTTGTTAGGCGTATGAAGGGCACGATCGCGGTTCACAGTCAGGACGGCTGGACCACCTTCACAGTCAAGCTAAATAGTGACTGATTTCGTCTGTACCCTTGCCGCAAGCCCGTTGCGAGTAAACCGTGGATTAACAGGGGAAGCCCATTCATTTCAATGGACTATAATCCTTGCCCAGTTTGCTGAAGTAGGCTTTTGCTCTCAGCCCACAGTTCAGTCGCGGGTCGGCTGTGGGGAGAATCTTGTTCAAACATTTCCTAAGTGCTTTGGAGGACTCTTTAAAATCAGAAAGACCGCCGACGACTGTCCGTGTTTCGTCTCGGCGGTCTCGCTGGTTCGCTCCTCACACCACTTAAATATATGGCAATGACACAGGTTTGTCACCCCCTTTTCATATTAGAAAAAGTTATGGTGAATTGGTGTTGTAACAAGTCAGCGATCGTACCCATAACCGGAAGCCTTTTTCTTGGAGAGAAAGATTGGAGTGAGGGCAAATTTATTCCCGTCGCACCCGGTTATCCAGAATCTACCGCTTGGGCATAGGTTGAGAGGTCACGGTTTGAGGGCTTTGGGGGAGGTTAAAGCCAATCTGGTTTAGGTTTTCCTGATTCAACAATGCGGTTAAGTCATTGCGGATGTCCAGGTTATGCGGGTTAGATTGATTGGCTTTAGTCAGGGCAGCGATCGCATCATACCAAACGCCAACTTCCGCATAGATGCGTGCCCGTTCTTGCTCAGAACTAGCCGTAGAAAGCTTTTGTTGCAATTCAGCAGAAGATTCGACGCGCTGAATCCAGGATTGAGCAAAAACATCATTGGAGCGACGGTTTGGGTTGCAAACCACAGAGACAGACCAACGATAATCCTTGCCAACGGCTAGATCAGGTGCAGTTTCCGGCAGTTCTATGCGAACAAGCCCCTGAGCGTCTGGCTCCACCGTTTTCACAACCAACGGCTTTTCAACATTGGGTTCGACCAGGGTAAACTCCACTGCCTTTGCCCCAGAGACATAAGCCAAAAAGGTAGGACGCTTGGATAGGGTTTGTCCGACGTGATTGTTCGGAACCAGCGGCATCACTTCCACTCGACCCAACTGGTTACATCCACGCGCACCCGTCCCCCCAGTCCGAATTGCCCGTTTCAGCTTGACGGGTGGTCTATAGGTAATCCGCTTACTGTCTTTTGCCAACGCGGTGGGAGTCAGTTCTAAAACACCCAATGGCTCAACCACAAAACGAGTTTCCAGGGGGAGAAGACTAATGGTTTGCAGCACCATAGCCAGAGCAGACCCGGTCGCGATGAATTTCAAGGAACGAAAGGTTGGCATAGTGATTCTCCGATGGTTCGTGATGCGTTGGAACTGTTGGACTTAGTTCAAGTAAGTGTGAAGGATTTTGGGAAACATACTGGGAGATACACCACCTTTCTCTCTATTTTCGCTTGTCAACCCAAATCTTTCGAGGATCTGACGAATGATTGTGTAATGATTTCATCAAGATTTGGTAAATCTTCGTTATTTCGCGTCGCCCCTTCAGTTGAGTCGTAGCTACAAGCTCAATTTCAAACTTTTCTTGAACGCAATGATAGGTTGTTTCACTGATCAAGATGCGACACACTCCATGACCCATTGTTTTGTCGTAGCTTTCCAGGCGGGAGGCAATGTTCACGCTGTCGCCAATGGTGGTGTAGTCGAGGCGCTGCTTGCCTCCCAAGCTACCTGTCACCACAGGTCCAGTGGCAATGCCTACCCGCATACTGACGGTTGGGCGACCCTGACGTTCCCATTTGGCATTTAATGCCTCCAGGGTGGATGCCATTTTTACCGCACAGGCAACTGCCTGAATTGCATCCTGGGCAATTTCGTGGGGAGATGTGCGGGCGATCGGAACTCCAAACACTGCCATGATCGAGTCTCCAATGAACTTGTCCACAATGCCGCCGTGTTCCAGGACGAGTTGGGTCATTGCCTCCATATATTCGTTGAGCCACTGCATCAGCACTTGTGGGGGAGTGCTTTCAGAAACCGTGGTGAAGTTTTTAATGTCGGTAAATAACACGGTGGCAATCATGCTGCGCCCCATCAAGCGCCCTTCTTGCAGCAATTGATCGCGATCGCGCCAGATTGTTTCGGCAATGGAGGGTGTGACGTGCCGTCCAAAAATCGTCATGATAGTTTTGCGTTCGCTGCGCTCTTGATAGGCAACGAAGGTTGTAATCACTCCGACTGATGTGAGCAGTGCCAGGGATGACGGAATCACGGGAATCCACCAACCGCCCAAAAAGGCAAGATAGCTACCAAAGATCAAACTGCCCAGCGCCAAAACCATGCTGCCCATTGCCCAGCGAGGAATGCGAATTTTCCAAACCAGAAAGGTTCCGACAACTGCCCAGCCTCCGATCCAGAGCCATTCTTGCCAATCTGCCCAAACTTTGATGCCACTGCGCCCATCTAAAGTGGAGCTAATGATCTGGCTGGCGAGATTTGCTTGAATTTCGACTCCTGCCATCGTTTTAGGTGTGGTGATGGAGTTGCCACTGTAGGGCGTGTAGAAAAAGTCTTTGATGCTGGAGGCGGTGGGTCCGATCAAAACAACGCGATCGCGCATTAAGTTAGCAGCAATGTTGCCATCTAGCACATCAAACATAGACACTGTGGGAAAGCGCTGTTCTTCTCCCCGGTAATTCAGCATGATCTGATATTCGCCCGCATCAGCATTCACATAGCTGCCATCGTTGGGCTGAAATTGGGGAAAAACCGCTTTACCAAATCGCAGTTGCTGGGTTTCGGGATCGGCTTCGGCAAGAATATTTTTCTGTTCCAGATACAGTCGTGCCAACCGCAACCCGATCGTTTCCTGCACATCATCCCCAATCAGGAGAATGACGCGGCGCAATTTGCCATCGCCATCATGCACAACATCATTGGAAGCAACCTGGTCTAATTCTTTGAGCACTGGAGGGGGTGCAACAGGCACATTCTCCGCTCCACCCCGATTTTCAATGCCAATCAGGTTGGGAGTGGTTTTGAACACTTTCACCAGATCCGCGTGTCCAGGTTCAATGGGGAAATCGCGGTAGAGGTCAAGCCCGATCGCGGCGGGTTGCTGTTGCCGAACTTTTTGCAGTAACCGCGCCAGGATTGCATCATCCAGGGGCCAGCGTCGCGCCCGGCGCAAATCGCTCTCATTGATGGCGACAATCACCACGCGAGTATCTACAGGGTCCGGCGGTCGCCACCGCAAAAACTGGTCGTAGGTCATCCATTCGTAGGGTTGCAGCGAACCTGATAAGCGCAACAGAATGACCAGTCCGGCAACAATTGGAGCGGTGAGCCAAATGCCCAAATCGTCCCATCGATGTTTCAAAGATCGTCTGGTCATGGTTGCCAATCTGCTGCAAGGACTCTAAAAACCACATACTAAATCCTGGGCTTTCGCCACGGCTACTAGCTGGGGATTTGTGCCCAACACTACCCTACCATCGGGAGTCTGAATGAATCCCTGGGCTTCTTGGATCGGATCACCCACTTTCCAGGACAGGTGAGGGGTGGAATCGGGGGCGGGGGTGGCGATCGCGGGTTGTTCGCCCTCGCTCCGGGGTGATTCTACTCCCCGACCAACGGGTTTGACTGGAATGATGGTGTATCGGCTGGTTGCTTGACTGTAGGGAGTGCGTGCAAGTCCACCCGTCCCAGTTACCACAAAACTACTACGACCGATCGATCGCCGCGCCAGACAACTTCCAGCCACGATTTGATCCGCTACCACAAACTCTCCTTCCAGGGAAGTCAGGGCATTTTGGATGAAGCTGATATCAGGAATTTGGATGGTTCCACTCACGCCAAACACTGAAGAAGCGGAAATATCCACGCGCCCATTGCCCCGAAAGCGGGAAAAGTTTTGCCCCGGATTGCGCCCAACGGTTGCAAACAAATCTGCAATGAACAGAGGGGAGTCAATAATGATAGTGCCGCCATCGCCAAACTGAGCATTTGCCAGAATGTCACTGTCATCAAAGGCAAAAAAGCTGTTTCTGGCACGAATGGAGATGTTCCCTCCGCCACCATTGCCATCGGAAACGCTGCTGCTGATCAGGCTGCTCCGATTCAGCAAGATGTTGCTCGCCGCGATCGCAATTTGACCACCGCCCCCGCCTTCGGAAGAAGCAGAGATTTCGCCTGCACTCATCTGCAAGCGATCGCGCACATTGATGTTGATCGAGCCAGCGTTACCTGTGCCAGTGCTGCGGCTGGTGATTTTGCCGCCATCCGCAACCATTAAAGAGTTGGCTATGACACTGACTTGCCCCGCGTTCCCCGAGCCGATTGTGGCGGTGGATAGTTCGGCTCCACTGCGAATGGAAAGTTCATTCGTCGTAACGTCCAAACTCCCCGCTGTTCCCGATCCCATCGACCAAGCGGCTAATCGTCCTCCCGTTGCCAACTCAACGGAGCGGCTGGCATTCACACTCAAAACTCCCCCCGCGCCACTACCCTCCGTGGATGCCGAAATTTCACCATTCCCCGATACTTGAAGGCGTTCGGTGGCGATCGTCAACCGTCCTCCCAAGCCTTCCCCTTTCGTCGTCACAGAAACTTCGGCTCCATCCTGCACCAGCAGTTGAGGCGTGGCAATGAAGAGATCTCCGGCTCGCCCTGCCCCAGTGGATTGAGCAAACAACCCGCTGGGATTGGTGCCTCGTCCTGAGATAAAAACTGATTCACTGGCGGCAATGTTGATGCTTCCGGCGGCTCCAGTGCCACTGGTTGAACTCACCAATTGTCCACCCCGCTGAAGATCTAGCCTGCGGACATTGATGTCTATCTGCCCTCCGTTGCCTGCGGCTAATTCAACGGCTGCACTGATGCGGCTGTCGGTGTCCAGGTTGAGCGCAGTCCCGTCGATCGCAATGCTGCCCGCCTGCCCACTCGCGCCCGTTTTGGCATTAATTTCGGATTGCTGGGTAAGTTGAATCGTGGGGGCTGAGAGTCGGATGTCGCCGCCTCTTCCCGGTCCATTGGTGCCTGCGTTGATTGTGCTGGCACCGGAAAGAGTGATGGAGTTGGCGCTGAGGGTAATGTCACCCCCTTCACCCGTGGCATTCTGATCAACGGTGGTAATCAAGGCGCTCCCGTTTTCTAGAACCACTTGATTATTTGCCTCGATCGCAATGTTGGAGCCGTTGACAGTGCCTCGACTGGTGGCATCCAGGGTAAACCCATTTAGAACAACATTGCCACCCCGAATGGAGACATTGCCGCCGTTGCGCGTGTTGGACTCGAACGTATCGGCAAAGATTTCCCCCGATAAAAAGACGGAACCATTGTTCTGAGCCGCGATCGTAATGTTGCCCGTGCCCCCCGATCCAAAAGCTGCGGCATCAAACGTTGAGTTGGTGGAGTTAATTGTTTGTCCGCTGAGGCTAATATTGCCAGCAAAGCCTGATCCCTGGCTGCTGGTCAGGATGGTACTGTTAGTTGTAGTGATGCCTCCCGCCAAAGCAGTTAAGGACACATTGCCCGATGCACCCGCGCCAATGGTGTCTGCATAAATCACACTGTCAACAAATGAAATTCCCCCGGTGGTGGCTGTGAGGCTGACCTGTCCACCCGCTCCATCGCCATTGAGCACATCGGCATAAAGATCCGTTCCAGTTAAGACCAGAGAGCCACCTGTTAACCGAATGGCAGCGGCGGCACCAGTGGTAGTGTCGCCTACAGCGGCAGCATCCAAAATACTACCTGGTTCAATTTGAATCCTGCCTGTATTTGCGGCTTGAATGCGGATGTTGCCACTATCACCAGAAGCGCTTGTGCCGCTGATCAGTTGCGCTCCAGCATTGATCAACACAGAGCGTCCTTCGATCGAGATTTCTCCTCCCGGACCCACGCCAAACGTGCCGCTGTTCAGAACCTGGTTGGCAGCGATCGTCACGTTTCCGCCGGAACTGATGGCGATCGGGTTGCCCCTTCCCAGCGCCCCACCATCCGTAGAAATGCTGCCCACGGTCACATCCCGCGCCGCTTGCAAGACAACCGCTCCCCCACTGCCACCATCCAGCCCCACATTGGCAATTAACTCTCCAGCCGTCGTGTTGATTCCGCCCTGGCTGCTGACGAGGGTAATGCTGCCACCACTGCCATCGACTGAAGAGGTGTCGATCGTTGCGGTTGTTATACCTTGATTGCCAGCCAGAGTTACCGCACCCCCTGTCCCAGTCGTTTCTGAGAGGGTGTTGATCTCGCCGACCGAAATCTGACCAACCGCAGAGCCAGTTACCGCGCCGCCATTGTTGTTGACAGAGGCGGTATCGATCGCGTTCACCACAATGTTGCCGTTACTCGTCGACAGACGCACTGCACCGCCATTGCCAACCGCAGCCGTCGAGAAGGTGTTAATGGCAGAGATAGCAATCCCCCGATTGCCGATTAATGTGACGGTGCCTCCGTCCCCCGTTGCGGAAGAGGTGTCGATCGTGCCAGCCGTGATCGACCCATTGATGGCAGTGAGTTGCAGCGAGTTACCTGTGTAGTCTCCCAGGTTGATATTGCCGTTGGCAGCGATCAGGAACTGCCCTGCGACATCTAACGCGATCTCACTGGTGACGGAACCATTGCTGCTCACCAGATTCAAATTGCCACCGCTTTGTAACGTGCTGGTCGGGTTACTTTGTGCCTGAATATCAATCCCATTGATGCCTTGTAGCGTGATGTTATCGCCGGCAGTAGCAGTGAATGGGGTGGCAACGCTGTCTCGGATTCGCAGAACACCTTGAGAGAACACGGTGAGATCGGTTGCTGCCTGGAGTTGCGATCGATCCAACACGGCATTGCCAGTCGTGCTCAGGTTAATGCTGCCCGTGGTGCTGGTGATTTGGCTGTCTGCCAGTTGCAAACCTCCCGTTGCCGAAGCCAGCACACTTCCATCCGTTGTGAGTGTCCCCCGAGCGGCAATTCCTCCGCTGCTGGCGATGGTTAGGTTTCCGTTGGTTTGGATCAGGCTACCGGGGTTATTTGATGTGTCGATGGCAACCGTTTGACCAGAGATGGAAAAGTTGCCTCCAACCCCAAGGTTCGCTGGAGCAGCGGCGGTGTCAGTAATTTGAATGGTCGTGCCCGTCAGGGACAAGTCTGCCGCGATCGTGAATTGGCTGGAATTGAGGGCGATCGTGTTGCTGGCAGATAACGTTGCGGTTTGAGCATCCAGTTGTTGAATTGCAATGTTTCCGGCAACAGCCGTGGCAGTCAGATTGCCATTAGGAGCCAGCAAAGTTCCAGAACTGGTAATGCTGTTCCCTTGCAAAGACAAATCCGTACCTGCTTGAGCAATACCCTGATTCACAACATCCACGCCGTTTAGGGAGAGGAGCGTTCCGGCTTGCAAGGTGCCAGTGTTGGTGAGGGTGGTGCCATTCAGGATTAAGCCTTGCCCTGTTTGTAGGGTTGCTTGATTGGTGATTGCGCCCAAGGCATTGAGAAAGGTGGCATTGGGTTGCACCGTAATCAGAGGCACGCCCAACGGCGCGATCGCGCTGAAAACCTCCCCGTTCCCCAGGTCAATGCTGCTGGCAGTGCTGGCAAAAAAGGAACCCTGCACATCCAGGGAGGCTCCCGCACCAAAGACAATGCCGCTGGGATTGAGCAGATAAAGATTCGCACCACCCAAAACCCCTAACCTGCCTGAAATATCGGAAGGATTGCCCCCCGTCACCCGTGTAAAAATATTCTCGACCAGGGTTGGATTGGCAAAGAAAACGCCGCGATTCACCCCCACATTGAAGTCTTGAAAACTGTGAAACAGGTTAACGCCCCGCACCGCGCCTCCTGTGATCACATTGCTGGGCAACCCTTGAATGGTCTGGTCTGCTCCAACAACAGATTGTTCTGCTCCCAGGGAAGCGTCTGGCGTGAGTTGGGCGAGGCAGGAGAAAGGCATGGCAACGATCGCGCTCATGACCAAAACGCTGGTCGTCAGCACGCCAACGCCAAGCGGTACACAGCTATCGATTTTCATGTCCGTGTCTCCTGTGGAATGGTCAAGCGTTGAGCGTTCTAAATCTTGCCGATCGCAAGTCGCACCCCATCGACTTCATTTCCTTGCATTACCACTCCTCGAAGCCCCAAACCGGAAATTTCTTCTAGTACATGGGGATTATTTAGCGTAAAAATACAGAGCCTTACAAGTGACTTCAGCGCATTTTCACTGGAGAATTACGGCATTTCACTGAATATCAAGCTTGCATGAGGCTAAAAAAAGGCTGCGTCCCCCGGTAGAGTTTCTAAGCGAAGCTGAAATCTGTGTAAAGACAGGCTGAATCAGGAGAAGTCGCAGACGCTAATGGATTAGAAATGTGGGTTTCGTAATTGCTCAACCCAGTAGCCAATCCGTTTGCTGTGAGGTAAGGGCACGGGAAATGGCATCAAAAGCAGAAATGCCCTGACGCTTAGCTGTATTGACTAGCGAACGCACCTGAGCGAATAATTCCGCTCCCCAGTC
>JANRIN010000278.1:0-7382 GCA_033764965.1 Leptolyngbyaceae cyanobacterium bins.302 | reverse complement strand
AACGCTCAAACACTTCTCCCAAAAGCATGGCTCAAACCTGGGTGTTAGATGTTCAGCTTTTAGAATAGAAGCCTGAAAGCCAGCGATGGCAGGGATGTTAGAAAATATTAAGAAGTTCTCAGACGACCTTTAGAGGGCTGGGGTGCAAGATCTAAGTTTGCAAATAGTTTCTAATACCAATTGGTATAAAAAGAGTTAGAAAAGAGTGCAATTAGAGCTAGATTAAAGTTATGGGACTTACACAGTTGAACTTTGTTGAGGCTAGATCTAACGTAGAGATCCCCCAATCCCCCTTTATCAAGGAGGGTGTCGCAGGTGGGGGATCGCACAAAGCCGATAAATTCATCTAAGTGCGTAACTCCTGAACTCAATCAATGGGTTGCTGTGATGAGACCGATCGTGACTCAAAAATTTGAACCGCCCAGTCTGCCTGTTTTGTCGAGTGAAGCTCACAGTTGGGACAATATTTTGCTTGAGCAGTTTCAAACTCCACCAGGAGAGGGCACTTGCTATTACCGCAATGAACACACAATTTACCTATCTCTTGCGCCGCGTCCTGTTCGTCTAATGCAAGTTCAGGATGGCAAATCTTACACAGCGCTTTACGGCAAAGGGGATATGTCGCTAATGCCCGCAGCAAAGTCAGTTTTTGCCCGTTGGGATGGGGAAGATCATCATTTGCAACTGCGGATTGCGACTCAGTTTATTCAACAGGTTGCCCAGGAAGCGCTGGCAATGAATCCCGATCGCCTGGAAGTATTGCCCGAATTTCGGATTCGCGATCCTCAACTGGAAGCGATCGCCATGCTGCTGCTGACCGAACTTCAGCAGCATAATGTGGGCGGTAAACTCTATATTGACTCTCTGGCAAACGTGCTGGCAATTCATTTGATTCGTCAGTACGCCACATCTCAACCTCGTCTCGTCATTCATAAAGGTGGTTTAACCGAGCGTCAGGTTTTACAAGTTCTGGAGTACATTCACGCGCATCTGCACCAGGCAATTAAGCTGGCAGATTTAGCCCAATTGCTGGGAATGAGTCAGTTTCACTTTAGTCACGCCTTCAAGCAGGCGATCGGCAAAGCGCCCTATCAGTACCTGCTGCAACAACGTATTGAACGAGCGAAGCAGTTATTGAAGCAAACCGATCAGGCGATCGTCGATGTTGCTTTTATCTGTGGGTTCAATAGCCACAGCCATCTAACCAAACAGTTTCGACAATTGACCGGAATGACTCCAAAAGCTTACAGAGAAGATTAGCTGTTTGCTAAGAAGCTGTTTGTAAATAGGCGTAAAAGTGGCTCAAAAGCAAGCTTTGAAGAGGTACTCCCTAACCCTTCTTAACAAGGAGGGAACCAAGCCCTAAGTCTGAAGTCCCCCTTTTGAAAGGGGATTTAGGGGGATCGAAATATTGATTTACAAACACTTTCTTCGGATTGTGGATTGAATAAGATCGAAAAGTTGGTAGTCAGTTGGGGTGACCCTTGCGGTGACGGCGAAGCCGCGCGACCATTTGCCTGTAGAAGAAAATTTCGGAGTGATTAAATTCACGCTCCTTAGCTCTCGATGTTCAGCCAGCTTGGCTCAGTAAACTACTGACTTTAGATAGATTTTTGGAATAAATAATTCCGTAATTAGCGTTACTTTCTATCCACAGATAGAAAAGCTGTTCTGACTCTAGATAGGCTGGTTTAGAAATCTAGCTTGTTACTATTTGATTATCAAAAGCGGTGTTAGCCAACGAATACAAGACGAATCAAATCAAGATATTGAGTTGGCGATGATTTAGTAAACGAAGGAGAATACGATTATGGGTATTTTGGCATGGATTGTTTTGGGTCTGATTGCAGGTGCGATCGCAAAGGCAATTTATCCTGGTCATCAAGGCGGTAGCATCTTAGGCACAATGATTTTGGGAATTGTGGGTGCATTCCTGGGTGGCTCGTTGTATACCCTGCTGACGACTGGTTCTCTGGCATTGAATGCGGTTGGATTTAGCTTTGGCGGGATTGCGATCGCAGTTGTTGGTGCAATCATTGCGCTCTGGCTGTACTACGCTTTTACCAGCCGTCGAGTTTACTAAGCTTGTGAGTTTAAGTTTGAGAATCTGAACTGCGAGTTTGAAGCTTGTTAGGTTCTGATTGATTACACAGTTTGAATAAGGCTAAGATAGGGGTCATGGATCGTTTTAGATCTGTGACCCATAGTTGGTATTGGATGTAGTATTTATAGTTGCTTGCAATTAGTTTTCTATTCTTTTGCGATATAGCCAGTATGAATCCTCCCGACAACTCAATTCATCCAGAAACTCGTGCGGCATGGCGATCGTGGTTAGCGCAAAACCACACCCGGACAGAGGGAGTTTGGCTAATTAGCTATAAAAAAGCCACGGGTAAATCTCGGTTTGATTATGATGCAGCCGTTGAAGAAGCCTTGTGTTTTGGCTGGATTGATAGCAAACCGAATAAGCTGGATGAGGCGCGATCGCTGCTCTGGTTTGCCCCTCGTAAACGCGGTACAGGGTGGTCAAAAATTAACAAGGAACGGGTTGAGCGCTTACTGGAGCAAGGCTTAATGATGCCTGCGGGATTAGCTAAGGTAGAAGCCGCCAAAGCCGATGGATCCTGGAATGCGTTGGATGCGATCGAAGCTTTAGAAATTCCCCCCGATTTAGAGCAAGCTCTCGCTTCCTATGCAGCAGCCCAGCAAAACTTTGAGGCATTTCCTAAGTCAGTGAAACGTGGCATTTTAGAGTGGATTGCAACTGCTAAGAAGCCTGAA
The DNA here is from genome assembly GCA_033764965.1 of Leptolyngbyaceae cyanobacterium bins.302. Taxonomy (GTDB): domain Bacteria; phylum Cyanobacteriota; class Cyanobacteriia; order Leptolyngbyales; family Leptolyngbyaceae; genus JSC-12. The sequence goes on along the minus strand of JANRIN010000278.1, from coordinate 4,601 downwards.
ACTCGTGCCAAGCGAATTGCAGAAACGGCTGAGTTGGCAGCAAAAAACCAACGTGCTAATCAATGGCGAAGTAAGGCTTAAATTTCCGACTCAAACTTCGGCGATCGTTTTCCCTGATCCCTGGCTAGGGTCTACGGTTGGTTCGATCACTTCACGCACGCGGTAAATGGGTCGCCCTTGAGATTCGTGGTAGGTTCGCATCAGCAATTCTGCCAGTAGCCCAAAGCTGAACAGTTGCACCCCCGCCAGCAGCAGCACGACCGCCAGAGTCAGCAGCGGACGGTTGATGCTTTCCCCGAAACCCAGTTTGAGCGAAGTTAGGTACAGCCCGATCGCGATTCCCAGCACAGTAGAGAGAAACCCCATTGAGCCGAAGATGTGCATGGGACGAGTCAGGAATTTTCGCATGAAAAAGACCGTCATTAAATCCATCACCACGCGGAAGGTGCGATCGAGTCCGTATTTGCTTTTCCCAAACTGCCGCGCATGGTGCCGCACGGGGATTTCAGTAATTCTGGCTCCTTCAATAAAGGCAAGAGCCGGGAGAAAGCGATGCAACTCACCGTACAGGTTCATATCTGCAACCAGTTCGGAGCGGTAGGCTTTGAGCGAACAACCGTAATCGTGAACTTTCACGCCAGTTACTTGTCCGATTAGCCAGTTGGCAATTTTGGAAGGAATTTTGCGATTGAGGGTAGCATCTTGACGATTTTTGCGCCAACCGCTCACCAAGTCGTAGCCCTCATGAAGTTTCGCCATCAAGATGGGAATGTCGGCGGGATCGTTTTGCAAATCGCCATCCATTGTGATGATGACATTACCCTGAGCAAAGCGAAATCCGGCTGCCATCGCTGCGGTTTGTCCATAGTTGCGGCGCAGGATGATCGATCGCAAATCACTTCTCTGGCTAGACAGTTCTTTCAGCAACTCAGTTGAGCCATCCGTTGAGCCATCATCCACACACAAAATCTCGTAGCGGTAGTTGTTCTCTTTCAGAACACTGGAGATTGCCTCAAGCAACCGGGGCAAATTTTCGTATTCGTTGTGGATGGGCACCACGACCGACACGTCAAGGTGAAAGTTGGGGGCAATCCAGAGGCGATCGCTGTCAGGGCTGAGAGAGGTAGGCATGGAGTCTATGGGGTTGATAGGTAGAAGGGTGGATGCAAAAAGGGTTGAAGGAACAAGAACAAATCTGATTTTACTGGGTTTGGGTCGGTTGATAGGAGGAGACCACTCTTCCTGCCCGCCGCAGTTGAGCAAAATACGTCCGGCTCACCACATTTCCTGCATTGGATAAGACATCGATCGCGATGCCATTGTGCCCCTGGTCTTTACCGGAACTGTGAATATATTGATTGTTTCCCAGATACAACCCCACATGGGTCGCTTTTTCAGGTGTGCCAAAGAAAATTAAATCTCCCGGTTGCAGATCTGCTAGGTCGATCGGTTGCGTGAAGTTTTCCTGCTGATAGGCATCTCTGGGAAGCCAAACCCCTGCCGCCGCAAAAGCCGCCTGGATCAAGCCGGAACAATCGTAGTTGGGGGCAACAGTGCCGCCCCAAAGATATTCATTGGATTGGTTCATGGCAGCCTGGGCAAAGGCGATCGCGGCAGGGATGCGGGCTTGAATGTCGGCAGCAGAGCGGGCAACAGGTTGATAAGGCGTAGAAGTAATTTCTAGCTTGGGCATATCCAACATTGACATCCAGCCCCGATAATCATCTTCGATAAGCTGCACTTCGATGGCGGGAGCATCCGACAAGTCCAAGGGTGACAGAATGCGTAAATAGCGTCCGGCTGCAACCTGGGTAGCTAATCGTTCCAACTCAGGCGAATCGTATAAATTGAGCGTCGTGCGACAGCGATACTGAGTCGCGTTTGGATCAAACTGAGGTCGATCGCCGGGGGTATTGGCTGGAGAAATCATAGAAACCCATTCGCCCACTTCACATCTAGCGTGGATCATAACAGGCGTTGGCAAGGAAATCTTTTCTCCAAATTTGTTCCGTTTCCTCCGGATGGGTGTCCGATATTACCGAAGAGTGGAGTGGTAGATGCACCCTGATTGTCGCCCTCAGCCAAAAACTGGGGGCTTTATTATTGATGAGGGAATTCGGGGTTAGGGGATGGGGGTTAGGGGTTAGGGAATGTGAATGCTGGCTCCGGTGCGATCGAGCTTTACAACTTGCACATCAGCCTGTGTATCGTGACTTTGCCAGGTAGAGGCGATCGCGGTTTGAACCTGTTTCGCTTGTGCTGGGTCTGCCAGGGCTAACAGGGTTGATCCGGCTCCACTGATGACTAAACCATAAGCGCCTGCATCCATTGCCGCTTGATGCACCACTTCATAACCGGGAATGAGTGCCTGTCGGTAGGGCTGATGGATGCGATCGTGGAGAGCAGCTTGCAACCAAGCCCGGTTTCCCGTTGCCAAACCCTGCACGAGCAAACCGAGATGGGCGGTATTAAAAATGGCATCAGCGCGGCTGTAACTGGTGGGCAACACGCGGCGGGCTTCAGCGGTACTTAGCTCAAAGTTGGGAATGGCAACGATCGGCACAACATTCTCATGCCAGGACAACTCGCAAATCTCCCAACTATTCTGGGAGTTCGTTGCCGCCAGCCGACAACCACCCAGCAAGGCAGGCACCACGTTATCGGGATGTCCTTCCAGGGCGATCGCCTGTTGCATTACGCTTTCCCGATCGCTGGCAAAATCTGCTAATGCCTGAGCACCCAGGAGTCCACCCACGATCGCGGTTGCTGAACTGCCCAACCCTCGTGCTAGAGGAACTCCCAATTGAATCTCGATTTGGATGGCGGGAACGGGTTGCTCAAACTGCTGATAGAAGTGGGCAAAAGCTTGATACGCCAGGTTATTGGCATCAGTCTGGACGCGATCGGCTTCTTGCCCCGAGGCTGCGATCGCCACGGTTCCTGGTTCCCCATCCAACTTGGTGAAGGTGAACTGGTTGTAGAGCGATAGTGCGGCTCCCAAACAATCAAATCCAGGACCAATGTTTGCAGTGGTTGCCGGAACCGAAACTGTAACTGAAGCAGTGTTTAACATCCCAAATCCCAATCTCTAAAACACACTCTAAAAACCAGGCTTCATTATCCCCCAATTCCTAATCCCCAATTCTTCTCTTCCAACCGCTAAGGTAAAGAGTGTAGTCATGCCTCATTGGGATTTGAGTAGGAATTAGAGCCGTATGTCGTTAGCAAAATTGGAGCAACTGAAAGCACTCTTCGCTGAAATGGAGCAAGCGCTGATTGCCTACTCTGGCGGAATTGACAGTACCTTAGTGGCAAAAGTGGCGTTTGATGTGTTGGGCGATCGGGCTTTGGCGGTCACAGCGGTTTCCCCGTCCCTGCTGCCGGAAGATTTGGAAGAAGCCTGCATGCAAGTCGCAGAGATTGGTATCGCCCACGAACTGGTTCAAACCCACGAACTAGAGAATCCCAGTTATGCCTCCAACCCGGTCAATCGTTGCTATTTTTGCAAAAGCGAACTGCATGATACCTTGAAACCCCTGGCATTAGAGCGGGGCTATCCCTACGTGGTGGATGGCGTAAATGCAGATGATTTAAGTGATTATCGACCGGGAATTCAGGCAGCAAAAGAACGAGGCGCACGATCGCCCCTGGCAGAAGTGGGCATCACCAAACTGGAAGTGCGCGAAATTGCTAAACATCTGGGCTTGGCTTGTTGGGATAAACCCGCTCAACCCTGCCTCAGTTCTCGCTTTCCCTACGGCGAAGCAATCACCCTTGCCAAACTCCAACGGGTGGGACGCGCCGAAGCCTACCTTCGCAAATTGGGCTTGAAAACTCTGCGAGTTCGCTCCGAGGGCGACACGGCTCGCATTGAATTGCCCCCCGAACTCATCAAAGAATTTGTCCTTACCACAGATTTACCCAACCTGGTCGAAAAATTTCAATCCCTCGGCTTCCTCTATGTCACCCTTGACCTGGAAGGCTTCCGCAGCGGTAAGTTAAATCAAGTTTTGCAACTGGTCACTCACGCTTGAGGCTTGGCAATGACTCAAACCCGACATCGATTTCTCAGTTTTGAAGAGTATCTGTCTTATGACGATGACTCAGAAACTCTATGCGAATTATTTAACGGAGAATTGATTGAGGTGCCGCCAGAATCTGGACGAAATAATCAAATTGCAATCTTTTTGGTGCTTTACTTTGCTCGGTTAATCGATTTTCGTAGAGTCCGAGCGCAAGGATTGGAGATCGAGGTCAGGGGAGAGCCGAGAAACCGTTTTCCCGATGTTACCGTCTTGCGCGAAGAGCACATGACTCAGTTACAACGACGGGATACGATTCGGTTAGACATGGCTTCTCCGCTATTAGTTGTGGAAGTGGTTAGTCCGGGTGAGATCCAGCGAGATCGGGACTACATTGCCCAGCGATCGCAGTATCAAGATCGAGCTATTCCTGAATACTGGATTGTTGGTGCGACGTGAAAGCTGCGCCTTCTGACTGAGAGGAGTGCCTCTCTGGGGACATCCTTCTCCCCATCGTCACGTAACCGGGTCAAGTACCCCGCCTACGCTGGTAGTAAGTAATGAATCCAGTGGAATGCA
>JANRIN010000276.1:0-12115 GCA_033764965.1 Leptolyngbyaceae cyanobacterium bins.302 | reverse complement strand
GGCATTTTGCGAGATTACAAAGATCGTTCCACTCTGATTCCTCGTCTGGATATTTCAGAAGCCCGCAAGTTGATTGATGATGGCATTGTGTCGGGTGGCATGATTCCCAAAGTGAACTGCTGTGTACGATCGCTGGCTCAGGGTGTCCATGCTGCTCACATTCTGGATGGACGGATGCCTCACTCGCTATTGTTGGAAATTTTTACTGACTCTGGAATTGGTTCCATGATTGTGGCTTCTGGTTTTGCTCAATGATTTGGAAAAATGTTTCATGAAACAATAGAAAGTGTTTCATGAAATGTTTTCATGTTGATTGAAATTGAGTCAGCAACCAGGCACTCACCTTCCCGTGATTCATGGTTCGGCTGCGGCGTAGAGCTTCTTCTAGCAACGCAATTTCCAAGCCTGATAATACCTGGGATTGATCAATGCGGTAACTGCCGCGATTGGCGATCGCAAAGGCAAAAATTTGGGCATTCTCCACATCCACGATCCAATACTCCTTTACCCCCAATGCCTCATACAGTAAGCGTTTCTCCCCTTTGTCATCGGCTAAGGAGGAGGAAGATATTTCGATCGCTAAATCGGGGACTGGATACCCATCTAAATCAATAATGGTTGCATCCCAGGGAATTACTTCGGCATTGGCACCCACATAAAATGAAACATCTGGTTGCACCTCTCGACATCCCGTTTTGCGATAGGTGCAATTATCGTGCCCATCCAAGTCAAGATTACGCAGACCAGAAAACAAGCTAATTGCCGTTATCACGATGAAATGATCCCGTGAATGGGGATTTTCCACTGCTGCCATCTCAATCCTCATGTGTCCATTGAAGTAGTAGCCCTTTGCCTGCTCATAGGCTGGATCGTCAATGACCTGAAGATACTCCTCCCAAGTAGCAGCGATCCAGGTGTCGGTGGGCACTTTGGTTTGTAACTGATTCATGGCAACGTGAGGCGATCGATTGTTCTCATTATATGGAATGCGATCGCGGGAGCAAGAAACAATGGCAAAGCGGCGAGGGGAGGGGTGGATGCGATCGCTAATGTCGTACTCTTCTTCACTGATCAGACTCCTCACTAAAGTCAAGTGTTAAATCCAACGCATATATAATCGCGGCTTTAATTTCAGAGAAAGTCTCATGGGGCAAATCACCTAACTTTTTCTCTAGCCGCACAGTTGGGATCGATGCAATTCCTTGAACATTCGCAATGGATTGTTGTTTGAGAAATGTCAGTCTTGGAAGTTCAACTTCGTAAGGACTATTACGATTTTGGGTCGTCAGAGGCACATAAATAACCAGCGATCGAGGTGGATCGGGATCATAGCGAGAGACGATGACAACAGGACGGGTTTTGGCAGCTAGACCTAAATCGGCTAACCAAACTTCACCGGGATTCAGGTTCATCAAGCAAATCCAAGACTTCTTGTTCTACTGTGCGCGATTGCAACAAATCTAACGTATCGGAATCTGCCTGTTCAATTAATTCTGCTAACCGTTGCCGCACCTGCTCTGCAACATCAGGTTTCCATGAGCGCAATTTTGTATTGAGTTGGTGTAGAAGTTTATCCATGCTTGATCCAAAATGTGAGCATTGGGTAATCGTATAATTTCAGCATAGTAGCTAATTATTTTCCTGCCTAATTTCCCACCTTTTCCATGAAAATACTGTTCACTTGCAAAATTTTAGAGTATTTTTTATCTAAATAAATTTGTCGCAAATAGGCGATCGCAGGAGCAAGAAACAATGGCAGAGCAGCGAGTGGATGGGTGGGTGCGATCGATTTTTGTTGGAGTGTTAGGCGGAATTGGGGCGATCGCTGTTTCTGCTCCAGCGTTCTCTCAAAGTCTGATTGTTCCAGATGCAACCCTCGGTGCAGAATCGTCAATCGTGGTTGAAAACTTTAGCGGCTTACCAGTTGAAGCAATTGTTGGAGGTGCACAACGAGGCGCAAATTTATTTCACAGTTTTCGCGAATTCAATGTTGCAAGTGGGCGAGGAGCGTATTTTTTCAGTCCCAATGCTGCGATTCAAAATATTCTGGCACGAGTTACAGGTACAAATCGTACTGAAATCCTTGGCACCCTGGGTACATTTGGTAACTCCCAACCCAACCTATTTCTAATCAATCCCAATGGCATCATTTTTGGACAAAATGCCAGTTTGGCTTTGAGAGGTTCCTTCTATGGCACCACAGCCAGCGGCATCAAGTTTGGAGATAACGGTGAGTTCAGTGCCGTCAATCCTCAACCCCCTTCCAATCTCCTGACCATCAATCCAACAGCTTTCTTTTTTACAAGTCAAACACCAGGAGCAATTATCAACCAATCACAGGCAGATCAAACTGTACTTGGAGATCCAACGTTTGGTTTGCAAGTGCCAGATAGTCAAACTCTATTGCTTTTAGGTGGTGACGTTTTGATTGACAGAGGCATATTAAACGCTTGGGGTGGAAGAATTGAGATCGGATCAGTTGCAACTGAAGGAAATATGGTACTGAACCCAAATGGGAGTCTGGAGATACCGAATGGACTACAACGAGGCGATGTAACCATTACCAATAGTGCGTTAATCGATGTGCAGTTGAGTGATAAAGGCGATATTGGCATTACAGCTAACAACATTAATATTCTGAATGGGAGTCGATTGTTAGCAGGCATTTTTCAAGGTTTGGGAACTTCCAATAGTCAAGCAGGAGATGTCACCCTGAATGCAACTGGGTTAGTACAAGCTGCAGGTCCGTCTAGTGGAATTGCAAATAATGTGGCTCAAAATTCCAATGGAGATGGTGGCAATCTAAGGATTACGGCTAACGCCTTAGAAGTCCGTGATGATGTACGTTTGCTTGCTGTCACATTTGGCAATGGCAATGCAGGGAATGTGATTATTGAGGCGCGCGATCGTGTGCTGTTTAGTGATTTTGTTATCGCCTCCAGCCGTATAGATTTGGGTGGTCAGGGCAAAGGTGGTAATGTTCAAATTACCACCAAATCTTTGGAAGTCCTCAATAACTCACAATTAGTTGCCAGCACTTTAGGCAGTGGCGATGCAGGGGATGTAATTATTTCCGCGCGCGATCGTGTCCTCTTCAGTGACAGTGCTGCTTTCAGTACTGTGGGAGATTTTAATCCGGTGATAAATGCGGTGAGGGTGCCTCAAGGCAAAGGTGGCAATATCCAGATTGACTCCAATTCCTTAGAGGTTCTTAATGGCTCACAGTTGCTCGCTGTAACCTTTGGCAACGGTGATGCGGGGAATGTGCTGATTTCTGCGCGAGATCGTGTCTTGTTCAGTGGTGTGAGTAGGGATGGGCAAGTTCCCAGTGGTGCACTGAGTGATGTATCGATAGGAGCAGTGGGTCGGGGCGGGAATGTCCAGATCAACTCAAATTCCCTAGAGGTTCTCAATGGTGCAAAATTGAGTACCAGCACCGTTGGAATTGGGGATGCGGGGAATGTGATTGTTGAGGCGCGCGATCACGTCATCTTCAGTGGCACCAGTGCTGATGGACGATTTATCAGTTCTGCATTCAGCAGCGTCGAGTCAGGTGGCATTGGTAGGGGTGGCGACATCCGGATTAACTCTAATTCCTTAAAAGTCCTCAATGGTGCAGGGTTAAGCGCCGCTACTGGAGGCATAGGGGATGCGGGCAATGTGCTAATTACGGCACGTGATCGTATCCTGTTCAGTGGCACCAGTGCTGATGGCCAATTTTCCAGTGCTGCCTTCAGCAATGTCGGGGAAACTGGTGTAGGCAAGGGTGGCAACGTCCAAATTACCTCCAATACTCTGGAAGTCCTCAATGGATCACAATTGCTTGCCGACACACGTGGCACTGGCGATGCAGGGAACATACTGCTTACTGTCCGCGATCTAGCTTTGTTTGACGGTGGTGCGGTTTTAAGTAGTGTGGCGACAGGTGCAGTCGGCAGAGGTGGCAACGTCCAGATTACCTCCAATACCCTAGAAGTCCTCAATGGATCACAAATGATTGCCAGCACCAGTGGCAGAGGGAATGCGGGTAATGTACTGATCACTGCCGATGTGATCGCTCTCGATGGCTCTACACCCAATGGTCAATTTGGTAGTGCAATCTTCAGCACAGTTCGATCAACGGGCATCGGACAAGGTGGGAATATTAACCTTGTTACCCGTATCTTAAGCCTCACTGGTGGCACCGAAATTTCTGCCAGCACTTTCGGCGCTGGGGATGCGGGAAATGTACTGGTCACTGCCGATGTGATCGCTCTTGATGGCTCTACACCTGATGATCAACTTGGTAGTGGAATCTTCAGCACAGTTGGCTCAACGGGCATCGGACAAGGTGGGAATATCAACCTTGACACCCGGTTCTTGAACCTTACTAATAGAGCAACGATTTCTGCCAGCACCGGGGCACAAGGTAATGCAGGGGATATCTTCATCTCGGCTCATGAAGGCATATTTATCGTAGAGAGTGGCATCCTGACCGAAGGTATTTCTTCTAGTTTGGCAGGAGATATTACGATTACAGCGCCCTTAATCTTCATGGATCGGGGCTTGATCAGTGCGGAGTCGACAGCTGTGGATGGCGGCAATATCAACCTGAATATGGGACAGTTGTTGCTGATGCGAAACGGTAGTCAGATTTCTACCACAGCAGGTACAGCACAAGCAGGAGGCAATGGCGGCAACATTACTATCAACGCTCCAGAGGGGTTCATCATTGGGGTGAAGTCGGAGAATAGCGATATTACGGCGAATGCGTTTTCGGGGAGTGGGGGGAGGGTCAATATTACGGCGCAGGGGATCTTTGGCTTGCAGTTTCGTCCTCGCTTGACCCAGTTTAGCGATATTACTGCCAGTTCCACCTTTGGCGTGAATGGCATCGTCACCTTGAATACGCCGAACGTTGATCCCAGTCGGGGATTGGCGCAACTACCGCAGAATTTGATTGATACCAATCGGATTTTGGCGAATAGTTGCCTGGTGCGGGATGGGGCGGCGGGGGGAACCTTCATCATCACGGGGACGGGTGGGTTGCCAGTACGTCCGGGGGATGCGGTGTTGCCTGTGTTTGAAACGGGGGAGGTGCGAGGGTTGGCAGCGGATGATAGAACGAATGAAACGGATAAAATTCCGGCTCCATCTGTTTCATCCGTTACGAATCCGTTGCCGACTCATTCGTTAGTGGAAGCGCAGGGAATTTATCGGCTTCCGGATGGACAAATCATTTTGAGTTGGGAGTGTGCGAAGTAAATTTAGCGACCCTTGTGGTAACGGCGAAGCCGCCCGCCCTCGACTCCTACTGCCTCCTGAATCGATTTGAACCCGTTCTCATCCAGCTTAGTTAACAACCCCTCCAACATTCGCCGCACCATCCAGGGTCCTTCGTAGATCCAGCCGGTGTAAGTTTGCACCAAACTGGCTCCAGCAGTGATTTTCTCCCAGGCATCTTCCGCCGTAAACACGCCGCCCACGCCAATAATCGGTAAGCTGCCCTGAGTTTCTTTGTAAATAAACCGAATCACCTCCGTCGATCGCGCTCTGACGGGTGCCCCACTAATCCCACCAGCTTCTGCTGTAACGGGATTGCCTGTGCCCTCCAGTATCTGGGTTTTGAGTCCATCGCGGCGAATGGTGGTGTTGGTGGCAATGATGCCCGCCAGGTGATGGGTTTGAGCCAGCGCGATCACATCCGCGATCGCCTCCCACTCCAGATCAGGGGCAATTTTCACCAGCAACGGTTTGCGATCGCGATTCTCCTGCTGCAATGCCCGCAAAATTGGCTCTAGTTGGGCTTTATCTTGCAGCGATCGTAATCCTGGTGTGTTGGGCGAACTGACGTTAACCACAAAATAATTACCCCAGTCTTGCAATAGGCGAAAACTTTTCACGTAATCCTCAGCCGCTGCCTCAAGGGGGGTGATTTTGGATTTGCCCAGGTTGATGCCGAGGGGGATGGGGAAGTGAGAGTGGGGGACGGGGTTTGGGGGATGGGGTTTGGGGGATGGGGTTTGGGGACATTGTGAATTGTGAATTTCTCTCTCCATCTCCCTACCTCTCCATCGCTGCTCCAGTCGTTTTGCCATTGCGGCGGCTCCCTGGTTGTTGAAGCCCATGCGGTTCAGGACGGCATGATCCGCAGGCAGACGAAAGAGGCGAGGTTGGGGATTGCCCGGTTGGGCGTGGAAGGTGACGGTGCCGAGTTCGGCAAAGCCAAAGCCAAAGCTTTCCCAGATGCCAGAAGCAACCCCATCTTTGTCAAATCCGGCGGCGAGTCCAACCGGATGAGGGAAGGTCAGTCCCCAGAGCGATCGGTGCAGGCGTGGATCAGCTAGAGAGCAGGATTGGTGCAGGCGATCGCGCAGCCAAACTCTGGCAGGATCGGCAGGAAAGCGATCGAGCCATTGGAAGAGACGAAAACTTTGGCGATGTAGCCACTCCGGATCTGCTTTCACGCCAGAGAATAGAATTGGACGCAGAAGCGTTTGATAGATGTCCATATGGGTATCCTGAAGGCAAGGATTGGTAAGCACTAGGATGGTCCACCAGCAAGAGCCAAATACGTATGACAGACAACTGGTGGCGTTGGGGCGCGTCCTGCAAACGCTGCGCGAGGAGGAAAACTCAGACGTTTTAATTGATAACGTGATCGAGTATCTTCGGGCTGAGCTTCATTATCCAACGATTTGGATTGGACTCTACGATCGCTTAGAACACCGTCTGTTGGGCAAAGGGGGCATCATCCCCAATGGTGAGGCGGGGTTTCTTCGGCAACGGTTTACCTTAACTCCGGGAGATGTGCTGGAGCAAGTTGTGATTCAGCAGCGTCCCGTGGCGGTGCCTGACTTGCGAGAGGAACAGCGGGCAGGGGAATGGCGACGGATGGCGCAGAAAGCCAATATCCAGGGTACGGTGATTTTTCCAGTCCGCTATCGCGATCGCTGCTATGGTGTGGTGCTGTTAGGCTCTCCTGCCTGGGGGGTGTCGCCCAAATCAGACGAAAAGGCGCGGATGTCGATGATTTTGGGCGAATTTGCTGCCACCCTGTACAAGATTGAGACGGAATGGCAGCGACAGCAAATTAAGTATCCGGCAGAACCGTTGTTGCATTTGTTGGGACAGATGCGATCGCTCTCCGGATTGGGCGCTCGGTTAGAAGCCGTTGTGGAAGATACCCATCAATTCATTCAGCCCACGCGCACTAGCTTGTACTGGTATGAGCGAGAACGCCGCTATTTTTGGCGCAGGTTGGGCAATCGTCAGCGCAACGTCAGCTTTAAGGAGAACCAGCCTGCATCGGGAATTACGGTGCAGGAAGTCAGTGGTTTTTATCAAGCGCTGGCATCGGATCAGATGGTGTCGATCGGGGAAGCGCATAGTTCCCTCAAAGCCGATACAACCAGTCGCCTGATGCAGCAAATCCGGGCACGATCGCTGCTGGCAGCCCCCATCCTGTATCAAAACGAGTTGCTGGGGTTCTTAGCGGTAGAAGGAAGTGAGCCGCGCATCTGGAGTGAGCACGAAAAGCACTTTATCCGGGGTGCGGCGCAAATGATTGCAATTACAGCCCCCTTGGGAGAGATGGAAACGACGATCGAGCATATTCGCGCCGACCAGGAGTTGGAAGCTCAAATTGCTCGTTCAATTTACAACGAAGATGATTGGAAAAATACCCTGCGCCAAGCCTCCGATCAACTGTGTAAGCGCCTAAAAGCAGAGCGGTTTCTGGTACTGCTATATGACAATGACCTGGAGCAATTCGAGGTTTGTTACCAGTTCCATCCCAGCAATCGCCGTCCACTTGCCACAACCCTTAATCCCCTCAGCGAGATTGATTTCAAACTGCTGAAACGCAGCACCGAGGCGATCACGATCGAAAATCTGGATAGCGACTTGAAGCTACTAAGTTGGCGCGATCGCTTGTTGGAATTGGGGATTAAATCCCTGGTTTTGTGCAGTACCGCGATCGGGCAACAACCGGAAGGCGTGATCATGATTTGTCACGAATCGCCCCGGAGTTGGAGCCGTAACGAGCGGGAATTGGTCAAAACAGTGAGTCAACAACTTGGATTGCTGCTGCATCAATGGCAACTGCAACGCCAAACGGATCAACAGCAGAAATTGAACCAAACCCTGCAATGGGGGTTAACTGCCATCCAGCAAGCCCAAAACCTGGAACTGTTAGAGCAAGCCGCCTTGCAGCACCTCACCCAGATTATGCAAGTGCCGCTGGCAGTGTTAGTCAGTTGGCTTCCCGGACACCAAACCGGGCGCATCCTCAGTTCTCCTCCGCCCAGCGATCGCTTCAAGATCAACGATACTTTTGCCGTTCCCCTCCACACCGATGCGCTGATGCAGTGGGCATTGGGGCGCAAAGAGGCGATGCCTCTGAGTATTGCCGAGATCCTGCCCAATACCCGGCAATGGCTGCACGGAACGGGGATTGGCGAAGTGCTCGTGCTGGCGCTGCACACGTTGGGCAAAGCGGAACCGATGGGCGTAATTATCCTGGCTGACGAATCGGGGCGGCACTGGAATGATCGGATGCTGGCAGCCTTTACAACCCTGGTGCATCAACTGGCGTGGGCACGATACAACCTGTTGCTGGCAAATCGCTTAATTGCTCAGCGATCGGTGTTAGAGCAATTAACCTGGTACAAGCACCGTCGCTTAGAAGAAGCCCATCGCTTAATTCTTGCCAGCTTAAAACGGCTGGATGAACTGGGCAATCCTAAAGACCCGCTGTTTGCCACGCGCCAGCAACAACTTCTGCGGCAAATTCAAGACGCGATCGCCCCCCTGAACCAGATCGTTCAAAGCGAGGAATGGAAAATTCGTTCTTTCGCCACCACAATTTCCCTGATTTCCTTGCTCAAGCGATCGCTGGAACGGGTCGATCCCTGCATTAAAGAACGCCAACTCTGGTCCCAGGTGCATGATGAAACCAACCTGACGCTGGGTGGCGACATCGGCAAAATTGAACTGGTGCTGTATGAATTGCTGCTTGCCGCCTGTGAGCGATCGCCCAACGGTGGACGAATTGATCTCTGGTGTCGCCAGATCGATTCCCGCTGGTTTGAACTACTCATCACCGATGCTGGACACATCGAATCCAGCTTGCTAGCAGAACTGGAAACAGGACGAAATGATTGGCTCACGCCTTCTATTTTGGATCATCCCCCTGGTTTGCATTTGTCCGTTTGCCAAGCGTTGATGAAAGCGATCGGGGGCGAAATTAGTTTCTACAAGTTAGAAGACGGACGCAATACCACTCGTCTGGTTCTGCCACTTGCCAACCAACCAAGAAGTTAGTAGTTGATTCATTCGCCATTCATCATTTGTCATTCGTTATTTGTTCTCGCTACTCAATAAAGTTGGATTGGTGGGCTAACCAGGGCGTGCTTTCAGCTTTCTAACTTAGGTCTTGCACCCGTTGCCGGAAGAGCCTTGAAATAAATTTCAGGCTCAAAGCTAAAACCCGTTAAAACGGGTTGAACCTGCTTTCTAGTGAGTCTTCCAGTCAGTTTCAACTGACTTAAGTTTTCAGCCCGAACTTGAGGTCAGGGCGGTTGTTGAGAATGGTGCAAGATGTAGGTTAGATCAATCACCTTCTGAAAGTCTTTGATTACACCCCGCTTGTTGCCTTGCTCCAGGAAAAACACGCCCCTCCATAGGTACGACACATCTTGATTGATTGGGTCAGGTTTAGTGGCTTGAGTGTAGTCACTGAGTGCGTGATCATGTTTCCACATAGAGCGATAAACTGTGCCTCGACTGTCATAGATATAAATAATATTAGGCTCAAGCTTTAGAGCGTAATTTATATCAGAAAGAGCTTTGTCAAACTCCTTCCTTACATTGTAAGCATTGCTTCGATTGTTATAAATAATCGCATCTTTAGGATTAAGTTTGATGGCTTGGGTAAAATCGGCGATCGCTTGACTCGACTGACTGGCTCAATACTCGACAGTTATACTTGTTGGTAAATATGCTCCTCATAACACCTCGTGTATTGCCGCCCTTCATCCATAAAGGAGAGTGATTCAGTAAAATAGCGTTGACAATGACGGCAATAAAATTGGCGACGCGGAACTTTTAAGTACGTCGCTTGACCAAAAATCGATAAATCTCGAACTAGAATAGGACGGGTTTGATGCAATTCTGAACTCAATTGCTCACACTGCGGACAACTCGCTTCTTCATTCAGCAACCGTAGGTTCAGGTACGCTTCATTATCTTGTCCAGTACAGCTTTCAACCGTAGCATCTGGTAACTTAAGTAATGTATCCAGATGAATGTCCATTGGTACTATCTTTAGCTAAAAGTATAGTATTATACGATTTTCACCCCGGATCCGGAAGAACCGTCACTGATTGGATTAGGTTTTGAGTCTCTCAGCACTCAACCTGTGATTGCCTGCGCTATCTGAGCACCCGCAGATGACTGTAGGGTAACGCCCTCACCCAAGACCGAAGAGAATCTATGCAAGCCGTGAGAGGCAAGAAGAAACCTCCGATACCCTTGAGGAGTAGGACGTTTCAATTCCCCTCAACAATAAAACTCGGAGGCTAATATGAAGATTCTGGCAATTGACTTAGGGAAATTCAAGAGCGTGGCTTGCTTGTTCGATACGGATACCAATCAGGCTGAGTACGAGACGATCACGATGCAACGCTTAGCCCTCGAAGACCTGCTCAACCGCCACCAACCGCAGCAAGTAGTGATTGAAACCTGCACCAACAGCCATTGGGTTCACGATATTTGCCAAGCGCAAGGATATGAAGTCCTGGTGGCTAATCCCAATGCCGAAGCCTGGCAATGGCGCAACGTCAAACGCAAAACGGACAAGGACGATGCCCTCAAACTAGCGAAACTAGCCGCGTTGGGGCAGATCAGTCCGGTCTATGTGCCAACTCCTGAAACCAGACAATATCGACGGCTAGTGAAGTATCGCAAAACCTTAGTGGAGCGGATGAACCAGATCCGCAACCGGATGCGGGCGTTGCTGATGGCCCAAGGATTAACCATGCCAGCTCGCTCCAAAGCCTGGACCCTTGAAGGCATGGCAGAACTGAACAACCATCGCAAACCGTTAGTTGAGTGCAAAATTGACGAGTTATGGCAAGGGGAACTAGACGTGGAGCTAACCTTGCTTGACAGGTTGGAAGAACAGCATGACCAGGTGGAAAAACAACTCAATCAACTGGCAAAACAGGACGAGCGAGTGCAGTTATTGATGACAATTCCAGGGGTAGGACGGCGAACGGCTGAGGTGATAGTCACTGCCCTGGACAACCCTGAACGCTTTACCAATGCCCGTCAAGTTTCTGCCTATGCAGGCTTAGTTCCACAACGCCAGTCAGGTCAAACCCCACAGCTTCATAGTCGCATAACGGTTAAAGTGAGCGGCGGCTAATATCCTTTGCATCCTCACCAATATCTCTCGCCCATCCGCTCCAACGTGTCGTTAGACCGCGCTTTCGTGACAAACTGACAACCTCTCTACCGCTTTCGGCTTGCTGTTTTTGTAAATCAGCAAAGATGGCTTTCAAGTCATGATTGAATGACCGAGAATACTCTTCACGAATTCTGTGAATTTCTTCTACAATTGCATCTTGGTACATAATCAGTCTCCGAGAAGTTCATAGGGTGTACAAAGAATCGGTAACTCGTATCCCAAATCAAGACTAATCTCTGCCAGTTTTCTTTGAATTTGAGCGTTGGCAATATGCTTACAGTTCCATGTGAGTAGGTAATCCATGCCGTGAACAGTTGCGGCTGCAATATGAACAGCATCAACATCAGCTTTTGCGGGAAGGCTGCTGCGTTCCAAAAATTGCTCTGCTAAATCAAGTACAAATTGGTTCAAATCGAGTAACGTGAGATTGCGAATGATTTCGAGCCGTCGAGATGCGATTTCCGTATCTCCCTGTGATGTTTCTTTGACAACTGCTTGGGAGGAGTAGAGTTGGAAAGCACTGCGGGGCACTGGTTCCGCTAAGTGGGGAGACATAAAGCCTTAATATTGTTACATTAGAGCAACTTACAGTGTTTTGAAAACCGCCAATTCATCAGGAGCGGATGATGGATTTATTTTCCCCTAATTGCCCGTACTGTGATAGTG
>JANRIN010000096.1:0-6926 GCA_033764965.1 Leptolyngbyaceae cyanobacterium bins.302 | reverse complement strand
ACTTGTAAACACAACTTTTTTTTTCTCGCCGGCCCCGCCGTTGGGGGTTGGGTGTGGTTTTTTTGGTGGGGGTTTGGTTTTTGGGGTGGTGGGGGTTGGGTTTGGGGGTAAGAAGTGGGGAACTGGTTGCTTTTTACAGTCAGACTCACTCCTTCGGTGCTTAACAAAATAGTTGGTCTACCGTATTCCTGGGCGATTTGTCCCGCAACCAGCCCCAAAACTCCCGGTTGCCACTGCTCATTGCTCAAGACGATCACCTGAGTTGTGGAGAGATCAAGCTGGGACACGCGATCGCTCACTTGCCGCAAGACATCTTTCTGCAATGCTTTACGGCGGGCATTAGCGAGTTCGGTGGCTTCTGCTAGATGGGTGCAGAGGTGCTGATCTTGACTCGTCAGCAGTTCTACACAAAAATGAGCATCCCCTTGAATCCGACTCACGGCATTGATGCGCGGACCCAACCCGAAAGAGATGTCTGTGGGGCGATCGCCGCTCCGTTTACAAAATTCCAGCAGTTTCGCCACTCCTGGACGGGTAGCTGTGGATGGATCGCTCTGCTTTTGCAGTTGTTCAATGCCCCGTTGTGCCAGGTAGCGGCAATCCCCTTTCAGTTCCACCAAATCAGCAATTAGCCCGATCGCAACGAGATCCAGCAACTGATCGAGGGGTTTTTGAGGTACATCAGGCAACGTGACATATAAGGCTTCCACCAGTTTGTATGCCACAGCGACTCCGGAGAGCGTTGCGAGGGGGTGATCGGCGGGCAGGTTGCGGGGATTGACGATCGCGGTAACAGGTGGGCGCAGGGAGGGCAAGGTGTGATGATCCGTGACAATCACCTCCATGCCGAATCGTTTAGCATACTCAATTTCCTCCAGATTGGTGCTGCCCGTATCGCAAGTGATGATCAGTTGACAGCCTTTGGCGTGCAGTTGATCCAAGCCTTGGCGCGAAAGTCCGTGGGATTCGGTCAAGCGGTTAGGAATGTAGTAGAACAATGTCTTTTGTTGCTGCAAAAACTGCCCTAACCCATCCCACAACACAGCCGTTGCCGTCACGCCATCGGCATCAAAGTCGCCCCAGATCCCAACAATTTCTTGATGCGCGATCGCCCGTTGCAACCGTGCGACTGCCCGTTGCATTTCCTCACCAAACTCAAACGGGCTGGCAGGCTGGTAATGGCTTGCACTCAGAAATCCAGCAATGTGTTCCGGTTGATGCAACCCCCGTTGCCACAGCAATTGAGCCAAGACGGTTCCCTTCAGCGTTGGCATCACTTGCTGAATTGCTTTCACCAACCATTGCGGCGGATGACTCGTCTGAATTTGCCACGGGGGTTGTTCTGGCATTCGCTCAAGTACAGCGACTTTTCTAGGACAAACTTAGGAATAAGTTCTATCCTAACGAATAAGCCTGTTCTAATTGCTACTCTTCCATGCCCGGTCTAGCTGATTGACTCTTTGTCTTTGCCTTTCTGTCTGTCTTACTCCCTTATCGGCACCTAAAACCCAAAGACGACATCGCACTGACACAAGGATGAATCCGGCTGTAAGCCAGTGGTGAGGCTGCCAGTTCATCAAACTTCTCACCAGCCGATTCACTCACTTGAGATCCGGGGGTCAGTTCGGCCAAGTTGATAATTTCTTCGCCCTGGTTGGGGGGTTGGGAGAAATCAATCACGTCTATTTGAGGCAGTCCCAGTTGAACCGCAGGCGTTTCAAGGCTCACATTGGGGGCTGAGTTGGGAACATTCACACTAACATCAGGGCGATCGGGAATGACAGTGGGTGGGGCAGGTAACACCACCGTTGGAGCCGGAACACTGATCGTGCCACCTGTAAAGGTTCCGGTGAGGGTTATGGGGGTGCCATACACGCCAGGGAATTGATAGTTGTTGGCTGGTGCCACACTTGTAACTTGGGCAGTCCCTTCTAGCCTGACCAGGCGCTCGTTGACAGAGAGTGAACGTCCATCATTCAAAGCGATCGTGCCATTGACAATGCCGCCAATGGCAACTGGTCTAGCGGTTCCTTGGATCGTGTAGGGAAATGCAGTGTTGGCTGGATCAGTGAGTAAGGGGAAGCTTAAGGTGAGGTTGGCAGTACCAGAAGAAGTTAGGATACCGTTGATAGTCATGGTTTCAAAGCCTGCACCTGTTGGAGCCGTTAACGTAAAGCTACCCCCTGTTACTGGAATAGCCAGTTGGGGAGTGGGATAGGCACTAAGCGCGGCTTGGGGAATATCAAAAGACCCTGAAACAACTGTAAATGCAACCGTTGCACCGTTTGGAATTGCACTCCCTGCAAAATAGTTCGCAGCACCTGTAACAGTCCCCAGAGTTTCGAGCTTGGCGGCAGCAGCGCGATCAAAGGTCGCTGTTCTACCATCATTTAAGGCGGCAGAGCCACTGATACCAGTGACATACACTCCGATCGGGGTGTTGGTTGTGATATTAAATGCAGCCTGATAAATCGGTTGAGCGGCTGCGGTCACGTTGATTGTGCCAGCAGGACTGAGCAAGGTAAGGGGCGCACCCGGATTGACGTATTGATTACCCGCCCCAGTGTTAGTAACGGCAAAGCTGCCGTTGGTAACCGGAATGGAGACAAACTGCGCCTTTGCAGGGACTGCCAGCAGGGCGACTCCACCAACACAAGCAGACATCCATCCCAAAACCCATGTAATTCGTTTCATTGTGATTCCCTAAACAGTAAATGGGGCAAAGTGCATATCTGAAAGCGCAACCTAAACCAACTGCTTTCGCGGATAACCCGTGGCAGCCTAACAACTTGAATACTCAGGTATTTTCACGTAGAAAAATTTTACACCTTCAGGAAAAATATCACGAAATTTACGGTTTTTTCCTAAAAACATAATTACAAACAACACTGTTAGCCTGGATTACTCATCAAGGATTTGGGCGTTGCTGATTCTGGGTATGAAAAGGGTTGGGAAGATCGAAGCTTGAAAGTATATTTAAGACTTGGTTGGACGGCGGGGGCGCTTCCAGACTGCCCGTTCTGCCTTTTCTCGCTCGTAAGCAATTAGCTTGCCGTAATACTCGTGCTTGCTCAGGTTCATAGACAGGAAGACGTGTTTGCGGACGTTGTTGAAACCTTTGCGAGTAAAGAACTTGACGGCTGGCACATTCTCTGGATCCGTATCTGCCATCATGAAGCGGGCACCATCATCAATCATGCGCTCCACCAGACGATCGACCAAGGTATCTGCCACCCCACGCCGCTGAAAATCTGGATTCACACCCAGCCAAAGAATGTATCCATAAGTCCAGGTTGCTTTGTTGATAATTGTCCCCAGCACAAATCCCGCCAGTCTGCCCTCAGACTCAGCCACCAGACAATACTCAGGGTCGGTGTTATACAGCCCAATCACTTCCCACTGATCCCAGGTGCGGTAGATGAAAGGGTAGCGATCGCTGGTAAATAGCTGCTCCCCTAGATGATAGACAGGAGCCAGATCATTGATATCCATGTCCCGCACAACGATAGGCAGCGATTCGTCCGATTTCGATAAGTCAGTCATATTGCAGATAAATAGAAAATAGAAAATAGAAGATGAGATGCCGTCAGCACAGCCTCACATACCGAACTTAAAAAGAACTTTTACAAAGGAACTTCTTCGATTTCGGCGAGGGTCAGCAGGTCAGGCAGGCGATCGCCCTGCGCCTCTTCCTTGCCCCCATCCTGAAGCCAACCGTCTGCATCGACTTGTCCCCGTCCACACCGAGGCGCAAACGCACACTCTTCACAAGGACGAGATCCCCATCCTAACTGGGGCAAGGGTTCACCCATTTGAAAGCGCTCCAGATGGTGAGTGAGTTGAGCGAGTAAATGCGTCAGTTCTTGCCGAGTTGCTTCGTGTTTGTGGCTGTTGTATTGGAGGGTCAAGCTCTGGGGCGTGGATGATTCGCGATCGCTTTGAAAGAACCAGTACACCATTGCAATCTGCTCTGGCAGGTAAGCGCTAGTTTCCGCTAACACAAAAGGATAAAGGCGAGTCTGCCAATGTTGCTCTAGCCGCTGTGTTTTCTGGGGACGAGGATAAGTTTTCCAGTCCAAAATTTTGGCATAATCGTCGCCTGTGATTAACAAGTCGTAGCGCACGGTTAATAGATAACCATCCAGTTCCAGCAGGCGATCGCTCTCGGCTTGTTGCTCCCCCGCAGCTAATATCCTGGGAGCCGCTTCCTTAAATGCCGCGAACCACTGCTGAAGTTGCAAATCTGCCTGCACGATCGGCTCTACAGGTAACTGCAACAACCACTGCTGAAGCAACAGGTGAAATCGTGCCCCTTGTTGCAAGCGCGCTTGCTGATCGATGTCCTCTGGACTGCCCATCTGATCCAGCACCACATGTTGAAACTTACGTGGACACATCGCCAGTAAACTGAGATGACCTTGAGAGAGGCGCAGCATGGGTCTTTCATCCTTTTGTCAGTACAAACACACTGCCTTCATTCCCGCGCCCAATTCGCAAGTCCTGATCTAGATAAGTGATGTCGAGCCAGCCCCGTTGCTCTCGGTTGGTGATGGCAAAGTCGATCGCCCGAAATTTCTCCCCCGCTTCAATTTGATCAATAAATGCCTGGGGCGTTTGATAGTCGATCAACCGCTGCAAACCAACGATGGAACGATCGAACCGGACGTTGACGCGGCGATCGCTGGCAGGCACAAAACTCGCTGCCACACTCACAATCCCTTCCAACAAGGGCAATCCATAGACTTCCGCAATGTTGTAGAGCTTTGCCTGAGCCGCACGAATCGATTGATAAACCTGCCCCAGATTCAGGAGTGGAACTTGATCTAATCCCAGAATGCCGCGACTCGTGGTGTAGATGAGTCGCCAATCTCCATCTAATAATTCCACTGCTTCGACAGGGCGAGGCGTGGGATTGCGGTCTTCTAACCGAGCAATGGCAGAGAGAATGGCTTGTTTTTGTAGCTCTGTGGCTAGAAGTCCACGATTTTTGCCAGCGATCGTTTCCAGCAGTTCAGCCTTACCAATCATTGCAATGTTCCTTCCTGCAAAGGGCAATTTTTCCGATTGATTGAATTTCTTTATGGAATACTTGAAATAGAAGGTTAGTAAAAGTCTTGCATTCTACCCAAAGGGTGATAAACTCTCCTTGACTTACTGGCGGAATAGAAATAGACAAACTTTTTAGTTTATTTTCTAGATCTTTCAGTATACTAACCGCACCTTAAACCGAAACAAACCCAGGTATCTATGGCGTACAATCCCTCCCTGCACGAAGAACCCCGTAATCAACGGGCAACGGTTTCCGCAAGACGGCAATCCGTTTCTATCCTCGGTTGGCTGGAAGAATCCGGTCGCTTGCTTGCCCGTGATAGCAGTGACTTTGACTATGCGGATGACGAAGAAGAGATTAATGAATTGATGGCGGGAGAAGACAACTCCTTCGATCTGGATGATGATGACGATGATTTGGAATTGGATGATTAGTTGATCGGAACTTGGAGCGATCGCGCCCGAATGTATTCCCAAACCATTTTCATCTGACCCATCTCGTTTTAAGATTTGTGTGGTTGTGAGCGATTGATCAACATCGCAACGTTGTTACAGCTAGCGGTGTGTCGTGTGTGGAGTGAAATTAACGCTTGTGGATGCAAAACTGTTCTACCGTAGCTCATTCAAACTTTCAGGGGCGTTGCTGTTTGGTGTATTGGCAGCAGGCTTAGGTGCAGGGAGCTTCTACCTGGATTGGTTAGCAGGACGCTCTCCAGTTCAGATCGAATCCTTAACTTTGCCCTTCTGGGTTTGTGCTCTGATCACGGCAATTCTCGGTTTCTGGGTTGTTCCCGCACTTCAAGCACTGAAAGCAGGTCAGACAATCCGGGAAGACGGACCTCAATCTCACCTGAAAAAAGCCGGAACCCCAACGATGGGCGGGATCTTTTTTATCCCAGTTGCTCTGGTTGTTGCGGTTCTCTGGTCAGGGTTTGCGCCTCCAGTTCTTGCGGTCGCGTTGCTGACTTTTAGTTATGGGTTAATTGGCTGGATTGACGATTGGCAAATCATTCGCCGCAAATCCAACAAAGGCATTTCTCCTCGCATGAAGCTGGCACTACAAATTAGCTTTGGCGGGCTGTTTTGTCTCTGGGTGGGGCTGACTCAGCCGCATACTATCACCAACTTGGCGCTGCCCTTCGGTTTGATGTTACCGTTGGGATTGCTCTTTTTCCCGATCGCCTGGTTTTCTCTGGTGGCTGAAAGTAACGCCACGAACCTAACCGATGGCTTGGATGGGTTGGCGGGTGGAACAGTGGCGATCGCGTTGCTCCGTTTGGGTGCTCACGTTGCTCCAGCCTCACCGGAATTAATGCTGTTTTGCGCCTGCCTCAGTGGTAGCTGCCTGGGCTTTCTGGTGCATAACCGCAATCCAGCCCGTGTGTTCATGGGTGATACTGGGTCTTTGGCGTTGGGGGGTGCCTTAGCATCGGTGGCGATTTTGACTAACGCCTTAGTTGTGCTGCTCATGCTCAGTGGACTGTTTTTCATAGAAGCAGTTTCTGTCATGATTCAGGTGGGTTATTTCAAAGCAACGAAGGGACCCGATGGTGTCGGGAAGCGCTTCTTCAAAATGTCCCCTTACCACAATCATCTGGAACTTTCTGGCTGGTCGGAAACCAAGATTGTCGCTGTGTTTTACCTGATTGGTGGACTGCTGGTTTTCCTCACCCTGGCAATTTTTTAGCAATAAATACGGATAGTCGTTTTCCCTCATAAGAATTCTTGGGGATTTTGCCAGGGCAAACGCATCTAAATTATGGGAAGGGAGCGAGTGAGATACTGGTTTAACCCATGTATCCATATCGCTGATTGCCCCATGACTTCACCGACTGCAACGCTATTAGAGCATTTTACGAACTTAGAAGACCCCCGAG